>CAOJBY010000018.1 GCA_948330435.1 uncultured Lachnoclostridium sp. | reverse complement strand
ACCGTCTGGATTGGCTTTCCCTTTCTTTTTGTTCCCTTTAATTAGCCATGAACTGGATGGTACCATAAGGAGCATCGGACAGCCAGGAACCTGCAGAGATTACCTTATAAGTGTCATCCTCCCCAATAAAAAAAGTAAAAACTCCATGAATACATTCTCCCTCAGTAACAACATAGAGTTGCTGCTTCCCGAGGTATTCTTCCAGCAGTTCTTTCGGGGGATAATGATCGGGCCATTGTGTGGGATTGTTGTGTTCTGACATAAATTGTCTGGCATATCTGTAGATTTCTAATATTCTTATCAAATCATTTGTTTTTGCATTTCGAATCATAAAAGGCCTCCTGCCGTCTTAACTGTATAAAATTATAGCATAGAATTGGAAATGAAAAAAGTCTTTATTCTCAGGTTTGCATTTATATGTTAGAATAAGCATTAAGAATTCATAAACGCTAAGAAAAATCAGAAAAGTGAGGAATAGCAATGACCAGAATTCGAAAAGCAGTCTATAGAGATATTTCAAAGGTGGCTCAGATTTATGAGCATATTTTGGACATAGAAGAGCAGAGCCAATCTACAACCGGTTGGATCCGAGGTATCTATCCCACAGAACAGACAGCACGAAATGCATGGGAAGCGGGAGAATTGTTTGTTATGCTTCAGGATGAAACTGTTGTTGCAGCAGCAAAGATCAATCAGATCCAGGTGCCGGAATATAAGGATGCTGCCTGGGCCTATCCCAACGCACCGGAAGAACAGATTATGGTTTTACATACACTTGTAGTAGATCCGGCTTTTTCCGGAAAGGGATATGGTTCGGAATTTGTAAGCTTTTATGAGGCGTATGCACTGGAGCATCACTGCCCTTATCTTCGGATGGATACCAACGCACGCAATCTTGCCGCACGCAGACTCTACAAACATCTTGGTTATCTGGAAGCAGGGATTGTTTCCTGTGTGTTTAATGGAATCCCGGATGTGCAGCTGGTATGCCTTGAAAAGCTGTTAAAATAGCAGGTAGTAAATTTTTTAAGGAACAAAAAATGAAACATAATCCAATAAAAAAAATAATCGCTTGCTTCATCTTAGTCCCCCTGCTTTATTTGCTTGCGGGAGCCACAGTGCCTTTTCTGCATTTTCCGGAAATTACTGCAGAGACAATGGAAGACTTTGATACCACCATTTTTCGGCAGGGAAGCCCCGGAGTTGATCGGGCGGCACTTCTTGAGACAAATGAAAGTGCCTGGGAGGAGCGAATCCGTTTGCTTTCAAAGGCCGAAAGCCGGGTGATTCTTTCCACGTTCGACATGCGGCCCGATGAGAGCACGAAAGATATTCTGGCCATATTGCTTGAACGGGCGGATAACGGCGTTCAGGTTCAAATCCTGGTAGACGGATTCAGCGGTGCCATTCGAATGGAGGGGCAGGAGTTGTTCTATGCACTTTCCTCCCATCCAAATGTGGAAATCCGCATTTACAATCCGATGAATCCTTTGCTGCCCTGGAAGCTTCAGGGACGGATGCATGATAAATACGTCATTGTGGATGACAGGGCTTACATTCTTGGCGGACGCAATACCTTTGACTATTTTATCGGAACCTATACGGATAAAAATGTGAGCCGGGATCGGGAGGTTCTGATTTACAATACAGTTCCGGGAAGTGAGGAGACCTCAATCCATGAACTGGCGGCTTATTTTGAAAGCGTATGGAGCCTTACTGTGTGCAGGCCTTTCCACAATGAAGAGAGTCTGGCGGAGAAAAAGGGCGTGCAGGAACAAAGAACCATGCTGGCTGCCCGCTATGAACAGCTTGTGAATGACTACCCCCGGCTTTTTGATGAAAGCTGGGACTATTCGGAGCATACCTATGGGGCGGGAAGTATTCACCTCATCTCGAATCCTACGGGGATTTATGCCAAGGAGCCGGAGGTTTTCTGCAAGCTGATAGAATTGATGAAAGAAGCTGAGGATCGAATTATCATTCAATCTCCCTATGTGGTCTGCAATGCCTATATGTGTGAGCAGCTTTCTCTCTTAAAAGAAGCGGTTCCCGAAACAAAGATTCTTTTAAATTCCGTAGAAAACGGCGACAACTTTGTGGCTTCCAGTGACTATATCCGCAATAAGAAGAAGATCCTGGACACGGGGATTCCGCTGTATGAATATGACGGAGGGATCTCCAATCATGGAAAAAGCATCCTGATTGATGATGATCTGTCCCTTATCGGTTCCTACAATATGGATCTGCGAAGTTCTTATCTGGATACGGAACTGATGCTGGTGATCGAAAGTAAAGAACTGAATCAGGAACTGGAGGGCTATATGAGTGAAATGGAAGCCGACAGCCGAAGAGCTCTTCCGGATGGTTCCTATGAAATACCGGATCACATAACTGTGGAGAATGTTCCCCTTTGGAAACGGGCCGCATGGGGTGTTGTGGGTTTTCTTTTACAGCCTTTCCGGATGCTGATCTGAGACAGGCCGTATGCAGGAGCGAAAACTAATGGATAAAAAGAAACTGTTGTCACTTGCAATTACCTTGATTTTTATGACTGTCGTGATTCTAGAATCCCGTTTTCATGTGCTTCATGCACTGTACATGGAGCATTTGGATTCAGCTGCGAAAGAGTATTTCGGAGAAGATACGGATCTCGTAGGTGGCAGCAACAGCATGCATATTTTCCATACCTATAGCGGGCATAAGCCGAAAAGGGATGTCTTCTTCTGGGTTGCAGGCTCCAATCTGGAGGAAAACAATCTGGAAGAGCAGTTGATGAAATTGGATGCCTATGATTTCTGGGAGCATAAGGATTGGGATATTTTATTCGCAAGTCGTCTGGAACCTATGGCAGATGTAGAGAAAACAACCTTAAGGGAAACTGCCAAAACTGCCGCAGAGGCTCACTCACTTCCCATGTATTTAAGCTTTTTGATTCATTCCAGAGAAGAGATCGCCCCATGTGCTGCCGCAATTGAAGAATGGATGGTTTATGCCCTGGAGGATCACAGATATCTTTTAACAGTCAACTCGGGAGACGGGGCCTGGAAGTCTCCGCTTCATGAATTCCAGGTGCGTACAGGAGATTATAGCTTCTGGATCAATTTCTCTCATATTTGGACCGGAAAAGAAATGCCATCCAATTTTACGGAAACGTTGGCAGAGCTGATGGAGCAGGAATATGATGAACTTTCTTTGCCTGCTTTCGAGGATGGAGCCCCGGCGGAAATCCGTACATGGGAAAGATTGGAACAAGAACAAAAGCCCTCCGCAGAATGGAATGAGATCTATGAAGAAGAGTTCGGAGCAGAATGTATTTTGGAGGACGACGGGATTGCTTATCGGCTGGCAGCCGTGGATCGCAATATGTGGGATAATTATTATGTTTTGCTTAAAAGCACGGACGGAGGTAAGACGTGGCTGGAAGTAAATGCAGCACCCTTTGGCGATACTTACTACGGGGAAGTAGAGATGGACTTTCAAGATGAGAATCATGGGAGTATTGCAGGGATTTACAGTGATATGGAAGTCAATCAATACAAGAAAAATATCTACGTTACAGAGGACGGAGGGAAATCCTTTATGTTAAAGGCGGAGGGGCAGCGGAGATAAAACGATTGAAGAGAGTTGTATTGATATGATATTATAAATATAAAAAAGAAGAGAGAAGTCAAGAGAAATGTATCAGGAAATTGATTTGGATAAAATAAATATAAATGCAAAAGCCCCTACAGGGGAACCGGATAGACAATATTACTTTATTGAAAAATGTCGGGAATGGGTTCGGGTATTTGAACAAAAAAACAACCGCCTGCCCCAATTCTGTGTACAGACTTTCGGCTGCCAGATGAACGCCCGTGATTCGGAAAAGCTTACCGGAATTCTGGAGCAGGCAGGCTTTCGGGAGGCCAGGGACGAGCATGCGGATTTTGTAATCTACAATACATGCACGGTGCGTGAGAACGCCAATCTAAAGGTCTATGGTCATCTGGGCCGCTTAAAGCATGAGAAAAAAAGTAATCCTCATATGCGGATTGCTCTTTGCGGCTGCATGATGCAGGAGCCGGAGGTGGTGGAAAAGCTGAAAAAAAGCTATCGCTTTGTGGATTTGATTTTTGGAACCCACAACATTTTTAAATTTGCGGAGCTTTTGTATCAGACTCTGGACAGTAAAGAACAGATTATTGATATTTGGGAAAGCACGGAGCAAATTGTGGAGGATCTCCCGGTAGAACGCAAATATCCTTTCAAGTCCGGTGTCAATATTATGTTTGGCTGCAACAATTTCTGCAGCTACTGTATTGTGCCCTATGTTCGAGGGCGGGAACGCAGCCGGAGGCCGGAAGACATTATCCGGGAGATTGAGACCCTGGCATCTGACGGCGTGTCAGAGGTTATGCTTCTGGGACAAAATGTAAATTCCTATGGAAAGACCTTAAAAGAGCCCATATCTTTCGGGGAGCTTCTTCTAAGAGTAGAGCAGATAGACGGCATTGCCCGGATTCGCTTTATGACCTCTCATCCCAAGGACTTGTCGGATGAACTGATTCAGGTGATGAAAGAGTCAAAGAAAGTCTGCCGGCATCTGCATTTGCCTCTTCAATCAGGCAGTTCCCGAATTTTGAAAGCTATGAACCGAAAATATACCAAGGAGCAGTACCTGGAGCTTGCCGGAAAAATACGAAGAGAAATCCCTGATATTTCTCTGACCACGGATATCATTGTAGGCTTTCCGGGAGAGACCGAGGAAGATTTTCTGGAGACTTTGGACGTGGTAAGCAAGGTTCGTTATGACAATGCCTATACTTTTATTTATTCCAGGCGGACAGGAACGCCTGCTGCGGCTATGGAGAATCAGGTTCCGGAATCAGAAGTAAGGTCCCGGTTTGACAGGCTTTTGTCTCTGGTGCAGGAAAATGCCAGATTCCAAACTGTCCGCTTTGCCGGAACCGTGCAGGAAGTACTGATCGAGGAAGTAAATGAACACGATTCTTCCCTTTTGACCGGACGCATGAGCAACAATCTTCTGGTACACTTCCCAGGGGACAAATCCCTAATCGGAACCATCCGCAAAGTAGAGCTTAAGGAGTGTAAAGGATTTTATTATATGGGTACGTTGCTTTCCGAATAAGGCATTCTTGTGGCATTTGGCTCATTGTATACAGGAATAAATGATAAAAAAATTGGGTATGCTGAATGTGAAGTATCATAACATCCTTTATAAGGAGGCATACCATGGCAATACAAGCAGAACCTAATAAGAGAGGAATCATCTCCCTTGCTGTAATTATTCTTTTAATGATTCTGGTTACCGCACTGTCCAATCCGATCTACAGGGCCTTATCTGGCAAAGGCAATGATAACGGAACTACTTATACGGCCTCCAGTCAGGGCTATGGCGGGGATGTAATCATAACACTCACTATTGAAGACGAACGAATCAGTTATCTTATGGCCCAGGGGGATTCCGAGACACCGACTGTTGGACAGAAAGCAATTACCCAATACAATGAAACCGTATTTGCGGAGCTTTCCGATGCATACATTGACGAAGTAAGTACCCATCTGGATGCGGTAAGCGGAGCAACGATTACTTCTGGGGCTGTAGCAGCAGGCTTTCAGGAAGTTGTAGAGAAAGCTCAGGCAGCGGAGGCCTCCAGTGCAAATTAATGGCTGTCGTGCGAATTCTTACGTGGGCAAGAATAAATTATCATATTAAAGAGGCGGTATGATGACAACCGTCTCTTTTTGTGTTATACTAAAGAATAAAGTGTGAAGACCGACAAGTGGTACTGAAAAAGGTATTACGGAACTAAAAAGGAGAACTCATATGGAAATGAAGCGTTGCAGCCTGCGATATCCATATTTTTCGATAAAAGTACAGAACGAGCATTCCTTTGGAGGAAGCCAGACCTGGTCTGAAAGCCGCATTATGCGAAAGTATGGCTGTGGTGTAGTTGGAATGTCAGATGTTCTGTTGTACCTTGGTTTACATCAGACTTCCTGCGAGACCGATTTGTTGTATGGGATTCTGAGGGAGGACGGTTTCCTGTCTTATCCCAGATATGAGCGTTATCTGATAAAAATGCGTCGGAGATATCTTTCTATCATACCCGGTTTTGGAGTTCCCGGATTTTTCTTACCCATAGCAATGAACCGCTATTTTCGGCATTACCGGATTGATCTGCGGGCAAGCTGGTGCATCCGTCCGGGAAAGATCCTGCCCAGAATCGAAGAAATGCTTCGGCAGGATATGCCGGTGATTTTGGCTATAGGTCCCAATTTTCCTTATGTTTTTGGAAAGCAAAAGGTTACATTTTATCGGAAAGAGAACGGAGAATACCTGCCGGCAACAGCAGTAAAGGCTCACTTTGTAGTCGTAACCGGAATGAACGAGAACTATCTGCAGATTTCTTCCTGGGGTAAAGAATATTATCTATCCTGGCCGGAATATCAGAAGTATATGAAGAAATACAGTACCTGTCTCACCAGCAATATCTGTCGGATTCGGGAAAGGAAGAGGAAAAGAAAATGAACAGTTTTTTTGCAATGATGTCTCGGATGAAATACATCGATCGCTGGGCACTTATGCGCAATTCCCGGAACGAGAATTTGAGTGAACACAGTCTGGAGGTGTCCATGATTGCTCATGCCCTTGCAGTGATTGGTAATTCCTGCCTGGGAAAAGAATTGGATGCCGGAAAGGCTGCGATCCTTGGAATGTATCACGATGCCACAGAGATTATCACAGGAGATATGCCTACACCGGTCAAATACTACAATTCAGAGATAAAAAATACATACAAAGATATTGAACATAAAGCTTCCCAAAACCTCCTTGGTATGCTTCCGAAAGAGATGCGTAAATCCTATCTGGAGATTTTTGAGAAGCAGGAGGAGGATTCCTATCTCTGGAAGCTGGTAAAGGCAGCAGATAAGTTGTCTGCTTATATCAAATGTGTAGAAGAAGAACAGACAGGTAATCTGGAATTTGTACGTGCAAAAGAGCAGACGATTGGCCATATTAAGCGGATGGAACTTCCGGAAGCAGAATTGTTTTTAACCTATTTTATGGATGCTTATGGAAAAAATCTGGATGAACTGACAGGAGGAGAGGTATGAGTGAGAATCGTGATTTCGGCTTTTGCCCCCGGTGCGGGGCATTGATGCAAAATGGTGTGTGCATAAGCTGTGGCTATGGAGGTGGCAGACAGCCCCGGTTTTCTGATAATAATCAGGGACAACATCCATCTCCCGGTATACAGGGGGGTGCCGGCGTGTCCGGTGGGCCGGGGACATCCCCTGTCTATATCCATGCGACGCCGGCAAAGACAAAAAATCATACGGTTGCTATTGTAATTGGTATCATAGCAGGTGTGCTCATTCTTCTGGGGATTTTAGTTGGGCTTATTGTTGCCATTGCCAACTCGGCACAATCCGGGGCTGGTTCCAGGGGACGTTCAGACTATTATGATAATGACTATTACGGCGGATATGATGATGATTACGATTATGGTTACTATGAACCGGATGAGGACGATCCTTATTATCGAGAGATTGTAGACTGGACCCGTACGGACCTGGACTATCATATTCAGTGGGCGGTGGAGTCTGTAGATCCAGATGACCCTGATGATGACTGCACCTATTATACCACCTATCCTATTTTGGAACAGGAAGACACAACCAAGTTTGACGCTGTGAATGACACTATACGCAGTATTGCCTGTAGGTACCGGGACATTTATTGGGGATATGAGGAGGGTATCTCTACTTTCGGTTATGTAACTTTTATGGATGAAGAAAAAATCAGCGTTGTGTTTAAGCATAATTTCTATAATAAAAATGTTACAGAGGTCCGCCTGGATGCCCGTAGCTTCTGGATTGAAAGTGGAGAGGAGATTGCACCGGAAGAAATGACGGATATTGACCAGGAGTTGGCTATGCGGTTTCAAGCTCAGGATAAGATTCAAAATAATGGTGTAGAATATGTGCAGGATTTGACTGCAGACTACCTCCTACCCATTTTGAAAGATCCAAACCGGGCGGTATTTTTCTATACACCGGTAGGTCTGGAGGTCGGATTCAACTATGAGACTGGTTGGGTAACGGTCACCTTAAAAGAACAAGCCCTGTAAGGGACTTAAATCTTGAAAGGAATTTATAGCAATGCTAAAGATTGGGAGTCATATTTCTGCCTCCAAAGGGTATGAAGCTATGGGAAAACAGGCCTTAAAGCTAGGTGCCAATACCTTTGCTTTTTTTACCAGAAATCCCAGAGGTGGAAATGCGAAAGCGATTGTTCCTGACGATGTAGAGCGTTACAGGAGACTCTGGCAGGGGCGTGGATACGGGCGGGTTGTTGCACATGCCCCCTACACCTTAAATGCCTGCTCGGATAAGCCAGAAGTTCGGCGGTTTGCCAGAGAGACTTTTGCTGATGATTTATTACGAATGGAATATACGCCCGGAAATTATTACAATTTTCACCCGGGCAGCCATGTGGGCCAGGGTGTAGAAGAAGGTATCCGTCTGATTGCCGAGATGCTGAACCAATGCTTAACACCGAATCAAACAACCACAGTTCTTTTAGAGACCATGGCTGGTAAGGGTAGTGAGATTGGACGCAGCTTTGATGAACTTCACAGAATCCTCTCACAGGTAGAACTTTCAGATAAAATGGGAATTTGCCTGGATACCTGCCATGTATGGGATGCAGGGTACGAGGTTGTAGATGATTTGGACGGCGTTTTGGAAGAGTTTGATCGGGTTCTTGGTTTGTCCCGGTTGAAAGCCATTCACATAAATGACAGTATGAATCCCAAGGGAAGCCATAAAGACCGGCATGCCCGTATTGGAGAAGGGACTATCGGACTGGCAGCTTTTGAACGCATTATTAATCATCCGTCTCTTCGGGAGTTACCTTTTATTTTGGAAACACCCAATGATGATGCCGGATGGACAAGGGAAATCGCCATGCTAAGAGAGCGAAGCCAATGAAAGTTCACTGTGTTTTCAGCTTTAAAACGGTATAATAAAACAATGAAATAGAAAGAAACTCAATGATAGGGGGGACAGAATATGAAGATTACATTTTTGGGAGCAGCTCATGAAGTAACCGGAAGTTGTCATATGCTGGAGGCTTGTGGCAAAGTCATACTTGTGGACTATGGTATGGAGCAAGGGCCTGATTATTATGAGAATCGGGAGATTCCCATTGCTGCTACGGATATTGATTATGTGTTTTTAACCCACGCTCACATTGATCATTCTGGCCTGCTGCCGCTTCTGTATAAACAAGGCTTTCGGGGTGTGATCTTTTCCACCAAAGCAACAAAGGATCTATGTGAAGTTATGCTTCGGGACAGTGCACATATTCAGATGTTCGAGGCTGAGTGGCGGAATCGGAAAGCAAAGCGTTCCGGAGAGAAAGAATTTGTACCTCTTTACGATATGGCTGCTGCAGATGGAGCCATTAAGCTGTTTTGTGGCTGTGCTTATGGGGAGAAGCTTTCGGTGTCAGAGGGAATCACCATTCGCTTTACGGACGTAGGCCATCTCCTGGGTTCGGCTTGTATTGAAATATGGCTTAAAGAAGGGGAGGAAGAACGTAAAATCGTCTTTTCCGGCGACATTGGTAATCGTAATCAGCCTATTTTAAAGGATCCCAATTGCGTGACGGAGGCAGACTATGTGGTAATGGAATCCACCTACGGAGATCGGAATCATGGGGCCCACCTGAATTATGTGGATGCTCTTACGGAGATCTTGCAGGAGACTTTTGATCGGGGCGGCAATGTGGTAATTCCGTCCTTTGCAGTAGGAAGAACCCAGGAGATGCTGTATTTTCTACGGGAGATTAAAGAGAAAGGGCTTGTGAAAGGGCACGAAGGCTTTCCTGTTTATGTAGACAGTCCTCTTGCAGTTCAGGCAACGACTATTTTTAATAAAAATATGTATGAATGCTTTGACGATGAAACCCTGGCTCTTGTAAAAAGAGGAGTCAATCCTATTTCTTTCCCAGGATTGAACTTGTCCATTACAAGCGATGAATCCAAAGCCATTAATTTTGATGATGAACCAAAGGTTATTCTGTCTGCATCAGGTATGTGTGAGGCCGGGCGTATTCGTCATCATCTGAAGCATAATCTCTGGAGACAGGACAGCACCATTCTCTTTGTAGGATATCAGGCTGTAGGAACCCTTGGTCGGGCCATTGCAGAGGGTGCCAAGACTGTGAAGCTTTTTGGTGAGGAGATTGAGATACGGGCTAAAATCTGTAGGTTGGCGGGGATTAGCGGACATGCGGATAAGGATGGACTTATTTCCTGGATTCAGGGCTTTGAGAAAAAGCCTAAAAGAGTTTTCGTGGTTCATGGAGAGGATGCAATTTGTGATCGATTTGTAGAGTGCCTGGAAGCAAATTATGGATATGATGCAAGAGCACCTTACAGTGGCGGCTGTTATGATTTGATTACCAATACTCATCTGGAAGTTGGCAATAAGATTCGCTTAGAGAAAGATAAAAAGCTTGCAAAACCGGTATCTACCGTATATGATAGATTGGTAGAGGTTGGCAAGAGGCTCATGCGTCTGATTGATCGGAGTAAAGGTTGGGCTAACAAAGATCTGGCAAAACTTGCGGATCAGCTACAGGCTCTCTGCGAAAAATGGGAAAAATAATGGGGGATGAATGTAACAATGGAGCATAACGAAAGAAAAAAAGAGATGAGTCCGGCGGAACGCCGACGGAGGATGGAAGCCAAAAGGAGACGTCAGGAAGCACTGAAACGTAAAAAGAGAAAGCGAATGATGCTCATTATTGGTATGATCCTCGGGGCCTTGATGATTGTAGGGTTAATTGTTTTTCTAATTACAAAGTTCGTTTCCGGCGGTTCGAAAACCATTGCCTCAAAAAATGGAACTTTTGTAATTGCCCTGGATCCAGGCCATGGCGGAGAAGATGTTGGCATGACGGCGGGAGAGACAGCAGAGAAGCAAGTGACGCTGGATATCTGTGCCAAGCTTAAGGTTATGCTGGAAAGTCAGGGCTGTCAGGTAGTTATGCTTCGTGAGGATGACTCAAGGATGTCAAAAGAAGAGCGGGTACAGAGTGCCAATACTTCCGGGGCAGATCTTCTGGTAAGTATACACTGCGGATATTCCGAGGATACCGGTGTGTCCGGTGCTATCAGCCACTATAAGAAAGACAGTAAACAGAGTGCTTATTTGGCGGAGATGATAGAAGATGCTCTGGTAAAAGAAAGCGGCACTTCTGACGGTGGTGTAAAGGAAGGTGACTACAGTATTGTTTCCAATACGGAGATGCCCTCTGTTTTGGTAGAGGTCGGATATTTAAGTAATGACGGCGAAGCTCAGAGTATGGCAGATGATAACTATCAGAACGATATCGCAAAAGGTATTGCAAAGGGCATTATTATGAGTCTGGAAAAAAGTGAGTAATCTATGCATAATATAGATTCAGAAAGGAGCGAATACCATTATGGCAAATAATACAGTTATTACAATTGGACGTCAGTACGGAAGCGGTGGTCATGATATTGGAATCAAGTTGGCAGAGGAGCTAGGGATTCCCTGCTATGATAAAGAACTTTTATCCAGGGCTGCCAAGGACAGTGGTTTATGTCGGGAACTTTTTGAGAATCATGATGAGAAGCCTACCAACAGCTTTTTGTATTCTCTTGTAATGGATACCTATTCTACGGGATATTCTTCTGCTGCATTTTCTGAAATGCCTTTGAATCATAAGGTTTTTCTGGCACAGTTTGACAGTATTAAAAAGATTGCGTCCGAAGGTCCCTGCGTGATCGTAGGAAGATGTGCCGACTATGCATTAGAGGGTGTATCCAATGTGGTGAATATATTTCTCCATGCGGATCTTCAGTCTCGAATTGTCCGGATCGCCAGACGGCATGATCTTACCGATGCCAAGGCAAAGGATCTGATCCGCAAGACCGATAAGGGTCGAGCCAGCTATTATAATTACTATACCAGTAAAAAGTGGGGAGATGCCGCCGGATATGATTTGTGTTTGAATACAAGCACACTTGGCATAGATGGTACAATCCATGTAATTCGGGAATTTATTACATATAAAGAAAAAGAACACGAAAGAATATAGGAAGTTTATATGAAATTTGTCATACAGAGAGTGTCCCATGCATCGGTAACGGTGGATGGGACTGTTATTGGAAATATTGGAAAAGGCTTCCTGGTCCTCATCGGCGTGGGCCGGGGGGATACAAAAGCAGAAGCGGACCGTCTCGTAAAGAAAATGCTTGGCCTTCGGATATTTTCCGATGAAAACGGAAAAATCAACCTTTCTTTAAAAGATGTGGAAGGGGAATTGCTGCTGGTATCTCAGTTTACTCTTTACGCTGACTGTAGTCACGGCAACCGCCCTGGTTTTACCAATGCAGGAGATCCGAAAGTTGCAGAGGAGCTTTATGAATATATCATTGAGAGTTGTAAAAGTCAGGTGCCTCAGGTTCAACAGGGAAGCTTTGGTGCAGATATGAAGGTGGAGCTTGTTAACGATGGACCTTTTACGATTATTTTAGAGTAGTAGCTTATAAACAGGGCATGGCAAAGCAGCATAGATTCATATGCTGTGCCCTGCTAATTTATAAAGGAGAATAACTATGAGCAAAAGAAACGACATTCACAAGGTTCTGATTATCGGCTCTGGTCCCATTATCATCGGACAGGCCTGCGAGTTTGACTATTCCGGCACTCAGGCCTGCAAAGCTTTAAGAAAATTGGGATATGAGATTGTGCTGGTAAATTCCAACCCGGCCACCATTATGACCGATCCCGGAACTGCTGACGTAACCTATATTGAGCCGCTTAATGTGGAACGGCTGACACAGATTATTGAGAAAGAAAGACCAGATGCCTTATTGCCAAATCTCGGCGGACAATCCGGTCTTAATCTTTGCTCGGAGCTTTCGAAAAAAGGTGTTTTGGACAAGTATGGAGTGAAGGTAATTGGTGTTCAGGTGGATGCCATTGAGCGTGGGGAGGACCGTATTGAGTTTAAGCATACCATGGACAGCCTTGGCATTGAGATGGCCAGGAGCGAAGTGGCTTACAGCGTAGACGAAGCGGTAGCTATCGCAGAGAAGCTTGGATATCCGGTGGTTCTGCGTCCTGCCTACACCATGGGTGGCGCGGGTGGTGGCCTGGTTTACAATGTGGAGGAGCTTAAGACCGTTACCGCAAGGGGTCTTCAGGCCAGCCTGGTAGGTCAGGTATTGGTAGAAGAGTCCATCCTTGGCTGGGAAGAGCTTGAGTTAGAGGTAGTTCGTGACAGTAAGAATAATATTATTACAGTCTGCTTTATCGAAAATATCGATCCCCTTGGCGTGCATACGGGAGATTCTTTCTGTTCCGCTCCCATGCTGACTATTTCCGAGGAGGTGCAGAAACGTCTTCAGCAAAAGTCCTATAAGATTGCGGAAGCAATTCAGGTCATCGGTGGGACCAATGTACAGTGGGCTCATGATCCGGTGACGGATCGGGATATTGTCATTGAGATCAACCCCAGAACCTCCCGTTCCTCCGCACTGGCTTCCAAGGCAACCGGCTTTCCCATTGCGTTGGTATCTGCCATGCTTGCTTCCGGCCTGACCCTGGATGAAATTCCTTGTGGCAAATATGGAACCCTTGACCGTTATGTGCCGGACGGGGACTATGTGGTGATCAAGTTTGCCCGTTGGGCCTTTGAAAAGTTCAAGGGCGTGGAGGACAAGTTGGGAACACAGATGCGTGCCGTCGGCGAGGTTATGAGCATTGGAAAGACTTACAAGGAAGCTTTCCAGAAAGCTGTCCGCAGCCTGGAAAACGGACGTTATGGTTTGGGCTTTGCCAAGGACTTTCATGATAAAACCAAGCGGGAACTTTTGAAAATGCTCCATGGGGTTACCAGTGAACGGCAGTTTGTTATGTATGAAGCTCTTCGCAAGGGTGCAACCGTGGAAGAACTTTATGATCTGACAAAAATAAAGCATTATTTTATTGAGCAGATGAAAGAACTGGTAGAAGAGGAGGAATCACTTATTGCATCCAGCCATGGACAGGTTCCAGAAGCCGCAGATCTGAAGCGGGCAAAAGAGGATGGATTTTCGGATCGGTACTTAAGTCAGATTCTGGATGTTCCGGAGGAAAAGATCCGCAAAGCCAGGATTTCAATTGGTGTAACAGAAGCCTGGGAAAGGGTTCATGTGAGTGGCACCAAAGATAATGCTTATTATTACTCTACCTATAATGCACCGGATCACAGCACGGTAAACACGGATCGACCAAAGATTATGATCTTAGGCGGTGGGCCCAATCGCATAGGTCAGGGAATTGAATTTGACTATTGTTGTGTTCATGCAGCCATTGCTCTTAAAAAACTGGGGTTCGAGACAATTATTGTAAATTGCAATCCGGAGACGGTTTCTACAGATTATGATACCTCCGATAAGCTGTATTTTGAGCCGCTGACTTTGGAGGATGTGTTAAGCATCCACGAGAAAGAGAAGCCTGCAGGTGTAATTGCCCAGTTTGGCGGACAGACACCTCTGAATCTGGCGGCGGAGCTTGAGAAGAATGGTGTGCGGATCTTAGGTACCAGCCCGGAGATCATTGACCTGGCGGAGGATCGGGATCGGTTTCGTGCCATTATGGAGAAGCTTAACATTCCTATGCCAGAAGCAGGTATGGCTGTAAATGCAGACGAAGCACTTGCCATTGCTGAGAAAATTGGTTATCCCGTTATGGTGCGTCCCTCTTATGTGCTGGGCGGCCGCGGTATGGAGGTTGTACATGATCCGGAAAGCCTGATTGGCTATATGCGTGCAGCTGTAGGAGTGACACCTGATCGACCTATCCTGATTGACCGGTTCCTGCATCATGCTATGGAGTGTGAGGCAGATGCCATCTGCGACGGGACTCATGCCTTTGTTCCGGCTGTAATGGAACATATTGAACTGGCCGGCGTACATTCCGGCGATTCGGCCTGCATCCTGCCATCTCTCAATATTTCAGATGAGAATTTGAAGACCATTAAGGAATACACCAAGAAAATCGCAGAAGAGATGCATGTATGCGGCCTGATGAACATGCAGTATGCCATTGAGGGTGGAAAGGTATTTGTTCTGGAAGCTAATCCGAGAGCTTCAAGAACCGTGCCTTTGGTATCCAAAGTCTGCAACATTCAGATGGTACAGCTTGCTACGCAGGTTATTACAGAAGAACTGACAGGCACTCCCTCGCCTGTTCCGGGTTTAAAAGAGCATCACTTCCATCATTATGGTGTAAAAGAGGCTGTGTTCCCATTCAATATGTTCCAGGAGGTAGATCCACTTCTGGGACCGGAAATGCGTTCTACTGGGGAGGTGCTTGGACTTGCCTCCAATTTTGGTGAGGCATTCTATAAGTCTCAGGAAGCCACGCAGACCTGTCTGCCACTGTCAGGTACCGTGCTTATCAGTGTCAGCGATCGGGATAAACCGGAGGTTCTACAGGTGGCAAGAGGCTTCCACAAAGATGGATTCTCTATTATGGCCACAGGACGTACTTATGATATGATTGTGGCAGATGGAATTCCCGCTAAAAAAATCAAAAAACTTCAGGAAGGGCGTCCCAACATTATGGATGCCATTGCCAACGGAGAGATTCAATTAATTGTAAATACGCCCTCGGGAAAGGAAAGCAGATACGATGACAGCTATATTCGAAAAGCAGCCATTAAAGGCAAGATTCCTTATATGACTACTATGGCAGCGGCTATTGCAACGGTAGAGGGGATTCGTAAGGTAAAAGAAAAGAGTGGTAAGCTGGAAGTAAAATCTCTGCAGCAGCTTCACAGTGAGATAGAAGAAAGTTAAGATATCCATGCTGTAATTGCATAATTATTGTAGTAAACTAAAATCAGGGAGTTATGGAGAAATAAGGCCTTAGTCTTTAGGCGTTTATCCATAGCTCCCTGATTTTAGCTTGCAGAATCTTTTTTAATATCTGATAATGACTGAACATATTCCAATGATTCATATGGCTTGTAAATACCATCCAGAATGGCACGAAACATACGCTCCTGGGTTCCAGGGTGTTCCTGATTCAGCCCATGAAGCAGCTCCTTGGCATATTCCCGTTTGGTATGTCCGTCCGCAGGGCATGGGCTTTTGCAGACCGGCAGATCGTATTTATGCTGAAATCCTATGACATCCGCCTCACTTACATACATAAGGGGACGAATAACAGTCAGATCCATACGATCAAGATAGGTGACGGGAGCAAAGGAATGAAAACGACCCTCAAAAATCAGAGAGAGAAGCATAGTCTCCACCACGTCATCTTTATGATGAGCATAAGCAACCTTATTGCAGCCAGTTTCTTTAATTGCTTGATTCAATGCACCTTTTCGCATTTTGGCACAGAGGGCACATGGATTACTTTCCTTGCGGACATGAAAGATAATGTCATAGATATCTGTGGGAACTATCGTATAATGGACCTCCATGTCCTCACATAAAGCCCGTATGCCGCTTAAATCAAAGTTTGGAAAGCCCAAATCTACTGTAATGGCTTCTATCTCGAAATGGGCTGGATAGAAGCGTTTTAAACCATGGAGAGCATGGAGCATGGTAAGGCTGTCCTTTCCTCCGGAGATTCCCACAGCAATCTTGTCTCCCTCCTGAATCATATGGTAATCGTCCACGGCTCTGCGTGTATAACTTAAAAGTTGTTGCAGTTTCATAATAACGCTTTCCTCCTCCGACATGATATCATGTGAGAAGAAAGCTTGCAAGCAAAAATAATTATATTCTTGAATAACCCCTTTAATTATGATAAATTATAAAAAGGAGTAATTGAAAGGATGGTATGCAAATGACAATAAGAGAATGCTATGATGCTATGGGCGGAAATTATGCGGATGTAGAAGGACGTTTGAGAACCGAGGAACGAATTAAGAAGTTTGTGCTTCGCGTTCTCAATGATTCCAGCTATGATCTGCTTTGTACCTCTATGGAAACTCGTAATATGCCGGAAGCATTCCGGGCAGCTCATACAATAAAGGGAATCTGTCAGAATCTCTCCTTAGACCGGCTCTATGAATCCTCAAACATCCTTGCGGAATTGTTGCGGAACAGAGAGGAGTACGGCGAGGACTTAGAGCCTGCACTGGAGAAAGTTAAGGAAGATTATCAGGCCACCATTGACTGTATAAAACAGTTGGATTAAGCCAGTTGTAAAACCCGAACAAAAGGTCGAACATTTTTCGAACATATGTATTGACAAACAATTGTTCTGTATGTATAATAACAATATGCAGAACGATTGTTTGGAAAATATGTTCGATTTCTTTTTGGGAGGGTTGTGGCGTATGTACGAGAGAAGAAAAATTGTATTTGGAGTTGGTCTAACTCTTTGTTTGATTATCCTTTTAACAATTACATTCGGGGGCTTTTTATCAAAAGCAAAGGATAAGAAAGAGGATGTTACTTACTATAAATATTATACCAACATTGAGATTCAGCCTGGAGATACTTTATGGGATCTGGCTGATGAATATTTGGAACATTATAAATCCAAGGAAGCTTATATTCAGGAAGTCAGCCAGTTAAATTCTATTCGAAATGGAAAGATCATTTCTGGTCAGAATTTGATTATGCCTTATTACTCTACAGAATACAAACTTTGACAATATCTCTCAATTGCCTGGAGATTTTTATGAAAACCGCTTTGTGAATACTTGTTGCATATTGCGTCAAGTTCAATCTCAAAGCGGTTTTTGAACGTTCCTTGACGGATGCCCCCGAGTAGTGTATAATAGATCTATGCGACAAACACAGGTTTTTCGCATAGATAAACGGACTTATATATAAATCACCTTTACATAATATAAATTTACATAATTATATTATGTAAATAGAAAGGAAGAATTGACATGGAATACAGAACCTATCACGAACAAAACGACATGGAGAATATTCGCAAACTCCGGGAAGTTTTAAAAACCCTTCCTTCATTTGCAAAGGATTATTTTCGTGCCATTGAACCAACTACCTCTACAAGAACCAGAATTTCCTATGCCTATGATATCCGGTTGTTTTTTCGATTTTTGATTGATGAAAATCCACATTATAAAAATTATGAAACTACTGATTTTAAAGTAAGTGATCTGGATAAGCTTGAGGCTGTAGATCTGGAAGAATATCAGGAATATTTAAAGCTGTATCAGAGAAAAGATGAGACATTTGATACGGTTGATATTACCAATGGTGAACTGGGATTAAAGCGAAAAATGTCTGCCCTGCGGAGTTTTTATGGATATTTCTACCGTCGGGAGATGATTGAAAGTAATCCCGCCATGTTGGTTGATATGCCGAAGCTTCACGAAAAAGCAATCATTCGCCTGGATGTGGATGAAACCGCCCGTCTATTAGATTTTATTGAGCATGGAGGAGATGATCTGACCGGGCAGAAAAAAGTTTATTATGAAAAGACAAAGGAACGGGATCTGGCAATTGTCACACTTTTATTAGGAACTGGAATCCGTGTATCTGAGTGTGTAGGCCTGGACATAAATGATGTGGATTTTAATAACAATGGCATTAAGGTAGTCCGAAAAGGTGGTTCTGAAATGATCGTGTATTTTGGGGAAGAGGTAGCCCAGGCCCTGAAAAATTACATGAACGGAAGCCGTAAAAGAGTGATTCCACAGGAAGGACATGAGCAGGCACTCTTCTATTCTACTCAAAGACGTCGCATCGGTGTAGGGGCTGTAGAAAATTTGGTAAAGAAGTATGCCAGATATGTAACACCATTAAAGAAAATCACTCCTCATAAGCTTCGCAGTACCTATGGAACAACACTATATCAGGAAACCGGGGATATTTATCTGGTTGCAGATGTTCTGGGCCATAAGGATGTCAATACCACACGTAAACATTATGCAGCCCAGGATGAAAACCGCCGTCGCATGGCTGCAAAAGCAGTGAAGCTTCGGGAAGATTAGATTTGCTTGTGAAACACTCAAAAAGAGGTGCCGAAAAAGTAAGGCACCTCTTTTTTCAGTGTATTTAACTTATAATTATTGAACTACTAATTCATTCCAACGGGTATCTGCCACAAAGCCAATATAAGTTTTTCCCGTATTAACCTGAATCTCATCTCCCATTGTATCACGATATACGGTACGTCCCTGCTCAGAATCCTTTACCCAGCTAATGGGTATTGCTTTCCCATCTGTAATATAGTATCCCTCACCGGCTCCCAGGCAATTCCAAACCAAATATCCATGAGCGTCCAACTGACTAAAAGTCATTTTTTGAAGAATCACATTTTTGAAAGCCAATTGCTGATTGCCATTACCAGGATCTTTATGGGCACTTCCATATTCGGAATATAAATAAGTTCCGGAAGCTTCATCATAGTCCAATTGAGAACCATTGTGACCAAAAGGCAGATCCACTAAAGTACAGTCAACGCAGCCAGCCTTCTCTTCCATATTTACCGGTTTCTTCTCGGAGACGAATTTGAAGTGCGGTTCGATGGGTTTGTATTCATTGTATTCTCTGTCCACTTTTGTGTTTTGGAAATTCTTGTCCATGTCTCCCGGAAGAATGTATTCCGTAAATTCTCTGGGCTTTCCATTATTTACACGGGAAAAAGTTCCACTGAAATGATCTACATATGCATTTTCCAAATAGGTATTGATATAGAAAGGTCCGCCATCATGGCAAACAATTGCATTCCATTCCGGGGCAATCATCAAGTTTGTAGGACGGACACTACGAACACTGCCAATCTGATCAATGCTGTCATAGTCCTTAATCAGAACCATAAAACGTGTAATCTGATCATTAAGTGTACTGTTCATCATTTCATAAATGACATCAGCCTGAGTCAAACCATAATGAGGTAAAGCCGTCTTCTCATTATCTACCATAACCGCAATTGGCCGCTGTTCCTTTAAATCTTCACTTATCCATTCATTGGTAAGTTCACTGCGGTACATGCCTTCCGGAGCAACCTCCGGTTCTTCTTCCTCTGGCTCCTCTTCCGGCTCTTCTGCTATAATCTCATCTTCTGTAGAAAATTCTTCCTCTGCGGGAGCAGAAGCTTCTTCTGCATCTTTCTTTCCACATCCTGTTGTGCAGATTCCTACTGTCAATGCCAGCAGTATCCACAATAATCGTTTCCTCATAAGTAGATTTCCTTTCTTTTTTCCTGTTGTGTGATAAATTCTTAAAATTCGTAACAATTATATCACATTTTATTAAAGTTTACTAGATAATTTTTTAATATCATATCAAAACATTTGTTTGCTTTTTATTCGAACATATGTTATACTATATCTAGTTTTATGGAGCAATCCCAACATCAACATGTGTAAGGAGGAACGCATCTATGCCCTATGGAAAGATTACAAAAAAGCAAACGGAGATTTTGGAATATATCAAGTCGCAGATTTTGAATAAGGGCTATCCCCCCTCAGTGCGGGATATTTGTGAAGCCGTGGATTTAAAGTCAACTTCTTCCGTACATTCTCACCTGGAAACTTTGGAGAAGAATGGCTATATTCGTCGTGATCCCACGAAGCCCCGTGCTATCGAGATTATTGATGATAATTTTAATCTGGTACGCAGAGAAGTTGTTAATGTCCCAATTATAGGACGAGTAGCTGCCGGACAGCCTATTTTAGCTGTTGAGAATGTGGAGTCCTACTTCCCGATTCCGATGGAGTTTATGCCCAACGAACAGTGTTTTATGTTGAAAGTATGCGGCGAATCCATGATCAATGCAGGAATTTTTGATGGGGATACCATTTTGGTAGAACAGCGTCAGACGGCATGCAATGGAGATATGGTTGTTGCACTGGTGGAGGATTCTGCCACAGTAAAAACATTCTATCAGGAAGCAGATCATATTCGTTTGCAGCCAGAGAATGACACCATGGATCCAATTATTGTTACCAATTGCCAGATTCTTGGTAAGGTGTTCGGAGTTGTTCGCTTTTTCCGGTAAAATGTAGTTTTATAATACAAAATGGCAGGCCGAAAACCTGCCATTTTACAATTTATATCTAAAATGCACCATTATGCTTTTGGACTCTCTAAAAAAGCAAAAGGCTTTTGGGGATCCGCATGTAAAAAATGCATCATCATATAAGCACACATTAGTGAAACATTTTCTTCCTGTAGAATTCGTAAAACCTCTTTCCGATCTGCCAAAATAACTTCAATTTCTTCCGTGTCCTCCTGTCCCTTACTCGAAACATTCCCATCAGCTCTGCCATACACAGCAGCACAGGACTCATCTGTCATTCCGATAGTAGTAAAATATGGTTTTGAATAAATGGAATCAACCTCTATGGGATGAAAGGTAAGGCCCGTTTCCTCTCTAAGTTCCCGAATTCCGGCTATATGAAAATCTTCCCCTTCATCAATCAGCCCGGCCGGAAATTCATAGATATAGGTTCCGATACTATAACGATATTGACGAATCAATACTACTCGATCCTGGAGTTCACCATATAGAGCATAGATGATGACACCGTCCGGCTTGTTCTTTTTGGTGGAAAGTTTCAATTCATCTTTTTTCCGTGCCCTTGATGCCACATGATAGGAATGCCGTCCGCCATTTTTATCTTCCACTTCAAGATCATACATATTTAAAAAGCGATTTTTCGTTGTCTGATTAATACTGATAATTCTTCCCATTGTATATTTGCCTCCAAAAGATTTTGTAAAATATGGGACTTACATAAATCGGCACAAAAGAATCGGCAGAAATACTGCAGGTACGGAATTCATAACGCAGATTTTATTTTTAAACAGCATATTGATGCCTATACCCACAATCAAAAGAGAGCCTACACAAGTCATTTCATTGATTACAGATTCTGTCAAAAAGGGGCCGATAAACTGGGCACACAATGCCAGTCCTCCTTCATAAACAAGGCAAAGTATGCCTGAAAAGAGAACACCAAATCCCAGGCTGGATGCCAATACAACCGCCGCAATTCCGTCAATAAGAGATTTTGCAAACAGTGTACTGTGATCCAGAGATAATCCGCTTTGCAGTGAACCTACGATGGTCATGGCTCCTGTACAGAATAAGAGACTACTGGTAACGAATCCCTCCGCCACAGACACTTTATTATTTTTGGATTGAAATCGATTTTGAAGCCATTGTCCCAGATTTTCCATCCGAACATTGAGATCCAGAAGTTCTCCGATTACCGTTCCCACTGCCATAGCCACGATGGCAGTCAGCACATTCTCCCCTTCAAAGGCCCCGCTGATACCAATATAGATAACGCAAAGAGAAAGTCCTTTCATAATTGAATCACCCATACGCTCCGGCAGCCCTTTTTTCAAAAGAAGTCCCAACGCACTTCCCGCAAATACGGTCAGAGCATTTACTACTGCTCCCGTTAAAATCATTTGTAGCATCTCCTTTAAGTCAAAATTCCTTTGCAGTCATCTATATTTCCGAATTCAAATCCTCTGCCTGAATCAAAGTACCATCCCTCCAAATACGCTCCAAATCATAGAAAAGACGGTTTTCTTCATCAAATACGTGTATAATAATATCACCGTAATCCAAAAGTACCCAATTTGCTGTCTGATAGCCCTCAATCTGTTTCGGTGTAAATCCAGCTTTATGGAGTTCTTCTTCTACGTTGTCTACCATTGCCTGCACCTGGTTTTTATTCGCTCCACTTGCAATCAGAAAATAGTCTGCTAATACACTGACAGAAGAAATATCCAGGATGCGTACATCCTTTGCCTTTTTATCATCCAACGCCTTAAAAGCCTTTCGAGCCATCTCTTTTGATTGTTTTAAAGTCATATTTTTTCCTCCTGTTTTGCCCGATAATATTCATAGGCCTTTATTGTCATATTGTCAATTTCACCAGAACCTTTGTCCAAATATTTTAACGTATCAGAAAGAATCTTATATAAAGTCTGATCCAAATCTACAAAAGCCATCTTTCGAACCTCCGGCAGATTCTCCGCTTTGCTGCGGCGGGGTTCAATATAATCAGCAACATAGACAATCTTATCAAGTAAGGACATATTGGGTTTCCCGGTTGTATGATTTAAGATTGCACTGATAATTTCTTTATCGTTCACACCATATTGTTCCATAGCAAGGAAAGCCCCCAGCTTTGCATGAAGCAGGAAAGGATTCCTCCTCTCAGTTTCTGTCATCTGAATATTATGCTTTTCACAGAGTTTGAGTTTCTTCCCGTTGGGAATACATTTGGCACAGTCATGAAGCAGGCCGGCCAGCTCCGCTTTTTGAATATCATATTCATAGCGCATTGCAAGTGCTGCACAAGTATACATGACGCCCAAAGTGTGTTGATAGCGCCCATCATCCATTTCATGCTTGATCTTTTTCTGATAGGACTTCATGTCATAATGTTTCATCTGAATTCCTCATTTCTGCCAGCAGTTTTACTTCTTCCTTATTTTTACGATATAAGCCCTGTTCCCGAATATAAGATTCCACAGAATCCGGAACATAATATCGAATGCTCTGTCCCCTTTGTGCCCGTTCCCGAAGCATATTAGAGGAAATATCAATATTTGGAGTCTCAAGAGGCTCTATTCTGGCACCAAGTTCCCTTTTAAGGCGTTCCATATGCTCCTTTAAGACCTCAGTTTCCATTCGATCTCTGGTAGCCGCCAGAATTCGGCAACATTCACAGATTCGCCTTGGCTCTTTCCAGGTATGAAAAAGCACCAGGGAATCGGCACCCAGAATAAAATAATAGTCCGTGTCCGGATTCTCATGGGACAAGAATTCCAATGTTTCATAGGTATAATGATAATCCTGAGGTGTTTTTTCAAAATCAGACACACGAAAATGCTGATTATCCCTTACTGCCAGCTCTGCCATATGCGTGCGCTGCTCCATGGTTGCATTTACCTGTCCTGGCTTGTGAGGGGGATTACCATTTGGCATAATCAAAACATAATCAAGGTAAAATGCTTCATAGGCTGCTTCCGCCAAGATCAAATGCCCCGTATGAATGGGATCAAAGGTTCCGCCAAGAATCCCTACTTTTTTTCTCTTTCCCCCTTTAGAGGGGCAGTTCAATTCGTTTTTTATCATCCTTGCCCTCTTTGTAGAGTACGATCTTTTTTCCGATTACCTGCACCACCTGAGAATGAGTACGTTCTGCCAGGATCTCCGCAATGGCCTTTGGATCATCCCCACAGTTTTGCAGGACACTCACTTTGATTAACTCCCTTGCAGTTAACGCTTCCTGGATAGCTGTGATCAGTTCAGGTGTTACAGAGGATTTGCCTATCTGAAAAATGGGATCCATAGTCATAGCCAAACTTTTCAAGTAGGCCCGTTGTTTGCTTGTCATATGTGAAAATCTCCTTGGTTTTTACTGTTTTGATGAATTCACTCTAATGGATTCACTCCACTGTGCAAGCTCAATTCCGCTTCGCTTCATTTCGCTTACGGGCTTCGCCCTATAAAATCATTGTTTATCGAAAATATTCGAAAGCAAGGCCGTACATTTTTACGGTGTCGCCTTCCTGAATTCCTGCTTCCTCTAGTTCTTTTAAGATTCCCGTATCTTTCAGAAAATTCTGGAAGAATACAAAGCCTTTTTCCGAATCCAGATTGGTATAGCCCAGCATTTTCTCAATCCTGGGTCCCTCTACGATAAAGACTCCATCTTCCTCTGTGGAACACTCCACGGTATAAGGCAGTTTCTCTTCTACACTCATTTCCTCCGGGAAAAATTCCTGTTCAAAGACAATAGGTTCCTGCTCTGTGCTGTCAAGAAGTTCTTTGGTATAATACAAAAGCTCCTTAAGTCCGGTTCCGGTTGCAGCCGAGATAGGCATTACGCGGATTCCTTTGGGTTCAAATTCTTCTTTCAAACGATCGACGGGGTTCTTTTCTCCATCCTCATAGATGGCATCTATCTTATTTGCTGCAATCACCTGAGGTCTTAATGCAATCTCTTCATTGTAAGCTTTAAGTTCCTGATTAATGGCATACACATCCGCCACCGGATCCCGACCCTCTGTAGATGCAGCGTCTACCAGATGAATAATCACCCGGGTACGTTCAATATGCCGCAGGAATTCATGTCCCAGTCCCACACCTTCAGAAGCACCCTCTATCAGTCCGGGAATGTCTGCGATAACAAAACCACCTCCATCCAGATCTACAACACCTAAATTGGGATTCAGAGTGGTAAAATGATAATTGGCAATCTTAGGCTGCGCATTGGTAACCCGGGAAAGAAGCGTGGACTTTCCGACATTGGGAAATCCTACCAGCCCCACATCTGCAATGACTTTAAGCTCCAAAAGGACTTCCAGCTCCTGGGCCGGCTGTCCAGGTCTGGCATATTTGGGCACCTGCATGGTAGAGGTTGCAAAATGCTGATTGCCTGCACCCCCCAGGCCTCCTCTGAGGATTATCTGACGAGTATTTTTTCCGGACATGTCCGCAATGACCTTTCCACTTTCCGCCTCTTTGATAACGGTTCCTTCCGGAACCTTTAATATAATATCACTGCCATTTTTTCCATGGCAGCGTCGTTTTCCGCCTTCTTCTCCGTCTTCGGCTTTATATTTCCTCTTGTGTCGGTAATCATAGAGGGTGTTCAATCCTTCATCCACCTGAAAGATGACATCTCCCCCTTTTCCTCCGTCACCGCCGTCAGGTCCGCCATTTGGGACATATAATTCTCTTCGAAAGCTTACATGTCCGTCACCGCCTTTTCCGGAGCGAATAAAAACTTTTGCTCTATCTGCAAACATAGAGATAACCTTTCTTTTTAAACGAGTATTTATACTAGTAAAAGAGGCTTCAAATCTATCGACTTGAAGCCTCATACAAACTATTCTGCTGCTACCGGAACGACAGAAACCTGTTTCTTATCTCTTCCTTTTCTTTCAAAACGAACAACACCATCTGTCAAGGCAAACAGTGTATCATCTCCTCCGCGGCCAACATTCACACCTGGGTGAATCTTAGTTCCACGCTGTCTGTAAAGAATGTTTCCAGCCTTTACAAACTGTCCGTCCGCTCTCTTTGCACCCAACCGCTTTGACTCGGAATCTCTGCCGTTCTTAGTAGAACCAACACCTTTTTTATGGGCGAACAACTGAAGGTTCATCTGTAACATGGTCTTACACCTCCTTGAATATCAATCTGATATATTGCTTTCCATAGTTATTCTGAATGTCTGTTAAGCCAAGCACCATGGAGTCCATGAGAAGTACCGCCTGTGAAGACAGGGAACTTTCAAATTCGCAGGTGAGAAATCCGTTCTTCTCCTCTGCCGAAAAAACATCCTCCGTAAAGGCTTCGATAGAATTCACCGTGTTCACCGCCAAAGCACTGACTGCCGAACAAATAATGTCATAGCCTTCTCTGGCATAACCGGCATGTCCTTCCACGGAAAAACGATGATATTTACCGGAATCCTTATAAATGGTAACTGTAATCATAACAACCTATTCTTCTACTGCTTCAGCCTCATCCGCAGCCTTCTTTGCACGGGGCTTTCTTACAGCGATCTTCTCGATCTTTACTTCCGTGTACTGCTGTCTGTGGCCATTCTTCTTGTGATATCCGCTTTTTCTCTTGTACTTGTAAACGATGACTTTTTTGCTTTTTCCATCACCGGCTACAGATGCGGTGACAGTTGCTCCAGCCACGGTGGGGGTTCCAACTGTCAGTGTGTCTCCGCCTACGGCAAGAACCTGATCAAACTTATACTTTGATCCAGCCTCAACGCCCAGCTTCTCCACTTTGATAACATCGCCCTCAGATACTTTGTACTGTTTACCACCTGTTGCAATAATTGCGTACATATGGCACCTCCTATTATCATTACTCGCCAGCTTCGGTGATGTACTTTTGTTTGGATAAAAAAGCACATACTTTTACCCCACTGTGCGGCATCCGTATTAGGATAGCATGGATGGATGAAATTGTCAAGAATTATTTTTCACCTGTTCTTTCAGGGGTTTCCGCACTTTTTTCCGTGTGAGTTCTACAAGGCCCAGGGAGGTCATATCGACTAAAACAGTTTTGATAGGATCTTTTTTTATCTCCTGCTCCAAAAAGTCCATCAGTTTTTCCCTGTCTTCAGTTTCTTTCATGTCAATAAAATCTACAACAATTATACCTGACAGGTTCCGTAACCGAAGCTGCCTTGCAATCTCTGTCGCCGCCTCCAGATTGATTCGAAGAAAAGTTTCCCGAATTTTTTTATGCCCCACATATTTTCCAGTGTTTACATCAATTACCGTTAAAGCCTCTGTAGGCTGAATAACCAAATAAGCACCAGATTTCAACCAAACTCGTTCCTGCAGAGCAGACTGAAATGCTGTAGTAATTCCACAGAGACAATCCAGAGAGAGAACTTCATCCTGATAAAAACGAAGCTTTTCCAAGTCCTCTGGCTGGTATTCTGAAAGATACAGGGAAATCGTTTCATAAATCTTGGAATCATCTGTTACAATCTCCAAAAGCTGTTCTTTTTTCATATTCCGAATGGCTGAGGCATAGGCTGGAGGTTCCTGATAAACCCGGGAAAAGCAGCTTTGATGCTTACCTGTGGTCAAAACCTTAAGGCAGTTCCTGCTTAGACGTTCAAATTCTTCCTGAAGCATTTCCTCCGAAGCATGGGAAGCATTGGTCCTTACAATGACACCAAATTTTCCAGAAAGAAAGGGCTCTGCAATTTTTCGAAGACGCTCCTTTTCCTCCGAAGAAAGCTTTGAAGAAAGGCCAAGCTTTCTTTCCCCTGTAGTCAATACCAGATATTTTCCCGGGAAATTGAGATTACAGGTCACGGTTGGAACTTTGGTTTTCACTGCTTCCCTGCTTACCTGTACCAGAAGCTCATCGCCGGGGGAGAGCTTACTTCCTTTCTTTTCTTTAACATAAATGGGCTCTTCTTTTTTCAGAAGAGAATAATAGCAAAGAATGCCTCTCTCGATCTCAATAAAAGCTGCCTCAATATTTTTTACAATATTTTGTACCTTGCCAATGTAAATGCTGCCAAGGAGCTGTTCTTCGCCTGTATCAAAGCAGGATAGTTCCACTGCTTTCCCATTTTCATAAAAGGCAGAAAGAACCTGTTCCCCTCTCTGTTTTCTCTGCCTCGTAATTACAAGTTTTCCGCTTTGTTCCATATGCTGCTCCATTTTGCGTTATATATCTTCTCCCAGAGACTCCAGGGATACAAGTTTTTGTTCCTCTTTTAGTCCCACATTTGCATAAACTTCCAGACGATGCACCAAAAAGGCAAACTCCGGAAATTCCATCCCTGCCCAGGAAGAGAAAGCCTCCATTACAAGTTCCGGCTTCAGATTTCGGGCACTTCCTGTTGCCACTTGCATGAAAATGCAATCCTCACGCCGTTCTATTTTATAAATCAGAGAACGTATATCCACCTCATGCTCTTCTTTTTTTGACTTTTTTATTACTGGAATTGAATCCTGGGCACAGAAGCTGTCAAAAGATTCCTGCCATCCGGCTTTTGGAACATATTCCTCCCGAAAGCGAACTTCATAATCTGCCGCCGCCGTAAGAGCCATGGCATTGGAAGCTTTTCCGTCCGGAATCTTTCGAAATGAGACTACCTCTACACCCTCTGCCATTACAACATTCAAACGCCGGACAGACTCTTGGGAAGAGAAAGCCTGTCCAATCTCAATATCCAGATATTCCCCGTCGCTGGTAAGTCCAACACCCAAAGGTGAAGCAAAAGACATAATCATGTGTGGGCTGAATCCTTCGGAATAGCAAATGTCGATTCCGGCCCTGCGAATGGCTTTCTGAAAATAACGCATCATGTCCAGATGGCCGATAAATCTCATGATCCCATACTTACGAAATTTTACTCGGATTTTCATAACCCATCTATCCTCATTTCTTTTTTACTTATTGCCTTAAATAACAAATACCGCTTCCATAACTTCCCGATCCGCATCCCTGGCACTGCTGTTTACAATTAGGAGTAACTTTCTCATTCAGTGCCTGCTTCCATTCCCGATACAGGAACTTTTTTGTAACGCCACTGTCAATAAAATCCCAGGGGAAAATCTCATCCTCTTTTCGGATTCTTGTGGTATAGAACAGGAGATCTGTTTTGGTTTCTTCAAAAGCATCCATCCATCGTTCATTGTGGAAGCACTCGGTCCAGGAATCAAAGAGACAACCTTTCTCATAAGCCCGAAGAAGCAGCTTGGAAAGCTTTCGGTCTCCTCTTGCAAATACTCCTTCTAATACAGTTACATCCGCCTCATGCCAGTTATATTTGATACTCTTGCGGTTCAATTGATCTTTAATTTCCATATTTACCCTATGGGCTTTTTCAAGAAACTCTTCTCGGGTACACATTCTTGCCCACTGGAAAGGTGTAAAGGGTTTGGGTACGAAAAAGGAGGTGCTGACAGTAATCTGGCATTTTCCGTTTCGCTGATCCTTGGGAATCTCATAGTAACGCTTTGCGATTTTTTCTGCCAGCCATGCAATATGCTTTTGATCTTCCTCCGTCTCAGTAGGAAGACCCAGCATAAAATATAGCTTCACCTTATTCCATCCGCCCTCAAAAGCCGCACCTGCCCCCTCAAGGATTATTTCTTCCGTCAATCCCTTGTTAATCACATCACGAAGACGCTGGGAACCAGCCTCTGGTGCGAAAGTAAGGCTGCTCTTGCGGATATCCTGAATCTTACTCATAACATCCAGAGAAAAGGCATCAATCCGCAGAGAGGGAAGAGAAATATTAACTCCCTGATTACCAAAAGTTTCCAGCAAATAAGTTACCAGTTCCGGAAGCTTGGAATAATCACTGGAGCTTAAGGAACTTAAGGAGATCTCTTCATGACCGGTAGACTTTAACATCTTCTGTGCACAGTCTTTCAACATCTCTACTTCTCTCTCTCTCGTAGGCCGGTAGAGCATTCCGGCCTGACAGAACCGACATCCACGGATGCAGCCTCTTTGAATTTCCAGAACAACCCGATCCTGGGTCACCTTAATGAAAGGCACCAATGGCTTTTCCGGATAAAAGGTATTGGTCAAATCAGACACAACCTGTCTCCGAACCCTGGCCGGAGCAAAAGAATTCTTAGGCTCCATAGAAGAAATTGTTCCATCCGAATGATAAGTTACCTGATAGAGAGAAGGCACATAAATTCCGGGAATCTGTGCTGCCCTTAACAGAAACTCCCGTCTGCTTCCCCCTGCATTTTTGTGGGCTTTATATGCATCAATCAAAGCATAATAGGAAGTTTCTCCTTCTCCAATATAAAAGAGATCAAAAAAATCAGCCAACGGCTCCGGATTGCAGGCACAGGGGCCGCCTCCGATTATAATTGGATCCGCTTCCCCACGCCTGTCCGCAAACAGAGGGATACCACTTAAATCCAGTATTTGTAGCACATTGGTATAGCACATTTCATATTGAAGCGTAATGCCCAGAAAATCAAAGTCTTTGATGGGATCCTGGGATTCCAGTGCAAAGAGTGGAATCTTTTTCTTCCGCATAATTTTATCCAAGTCCACCCAGGGAGAATAGACACGTTCACACCACACGTCTTCTCTTCGATTAAACATGTCATAAAGAATCTGAATGCCCAGGTGAGACATTCCGATCTCATAGAGATCCGGAAAGCACATGCAAAACCGAACATTAATTTTAGACTTATCCTTATATACAGCATTGATCTCGTTGCCAAGATACCGGGCCGGTTTTTCAATTTTTAGTAAAATGGTATCATCCAAAGCTAATTTTTTCATAAGAATCTCCTTTATGTGTCGCCCTTTTGAACGTGTTTTATCATGTACCCGTCTTCTAAAAAGTCCTGTGCACAGTACATTCCAAGAAACAGAAACCCAAAATTAAGGAAAATACTGGTCCGCTCTGAGGACGCCCACACCGTAGGCGAAAGACCCATACTTACTTTTGAGGCAGATACAATGACAAGCAAGACAAGCATGTCCACAAATTTTTCTGTATTGCCCCATAAGAAAAAGAACGAAAGAACTACACAGAGGCAGCACAGAGTATATACCAGAAGCAGAATACGGATTTTGCCCGGCAGAAATCCCTGGTAATATACAATCGGCTGATCAAAATCAAACACATGAAGAATCTGATGGAACAGAGAGACATCCCGGATTTTTGACAAAACTGTGATTCCAAGAAGTCCCAGGTTAGAGGCCAGAGGGAGTCCCGAAATTACAATCTGCAAAGTCTTTTTTTTATGCAGCAGAACTGCAGCAAAAAGAACTGCCGTAAACAGGAAATATGTCCAATTTACATCCTGATACAAAGTCATCAAAAGGCTATACCAGCCAAGAAGTATCTTCTGTACAAGGTTAAAATCCCCATATCCCGGAAACCAGTATTCAATATTGGAAAGCTTCCGCACCAGATTTCCCGGGCAGATAAGTACACTTACGGAAGACAGCACAGAATATATAAGTAAAAAGTATACATACCAGTTTCTTTTTTGCTTCCGGATATACCCCTTTGCCAGCAAAAATAAACACACACAAAGAAACAAAATACAGATTTGTTCATGATTAATGGCAAATAAAGCGGCTGGTATAGCAAACAGATAAAGGATTTTTCGGTATATTCCCTTAACATCTGTCAGGTACAATGGCAGGGCAGCCACCAAGGCAGCTGCAAGAGTCCACCAGTAGTTGATGGTAGTGGTCATCCAGCCTGCGGATGACATTTCCCGAAAGTCATAAGAAACAAAAAAACAAAGCAGTAAAACCACAGATGAAAGGGCAGCTTCTTCTCGCTTGTGGAATATAAAGACAGAAGACAGGATGGCAATGAGAACGGATATCAGGATATCTAAAATCCGCCAAATGAAAATCGGGCACTGTAAAACAAGGACCAGAAGACCTTCAATCAGAATGCGGGAAGACCACTTATTCCAGCGTCCGGTAAGGAAAGCAAAAAAATTCGTATCTTTCAGACAGGTCATAAAATAATAATCATCCCCGCCACCCAGTTTTAACCAGAAAAAATGAAATAACAGGGCGAGGATCCCATAAATCAGAAAAAAAAGCCACAGTTTTTTGCTCTTTAAATCACCCATTTGTCCTACCCTTTCTACTGAATCCCGTGCATGGGAACCAGATTGTATACACCTATGGTATAAAAGCTATACAGGGACAAAATACAAGTAAGGCACAGAATCGTCCTGAGAAACTTATCCTCTCCTTTCTTGTCTGCCCGGTATGCCAGATATGCTGCATAAATAAGGATTGGAAGCAGATATCTCCCCTGAGGCTGAAAGTCAATCACCCAGGCATTATATACAATCAGTATATAATGAATCAACATGGTTAATAAGGCTGCACCAATCTCCCACCCGACTCTTTTGTTTCGGGAAACGAAAGCTTTGAATATGACATATCCCAAAAAACTCAGGTAGAGCACTCCCATAAGGAGATAATACCAGTCTCTGGCCCCAAAAGCATAGGAACCAAAGAAGCCCGCAAAGGTACGAAAGAGATTCTTATTAAACTCAAATTTTGTCAGAAATTCCCCTAATGACACGCCTTTTTCCATAAAACTCATAGAGTATGCCCGTTCCATAGGCGGGGTAGAGAATCTGTATTCATAAAGAGCTGTCTTTTCCAGCATGTCCATGTAAACGGTATATTTTCCAAAACCGTAATAGGGGTAATCTGTAATCATATACCGCAGACAAAAGATAAACAAGGTCATACCTGCGATTGCCATATATTTATAAAACAGTGATTTTCGCATTGCCCGATCCGTATAAAAAAGACGAATGAGCAAAATTAAAAAAACAAAGATCAGAACAGGATAAAAGGACTGCTTTCCCCACAAAATCTGTACAAACAGAAGCCCTAAAAGAATTGTATACAAAATATGCTTTTTGCAAAAAGGCTTTCCAATTACCTGATTCAGCATACTATCCTCTTTGATAAGTTCATAAAGACATAGAAAACTCATAAAAAAATCGAAAGAGTCCGAGGTGCAGTAAGAAAACAGATACCATACCTGAGGAGTTAAAAGGACAGCATAGAGAAGTGCACTGTTTTTTTTGATATTTTTCAGAACAATCCCCATCATTGTACAGAAAGTTATGGTTGTAAAAAGACGCATTCGTATAATTTCATCTGTAAAAAACTGCCCGATTTTTGCAGTAAGGAAATAGAAAAGTGACCACTCACTGTGACGGGTTGTCCCATAGATGGCATAGGTATCAATAATATCCGGATCCAACATACTTGGAGGCATAAAATGAGAAAAATAATAACGTATTGCAGACAAGGTATGATATTCATCCGGATTCAAATAGAATGGATTTCGAAATCCAGTATAAATACACAAAAAAGCCGCACAGAGAACACCGCCAAATAAAATGCCTGTAGTACAACGGAAAAACAATGTCCCCTTTGCCGTTATTCTTAAAAACCACCAAAAAAGAAAAGCAAAAAAACAAATACCAATACCAAAAATCAATCCACCCAAAAGCCGGACCGAAAAAGGTGTTTTCAGGTACAACTCCTGAAAGGAGTTATTGGGAAGCATCTGGGGATCCTGCCCTGTTACCTGAAACGTGAAGCTGTCTCCATGAAGAAGCTTCATATCATCATTTAAGGAAAAATAGGAGGATAACTCTTCTCCTGTCAGTTCTATCACTCGAATTCCGTTTTTGGATATGGTAAGCCCCGTAAGGGATAAGGGCTCTTCCCTGTTGTAATACTGATCCAGAGGATCAATCCGTTTCAGGGAGCAATGGCTGCCATATTGAATATCCAGATAAGAAATACGGGCAACTCCGTAATTAACCACCCGGTATCTGGCATCATGCCCTGAAACATGCTTTCCAAAACCCGAAAAAACAGTTGTAATCACTTCTCCACCTGGATCTTCTGCAAAGTTCAGAGTTACTGTTGTATAAACGGGTGTGAACACCATACATACCAGCAACCAGATACAAAACATACTTCCCAAAAGAAGCTTTTTATTTTTCATAAAATTTTTTACCATTCTATCCTTTTGCAACTCCCTGTAATTCTAAGAAGCTTTTCAACAAATCCAATTGTACAGGTTTTTCCATATAGTTGTCAATGGTTTGCTGTCGGATTCTCCTCTGACACCCATACGCTATCCAGAACCCTTGCAAAGGTCTCCTCCAAATCTAAATCTTCTGTCAAATCCTTTTGAACCTCCGCATAAATTCGGGCACTGTCTACCTGGTAAACCGAAGCCTTTGTATAATCCAAAATCACATAACATAAAAAAAGGCAAAGACAAATATAGAAACGGATGCGAAAAAATCCGATAGGTTCTTCTGGTTCCACCGCTCTTTGTCCCTGCTGTGCAAGCAGAAGCTGCCGATATTGACCGCCTGTTTTTTGTGTTTTAGCCATGATAGTTCCCCTTTTCTCATAATATCACTTACTAAAATATTATGATGAAAAGGGGAAACCTATGAACATACAATAAGGATGTTATCGATTCGCCAGTTCTTTTGTGATCTCCTCCCAGGTAACTCCACGTTCAACCATAAGAACCATGGCATGATAGAGAAGATCTGACATCTCATACTTAATTTCCTCCGGGTCAGGATTCTTAGCGGCAATAATCAGTTCTGCCGATTCCTCTCCAATCTTTTTCAGAATCTTATCAATGCCCTTGTCAAAGAGATAATTGGTATAGGATCCCTCCTTTGGATGTACTTTTCGATCGGAAATCACACCATAAACCTCTTCAAATACTTTTAGGGGATTGGTATTCTGATATTCCGTCCGGGCAATCTCATGGAAGAAGCAGGAACGGTTCCCTGTATGGCAGGCTGCTCCTGTCTGAGATACCTTTGCCAAAATTGTGTCACAATCACAGTCTACACGCAGTTCTTTCACATACTGGAAATGACCACTGGTCTCACCTTTAAGCCAAAGACTCTGACGGCTTCGGCTAAAATAGGTCATTTTCCCGGTTTCAATGGTTTTGCAAAAAGCCTCCTCATTCATATAAGCAACCATTAAAACTTCATCGGTTCGATAATCCTGAACTACTACAGGTACCAGACCATCCGGCCCAAGCTTAAACTCTGCCCAATCCATATTGCAGCTTAAAGGACGCATTTTTTCCCTGAAAGGCTTAAGTTCATCCATAGAAATTAATTCGCTTACATATTCCTCTGCCAGAGCCGCCGGAGCACTGACCACATCGGAACTGTCCACAGTTGCGGCAATCTTTTCCTTTCCGAAACGTTTAGATACTTCCTCAGTCAGATCAATGTTGCTCTGCTTGGCATAATTTAAAATAACCTTGGCACAGCCCGCATAAAGGAATTTCTTTACATCCTCTGTCCGCTCAATATGTCCGCCCGCTTTTACCGGGACCTCACAAACACGACAGATCTCCTTTAATACTCCAATAGAAGCCTCATGCTCCTCTTCTGTCATAGAACAGTCAAAAACAAGGATTTCATCCCCGCCGTTGTCGCTATAGTATCTTGCAAGGGCTACCGGATCGGGCGACTCCTCCATCCTCCCCCCAACCAAACGAATGATTCCACAATTCTTTTCGCTCATATTACAAACTTCCTTTCGTTGATAAAACGTCTACAATTCTTGGATCTAAGGTGACCGCCATATTAAGGGCTTTGGCAAAAGCCTTAAACATTCCCTCAATCATATGATGGCTGTTTTCTCCGGAAAGCATCTTAAAGTGCAGATTCATTCCGCTGCTATAGGAAACAGCATAGAAGAATTCCCTTACCATCTGGGTATCCATGTCCCCCACACGCTCTGTAGAAAAGATGGCATCCGACACATAGTAAGGACGTCCGGAAAGATCCAAGGAGCAAAGGACCAGTGCGTCATCCATAGGAAGAATGCAGCTTCCAAAGCGTACCATTCCTTTCTTATCTCCTACAGTCTCCCGTATTGCCTGTCCCAGTACAATTCCCGTGTCCTCAATGGTATGGTGACAGTCCACTTCCAAATCTCCTGATACATGGCAGGTAAGATCAAATAGCCCATGACGGGCAAAACCCTTAAGCATATGATCAAAAAAGCCGACTCCGGTTGAAATATCTTCAATCCCTGAGCCATCCAGATTCAGGGAAAGATCAATATTTGTTTCTTTTGTAGTTCTTTTAACCGCTACAGTTCGTTTCATAATACCTCACTCCTTTTCCTCTTCAAAACGCACGGCAATGGAATTGGCATGAGCTGTCAGACCCTCCGCCCTGGCAAATCGAATAATGTCTTCCTGCACCTCTTTCAAAGCATCCCTGGAATAATAGACCAGACTGGATTTCTTGATAAAGTCATCCACTCCCAGGGGTGAGAAAAATCTGGCCGTTCCATTGGTAGGCAGTACATGATTTGGTCCTGCAAAGTAATCTCCAAGAGGTTCGCTTGCATATTCCCCGATAAAAATGGCACCTGCATTGCGAATCTTTGTCATTACCTGGAAAGGATCCTTTGTCACAATCTCCAGGTGCTCAGAGGCAATGGTATTTGCGGTCTCTATAGCTTCCTTCATGGTATCAGCCACCAGGATCCACCCATAGTTTTCCAAAGATTTTGAAAGAATATCCTTTCTGGAAAGCCTTGATAGAAAACCATCTACTTCTTTCGACACCTGCTTAGCAAGCCCTCTGCTTGTGGTTACTAAAATAGCAGAGGCCATCTCATCATGCTCTGCCTGGGACAGAAGATCCGCAGCCACAAACCTTGGATTGGCCGTCTCATCCGCCAGCACGAGAATCTCACTGGGACCTGCAATGGAATCAATGCTCACAAAGCCGTAAACTGCCTTTTTTGCCAGAGCCACATAGATATTGCCGGGTCCTACAATCTTATCTACCTTAGGAACACTTGTAGTACCGTAAGCCAAAGCACCAATAGCCTGTGCTCCCCCTACCTTGTAGATCTCGTCCGCACCGGCCTCATGAGCGGCTACCAGAGTATTTACACTGATTCTTCCATCCTTTCCAGGAGGTGTAGTCATAATGATTCGCTCCACACCGGCCACCTTTGCCGGGACAATATTCATCAATACGGAGGAGGGATACACTGCCTTTCCTCCCGGAACATACACCCCCACCGACTGAAGAGGTGTAATTTTCTGGCCAAGGAGGGTCCCATCCGGCTGACTGTCGAACCAACTGTTCCGCTTTTGCTTTTCATGAAAGCTTTTAATATTGACAAGAGCCTTACGGATTACCTTAAGAAGATCCGGATCCACCAGTTTGTAAGCTTCCTCAAGTTCTTCTCCGGTAACCTGTATACTGTCCCTGGTGAGTCTTGCACCGTCAAATCGCTCTGTAAAAGAAAAAAGTGCCTCATCACCTTTCTCCTTTACCTCTTCTAAAATAGCATGTACTTTTTCTCCATAAGTCCCATAGTGATTAGGGCTTCGTTTTAACAATTCATCCATCAGATTTTTACGACTGGACGCATCTAAGTCTATAATTCTCATATTCTCCTCCCAAGTAAATAGTTTAAATAGCGGTTAAAGAACCAGATAATCGGAACTTCCACAATACAAACCATAAGGGCGATAGCTATGCAAAGGATCGGATCCGACATCGGTATATACTTTCGAACAAAGAACATTCCCAGGGATACATAATATAGTACATATAAAGGACCATGGGTGCACATAATCACAAGAGAATTACGGCCCAAAAAGGAAAGCACACAGCTCACTGGAATCACCTGCAAAACATCCAGAAGTCCGATACAGGAAGCGGCCGCCGCCACATAATGGACGGGATAAATATACAAATAATGAAGATCCAGAATGGAAACATACTGGGACAATATGGCCCCCAGAGCAAAAAGAAAGACACCAATTCCCAAAAGCCAGCCTTTTTTTTTGAGAAAGGCTCCGGCTTTTCCATAATACCGGCCGATCCAAAAGAACGGAAGCACAATCAGGATACGCAGAAACACAACCAAAACATTCATACCTGTATGCCATAACAGGCTGCTTTCCGTTACCGGATACTGATCCAGACGAAAGCTGTAGATCAATCCAAAAGCAAGGATTGTGAAAATCAAAATAACACCAGTGATTTTACATTCACAGTAAGGCTTATTCTGAAAGTGATGGCAAATCAAAACAAATAAGCTGCCTGCTCCAAAATAAACCGGTAAAAACCAAAGGGTATGAAGACCATATCCGGTTACACTGTCCATGATCTGCCTTAAAAACTCTCTTCCTGTAATACGCTCCGGCTGTATAAAATACTCAAACACACGCATAGTAAGCAGAATGATGGAAAAGGAAGCATAAGGGATGAGTGTTCCCCGTGCTCTTTTTTTTATACTCTTCCATGGCAAAAGCTTAATATCTTCTCTTTCATGTGCCAAAATACCGCCAATCATAAAAAAAAGGGGCATATGAAAAGAATAGATAAACCGCATGGTGCTCTCTTCAAGATATTGAATATGGCCAAGAATAACCAGAAAAATCCCTACGCCCTTTGCCATATCCAGATAATCCAGTCTTTTCTGTGGCATAAAAACTCCTTGTTAATATTAAAGCACATCTTTCAGTTCCCGAATCAGTCCGGTAATCCGTTCGTGTTCCATCTTCATGCTTACCTGGTTCACCACCATACGGGCGGAAAGGGGCATAATCTCTTCCAAAACTTCCAGACCATTTTCCCGCAAGGTGGAGCCTGTCTCCACAATATCAACAATCACTTCCGCAAGACCTACCAGGGGGGCCAACTCAATCGAGCCATTCAGCTTAATGATCTCCACAGTCTGATGCTTTCGGTTATAAAAATAGTCCTTTGCAATATCCGGATATTTGGTAGCCACTCGAATCTGTTCCTGGTGGTAGAGCATCTCTCTTGCCTCTTTTGGACCACAGACACACATGCGGCACTTTCCAAAGCCAAGATCCAGGACCTCATACATCTTCCGTCCCTCTTCCACCAGTGTATCCTTACCTACCACGCCGATATCTGCGGCACCATATTCCACATATGTAGGCACATCAGGACCTTTGGCAAGGAAAAACTTTAATCGTTTTTCTTCATTGACAAAAATTAATTTACGGCTGTTCGGATCCTTCATCTCCTCACAGGTAATTCCTGTCTGCTCCAAAAGTTCCAGCGTTTTCTTTGCAAGCCTCCCCTTTGTAAGGGCAATCGTCAGATAACGCTCTTTCCTATCTACAATATCTTTTTGTACTCTCTCACTTCTGCTTACAGCTCTCATAAGCTGATCAATTACAATGGCAAAACCTACAGCTGGAAGCTGACGACCAAAATGAGACAACAGGGTGTCGTACCGGCCCCCTTTTACAACAGGTTCCCCATAGCCATAGGAATAAGCCCGGAAAATAATTCCTGTATAATAATTATATTTACTTAGCATTCCCAGATCAAAACTTATATAAGCTTCACGGGAAAGTTCCTTAAGTCCTTCATAAATCTTCTCCAGATGCTTAAGTGCCAACAGGGCATCTTCATTAGAAGTCAGTTCTCTTGCCCTTGCAAGTACCTCTATCCCTCCGGAAAGGGCCGTCATTTCCAAAAAGATTTGACGAAGTTCATTGGGCAATTCACAATCGGAAAGTAATTCTTCCGTACCAAATCGATTTTTGTCAGAAATCAGTTGTCTCAGACGCTTTTCAGTCTCACTGTCAATCCCGGCATCCTTTAAAAGACTTTTAAAAAACATAACCTGTCCGATACTTACCTGAAATTCTTTTAGTCCCGCTTCTTTCAGAGCTTTTATTAACAGAGAAAGCAGTTCCACATCCGCCTCTATGCTTCCGTCTCCCATAAGTTCGGCACCAAGCTGGGTACTCTCTTTTAAACGCCCTAAGTATTTATCGTAATTGATAAAGGTATTTCCCATATAACAAAGACGGATTGGTGTCTCATCATGAAAATATTTTGACACGGCCCTGGCAATAGAGGGGGTAATATCGGGACGCAGCACCAGTGTGTTGCCCTCCCGATCGAAGAACTTATACAGTTCTCTGGAAGGGACCGTTCCTACTTCCCTGGAAAACACATCAAAGAATTCAAAGGTAGGGGTCTCAATTCCCTGATACCCTTCTGCTGCCAGCAGATGATAAAGCTGCTGCTGAAGTTCAAATTTCTGTATAAATTCGCTTCCGTAAATATCCCGAACGCCTTCCGGCGTATGTAAAAGCTGTTCCTGATTTTTCATGTTTGGCAATCCTTTCTTCCACTTTGTCCTTTCCGCCGCCACTTTATCTTGCTAATGGAGTAAAGCGATAATTGCTATTATAAAGCAATTACTCCTGACTGTCAATGACCATCTGAATTCCATCCAGATAAGGGACCAGATAACCTCCATGAGGTATAAGTACATACTCCGGATCAAGTTCTTCGTGGCGAAAACTCTTGCGACCGCCGTTCCTGGCCCGATCCCAGAATTCCCGCATTCGTTCATACGTGAGATAGTACAATTCATTTCGATGAGAAAACATAAGAATCAGAAAAGCGATTCCATCCTGCTTCTGAAAATCCTCCATAAACTGCACCTGATGTTCATGGATATTTTGTAGAGGAAAGGTATCGCTGTCGCATTCCTTAGCATCAAAGCAGACCGGAATCCCCTGAACTGCCCCAATATAATCCACGGTGCTTTTTTGTTCAAAGTAAGCCAGAGTAATATGCCGGTGATCTTTATCAATCTTTATGGGCGTAATGGGTGTGGGCACCTTTTGAATCAACGCCAGTCCCTGCTCCCGATATTTTTCATTGGTACGATTTACAAGTTCCTCCAGGGTAGAGCCCCTAAGTCCTCTGGAATTCCAAGTTGCCATATTGTTCACTTCCTAATTTCTAGTTCCCCGATATTCCTAAAGTAGCTGAACCCAAAGCCAGGGAACCAGCATGGCCAATACTGCCGCATAGAGTAAATCCAGCCAGAAAATGCTGCCTACTGAACAAATATAGATAAGCCCCACAAAGGGTGCGGCAATCACTTTCCACACAAGACTCACGTCCGGATCTCTTAAAATCCGGTTAATCATGACCTTTGCGTCCCCCCGGCTTGGAAAGGCATGCATCAAAATGGAAAATCCAAGCCAGCCCAACAAAAGATTCAGTGGATTGGTATATTCCCGAAAAACCATCAGTTCAATGGATGCCGGAAGCAAAATCACAAGGCCTAAGACACTGTTGATAAAAAAGGGGCCCATACAGGTAAGAAATATTTTCAAAGGACGATCCGTGGATTCATGAATCACATAGCCATTTGGATTGCCCATCTGGAAATATTTTACTTCATATACCTTTAAGCCACAGAGCATGCAAAAAATCTGATGAGCCAATTCATGAATAACCACCCCCGGAAAAGTAATAAGTGAAATCAAAACGCCTGGTATAATCATTTCCGTATGCTTCCTTTCTCTAATCTGTCATTTCCATATAGAAATCCTTAAGACTCAACTGACCCTCAAGTAGCTGCCTGGTATCCTCCTCAAGGGAACCCTCCACATTCTCAATCTCTTTTATGAGAGCCTTTTCCTCTTCTGCACGACCGTTTACATGAAGAGCTACCAGGTAGGTATCTCTTACATAGAGGCCGTCCGGATTTAAGTGATAAGCTTTTTTTGCCAATATCAGGCCTTTTTCCGGTTCTTCCTCCAACATTGCCAGAACCGCCAGCCCCCGTAAGGCTCCTGCATCCTTACTTTCTTTCAAAAGTGCTGCATCCAGATATTCATAAGCCACAGTAAAATTTCCCCTGCTTCTTTCCGCATTTCCAAGAAGCACCCGAACGTCGAATAATTCCGGATCCTCCTCATAAGCCTTTTTCAAAAAATCATACTGTTTTTCCTGACTTTCTGCAAATAAAGCATCGTAATAATAGAGAAATGCCTGATCCTGTGCATCATCATCGTGAAGCCGGGAAACCTCGCTTCGCAGCCAGACTGCCTGCTGTTCGATTGCTTCCTCACTGGCATCGTCTCCTATGGCAGCTTCTGCCTGAACCATCAGACTGTCAATGGCATCATAAGTCATATAATAGCTGTCCAACCGTCTGGAATAACGCATCATTCTGGCGTACTGGCTATCCGTTAGGTTTTTTCCCACCAGATATTCATTAAACACATAAGCGGCCTGATCGTAGTAACCGGATTCCATGGAAAGATCCATCAATTCCAGAATCAAAGGCAGGGAATTGGGATGATGCTCCAGAACATCAAAAAGATCCTGTAATGCGTCTGCCGTCTCTCCTGCGTGGATACGCTCTTCGGCTCTGCGGTAAACCTTATATTCCGAAAGGCTTTCCGGAAACCGGGTCATAGAAATTCCCGCAAGAATCAGGGATGCCAGAAGAAATAAAAGGATGGGAATGGGAATTCCTTTTTTTTCCTTAAGATTATTTGGTTCAAAACCCGGTCCCAAAGAAGGGTATTTATTCTGAAAATCCATGTCATTTCTTCCTCTCTTAAGTAAATTTCCGCAAGCTTGACACATTTTTAGATTTGTTTTCCCGCCATCCGAACTTTTGTTACAATTATATAATATTTCCGGCAGAAATGCAATTGGCATGACCGGACAGGTAGTTCGCCTGACAACTCTTAACCTCCGACTATCTCTGTAAAGATTGTGGGAAGATCTGCTGTAAACTGCCGGTTTGAAAGAGGCTTTAAGCATCCCTCAAGAGACGGAAATTCCAGCCGGTAGGCATGAAGTAATTGATGCTGCAATTTAAAATGCTGAAAGAAATATCTGTTTGTACGGGGATCGCCATATTTGGCATCACCAACCAGTGGATGACCAATGCTGGCCAAATGGGCACGGATTTGATGGGAGCGTCCTGTAATTAAGTGGACTTCAAGATACGTATATTTCTTATCCTCTACAAAAATGGTTTTTAAGGGCAGATATTCTGTTTGTATAAATAGGCAGTCTTTTTGTTCTTTCTCATAAACAGTAACCTGATTGCTTTTTTTATCTTTTATAAGCCATCCCTCTATCTTCTGCCCATTTTTTATCACACCAGATACAATGCACCGGTAAAACTTTCCCACTGTATGGGTGCGTATCAATTCATTCATTGCCTGAAGCCCCGGAAAGCTTTTCCCGGCTGCAACTAGGCCGCTGGTATTCCGATCCAGGCGGCTGCAGATACCGGGGCGAAAGCTTCGCAGATCTTCTTCCTTTAGCTGCCCGGATTCAAGTAGGTAAGAAATCAGTTGTTCTACCAAAGACACATCTTTTGGCCTTGCTTTCTGAGATAAAAGTCCGGCTGGTTTGTTGATAAGAAGAATATGATCATCCTCATAAACAATCTCAAGTCCTGAAACCGGAGCTTTCTCTAAAGATTCTGTGTATACACATTTGCCTGAAAAGTTCTCTATTGTATTGTCTGAAAGAAACAGACAAATCTCATCACCTGTTTTCAGACGTTCATTTCCCGCTGCTTTCTTTTTATTTAAAGTAATGTTTTTCTTTCGGAGCATCTTATAGAAAAAGCTTTTGGGAGCCTTGTCCATATATTTTGCAAGGAATTTATCCAGACGCTGCCCTGCTTCATTCTCCTTTATGATTATAAGCTTCATATGGAACTTCTCCTTGCTAAATAGATAAAGCCAGAATAACTGCCCGCATCACCTGTTCACGGCTAAAACCGGGATATCGTTCGTCCGATACAAAAGGCAAATCTTCTTTTTTCTGCAAGGCCAGAGCATCCACACGTTCCAAAAACTGCTTTTTCTCCTGAAAAATATGTACGTGTGCCTGAGAAATCCCATTGTTTTTCAGAACTGTAGAAATATGCTTCTCCGCCTTTTTCCAATCCAAATTCCCTTTTTCTTCCGTATAGCCCATCACTTCATTTCCGGAAATAACTATGGCAGTAATGGGATAAGATTTTTCGTAGGTAGTAAGCACAAGTTCATAAGCCGTTTCAAAAGTTCCCCCGTGACTTTGAATCTCCTCATAAAGGGCTTTTGGCATGGAATGGCGTTTTATGAACATCAATACATTCACAAGTTCCTTACAGGCAGGAAGAGAACCAACCACAGCAATAACCGTAAAATAATTTTCTTTTGATTTTGTTGTAAAAAAACCAACCAGAAAAATTCCTAAGGGCAGCAGGAAAAAAATAAAAGTTTTTAATAACTGCCGTTTCTTATGGGCATCCGTGTAACCGAAAGCCCCCTTTGGTACAGATTTCATAAAAACTCCTTTCATTGGTTTCTGTGCATAAGTTTCTATAAAAGTAACCTTCCCATAAGGCCAAGTAAGAACTCATGGGGCAACAGTTTTCCCAAAAAACGAACCGCTTTCACGGAAATGCCATAGATGGACAATGCTTTGCCGGCCTCTGCGTCAAACAAAGCTTTTCGAACCACTTTCCCTGGCTTTACCAAAAACATCCTTTTCAAGAGATTTAAAGTAATACCACCTGCACGAAAGAATTCCGTGTCCACCGGTCCGGGACATACAGAAGTTACCGAGATTCCCTTTTTTCTTAACTCTACACCCAATGCACGGTCAAAGGAAAGAACATAGGATTTGCTGGCTGCATAGATCCCGAACCCTGGCTGAGGCAAAAAAGCGGAACCAGAATCTACCTGGATGATTCGACTTCTCCTTTTTAGATAGGGAAGACAGAGCATCGTTACCACAGTTAAGGCACGACAATTTACATCCAGCATATGGCAGGCATCTCTCCAATCCTGTGATTCTATCGTTCCCCCTCTGCCACATCCGGCACTGTTTACAAGGATGCGAATACAAGGTTTCTCTTTGGCCAGGGCTGTCTCCAGTTCTTCCAGATTTTCCTTTTTTGAAAGATCCAGAGGAAAAATCCTTAACTGTTTTTCTTGAACTTCTTTCTCCAATTGTTGTAAGGAAGCTTCCCGCCTTGCCAATACCCAGATTTCATCCAGGGAGGAATAGGAACTGGCAATCTGTAGAACAAATTCTCTCCCGATTCCGGAAGAAGCCCCTGTGACAAGTGCAATATATTTCATGCTTTCCCCTCTTCTCATTGATGTTGTTTTTTATGAACGTTTCGAATGGTCTTCCTTTTATGGGAATGGGATTCTTTTGGCTTTACAAAATGCCCTGTGCTTTCACCCTTTCGGGGACGAATTAAGCATTTTGGGCCAAACCCAATGAGCTCGGTTCTGTGTCCTTTTTCTAAGGCTTCCCGCACGAGCTCATAATTTTTCGGATCCCGATATTGGATCAATGCCCTCTGCATGGCTTTTTCATGGGGATTCTTTGGCACGTAAACCTCTTCCATAGTTCCGGGATCCAGTCCGGTATAGTACATACAGGTGGATATGGTAGATGGTGTGGGATAGAAATCCTGAACCTGCTCTGGCATATATCCCAGTTCCCGGCAATATTCTGCCAGCTCAATGGCCTCCGAAAGTCCGGATCCGGGATGGGAGGACATCAGATAGGGAACCAGGTATTGCTTTTTCCCAAGTTGTTCATTCATCTGACTATATGCCCGACAAAATTTATCATAGACGGCTTTGGGTGGCTTACCCATCTGCTTCAGAACCTTGTCAGATACATGCTCCGGTGCAACCTTTAACTGTCCGCTGATATGATAGGTACAAAGTTCCCTTAAAAAGGACGGATCCGGATCTGCCATCAGATAATCAAACCGGATTCCGGAACGGACAAACACTTTTTTCACTCCGGGTAGTTCCCGAAGGCTTTTCAAAAGTTCCCGGTAATCTCTGTGATCTGCCACAAGATTCCCACAGGGCTTGGGATACAGGCACTGCCGGTCCCGACACGCACCATAAGCTTCCTGCTTCTTACAGGCCGGCTGGCGAAAATTGGCCGTAGGACCTCCTACATCATGAATATATCCCTTGAAATCCGGATCTTTCACAAATTCTTTGACCTCCCTTAAGAGAGATTCCCGGCTTCGGGATTGAATAATGCGTCCCTGATGAAAAGTAAGAGCACAAAAAGAACAGGCTCCAAAGCAGCCTCTACAGCTTGCAAGACTAAACTTTATCTCCCCAATTGCCGGAATTACCCCATATTTTACTCCTGACGGATGACAGGCACGCATATAAGGCAGGTCATAGATATCATCCATCTCCGTCTGAGTCAAGGGTTTTGCCGGGGGATTCTGTACCACATAAAGTTGCTCTCCATATGGTTCTGCCAGGCGTTTTCCCTGATAAGGGTCCGTATTTTTATATTGGATTGCAAAGCTTTTGGCATATTCCCGTTTATCTTTACACATGCTCTCGTAATCCGGCAGGTACACGGTATCATAAAGATTCTCCGGATGGTTTGTGCGGTAAACGGTTCCGTCAACAAAGGTTAAGTCCCTGATATCCATCCCGCTTTTTAATGCATCTGCAATCTCTACAATAGAGCGTTCTCCCATTCCATAGGAAATCAGATCCGCTCCGCTGTCAAGCAAAACAGAACGCCGGAAGCTATCGGACCAGTAGTCATAGTGGGAAAGCCTTCGAAGACTGGCCTCAATTCCGCCCAGAATAATGGGCGTGTGTTTGTACGTCTGCCGAATCAGATTGGAATAAACGATTACAGCCCGATCCGGACGCTTACCTGTAACGCCCCCCGGTGTATATGCATCCTGACTTCTGCGCTTCTTTGAAACCGTATAATGATTTACCATAGAGTCCATATTTCCGGAGGATACAAGAAAGGCAAGCTTTGGTTCCCCGAAAGTCTGAATGCTCGCCTTACTTTTCCAGTCCGGCTGAGAAATAATGGCAACCGTATATCCCCGGCTTTCCAGCACCCGACTGATAATCGCAGGACCAAAGGAAGGGTGATCCACATAGGCATCGCCAATAATGTAGACAAAATCCGGCTGTCCGCCATAATCTCTGTCCCACTCTTCTCTTGTGGCTGGTAAAAACTTTTTCCTTTCCATCATAACTTCCTGTAGGTCCCCTCTAAAATTTCATCATAGCTTTCAATATAGTAATCTGCCAACTGAAAAATCAGGTCTTTCCTGCTCTCGGAAAAGGTATCTGCCACAGCACATACCTTACTTCCGGCATTGATTCCCGCCTGCATGCCAGTAGGTGTATCCTCGAAAATCAGACATTCCTCCGGAGCAGCTCCAAGTTCCCGGGCCACTTTCAGATATATATCCGGAGCAGGTTTTCCTGCTCCGGCCTCACAGGATGTCATACAATAATCCATATAATCAGAAAGTCCCAAAGCTTCCATAGCCGTATCCAGAAGTTCACGGCTGCTGCTTGTTGCAATTCCCATAGGAATCCCCTGTTCCTTTAAATATTTCAGGAAACGTTTCGCACCCGGTTTTAAGGGAATCTCATGGGCATACTTATCTTTAGCCCTCTCAATCCACTCGGTTTTAATCATTTCAACACTGTCCGGAATCCGAAAACGCTCTTTAAAATAAGCAGCACATTCAGAAAAACTCATACCTTCAATCTCCTGTTGCAACCCGGACGGAACTTCGTATCCATGCTTTCCCAGGTATTCAATATCAATCTCTCCCCAGATCCATATGGAATCTATCAGAGTTCCGTCCATATCAAACAGAACTGCTTTTATATTTTCCAGCATTCTTATTTCCCCACCTTATATTTTTTCAGCTCCATAAGTTCCTGTTCCGTCAAAAGTCGGTATTCTCCCGGTTTTAAAGTTTCATCCAGCTTAAGGCTTCCCATGGAAATCCGCTTTAAGTACAATACCTCACAGCCAATGGTGTGAAACATCCGCTTTACCTGGTGAAATCTTCCCTCCTGAATTGTCACCCGAACCTTTGAAATCTCACCCTGTTTCAGAATTTCAAGAATTGCCGGCAACGTGTTCTTCTCTTCGCCAATATCAAGCCCCGAAAGGAACATGCTTACATGTTCTTTTGTCAAGCACCCTCTGATATCCGCTTCATAGCTTTTATCCACATGATGTTTCGGTGAAAGCAGGCCATGGGCCAGTTGTCCATCGTTGGTTATAAGCAGCAGGCCTTGCGTATCCTTGTCAAGTCTCCCTACAGGAAAAAGATCTCTGCGTTTTTTCCCGGGAAGCAGATCCAACACTGTTTGACAGCTTTCATCCGTTCTGGCCGAAACATAACCCGCAGGCTTATTCAGCATATAATATTCCATTTCGGAATAAAAAAACGGCTCGCCCTCCACATAGAGACATAATCCCGGATCCACCTGTTGTTCCGGATGTAAAAGAACCTTGTCATCTAAGGTCACCAGTCCTTTTCGAATCTTCTGTTTTACCTGGGAGCGTGTACCCGCCCCCATATCACTGAGAAACTTGTCCAAACGCATTACTGCCACCTCCAACCGGGATAGTACTTATTCCGAAGCTGTCCTTTCACCAGTTTTCCCCATCCCAGAGAAAATCCGTCTACACAGACCAGGCACCATCCGGAATCTGGTAACGTCTCTGCCAGCTCATCCACATCCAAAGATTCCCCTTTCAGATACCGCACAACTCTCAAGTCGGAAGAAGAAAAATCAATTACCGTCTGAAAGTCTTCCTTACGCAGCGTCATAGCGAGGGCCTGACTGGGTATAAAACGCTTTTTCTCCACCTCCCCCAAATATAGGCCAGTACGTAGAAATCGAAGACCCCGGATAGAATGATGCCAAAGGGCTTTTGGCAGGCTATAAAGCCTATGATCATACAGACGAAGACTCTCATCATCTATGGAAACGCCCAAAAGCTTTGCAAATTGATCCCATTCAGGAAAATTTTCGCCCCTTTTTCCAGTACTTCCCACTGCTTTCTTTCCGGGCTTATCATCCCCGTCTTTTTTAAGCAAGGCAAGAAAATGCCCTTCGCCTTTCACTTTATGAGGATAGATTCGAACACAATGCCTCAATTGGAATGTTATTTCATCGGAGTACTGCCGTAGTATTTCCCCCGCAAGTTCTGGACATCCCGGTGAAAAACGTGTATATCGGGACAAGGGAACCACATGAAAAGAGGGATCGGATACCAGTAAATCCGCAATTGTTCCCTCATTTTCCATGGGAGAAAAGGTACAGGTAGAGTAGAGAAGCATTCCTCCCGGCTTCAGCATGCCTGCTGCTTCTCTCAGCAGTTCTCTCTGAACAGGTGCATACCAGGCCGGACCATGCTCCTGCCAGTCTTTCAGCATGGATGGAGCTTTCCGAAACATCCCCTCACCGGAGCAGGGGGCATCCACAAGAATCTTATCAAAAAATTCAGGAAAATAACGGCGAAGTCTCTTTGGCTCTTCACTGGTAACTAAAATATTAGCCATACCAAACAATTCCAGATTTTTAAGCAGTCCCTTGGAACGGGAATTACTGATGTCATTTGCAACTAAAAGTCCGGTTCCCCGAAGCCGTGCTGCCAGTTCCGTGGCCTTTCCTCCAGGAGCCGCACACAGATCCAGAACCAGTTCTCCCTTGGAAACAGGAAGATAAGCGGCAGGGGCCATAGCACTGGGCTCCTGGAGATAATAAAGTCCGGCTGCATAATAGGGGTGTCCGGAAGCCACCTGGACCTCCTTAAAATAAAATCCATTCCCCGTCCACGGAATTTTTTCCAAAGGAAAAGGAGAAATTTCTTCAAATTTCTCCACTTTTACCTTGGAAGTATTAACACGAAGCCCTCGTTCGGAATGCTCTTTCTGGCATTCCAAAAAAGCCTCGTACTCTTCTCCCAATAAATGTTTCATTTGTTCCAAAAAAACTTCAGGCAATTCCATAGCATACCCTTTTCATTCGTCCCTTGACAGAGCCTGGGCCCGATAGCCCTCGGCAATCATATCCAATTGTTTATCAAAACGTTCCAGCTTCTCAATATCATTCATTGCATAGATTCGATAGAATTCATCCTGAATTTTTACGATCTCACGTTTGTTGGCCACATTGTAAAGATTCTGAATATTGTTTAAAATATCCACAACAATATTCGCCTGAATCTGGAAAGAAATCTGTGCATCCATAATCTCACTGCGGACATTGGACATCTCATTATCCAGAATAATAATGGCATCCGCCGCATTCAGCAGCCGTTCGCGGATATGTTCCGGAATATTCTGCTTATACTTGTACTGAAGAGAATGCTCTACTGTCGCCCAGAAGTTCATGGCCATAGTCCGAATCTGGACCTCCATCTGAAGCTTTCTGGGACCTTCCAGAGTATCTACCTGATAGCGGATAATCATATGGTAGCTGCGGTATCCGGAGGTTTTCATCTGACGGATATAATCCCGTTCCTGTTTTACCTCCATATCGTTTCGATTGCGGATAATCTCAACTACCTTGTCAATATCCTCCACAAACTGGCAGATAATCCGGATTCCTGCCAGATCTATGATTCGTTCTTCAATACGTTCCGGAGAAATCTTTTTCTTTTGACATTTATCTAAAATGCTGGCTATGGTCTTTACACGCCCCTCCACACGTTCAATGGGACAGTACAGGCCTTTATCCTTGTGTTCCTTTATCAAATGGTTAAACTTCGTTGTTACTTCCTTGACGGCAAGTTCGTAAGGATTCAGGATCTCCCGCCACAATTGTATTTCCATATAAGTCTCCTTTAACTAGTACGCATAGCACTGTCTGTTTTCTTCCAGGTATTTCAGAAACCAGTAGGGATTTACTGCCAGTTCAGGAATTTCTTCGGTCCGTATGTAAATGCCGAGATGCAGATGCACCGGAAACTTTCCTCTGGTACCCGCTGTTTTTCCATAGCCGGTATCCCCCATAAAGCCCAGAAGCTGTCCGGCCTGAACAACGTCTCCGGGCTTCCACTCCTCCGCATAAGAATCCAGGTGGGCATAATAGAAATATACATCATGAATACTTCGAATTCCGATTCGCCAACCACCCTTTTCCAGCCAGCCAACCTTCTCTACTACGCCATCACTGATACTGACTACCGGATAATAGCCAGGCTCCTGTAATCCGGCCATGAGATCCGTTCCCTCATGACCATAAGTACCTCCATATGTGCGTTCAAACATCCAGCTATTTTCATAGGAAACCACAGCTTCCTCATTTTCTGTAGATTCTGGTATGGGAAAGTACACCAGATCTTTCCAGATGTTTTCATACAATTCATAAAGTTCACATGCCTGTTCTTCTACCTCTGAAATGTCTTTTGTAGAAGTTATTCCTTCCTGAAGCCTTACAAGTTCAAATTGTATCAGAAAGCAGACCGCAATAATCAGTAACAGATAAGAAGCAATCGACAGCCGCATAAACGCTCCGTTTTTTTTCATCCATCCATTACTATATGCTTAAGAAAGCTCTTTTAGAACCTCCAAAAGAAATTCATACACACGTTTTACAGAGGAAATGCTTAAGCATTCTTTGGGAGTGTGGACATCATACATATCAGGGCCAATGGAAACGCAATCCAGTCCCCTGATCTTTCCACTGAATATGCCGCATTCCAGGCCGGCATGAATAGCTTCCACCCGTGCCTTTTTCCCATACATCCTCTCATAAATCCGTACCATCGTATCCCGAAGAACGGAGGTCCGCTTATATTCCCATCCTGGATAGGATCCGGTTTCCTCATAGGAGCCTCCCAGAAATTCCACACAATGGCAAAGCTTACTTCCAAGGGCAGCTTTTTCCGTATCCACAGAACTTCGTACACTGAAAATCACATGGGCTTCTTCTTCCATCAGCTTTAAGGTTCCAAGATTTAAAGATGTCTGTACCAATCCTGAAATCTCCATACTGTTTCGCTGAACTCCATTGGGAACCATATGAAGAAGAAAGAGCAGATTCGATGCACTTTCTGGCTTCAATGCCTTTCCTTTTTTATACCCTTCTGCTTCAAAGGAAATGACAATCCCCGGATCACTGGAAGCATATTCACCCTTATAAACAGCATCCCATTTTTTTAAAATCTCTTTTAGGTGTTCTTCCTTTGATTCCTCTATATAAATCTGTGCTTCCGTTCTCCGGGGAATGGCATTGTCCATAAGTCCCCCTTCTAATGCACCAAGTTCAAAGTCCATCTCCCGTGAAAGGCCACAGAGCAAACGTCCCATAAGAATATTGGAGTTACCATGCTCTTTTTGGATCTCCATGCCTGAATGACCGCCTAATAATCCCTCCACAGCGATCCGAAAAGAAACCCCTTCTGTCTCCTTATATTCTATCGGGAGAATACATCTGCTGCGCATTCCTCCCGCACAGCTTACTGTGAAAATTCCCTCCTCCTCGGAATCAATGTTGATCAGACGTCTTCCTTTTAAACGGCTCATATCCATTGCATTCGCACCTAAAAGTCCCGTTTCTTCATCTGTGGTAAACACACACTCCAGCCTTGGATGGGCCAGGGAATCATCTCCCAGAATCGCAAGTGCCATGGCAACGGCAATCCCGTCATCACCGCCTAAAGTAGTGCCGTTGGCAGAAAGCAAGTCTTCCTTTACTACAAGATCCAATCCATCCTTTGCAAAGTTTGTGGAATTCCCGGTCTCCTTTTCACAGACCATATCCAGGTGACCCTGAATGATTATGGTAGGTGCATTCTCATATCCAACAGAGGCCTCCTTAACAATCACCACATTCCAGAAATCATCCTGCCATGCAGTCAATCCATGCTCTCTGGCAAACTCCATACAATAGTCGCTGACTCCTTTTGTATTACCGGAACCATGAGGAATCGCACATAGATCTTCAAAATACCGGAACACTTGTTTCGGCTCCAGATTTGTTAATTTACTCATAAGCTACCTCCTGTCTTTCATATATATGAATATGATGAAAAAAATGCTTTATTGCCTGGTTATTTTCATACTGCTGGCTTTTCTTCTCATGGATCCAGCTCATGCCGTGGATGCCTCCAGAGCAGGACTCTTGCTGTGGTTCCATACACTGGTTCCCACACTTCTGCCTTTTTTAATCTTGTCCAATCTTCTCATTGCTCTTGACGGAGTTGCTTACCTGACAAGATTCTTTTACCCCATTCTCAACCGAATCTTTGGTTGTTCCAGAAATGGCTGCTTCTGCGTAGCCGCCGGACTTCTCTGCGGTTATCCCATAGGTGCAAAAGTGGCCGGAGATCTGGTAAGAGAAAAACGGATTACCCTTGAGGAGGGCACTTATCTGCTTTCCTTTTGCAACAATGCCAGTCCGGCTTTCCTGATTGGATACTGTCTGACAGATTCTCTGAAACGTCCGGATCTTTTGTTTCTTACACTGCTGATTGTTTATGGAACCCCTCTTTTATTAGCCCTTTTCTTTCGCCATGGAAAGAACTTTCCGGATCTGTCCACAGAAAAAAAGACATCCGGATCTCAAGTCAGCTTCAAAATCGTAGATGTCTGTATGATGAACGGACTGGAAAGTATTTTGAAACTTGGGTGCTATATCATCCTGTTTTCCATGCTGGCAAGGCTCTTTACCTGGCTTCCCTGTCCATCCTCCTATGTTACATATGGAAGTGTAGGTTTTCTGGAAATGACCAACGGAATTGCTTTGGTCACCACAGATATATCTCTCCCAATTCTGCAAAAATACCTCTTCGTCTTAAGCTTTCTATCTTTCGGCGGGCTATCCGGTGCCGTCCAGACGGAAAGTATGATTTTGGACAGCGGACTCTCTGTCATAACCTATCTGAAAGCCAAACTTTTGACCACCGTACTTGTTGTGTGCCTTGCTATGATTGCAGCAATTATTCTTCCAAATCTGTAAGATCCTGCTCGTTTAAAGTAGGAGCAAGTTCTGCTCGATTATTTGCCAGGATCTCGCTAAAGCTCCGCAGAGAACCCATCATATTCTCATACTTAGCCATATGACTTTCCATGGTCTTATGAATAAGATTCTGGAGGTTTCCAAGCATGTCATCCGTATAGCGCATGGCCTGCATACGGAAATTATTGGCTTCAATTGTTGCAGCATCCAACCGCTGCTGAGCTTCCGCCTCTGCGGCTGCCATTATCTCATTCGCCTGAATATACGCCTGTTGCATGATCTCATGTTCATTGATCAATTCGGTCGTATGTATATTGGCCTCCTTGATAATAGCGTCTGCCTTTGCCTGAGCATCAGCGAGAATTGCATCCCGATTGGCAAGAACCTTTTGATAACGTTTGATCTCTTCCGGAGTTTTCATGCGAAGTTCCCGAAGAAGTTCTTCAATCTCTTCCTTATTCACAATAATATTTGTCTTTGATAACGTCTGAGGCTTGCAGCCGTCAATGTATTCTTCGATTTCTTCGATAATCTGTTCAATTTTGCTGCTCATGCTCGCTCTCCTTCTTTTAAACTTGTCTTACTTTTAAGTTTACCCCTTTGCAAGCTTTTCCATCCGTTCTACAATCCTTTTCTCAACATAAGGAGGAACAAAGGCGGAAATATCGCCCCCAAAGCCTGCCACTTCTTTTACGGTTGTAGAGCTTAGATATGCATATTCCAAACTGGTTGTCAAGAACATCGTATCAAGAGTTGGGCTCATAATCCGGTTTGTCTGTGCCATCTGAAGCTCATAGTCAAAATCCGTTATTGCCCGAAGTCCGCGAACAATGATGTGAGCTTCACACTCTTTTGCAAATTCTACTAAAAGTCCCGTAAAGGACCTGATTTTCACATTTGAATATTCCTTTGTCACTTCTTTTAACATCTTAACACGTTCTTCCACAGAAAACAATGGAGATTTTGCCCGATTGTTCAAAACACCAACAATGAGTTCATCTACAATATGGGAGGAGCGTACAATAATATCAAGATGTCCAAATGTTACCGGGTCAAAGCTTCCTGCGTAAATTCCTCTTGTCATGTCTGCCTCTTTTCAATTCTGTTCCTAACTGTTCTGTACTTTTGTCCGGCCTAAAAACAGATGCCGATTGGTCTTGTAGTCTTTTATCTTCCAGGGTGTAAAGCCACAGGCCTCTATCCAGTCAACCTCCCCATTTTTTGAAGTTTCAAGAACAATTGTTGTATGGGAATCAGCCAGGCTGGAATGTCCAAGAACTTCCAATACCTGCTTTTCAAAGCCCTGATCATAGGGCGGATCCATAAATATAATATCAAATGCAGGCTCTCCGTTCATCTGATAAAGAGCCTGGAGTGCATCCATCAAAAGAACCCTGGAACTCCCTGTAAGCCTGGTAAAGTTTAGGTTATCCTTAATACAGGACCATGCCTTTCGCTGGTTCTCCACAAATACGGCTTCTTTCGCACCCCGGCTCAAGGCTTCAATTCCGATCGCTCCGCTTCCGGAAAACAAATCCAAGAAACGGCATCCCGGGATCTCTGGCTGAAGTATATTAAAGAGGGTTTCCTTGATTCGATCGGTTGTTGGGCGGGTATCAAACCCATCAATACATTTTAAGGGAAGGCTTCTGGCCTTTCCGGCAATGACTCTCACCCCGTGCTTACCCCCTTATCTGTCCGTTTCCGTAAATCTGATACTTGTAGGATGTCAGAGCCTCAAGCCCCATTGGTCCTCTGGCGTGAAGCTTCTGGGTGCTGATGCCAATCTCTGCCCCAAAACCAAATTCAAACCCATCTGTAAATCGGGTGGACGCATTCACATACACGGCCGCTGCATCTACCTCTCTTAAGAATTGCTCTCCATGAGAAAGATTTTTTGTAATAATGGCCTCCGAGTGTCCCGTATTATAACGGTTAATATGGGCGATTGCCTCAGAAAGGCTGTCTACAACCTTAATGGAAAGAATATAATCCAGATATTCTGATCCCCAGTCAGCCTCTTTGGCTGCTTTCATGGGAATTGTTGCACATGCCCTTTCATCCCCCCGAAGTTCTACTTCCTTTTCTGACAATTTTTCTGCCAGCAGAGGGAGAAAAACATCCTTTACTTTTTCGTGGACAACTAAAGATTCACAGGCATTGCATACACCAATACGCTGCGTCTTGGCATTGTATATAATCTCTGTGGCCATAGTAAGATCTGCATCCTCATCCACATAAATATGACAATTTCCGGAACCTGTCTCAATCACGGGAATCGTGCTATTCTTTACTACCGTAGCAATCAATCCGGCACTTCCCCGTGGTATTAGTACATCTATATAGGAATTCAACTTCATAAAGGCCGCAGCCGTCTCTCTGCTTGTATCCGAAAGCAATGAAATGGCTGCAGCCGGACATCCACATGTAGTAAGAGTCTCTCTCAGGACCTCTACAATAGCCTGGTTGGAAAAAAGTGCATCACTTCCGCCTCTTAGAACCACCACATTGCCGGTCTTAAAGCAAAGCCCAAAAGCATCGGCTGTTACATTGGGCCGTGCTTCATAAATAATACCCACAACCCCCAGAGGAACTCTTACCTGACGAATATGCAGGCCATTTGGAGGTGTATGTTCTTTTATTATCTGATCGATAGGATCCGGTAAAGCCGCAATCTGACGTAGTCCCTCTGCCATTCCCTCAATCCGATTTGGCGTTAGGAGCAGTCGGTCCAAAAGACCGGCTTTCATGCCTTTCTCTCTTCCCTTTTCCATATCCTTTTCATTTGCCGCCAGAATTTGCTGTGTATGCCGAACCAAGGCTTCCGCCGCCTGATTTAACACCTGGTTTTTCTTCTCATCTGATAAGATACGAAGTTCTGGCTCCGCCTCCTTTGCCTTGCGTCCAATGTGCTCCAATAATTCCATCACTTTTTCCCTTTCCAATTCCACAACTCCTATGTAAGCACCCGCTGCTCTGTTACAACTTTAGCAGGACGAATATCAAACTTTTCAAATGGCACCTTTTCCTTTACCTGAAACTCAAAAGCAAGGGCAATTGTTACAAGATCAGGATGTGCTTCCAAAAATCGATCATAAAAGCCTCCTCCATAACCCACCCGATGCCTTTTTATATCAAAGGCCACTCCGGGCATCAAAAGAAGAGCATCTTCTACATTGGCAGGATTGTTTTCTCTTGGTTCCTGAATCCCAAAACTTCCATTCTCCAAATCATTTTCAAAAGAGGTAATATAATAAAAATGCATCTCCTGTCCACATACCCGAGGAAGGGCTACACACTTTCCGTCTTTCCATGCAAAACGTATCAGATCCCGAGTCTCCACTTCATGCCTGCAATCCATATAGGCATAAATCACTTTCGCCTCCTGGTATTCGGAAAGTGTTTGGATCCGTTCCAGAACATCCAGGCTCATCCGATGAATCTCTTCATCCGTATGGGACTTTCGAAGCTGTATTATCTCTTTCCGAAGTTCTTTTTTTTGTTCCTTTAAATCAATGTTCCTTTTTTCCATATTTTTCACCCAGATTGGTAATAGTTCCATCTGCTTCCTGTACATCAATACGATCAAGCTGTCCTCTTAAATTCATACGGACAGCCGCAATGTATTCTTTTCGAAGCTTTGCCTGCTCTTCTTTCTCTTCCTCTGTTAAGCCCTCCGCCTTTGAGCGATGATACAACTCATTGATTCGGGCAATCTTTTTTTCATCTAACATTTTCATCTGCTCCTTTTTCCGGTTTCCACTTAAGATAGCTTATAGCCTGAGGAAATATATCTTTTGCATATTCATAACCATGATTATAAAAAGCAGTAAGGACTTTAACATCATCCTCCGTATTCTTAACCACCGGAACCTGCGGGCGGATTACAAACACACGTCCCCGCTGTTCCAAATCCTCTAAAAGTTCCATAGTCCGGTTATAATAATAAGCCCGATTCTTAATAGCACGTACAAGATTTGGATATTTCTGATACATGATTTTCGCTATTTGATAAGACTTTCTGGCAGGAAGCTTCCGATACCCCTCCTGGCGGGTAAGAATTACAAGATTCTTTTTTATGCCGTCATAAAGAGCCTTGCGAATCGGAATGGAATCGGCCACTCCTCCATCCAACATGGGAACCCCGTCCACCTCTACCATGGGGGATACAATGGGGAGGCTTGAAGATGCCCGGCAGGCATTCATAAGTTTTACCCGGTCGCCCCCCTTTTCCATCAGATAGGCAGCCTTTCCGGTAAGACAATTGGTAGCCGTTAAAATACAGGTCTGTCCGGATGAAAAGTAGGTATCATAATCAAAAGGAATGATCTTATTGGGAAACACATCAAAGATCAGATCCATGTTAAACAGGCTGTGATTCTTGACCAAATATTTTAGCCCCACATAACTTCCGGCCTCCAGGAAATCAATGGTGCATGTTTTCATCCGCCCTGGCTGGTGGGATACATAATCTACTGCGTTGCAGGCTCCTGCCGATACTCCGATAACATAGGGAAGGTACAATCCCTGCTCCATAAAATAGTCTAATACCCCTGCAGTAAATACTCCCCTGGTTCCTCCGCCCTCTAATATCATTCCTGAGCGTTTCATTTTTATATATGCCTCCAAATATTAACACTCCCTTTAATTTACACCATAACTGAAAGAATAGCAAGTTTTAACTGGAGTAATTCTCCAAAAAGTCATAAAGTTCTCTCTCGCTGGTCATTCCCTTTCCCTCTGAAATCTCTGATTGCAGAGCTGCCGGAAGCATGTCCATGGTAATATTCGTATACTCATAGATAGTCTCCCTATCTGCCAGATAAATATTTACATACCCAAATTCCTCTATCAAATAATAAAGGTAGTCTTCCGTTTCAGCCAAAACCATCTCTCCCTGGGTAGAAGCCTCCTGTTTTGCCATTTCCCTGGCCTGTTTCAGTTCCTCTTCCCTATCTTCCATGGCTCTTAAATCAGAAAGTTGTTTTTCCAGGAAAATTGCTTTGGGAGTTTTCAGATGAGCCTGTTCCTCTGTCATATTTTTTTCAGAATACAACACACCGGAATAATAAGCCAATCCACCCAAAATCACCATAGCTGCAAGAATGGCAATCATTTTCTTTACCACAAAAAATCCTCCTTTTTGTCATTTACTATCAGTATGGACAAAAAAGGAGGAACTTATAAAATCCGTCTACAGAAGATGAAGCTTTTTTAATCCACGAACAAGAACATACCCTTTGGGGAAAGCCCGAAGCTCCTGTTCCGTAATGCCCCGAAGAAGCAAAAGGAAGAAACCGTAGATAAAAACCGCTAAAACAACACAAATCACTGCTGCTGCCCGAAAGCCGATCAATTCCTCCAAGGGCGTATAAAGAAGCCAGCAGGAAAGGCCCATAATCGCAGAGGAGACAATTGGTATCAAAAAGGTACGTATCATCTCCTGCCGGTAACGAAGATACTTTCGAATAGCCAGACCGTTTAACATACACATCATCACAGCAAAAAACAAATAGGAAATCACGACTCCATAAATATGGAGTTTACACACTTGTACCAGTACTACAAGAAGCACAAGATGGAAAACCAGAGAAATCAATGCGTTGCGTACCGGGATGTGCATTTTATCAATTCCCTGTAAAATACCATTCGTCAAAGTAGACAAACCGTAGAAAATTACAGCAGCTGATCCAAGAATAAACAGCTTTGCTGCAACGGGATCCGTATTCCAGGATAACAACTGCAAAATAGGCTCAGCCAATGCCGTAAGGCCAAAAGCACTGGGAATACACACAAACATGACCATACGGATGGACCCTTCTGTCTTCCTGCGCATTTCTTTGCGATCCCTTTCCATGCGGGCCCTGGTCAGTGCCGGAATGGTAGAAGCAGACAAGGCGGAGGCTACTGCAATCGGCACATTTGTCAGTAGCTTATACTTACCAACGTAGATACCCCAGTAAACCTCTACAGTAGACTTTTCAATTTCCTGCACATCCAGCATCAGATATTTAAATAATCCCTGATCAAGAATGCCACTGATATTATACACTGCCGTACTTAGGATCACAGGAACGATGGTCAAAACCAGTAGCCGCAGTATATCCCCATAGCCCTCCCGGCTTCCGGTACGATCCTTTCTCATCTGTCGCCGAAGCACCCGGCGGTACATCATCATAACCACAATCAGAAACAGAAGCCCCATTAATGCACCCAGGCTTGTTCCCAAAGTGCTTCCTGCCGCACCATAGATGGGTCCGCTTCTGCCATCGGTAATGCCGGCTTTCTTATCCAGAGAGAGACCGTATTGAAAAAGAACACTGGCGGCCGCAATACTCACAATCGCATTAAAAACCTGTTCGATAATCTGGGAGACCGCCGTGGGCATCATGGTACCCATACCCTGGAAATAGCCCCGTAAAACACCCATAACCGCCAGAAAAAACACAGCCAGTGCCAATATCTTAAGGCTCAATTCACTCTCTGGCGTATTGAGTAATGTTCCGGTAAAAAATCCTGCACCCAGATAAGTTGCCACGGATCCGATTATGCCTACCACTATCGCCATATATAAGGCACCTTTAAAAATACGCCAGGCATTCCGATACTGTCCCAGAGCCGCCTTTGCAGATACAAGCTTAGACACTGCCAATGGCAGACTATAGGAAGAGATCAACAAAATGATATTGTAGATCTCATAGGCGGCGGAATAATAATCATTGCCGTGATCCGTAATGATATTAGTAACCGGAAGACGGTAAAGCATTCCAATTAAACGGCTCAAAATAGATGCCGCTGCCAGAATACTGCCCTGCATTATATAGTTGGAACGACTTTTCCCCTTTTTCCGATTGCTCATAGCAGTCCTTCCGCCATTTGGTACTTTCTGTTTTTATTGAATTACCACATCATCTACATAATCATTCCAGACAATGCAAATAAAGGTTTTTCCATTATTTAATACAATTTCATTATTGTCGTTATCAAAATAGCGGGCCGGAGTCCCAAGCCCCCCGGAAGAATTATTCCAGTAGCCCTCTATCATCTTTCCATTTGTAAAGACAAAACAGTCATTATTATAGGATTGACTTGCGAAATGGAGATAATCCTCGGAATCCAGTACATTGCCATCACAATACTGAAAAATCACATTGGTCACCGCAAATTGTTCTCCTGTCAGTTCGTCTATATGTGGATTCCCATAAGTGGAACGATAATACTTTCGATCCTCCGGATTATATTCAAAAGTAGCCTGTACTCCCCCAAAACCATTGGCTCCGCCTGTACCTCCTGGTTGAAGTAATGTGGCATCCGGATAGCCTTCATACTCTTCTATTTCCCCTGCAGGTGCAAACAAAAATTTTCGGGAATAATCTTCCGGCATTTCCAGGCTGTATCCCTTTTTTTCAATGTCCTTAACAATTCCATCCGGAAATGCATACAGGGTATGTTCCCAGTCTTTTCCTGGCCGGGAAATTCGATCGTACATGTTAGACACCGGATGTTCAATATACTTTGTGCCTCCGGACAGTACATCAAATTCGCCTCCATTTAATGCTTCTAAGGCATAAATTGCCTGTCCAAAATGGGCGTATATGGCATCAAATTCCTGAGCAAAATCCAGAAAATAGAGACGGCAGCTTCGAACGGAACCAATTCGTTCCAGGTCCTCCCAATCCTCAAAAATTCCCATCCATCGGGTAATACGGCCTTCAACCGGACATTCGTATACTACGCTGGCATCATTTACTCCTGACATGGGCAGGGCTTCCCGTTTATTATTTAACATAATAGCCAATGGACGTCTGAGCCCCAGATTTACATCAATCCATTCCCCGGTAAAATAACTGCGTATCTTGCCATCCACTACTTCCCGAACATTCCCGTCTCCATCCAGAGGTGCCTCACCCTCCCAGATTTCCGCCTCTGTGTCAAACTCCTCTTCTCCTGATTTCTCTTTTCCACAGCCAGCAAAAACCAGCAGAACAGACAGGAGCAGAACAAACAGTCTCTTTGTTCTCATGTTTTTTGTCCTCCCTGTAAATAAGGTAATTCTAACGTAAAATATTTAAAGAGTGAAGAATCGCATTCTGCTTATCCTCCATTACTCTTGCTTCTTCCGGTTCCATATGATCATAGCCAAAAAGATGCAGCATGCTGTGAGTGATAAGGAAAGCATACTCCCGTTCCTCGCTATGCCCATATTTTTTGGCCTGTTCCTGTACTTTCTCCATCGAAAGAATAATATCCCCTAAAACCAATTCCCCGGTTTCCGGATTGAAGCAGCTTCCCACTTCCATTTCCGCACAGGTAAAATCAGACGGACTTTCATATTCCAGCATGGGAAAGGACAGCACGTCTGTTTCCCGATCAATCCTGCGGTATTCCCGATTGATTTGCCGGATTCCATCATTATCGGTTAAAAGAAGACTAACTTCTGCTTCATAAGGACATCCCTCATAATCCAAAGCCGCTTCTATCACTTTTTTTGCAAGGCTCTTTGTATCCGCCAAAGAAAGTACCATCTGGCTCTCATCTTCTATGTTGATTGTCATAAGCATCCTTTCTTGTTCCACGACGTGTCTGTGCCTGTTCATAATTTTCATAAGCCTGTACAATTTTCTGGACCAGAGGATGGCGTACCACATCCTTGCTGGTCAGGGCACAAAATCCAATCTCCGGCACTTTCGCCAATACCCGCAGTGCTACTTCCAACCCGGAGCGGGTTCCAGAGGGTAAATCCTTTTGACTGGAATCCCCCGTTACAATCACTTTGGACCCAAAGCCGATTCTCGTTAAGAACATCTTCATCTGTGCCGGGGTGGTATTCTGGGCTTCATCTAAGATGATAAATGCATTATCCAGAGTTCTGCCCCGCATATAAGCCAGGGGGGCAACCTCAATCAGTCCCCGTTCCATATTCCTCAAAAAGCTGTCCGCCCCCATAATCTCATAAAGGGCATCATACAGGGGACGCAAATAAGGATCTACCTTGCTTTGCAAATCACCCGGAAGAAACCCCAGCTTTTCGCCGGCTTCAATGGCAGGCCTTGTGAGAATAATCCGGCTGACTTCATTATTTTTAAAAGCTGTGATGGCCATAGCCATGGCAAGATAGGTTTTACCTGTTCCGGCAGGGCCTGTGCCAAAGACAATCATACGTTCCCGAATCAAATCCACATATTGCTTCTGACCCAGTGTCTTTGGTTTGACAGGCTTTCCACTTATGGTATGACAGATAAGGTCCCGATCAATCTCAGAGAGTGCCTCCTCCTGCCCCTCCATAGAGAGTGCCAGGGCATAATCCACATTCTGTTCCTGTATGGTATTGCCCCGTATGGAAAGGGTTAGCAACTGCTTCAACACATTTGCCGCCTGTTTACTTTTTTGTGGAGAACCAAGTATCTTGACAACCCCGTCTCTGGAAATCACAGAAACTTTCAATGTCTGTTCGATTTTCTTTACATAGCTGTCAAACTGGCCGAACACATTGCCCTCATGCTCTGCCGGAATATCTATCATAACTTCCTCAATATTCAAATCCTATAGCTCCTGTTTTAAATATTATTTTTCCTCTTCCGGTACTGCTTCCAAAAGTTCCGTAGGCTGGTAGCTTCCAATCTCCTCAACCGCCGAAATCGTCCCATAAGCAGTACAGGTATTGGCACTGACTTCTATTTTAACATTATTTTCAATAATTTGAACCCCTTTTTCTATTAAATTTTCCAAAAATTCATCTAAATTTGCCTCCGCAAGGCTTTTTGCCTCTTCCTCACTGTAAGTTTCCGTATAAATTTCATACTCTTCATAGAGCGTAGAGCCAAAAGTCAGGGGAAGGTAAAAGTTCTCCGTCAGTTTCAGGGGATACTCTGTATTCAGGGAACTATAGGTCTCAAAACTCGGGCGAAGCTTCAGAGAAATGGTCTTTCCTCCTATTTTCGCATAGAAACCATGACGTTTTTTCCCTGTTGGATGACGCACCTCATGGGATAAAACAAATTCATCATAATAAGTATAGGAGGTACTGGCATAAATATCTGCGTCCGCCGCCGTATACTGATAATTCGCCACTTCTCCGTTGTCATTCAGAATGTCAATGCATCCTGAGATCAGAAGCTGCCCCGATTCTACTTCATCCCCCACTTGAATCTGAGATATTCCTTTCCGCACCAGAACACTGGTTATGATTCCCTCTCTGGAAGCCACAATATCTCTGGGTTCCTCTTCTTCTGTTTCCGCTTCTATTGGAAGACTGTCCATATTCTCCCGAATCCGAATAAGCAGGCGGGTCCCTCTTATCTCTGCGGAAACCCAGATAATATCCGGAAACTGAATCCGAATCATGGATTGAATTTCTTTACAGTCTACCTGGCTTTTTCGCATGCCGTGAACAATATGTTCGGACTCCAGATAGTCCAGAATCACATTAGTAGTTCTGGAATAATTCCCCTCAATGTGAATATTCCAGATGAATAAAGACATGACATACAAAAATGCGATGCAGAGCAGGATCCCCACTGCAAACATCTTTCGATTCCGGTACTGATGCAAAAAAAACGGAAGCCCGTGCCGCTCTGTCACCAGAAGATGGGCTCTCGCCTTCCTCCGCAGGGGCCTAAGCCTCCGAAAATCACGGATACTTAAGTTCATTTCATAATAGCCGCCATTGTTCTGCAAATCCCAGATCTCGATCTCATGAGCTTTACATAGATTTAAGAAACGCTCCGGCGAATAGCCGGTAAGCCTTACACGTACATAACCATACAAGTAGCGAAAAAATGAAGTCAGCAATATTTCACCTCCTGAATCTCTCCGGTGATCTTCATCTCATCATTTGTATAGTAGGAAATATCTAATTGCAGGCCGCGGATCTCCAGCTTGCAGGTCTTTGTCTGAATCCGAATCAATTCCTCTGTATATTCAATAAGGCTCATGTAGTTCTCCACATAAGCCTCATGTTTTCCTGTAATGGTTATAATTACCGCACCGAGCATCAAATCCTTGGGCAGATTTAATGCATCTGTCATCTCTTCTTTCCAGTTCATTGGTCCCGGGCTTTCGTGGTTTTCTTACACTTACTATATGCCCTTTTAATGATTTCTATAACTTTATCTTTCGAATCTTACAATTGTTCCTTATGCATCACGACAGTCCAGCACTATCTTAATCATATTTGACGGATTGGAAATGGCCAACCGCATGGCATCTTTATACCGTGACAAAGGGAACCGATGAGTGATAAATCCATCCGTCTTATAGATACCATCTCTCATCCATTTCTGTACCAGGTCAAAAGTATAGAGCTTACGTCCCTGCCATTCCTCCATGCCATGAGCATCCACGCCAATCAGCTTTAGCTCATGCCACCAAACGGGGGTCTCATCAAAGGTAATGGCTGTCATATGATGCCCTACCTTTACCAGGGTCCCTCTTGGCCGAAGAAGGCGGCAGCAAAGGGTATTGGCTTTTCCGCCTCCGGCACAATCGTAAATTCGATCAAAGCCGCCGAAAATCATTTTGTTCTTATTCATTCCCACATAAACCCGGCTGCCCTTTGTGGCTTTCGTGGTTTCCTCGTAGGGATCTCCCTTTAAAATGTGATCCGCGCCAAGACGCTTTGCCATCTGCTGTCTCGCCTTTTTCCGGGTGGTTACCCAAACCTCACAATTTGGCTGAATAATTTTTAAAGCCTGTACTATCCCCAGGCCAATCATGCCGCAGCCATAAACCAGAATCTTTTCTCTTTCCCTGGGCGGATCGATCAGAACGGAATGCACGGAAACACAGGATGGCTCTAACAACACGGCCTGATCATCGGTCAGTTCATCAAAAATCCCGGTTAATTGCTGCTCAGGAGCGATAAACATATCTCCAAAGCCTGCACCGGTATCCGGCAGGGAAAGGGGACTTGGTTCTCCATAGTTAAGGCAGAGGTTATAATTACCCTCCGCACAGTATTTGCAGGGAGGATGGATATCCTTGTTGCCGCAGCCGGACATATATTCCCGGATAGTTACCCGATCACCCTTTTTAAATTTTGTTACGGCCGAACCGGTCTCTACAACCACTCCAACGTTTTCATGACCCAAGTAAGTTCTGGCTGAGCCCGGAATGGGCTCAAATGCAGAGCCGGTTCCCGTTGTGGCTTTAAAAAAGCTTACATCCGTACCACACAGGCCACAGGCCAGATTCTTTACCCGAAGCCAATTAGGTCCCGGGAGAGGGGGATTGGGAAGCTTTTTGTTGTACTTCACGGCGTTAAGTCCTGTATATAAAAGAGGCTGACAACATTTTGCTGCAAGTTTTGTGGCAAGTATTCTGGGAATATCCTTTTCAAAATAGATTGTTTTCATCCTATTGTCCTTTCACTGTCTTTTAACACAGAGCAAATCTATCGGTACAAAATCAAACTGAACCAGGTTACCAGATTATTTTCATTCATAAAAGTAATCCCACATTGTTCTGCAAGTCCGGTTACCAGAATTCCATATCCCTCAAGGCTTGGAAACATCTTGTCAGGGAAACGGCAGGGGGCGTCCGGGTAAGTGCAGTTTTCACAAATTGCACAGGATTCCGTGGACAGAACCAAAACCTCCATATCTTCTTTTACGAAAATATCCCTTACCTGCCGAGTAATCTCCTCATGAGTCTTTCTGGTGGCCAGCATCCCCTCCAGATCCTCTATATCAGGAACCTCTGTCATTGTGGTAAACAGGAAACCTCCCTCATATGCCTCGCAGCGGCTCCTGCATTCCTCTACGGTTCCCACCGCCGGCGGGCAGGACCAGGACTTTCCATATCGCTGGCATTCGGTTTTGCAGATATAGCGGACTTCTTCTTTAAAAGGAATATCCCCAATCTCTATAAATGCGTAATCGCAAATAGGATAGGCAGTTATGGCAGATTCGATAATTCGAGGGTTCACAGGCAATCCACCCCCACTTTTTTTAATATTGTTCTTAACATGATATGTAACTGCGTATCAGGATTATCATAATAATCGTTCCCTTGAGGCGTTTTGTTAAAAGTTCTTTTTACATCTGACGTTATTCTTTCTGCATTTGACATTGCGGTTCTGATATCTTCCAGATTAATTTGAGCAATAATCTTTTCCACTTGTTCCCTTTTCTTAATATTTGCTCCCTTTCTCAAACCATATACCCTTCTTAATTCTTGGGTATACCCATCTTGGCTGGTTACCTCCTGTGAATAGTATTTTTTATGAAGAATCAACCACAAATCAAAGCAATAATTCGTATATCCCAAAACTATTTGATGCTCCTTTGCTAAATCAATTGCCTCCTCAAATTTTTTTCTTTTTCCATCATAATCAAATATAGAGGCCCTATTCGTTTTTCCAATAGACTTTGTTATGGTACGCTCTACAACACATTTCGGATCCCCGCCAAATGGTTCTGCATAATCGAACATCAAATCATGGGTTCTCTCTTCTATATTGTTCACTAATTCCTGTACTTTATTAAAATACAGGCGTTCCTGATTCTCACCTTCACATCCAAGAATGCATAGGAATTTAGGTCGTTTAGGCCTTCTTTGAGGTCGATTCAATCCTGCTTTGCCTCCCTTTCCAATATATGTTTAAATGCTATTTCCAAATCCATGTGCGGCAGAGCTCCATATTTCCCATCCAAATAATTTTTTAAAATACGTTCCTCCGGACGTAATTTATAGTCAGACAAGGAATAAATCTCACTGGTCAAATCATCCTTATTCTTTTCAACCATAACAATCTGGTCATGCCTTAACAGTTCACCATCCAGATAAATGGGATTGTGGGTATTAAAAATTAATTGTGCCCCTTTTTGATTTAATTCTTTATTGTTAAAAATTCGAATCAAAGAGACTACAATTTCAAAATGTAAAGAAGCATCCATTTCATCCAAAACAATTACTCCGCCTGTCTTAAGTACATCAATAAAAGGCTGTATCAATCTTATCAAATGGATCGTTCCTTTTGATTCCATTAATTCAGAGTCAACAATCATTCGGATAGAATATTTCGAGTTCTCTAACTTTTTATTTTCCAGCGGAATTGTATACATAGAGCACATTGACAGTTCATCATGTTCTGTTTCAGAGATAAAGCCTATTGCCTGATTTCCAAACTCAGCAAATCCCATAATTTCCTTAACCGAATCGCTTTCAAAAAATTTCCTGCGGACATCTTTTTTCTCATCTCCATGTGCCTGAAGTATACTTTTCAAGTCTTTCTGCTGAAAATTTATATCATTTGCATTCATAATCACATTAAAATTTTTAAACCATTCATGAAACTCCGAGATATAGTCTCCTGCAATTAAGTTGCTTATCGCTCCTGTAATTACCAAGCTTTTCTCTTCTAATGCCTGGTTTAATTTCTTTAATAAAATATCAGCAAAATCTTCCTCATTTTTTTCAATGTATCCTTTTTTTACCAAGCTGCCAATAGGCATTCGAATTTTATCTTTTTTTGTTCTTTCAAAGATTTCGTCTTCGTTAATATATAAGTATTCTCTTATAACACTGTACTTATCTATATCCGTAAATTCAATTCCATATTTATAAATATTATTAAATGTAGAAAAAGTAACTTCCAATTCTACGGGCAGATACCAACTGGGATCTCTTATAAAGGATAAAGTACTTTTATAGGGCTCTAATTCTTTACAATCTAAAGTTCCTTCTTTTACTAGTATTCGCAAAACATCCATGGCCAATATAATATTAGACTTTCCACTTGCATTAGCCCCATAAATAACAGACATGGGAAGCACTCGAACCCTGTTTCCTGAGATCGTTCTATCAATAACATAATCATTATGCGTCTTCTGCAGGCTTGACAGCATAGTAAAAATGGTTTCATTTTTAAAGGATTTAAAATTTTTCAATTTAAAATTTAATAACATTATTTTTGTTTTTCCTTTCAAAGGCATATGATAATTATACTATAATGTTAAATTTAATCAACATTTTTTTTGTTATTTATAATATGAACCATTTCACCTTTCCTATACACATATTTTCAACTCTTATTCTCTCATAGACTTTCCTAAAAAAGAAGCAGATAATTCATACCTGAACCACCCGCTTCTTTGTATATATCTAATTATTCATGGAAATTCTACTGAAATTTACAACATGGAGCCCCTCAGTTCTTCTCCACTCTTTGGGCTTAAATAAGCCGGTGCAATATCAAATACGGTTTTACACCCATGTTCACCCTTTTCTGCCAGACAGAATGCAGCCCTTGCATAAGCAACAATGACACTGGAAGTAAATTCCGGATTAGAGTCCAGTTTAAGGCTATACTCGATCAAATGACTGTTTTCTTTCTCCCATCCAGTCACGCCGCTTCGCAGAACAAAGCCGCCATGAGGAATCCGGCTGTGATCCCGCTTCATCTCTTCTTCACTGATGAAATGTACCGTGGTGTCATAATCCGCAAAATAATTTGGCATGGTTTTAATTTCTTCCTCTATCTTTGTCGGATCCGCCCCCTCCTTCAGCACTACAAAACACTCTCGGGTATGCTTCTGCCTGGTAGTTAAATCCGGATTCTCTCCGGCACGTACAGATGCCAGCGATGACTCTACCGGAATGGTATACTGCTTTGCATCCTTTACGCCGTCAATTCTCCGCACTGCGTCAGAATGTCCCTGGCTTACGCCCCGGCCCCAGAACGTGTAATCTTTCCCTTCCGGAAGAATGACATTGGCATACAGGCGGTTTAAAGAGAACATTCCCGGATCCCAGCCCACGGAAATAATCGCCGTCTTGCCAGCCTCCCTTGCCGCTGCATCTACTGCAGCAAAATGTTCCGGAATCCGGGCATGAGTATCGAAGCTGTCCACTACATTGAAAAGCTTTGCATATTCCGGAGTCTGTACCGGAAGATCTGTGGCACTTCCGCCGCAGAGAATGAGTACATCAATCTCTTTTTGCCAGCTTTTTACCTCATCCACATGGCACACCTTTGCCGTATCTGTCAGAATCTTCACATCTTTCGGTTCTCTTCTGGTAAATACCACTCGAAGTTCCATATCTGGATTCTGGCGAACCGCACACTCCACGCCCCTGCCCAGATTGCCATAGCCTAAAATACCAATTCGAATGCTCATATAGGTGTCATCTCCTTTTTTTTACATAAAAATTATTGGTAAATTTAGATTATCTCTTTAGAAGTTCTTATATGCCCGTATAGCCCGTATTTCCGGGCTTTTTCGGCACTTTAGATATAGGGAGAATTTCTTATATACCCTCATAACCTCTTATGTTTTCTCACTGAAAAGTAGTAAAAGAAGTAGTAAATTTCAGTCATGGCTATGGGAGTAACCGCTTCATTTCAGCCCTTGCGGAATTAAAATTGACGTGTGCGTAATAGTTCAGCGTCATAGTGATATCGGAGTGTCCCATGATATACTGCAACGCCTTTGGATTCATTCCGGCATTGGCTAAGTTGGTGCAGAACGTATGTCGCAGGGTATGGGGTGTCATTACCTTGGGTAATGCTTCCTCGTGGCTCTTGTTGTACTTCTTCGCAAGCCCCCGGAACATATTATCATAGTTTGCCGCCACTTTCGGGCAACCGTCCCGGTTGAGGAATAGAAAATTGCTGTAACCGTCAATCACGGGCGACTTTGTACTCTTGCGATTCTCTAATGTATGTTCCAACGCTTCATACACTTTTTCACTCATTGGAATCTTCCTAACGCCGCTTTGCGTTTTGGGCTTCTCTATGTAGTAGCCAGTTTCTGCGTTCCTTAAAAGCTGGTGGTCTACCGTGATTGTCCGGCTTTCAAGGTCAATGTCGTTTTCAGTCAAACCGCAGAGTTCGGAAATTCTTAACCCCGTTCCCAGCAGTATGACAACCTCGTCACGGTATTTTTGATAGACACTGTCGCTCTGCATAAAGGACAAAAGGCTTTCTTCCTGTTCCGCTGTGAGAGGTACTTTTGGTTCCGTGTCGTCTTCAATTACGGTGTTTAACTGAAAGTCAAAGGGGTTCTTCCTTATACAATCGTCCTGTATCGCCGTGTAAAAAGCAGCTTTTAGGGAACGCTTGTCGTTGCTTATGGTTTTGTAGGACATCCCTCTTTCTTTCATGCGTAACGCCCATTCTTTCGCATCAGAGGGCCTTACGCCGTCAATAGGGCAGGAACCAAGTTTATCCGATTCTAACAGCCTCATAAGCCGCTTACGCCCCTGTGTGGTGTTGTACCTTACATTCCCCCGGTGGCGGTTCTGCTTTGCGTAAAGCTCGCAGACGGTCATTTTCTTTCCGATTGTGTCTATCCCGTCGTCAGCATATCTCCCGTCTTTTCTCTGGCTCTCTCCCGAACGCAAAATGCGGTTTTTGTTATCCCGTCTTCTTTCTGACATTGTTTTTTGCTCCTTTCCATATGGGAAAGAGCCTTGATATGCATATATTTATTATAGCACATTCCGGCTCTTTTTGCATCACATTATGCTTATTTCATCAAGTATTTTTTCAAATTGTTTCCGCTTAATCTGTATGCGGTTTCCGTTCATAAGCACCCATTTCGCATTGGGATTTTCGTCTATGAAACGCCGTAACTTACTTTCTCCAATGCGAAAATATTTTGCCGCTTCTTCAATGGTAAGCATGTACTTTTCCCAAATAGGTATGTCAGTCGTGTTCATTTTCTGCCTCCTTTTCTACGGAATCGTCATTACCGGCTTCTTCACTCGGCCCATCACGGAACAGGGATTGAAACAAGTCTTTGGATTTATTGTCAGCATAGTCCTTCTCACGGTAACGCTTGGAATAGCGGTTTTCTTTTTCGGCATTTTCCATAGCCTTGTAAGCTTTTACTTTCCTGTCATATTCGACCGCTCTAATATGGTCTTCATCCATTTCAATGGTCAGTGTAATTCTTCTCAATAGCTGTTCCATACTGTCAATGGAATCTTCAACAGTATGGATAAACAACTTTTGATAGAACTCCACCGGGGTATATGGGGAGGTTATGAGAATCAAGTCACAGGCCAGCGGCTTGTCGCTGTACCTGGACGGTGCCATGACTTGACTGCCGAAAGGGTCCAGTATCCGCAACAAATCCGGGTACTTTATCATGTCACCCCTAAATTCATCAATTATCATGGTATGCTCGCCGGAATAATTCTGAAAGATGTCCCGGCTGCTTCCCGTGATGAAGTAGGGCCGTTTTAACTTTTCAACGTATTCTTTGGCTAAGCTCGTTTTTCCCGTTCCTGATTTCCCACTAATCCATATGACTTCTATTGGCTTTCCGCTCTTTTTCATTTTTTCTCGCCATTCAGCCGCTTGGAATTGCAGCCGCTTGTTCCATACATCTTCAATCTGACGCTTTATTCTCCCGTACTGGCTACCAGTCAGCTTTTTTTCCAATATTTCTTTCGAGATTTCCCCCTTATAAAGAGAATCCAGAAGAAGTGTGATGCTTGCCGTCTGCCTGCTCCTTTCAATTTCTTTTGTGATTCTCAGCATTTCTTCTTGATAATTAAAGTTTGCTCTAACTTCTGATGAGGGATATTGATACTTGTCAATGGCTTTCGTTGTGGCGTGAATAAGGTAAGAAAAACCGTTTTCTGCTTTCCCTTTCCATATTGTTATGGACTGCGGCTCGTCCCCCAATTTCTTGGCAATACTGTTGATGGAGCGAGCATTTTCAAAGCATAACATCACATGTACATGGTCTTTTGCAGGTTCCCCTTGTTCATTGACATCCTTGTCATGTATAATCAGTGCATATTTCTTCGGTGCTAGCTTTTCTATCCGCTCAACTAACTGTTCAATGGTTCCGGCTGGCAAGTGTTCTATCTGTTGTTCATACATCATGTTTTTACACTTGGGATATTTTTTTTGGCTATCGGATTCTTTGGCGTTGTCTTTTTCGCTATCGGACGCTTTGTCTTCGCCTTTTTCGCTATCAGGCATTTTGGAATTGTTTCTCTTGCTATCGGGCATTTTGGTGTCACTCCTTTCGTTGATTTTTCAGTGTTTTCGGATATTTTTGGCACTTTGGCACTTTGATTTTCTGGCGGTATAACAAGCCCATACCGCCAGAAAATATAGCCTTTTGAGGGAATTTGACACTGGCACCACGATTTCGGCAAGCCGAAATCGTGGTAAATGCTCATTCTTCCGAGCCATAGTATTCAGTCGGAGACCGTCCTGATTCCGCATGGCCTTCAACTTCCAGTGCGTTTAAAACATCAAAGGCCAATGTCGGAAATTCACATAGCCTTGGCTTGTTCGCTGCTGCCGGGTACGTAAACACCCCGTCTCCGGCTTCCATCTTCCGCAACGGAATGTCCACGCCTGCCCCAAATGCCGTGACATACGTCTGGTCTTCGGCATTTCCCAAGACAACCTTCCAAGGAAGATTGTCTCGAATAAACGTCGGGATATTGTTGCTTCCTGCCTGCTGCATGACAATCCAGAGGAAAAAGCCTGACTGTCGTCCTTTTAGAACGATTGAAGATATCAGACCGTTCACATGGTCACGTATCTTCTTATCTTTCGATTGCAGGAGTAGAGAGAAATCAGCAAATTCATCAAATAACAGAATATGAGGGGAAAGTCCAAAGTCCCTGTAATCACCGTCAATTTTTTTCGATAAATACCTTTTCATTTTCCGCTGCCTTTTCTGCATTTGAGAAACAAAAGTTTCCAACAATGCGACAATCCCTTCAAAGTCATCCGCCGTAGTTTCCGGCGACACCCGTTCCCCCAGCAATGCGATACTGGACGCTTTTGGGTCACAAAAATATAAATGGTACGGAATGGGCTTTAAAAGCATTTGAAGCAGATACCCATGCAATGCGTAGGATTTTCCTGAACCTGTTTGACCTACTATAAGTGTTATTCGTTAGTTTATCTGAACCAAAATCCTCAGTTTTTCTCCAAATTAAAT
>CAOJBY010000017.1 GCA_948330435.1 uncultured Lachnoclostridium sp. | reverse complement strand
GAACACGGATATGGAAAAGCCTGTCTGCCGCTGTCCGTGTGAACTGTCCCCCTCCGTCCCCAAAAAAATCGTAAGAAAATCTTGAGAAAACCTTGAGATTTCCATTATACACTCACCTTACATTACAAAGTAAGGAGCGTATTTTTATGACCATCGAAGCAAAAGACCTATCCAAAATCTACGGCACCGGAGAGACCCGTGTCACAGCACTACATAAAGCAAATCTCAAAATCACATCCGGCGATTTTATCTCCATCATGGGCCCCTCCGGCAGTGGAAAAAGTACCCTGCTCCACCTATTGTCCGGGCTAGACAAACCCACCTCGGGCAGCCTGACATACGACGGAAAAGAAATATACAGTTTCACTGACAAAGAACTGTCCGCCTTTCGCCGCCAGCGTATCGGCTTCATTTTCCAACAATTCAACCTGCTCCCCGTCCTCACCGCAAGGGAAAACATCATCATGCCCCTGCTGCTAGACAAAAAGCAGCCGGACGAAGCCTATGTAAAGCAGCTTACGGACCTTTTGGGAATCAGCGAGCGTCTCGCCCATCTGCCCCACGAGCTCTCCGGCGGCCAGCAGCAGCGTACCGCCATCGCCCGTGCCCTGATAGGAAAGCCGGATATCATTTTTGCCGACGAACCCACCGGAAATCTGGACAGCAAAAGCGGCAGCGAGGTTATGGAAATGCTGCAAAACATATGGAGGAAAATGGGAAAAACCCTCGTTGTCATCACCCATGACAGCTCCATTGCAAAAATGGCCGACCGCCAATTTGTGATCGTGGACGGCATTCTTACGGAGGTGGAGACAAGATGAGATCCTATTTGGCATTTGCATGGAAAGAGCTGAAAGCACAGAAAATCACGGCGATTCTCATTTGGGCCGCAGTAATTCTGTCCATGATCATGACAACGGTGGTGGGCCAGTCCGTGGGGATCCTTAAGTCCATGCGGCTCAGGCAGGCGGAGGGGCTGAACGGGAGCCGCTATGCCACCTTTCACCAGCTCACTGAGGAGCAGGCACAAAGGCTCCATAAGGACGACCGTCTCTTTGACGTGGGCGACACAATCTTTGTGGGCAGTATGCCGCTGGGGAACAGCAGCTTAACCCTGTATCTGCGGGAATATCACGATAACGCATTATCCATGTACCCGTCTATCGGGAATGTAAAAGAGGGACGCCTGCCGGAAAAGGCCGGTGAAATTGCACTGTCAGAGGATACGATTGGGTATCTTGGACTGGATGCAGCCCCTGGAAATACGATTTCTCTGGATTTAAGCACATTTCTTATGGATGGGACCCTGCCAGAGTTCGAATATTCCGCTGACTTTGTATTGACGGGGATCCTGGGGAGCAGCTACATGGGCTATGCAACAGGTACGGTTGAGGGGATTGTGGGAAACGGAACAGCCCAAGAGCTGCTGCCGGAAGAATATCTTTTTTATTCCACAGACTTTAAGACCCATTCTAAGGAACATTTTCAGAGCATTGTCTCGGATCTGGCAGAGGACTTAAATGTAAAGGAACGATATATTCAGTATAACTGGATTTTGCTCGATGCTATGGGGATTTCCTATGACGAAGCGGCGGACAGCGGTATGGGCACGGGATTTTCATTTATGGCGGCGGCCTGCGTATTGGTGGGCGTGCTGGTTTTGCTTGCGGCGGGGCTTGTCATCTACAACATTTTGAAGATCTCTGTAACCAGGCGGGTGAAAGAATACGGTACCTTACGTGCCATTGGCGGGGAACGGGGGCAGATCTACCGTCTGGTTTCCCTGCAGCTTTTGATTCTTGGCGGAGCCGGTCTTCCCATTGGGCTGGGGCTTGGCGTGTGGGCGGCAAAGGGCGTGCTGATTGCGGCAGCGGGCTTTCTCAATCCCGATCTGTTTCTGGCAGACAGCATTTCCGAATTAAATGCCGCAATCGGTGCCGCCAGTACCGTAAAGCTGCCCATGCTCCTTGTCAGCGTCCTTATAACACTTTTGTTTGCCCTGCTGGCCGCATTTCCCGCAGCCCGGTACGCATCCCGTGTATCTCCCACGGTTGCCATGTCGGGGCAGGCCGTAAGGGTGAAACGTTGGGGAAAGGGGAGCCGCAGAATCCGAAATTTTGAAGCCTACTATGCAAGGCTCAATCTGAGACGTGGACGTGGCAGAACGGCAGTTACCATTCTGTCCCTGGTTATGAGCATTACCGTATTCGTTGCCTTGCAGAGCTTTACGGATCTTTTGGATGCCAGCAGCTCCGTTCAGGATCTGTATTTCAGCGATTATGCAGTTACAAATGAGACCTCCGGCATTCCGGCAGAAGCGGTGGAGACCCTGAAAGGAAATGATGAGGTGGAGAGCGTTTCCACCACCCGCCTTTCCATGTTTCATCCGGGAGCCGGGGAGTTGCCGCCCTTTGATACGGACCTGTCTCTTAAGAGCCATGAAACCTTACAGCTTGCCAATATAGACGAAGCAAGCGGGAGACGTCTCGCACCCAATCTATCGGATGAGGACAGGCAGGCGTTAAAGGACGGAACGGGTTGCCTGGTCAAGAATCCCATCATCATTTCCAACGGTGATACGCCTGTGGAATATACAGCCCTTGCCGTGGGCGATAAGATTCGGCTGGGAGACAGAACGCTTCGTGTGGTGGGACTGATGGATGAACCCATCACAATCAACAATGACGGGTTTACAAACGGTGTTCAGCTCATCGTGAATGATGAAATTTATTGCTCCCTCCTTGGAAATGACAGTTATTCGGAAATCTACCTTGTGCTGGGGGAGAATGCGGATACGGATGCCTTTGAACGCTGGCTGGATGACTGGTGCAGGGAATACCCGGGAACTCATTGGCTTTCCTATCTCCAAAGCAGCAATGAAATGGCGGAGAGCTTTGAACAGATCAAAATGCTCTGTTGGGTGTTGATTATCTTTATCGGTATTATTGGGATGTTGAATATTATCAATACCGTTTACAGTAATATCCATACCCGTGTGGGAGAGATTGGCATACAGCGGGCCGTGGGAATGAGTGCCGCAAGCCTTTATCGGACGTTTCTGTGGGAGGGGGCTTACTATGGCATTTTTGCATCCTTGATTGGCGGGGTGCTGGGGTATATCTGTTGTATCTTTATCGGGGCGGCACGGACGAATGCATTGCAGCTTGTGGCGGTTCCGGTGGGGGCGATTGTTGAAGCGGCGGCGGTTTCTGTCATAGTCTGTCTGCTGGCAACGGCGGTTCCGCTGCGGGGGATTGCGGGGATGAATATTGTGGAGTCGATTGAGACGGTTGAGTGAGGGGGTGGGGGGAGAGTTCCGACGGTGGGCATTTTTTGGCCCTTTTTTGCATAAGCTGTAAACAGAACATGGAGCATTTGCGGAGGTGGCACTTGCGGGAACTGATTATGAGCCTTATGGAGCAGTATGGTTATCCGGGGATCTTCTTATTGATTGCGGTGGAGAATATTTTTCCGCCTATTCCATCGGAAATTATCCTGCCGTTCGGAGGGTTTTTGACTACATATACCAGGCTTTCTGTCTTTGGGGTGGTCTTTTATTCCACCTTGGGTTCTCTGGCCGGGGCGTTGGTGCTTTACGGGGTGGGATGGCTTCTCAACAGGGACCGGCTTATGAAGCTGGTGGCGGGGCCTGTGGGAAAGGTCCTTTGCCTGAAGCCTGTGGATGTGGCAAAGGCGGACGACTGGTTTCTTAGGAAAGGGACAAAAACCGTGTTTTTCTGCCGTTTTGTTCCCATTGTCCGCAGCCTGATTTCCATTCCGGCCGGTATGAGCCGGATGCCCATGGGAATGTTCCTGGCCTATACGACGGTGGGAAGCGTACTCTGGAATCTGGCATTGGTTTCTCTGGGGGCGGTTCTGGGGGAATCCTGGGGAAGAATTGCTTATCTGGTAGGGGAATACTCCCATATTATGCTGATTGTGCTGTCGATCAGTGCGGTTAGTGGAGTCATCTGGTTTTACAGGACACGGCCCAAAGAACGTTCGTAAAAAGGAGGGCTTCTATATCTTGGTATCATTTTTGATACGGACACAAGATATAGAAGCCCTCTTTTTTGTCGAAAAATTTCTTTAAAATTCCATTTAATTTAAGGTGAAAAGTGCTTGATTTTTGCTAAAAAGTAGGATACTATTATTTCACAGTGGTAGAAAGTGGTGGAAAGTGGTTTTTAGGTGTAGAATAGTGGAGAACAAGACCTGAGACCAGACGAAAGAGGGGTGAGTGCTATGTTCCGTGGCGAGTACAACCATTCGGTGGACACCAAGGGCAGGCTCATCATACCCTCCAAATTTCGGGAATTGTTGGGAGAGGAATTTATCGTAACCAGAGGTTTGGACGGCTGTCTCTTTGTGTTTCCCATGAAAGAGTGGGAGGAGTATGAGGAGAAGCTTCGCAAGCTTCCGACAACCAATAAGAATGCCCGTTCTTTCGTGAGATTTCTTACCGCAGGTGCCACCTCCTGCGAGTTTGACAAGCAGGGGAGGATTCTGCTTCCCGCAACACTTCGGAAGTTTGCGGGGATCGAGAAAGATGTGGTCTTGGCAGGACTTCTGAACCGCATCGAGATCTGGAGCGAGGAGAAGTGGAATCAGAATAACAATTACGATGAAATTGACATGGATGAGATTGCAGGACAATTGACGGAACTGGGACTGGATATTTAAGCAACGTTTAGGAGAGTCAGATGGAATTTGCACATGTATCGGTCCTGCTAAAAGAGACCATTGAACAGCTGAACATCCGACCGGATGGAATCTATGTGGACGGAACCTTAGGAGGAGGAGGACATGCCTTTGAGGTGTGTAAGCGGCTCTCTGACAGGGGAAGATTCATTGGAATCGATCAGGATGCAGATGCCATTGTGGCGGCGGGAGAGCGATTAAAGGAGTTTGGCGATCGGGTCACCATTGTTCGAAGCAATTACTGCAATATGCGTCAGGAATTACAAAAGCTTGGCATAGACAGAGTAGACGGAATCCTGCTGGACTTGGGAGTTTCCTCCTATCAGCTGGATACTGCGGCGAGAGGGTTTACCTACCGTGAGGATGCTCCTCTGGATATGCGGATGGACCAAAGGCGGAAACAAACGGCAAGAGATATTGTGAACGGATATTCGGAAGCAGAGCTGTACCGTGTGATTCGGGACTATGGCGAGGACAAGTTTGCAAAGAATATTGCCAGGCATATTGTATCTGCCAGAGAGAAGAAGCCTATCGAGACTACCGGGGAGCTGTCGGAGATTATTAAGGGAGCCATTCCTGCAAGGGTGCGTATGAATGGCGGACATCCGGCAAAAAAGACCTTTCAGGCGATTCGGATTGAACTGAATGGGGAGCTTGAGGTTTTAAAGGAATCCCTGGACGATATGATTGATTTGCTGAATCCGGGAGGAAGAATCTGTGTGATTACGTTCCATTCCCTGGAGGATAGAATTGTAAAAACCATTTTTAAAACAAATGAAAATCCCTGCACCTGCCCCTCTAATTTTCCTGTGTGTGTGTGTGGTAACAAACCGAGGGGCAGGTTAGCTGTTAAAAAACCAATTGTTCCTGACGAGGAGGAGTTGAAAGAAAATAAGAGATCAAAAAGTTCAAAACTCCGTGTTTTTGAACGGATCTAGATTAGAAGTGTGAGAAAAATATGGCAGAAATCAGAAGCATCAATACGGGCAAAAGAAGAACTTCCGACAGAAACAGACAGACTTATGTGAATGGCACAGCAGTCCGTAAGCTTCAGGTTGTGGAGAATCCAAAACGAGATCAAAAGAATAGACAGGCACAGAGACCTAAGGTGCATCGTGCTCCCCGTCGGGAGAGAGTAAATTATCTGAGTATAGGATATACTCTATTTCTGGCCGCCGCATCTGTGCTGGCTCTTTGGGCGTGTGTAGGTTATCTACAGTTACAGGCGGACAACACGGCTCGAATGAAGAATATTGCAGCATTGGAGGCACAGCTTTCAGATAGGAAAGAAGAAAATGATGACGAATACAATCGGGTCACCTCTTCTGTGGATCTGGAGAAAGTGCGGGATATCGCTATCAATGAATTGGGAATGGTGTATGCACAGGAGGATCAGGTGATTCTGTATGATGGTCAGGGTAGTGATTATGTAAGGCAATATGAAGAGATTCCCCAGGAAGACAGCGGACTAAAAGGAGTCCTTGGTTCCGGAGGCAGGTGATAGTTTGAGCAGGTCAGCAAGAAAGCAAAAAAATGGAAAAAAGGCGATTATGGAGCATCGCATGAAAGGAAAGCTGGCACTATTATTTACAATAATAGTGCTTGCTTTAATTGGTGTGGATATCCGCCTTGCTTACATTAACAAGACAAATGGAGAGAAATACACAAAGAAGGTTTTGGCTCAGCAGGATACGGCTAGTACCCTGCTTCCCTATAAGCGAGGGGACATTCTGGATCGGAATGGTACGATTCTGGCTACAAGTGAGAAAGTTTATAATCTGATTCTGGATCCAAAGGTACTATTGCAGAATAAGAGTGATGATGCAAAAAAGGACTGTGTAGAACCTACGCTTCGTGCATTACTAGAGAATTTTGAACTTGATGAAGCAGAACTTCGAGCAATTTTAAGCGAAAAGAAAGATAGTAGTTATGTGCCTTTGTTACGCCAGCTTAGTAAGGATGAAACAGCAGCATTCCGGGAACTTCAGGAGGATAAGGAAAGAGGAGCCAGGATAAAGGGGGTCTGGTTTGAGGATTCATATATTCGTCGTTATCCCAATAACTCTTTGGCATGTCATGTGGTAGGATATACAGTAACAGGTAATCAGGGACAGACGGGCATTGAAGAGGAATACAGCAGTGTCTTAAATGGAACCAATGGAAGGAGCTATAATTATCTAAATGAGGATTTAGAACAGGAAAAATCTGTAAAGATTCCGACGGATGGTGACAGCATAGTGTCCACCATTGATGTAACGCTTCAGGGAATTGTGGAGAAGTACATTGATAAATTTATCCAGGATTACACTAATAAAAATATAGAGGGACCAGCAGCAAAGAATATTGGTGTCATTATGATGGATCCTCAGACAGGAGAAATCCTGGCTATGGCAGGAGACGTGGATTTTGATTTGAACGATCCCTTTGATCTGGTAAAGAATGGTTATCTTCCCCAGGAGATCCTGGATGCTATGGAGGGCAATCCCCATATCCTTGTGGATCAGGGCTATATGCTGGAACGGGAGTATAATCAGCTGGAGAGTAATGGCAAGCTGGATAAGGAGAACCTGGTCCTGTTTCTCCAAAATCAGATGTGGAGAAATTACTGCATCAGTGATGGCTTTGAGCCGGGATCTACGGTAAAGCCTCTGACCGTGGCGGGAGCCTTGGAGACGGGAACGGTTTCGGATTCCACTACATTTTTATGCGATAGCGGTCAGGTAATTGTAGAGGGACAAAAGCCCATAAAATGTGCGAAAAAAACCGGACATGGAATCATTTCTCTGGAAGGAAGCCTGATGTTTTCCTGCAATGATGCACTCATGCAGATAGGGGCGAAAGAGGGGTATGATAATTTCCTGAAATACCAGCAGATTTTTAATATGGGCCTGAAGACGAACATTGATCTGCCGGGAGAGACCAACAATGCATCCACGGTATTTACAAGGGACAACATAGGGCCTACGGAGCTGGCAACCAGCTCTTTCGGCCAGGGCTACAATGCGACCATGATCCAGGTGGCGAGTGCGTTTTCCTCCGTGATCAACGGCGGATACTATTATAAGCCCCATGTGGTGAAAAAGGTTCTGGATTCCAACGGCGGCACAGTGGAAAATATCAATCCGGTTCTGGTGAAGCAGACGGTGTCGGCGAAAACCTCTTCCCTGATTCGCCAGTATCTCTATCATACCATGTATGGTGAGATGGATAGCAACGGGAATAATCCTACGGGGAAAAAGGCCAGGGTGGCTGGCTATGCCATGGGCGGCAAGACGGGAACAGCGGAGAAGATTCCACGTTCCGCAAGGAAGTATCTGGTATCCTTTATTGGATTTGCACCGGTGGACAATCCTCAGGTAGTCTGCTATGTGGTTGTAGACGAACCGAATGCGGCGGATTCTACCACACAGGCAAGCAGTGCCTTTGCTCAGGAGATTTTTAAGAATATTATGAAAGAAGCTATGCCTTACTTGAATATTTACCCTACGGAAGAGATTCCGGCCGATATGCAGGATGAGGTAGATGCGGAAAATGCGGCCAAGGCAGAACAGCAGGCAGAGCAGGAGGGCGAAGAAAGCGGCCAGGAGGGTGAGGACCCCGAGGGAGAGGAGCCTGAATCGGAAGGTGTGCTTACGGATCCCAATACGGGAGAACAGGTCAGAATGCCCACGGAGGAGGAAGTGGAAGAAGAGGGGGATACAGGCTTCTTAAACGGAATTGTCAGTCCTCTTTTAGGAGATGAAGACGAAAAGCCGCAGGAACCTCAGGAACCGGAAGAACCCCAGGAGGAGTAAAAAAAGTAAGGGTATAAATCAAAAGATCTCATAATAGGTTAATACAAAGCCATTATGAGGTCTTTTTATGTATCCAAAATGTAAGACGTATAATAGAAAAAAGATTATTTTGATCTTCTCCTGCTGTCTTGTGGCAGTGCTCGTGCTTACGGGACGGCTGGTAAAGCTGATGGTCTTCGAGTCGGAATACTATCAGGAGCTGGCAGATGACCTCCATGAGCGTGAACGAAGCATTAAGGCGGCCAGAGGAAAGATTATTGATGCATCCGGAACTGTCTTGGCCACGAACCGCACGGTGTGTACGATTTCTGTGGTCCACAGTCAGATTAAAGATCCGGAGAGGGTGATTGAGGTGCTTTGCAAGGAGCTGGAACTGCCGGAGGAAACGGTACGTAAAAGGGTGGAAAAGTATAGCTCTATTGAGCGAATTAAAACAAACGTTGAGAAAGAAGTAGGAGATCGAATAAGAGCCTATCAATTGGAGGGTGTGAAGATTGATGAGGACTTTAAGCGATATTATCCCTATGGAAGCCTGGCATCTAAGGTGCTTGGCTTTACAGGCAGTGATAACCAGGGGATTATCGGGCTGGAGGTTGTGTATGACAAGTATCTTCAGGGAATCAATGGAACGATCCTGACCCAGACGGATGCCCGGGGTGTGGAGATTGCCGATGCAGGGGAGGAGCGTGTGGAGCCGGTAGCCGGCAGCGACCTGTATATCAGCCTGGATTATAATATTCAGCTTTATGCTCAGCAGGCGGCACTTAAGGCTTTGGAACAGAAGCAGGCTACTTATGTGTCTGTTTTGGTTATGAATCCCCAAAACGGGGAAATCTATGCCTGTGTCAATGTGCCGGAGTTTGATCTAAATGATCCCTTTACCCTGAATGTGGACGTGGACACCAGCGGCCTTACGGATCAGCAGAAACAGGATCTTTTAAATCAAATGTGGAGGAATCAAAGTATCAATGATACGTATGAACCCGGTTCTACCTTTAAGACGATTACGGCTGCTGCGGCATTGGAAAAAGATGTGGTATCTTTAAATGATACTTTTAGCTGCCCCGGTTTTCGGATTGTGGAGGATCGCAAGATCCGGTGTCATAAGGTGGGGGGACATGGTGCGGAGACCTTTGTTCAGGGAATTGAAAATTCCTGCAATCCGGTTTTTATTGATTTGGGTCAGAGGATAGGTGTAGATGACTTCTGTGGATATTTTCAGCAATTTGGTCTCCTCTCTAAGACGGGAGTGGATCTGCCCGGTGAAGCGGGAACTATTTTTCATAAAAAGGAAAATATCGGACCTGTGGAGTTGGCTACTATTTCGTTTGGCCAGTCTTTTCAGATTACACCCATTCAGCTTGCTACCACCGTTAGTTCTCTCATTAATGGGGGAACAAGGGTGACACCTCATTTTGGTGTGGAGATTCGGGATGAGGAGGGGAATCTTTTGAAAGAGCTTACTTATGCTAAAAGGGATGGAATTGTGTCGGAGGAAACCTCGGAAACCATGCGTTTCCTTTTGGAAAAGGTAGTGTCAGAGGGCGGAGGAAAGAAAGCGTATATCGAGGGATATCGTATTGGCGGGAAAACGGCTACCTCACAGACGCTTCCCAGAGGAACCAATAAGTACATATCTTCCTTTATCGGCTTTGCTCCGGCGGATGATCCCCAGGTGCTGGCGATTGCGATTATCCATAATCCCCAGGGAATCTATTATGGAGGAACCATAGCGGCCCCCGTGATTCAGGATATCTTTTCTAATATCCTGCCTTATCTGGGGATTGAAAAGGAGGAAGTGATTACAGAAATTCCCAGTTGAAGCAGATTATGGTTGAATAATTTTCCGGAAAGACTTATAATTCTGTACGAGGGTGAACCGAAAGGGTATACACTGCTGTACCCGTAGGGTATACTGAAAGAAGCTTGAGAGGTGTAACCATATGAATTATACGATGATATTGCCGGTATTGATTTCCTTTGCCATTAGTGCAGCCTTGGGTCCTATTATAATTCCACTGCTGCGAAGATTAAAGTTTGGGCAGACCGTCCGGGAGGAGGGGCCTAAAAGCCATCTGAAGAAGAGTGGAACGCCGACCATGGGCGGTTTGATTATTCTGGCTGGGATTGTGATCACTTCTTTATTATATGTGAAAGATTATCCGAAGATTATTCCGATTCTGTTTGTGACGGTGGGGTTTGGGATCATTGGTTTTCTGGATGATTATATTAAGATTGTGCTTCATCGCTCCGAGGGACTGACACCGGGGCAGAAGATGCTGGGGCAGATTCTGGTGACGGGGGTGTTTGTTTACTATTATTATCAGCAGACGGGAGGGGATATGGAGATGCTGATCCCTTTCTGGCCGGGGCATTATCTGCATATGGGCTGGCTGGCGGTACCGGTGGCTTTTTTGGCGATTATTGGTACGGTGAATGGGGCGAATTTTACCGACGGACTGGATGGGCTGGCATCCAGTGTGACGGTGCTGATTGCTACTTTTTTTACGGTGGTGGCTTTTGGGACGCAAAGCGGTATTTCGCCTATTACCTGTGCGGTGGTGGGAAGCCTGATGGGATTTTTGCTGTTTAATGTTTATCCGGCCAGTGTGTTTATGGGGGATACGGGATCCTTGGCTCTCGGAGGATTTGTGGCTTCTACGGCTTATATGCTGAAGATGCCGATGTTTATCTTGATTGTGGCATTGATTTATTGGGTGGAGATTCTTTCGGTTATGATTCAGGTTACTTATTTTAAGATGACCGGGGGGAAGCGGATCTTTCGGATGGCACCGATTCATCATCATTTTGAACTGGGGGGATGGTCGGAGACACGGGTTGTGGCGGTGTTTTCTATTGTGACGGCGGTGCTTTGCTTGGTTGGGATTTTGGCATTATGAAGTGTTTTGGCAAGGGGCGGATGTCACAAAATAAGACAGCAGGCTTTTCCATATCCTGTGTTCGGACGATTCAGACTGCTGTACACGAATAGCCGGACATTCGTGTACTGACCAGATTATATTCAGTCAAACTTACTTGTCTATTTGCCCATCTACTGCGTTGAATTTTCTAGTCGTAGCCACCGCTACGCCCTCGAAAATTCGTCTTGCAGATGAACAAATATCCTGCGTAATTTTGCTAAATATAATCCGGTCAGCACACGAGATATCGGAAAAGCCTGCTGTCTTATTTTGTGACATCCTTAGGTTTTGGAAATATTTTTGGTTGGGAGGTTGAGAAAGATGGTTAAGGATAAGAAGATTCTAATTGTGGGGGCGGGGATTAGCGGCGTGGGGGCGGCGAAGCTTCTTTTGGATGCGGGGTCCAGGCCTGTGCTTTATGATGGGAATGCGGGGTTGTCGGAGGAGACGGTGAGGAGTGGCTTTGGGGATAGCAGTGGGCTTCGCATTGTTTTGGGGGAGCTTCCGGATGAGGTGAAAAAAGAGACGGAAGTGGTGATCTTGAGTCCTGGCGTGCCAGTGGATCTTCCTTTGGTGGGGGAGCTTCGTGAAAATGGGGCTTTGATCTGGGGGGAAGTGGAGCTGGCTTATCATTTTGCTAAGGGTAAGCTGGCAGCGATTACGGGGACGAATGGGAAGACGACGACGACGGCTCTTGTTGGGGAGATCTTGAGGAGCTTCTATGAAGAGGTGTTTGTGGTTGGCAATATTGGGAATGCTTATACGACAGAAGCCCTGAGGATGACAAAGAAGAGTGTGACGGCGGCGGAGATTAGCAGCTTTCAGTTGGAGACCATTGAGAGCTTTCATCCGGAGGTTAGTGCTATTTTGAATATTACGCCGGATCATTTGAATCGGCATCATACGATGGAGTGCTATATAGAGACGAAAGAGAGGATTGCCGGGAATCAGGGGCCGGAAGATACTTGTGTGCTTAATTATGATGATGAGGAGACCAGAAGCTTCGGTGAACGGGTGAAAGCGTCGGTTCTTTATTTCAGCCGGGAGCATATATTGGATCGAGGTGTTTATTTGGATGGTTCTTCTATTGTCTATGGGGATGGAAGTGAGAAGACGGGGATTTGTGATGTCTCGGAGCTTAAGCTTTTAGGGGCCCATAATTATGAGAATGTGATGGCGGCCGTTGCCATTGGCATTGCTATGGGGGTTCCGATTCCCAAGATACGCAGTACGGTGATGGAGTTTCGGGCGGTGGAGCATCGAATTGAGTTTGTGGAGGAGAAGCATGGTGTCGCTTACTATAATGACTCTAAGGGGACGAATACGGATGCTTCTATTAAGGCGGTTCAGGCTATGACCAGGCCTACGCTTGTGATTGGCGGGGGCTATGATAAGCATGTGGAGTTTGATGATTGGGTAAAGACCTTTGAGGGAAGGGTAAAATGGCTGGTGCTTTTGGGTGCGACTGCACAGAAGATTGCGGATACGGCCAGGCGGTACGGTTTTGAGAATATTGTGTTTGCAGAGAGCATGGAGGATGCTGTAAGGGAATGTGCCAGGAGGGCCGAACCCGGAGATGCGGTGCTTTTGTCGCCTGCCTGTGCAAGCTGGGGAATGTTTGATAATTACGAACAGAGAGGAAGAATTTTTAAAGACTGTGTACGAAAGCTGTAAAATATTAGTTTGAGGTGATTTTATGGCAGGTCCGAAATCCTCCGGAAAAGCAAAAAAGCAGGGGCATGAACCCTTTGACTATGGTCTGATGCTGTGTGTGCTGATTCTGGTGGTTTTTGGACTTGTTGTGCTTTACAGCACCAGTGCCTATAATGGACGGGTGAAGTTTGCGGATGGTGCTTACTATCTGAAAAAGCAGTTTTTTGCTACTTCTCTCGGGCTGGCAGCTATGTATGGCGTTTCTAAGGTGGATTACCATAAATGGGAGCGTCTGGCGGTTTTGGGCTATCTGGTGTCGATTCTTTTGTCTACGGCGGTTCTGTTTTTTGGGGATGAGTACAATGGCTCTAAAAGGTGGCTGTCTCTGGGGCCTTTGTCTTTTCAGCCCTCGGAGTTTGCCAAGGTTGCCGTTATCCTGCTTCTGGCTTCGGTCATCAGCCGAAGAGTACATAAAATGAAATCTTTAAAGCAGATGTTTCTGGTGATGCTTTTGATCCTGCCCATTGTGGGCCTGGTGGGAACGAATAATCTGAGTACGGCGATTATTATTATGGGAATTGCTGTTATTCTGGTATTTGTGGCCAGCCCCAAGTATCTGCAGTTTGTGGCTATGGGGGGCCTTGGGGTGGGCTTTCTGGCTATTTTCTTAAGTGTGGAGTCTTATCGGCTGGAACGTCTGGCTATCTGGCGGAATCCGGAGGCCTATGAGAAAGGGTATCAGACGCTTCAGGGATTGTACGCCATAGGATCCGGCGGTCTTTTTGGGGTAGGCTATGGGGAGAGTATGCAAAAATTGGGCTTTGTGCCGGAGGCTCAGAATGATATGATTTTTTCCATTATCTGCGAGGAGTTTGGTCTTGTGGGGGCGACCCTTTTGATGCTTCTGTTTCTGCTTATGGGCTGGCGGCTTCTGATGATTGCGGTCCATGTGACGGATCTCTTTGGCTGTATGATTGCCGTGGGGATTATGGGGCATATTATGATACAGGTGATTTTGAATATCGCAGTTGTTACCAATACCATTCCCAATACGGGAATTACTTTGCCCTTTATCAGCTATGGAGGAACCTCGGTTCTGTTCCTTTTGTCGGAAATGGGCCTGGCTCTAAACGTCTCCCGGCATGTAACCAAATAAGTGATCAGGGGCTTTACGAACGGAACCCCAGTTTTCCGCATATCTTAGTATATAGTTGGGAATTAGGGGGAAGGATTTGTGGAATATCTGGAAATTGAGGGCGGGAGTCCCCTTCGAGGTGAGGTCCGTATTCAGGGATCTAAAAATGCTGCACTGCCGATTCTGTCTGCCGCTATCCTCCATCATGGAACTACGGTGTTAAAAAATTGTCCCAAAATCATAGATGTACTCTACATGCTGGAGATTTTAAAGGATTTTGGATGTAAGGTTCATTGGGAGGAGGATGCTCTTGTAATTGACGCTTCCAATCTGAATGATTGCCAGGTGGCGGAGTGTTATGGGAGACAGATGCGTTCCTCTATTATGCTGCTTGGAAGTCTGCTTGGAAGAATGGGAAGTGCGTTCGTGTCTTATCCGGGGGGATGTGTGATCGGAGCACGTCCTATTGACATTCATCTTTCGGCACTTAAAGACCTGGGGGCCGTACTTGTGGAGGAGCCTGCCGGGCTTCGGGCGGTTTGTGAACAGCCTGTAGGTACCCGGGTTTGTCTTCCTTTTCCCAGTGTGGGAGCTACGGAAAATGTGGTTCTGCTGGCTGTTTTTGCAAAAGGGGTTACCATTCTGGAGAATGCTGCAAGGGAACCGGAGATCGGGGAACTCTGCCGTTTTTTAAATAGTATGGGTGCAAGGATTCAGGGAGCAGGAACAAGGAAGATCTTGATTGAGGGAGTAAGGGAACTGCATGATACGGAATTTACGATTATGCCGGATCGGATTGTTGCCGGGACCTATATGCTTTTGACTGCGGTAGCGGGCGGAGAGGTTTTGTTAAGAGAGGTACCCGTAGAACAGCTTGACAGTGTGCAGATGATTCTTTCTGACATGGGAGTTTTGCAGGAGGTAAGGAAGAATGAACTGCGTCTTCAAAGCACAGGCAGGCCCAATCGTCTGGAGGAGGTTTGTACCAGGCCATATCCGGGATTTCCCACAGATCTTCAGTCACCGCTTCTGTCTGCCCTGTCCCTGGCAAGGGGGAAGAGCGTCATACGTGAGACCATCTTTGAGGAACGATTTAAGATCGTGGAGGAACTACGCCGGATGGGTGCCGACATTAGTGTGGAGGGGCAGAAAGCGATCATACAGGGAGTGGAGGAGCTTCACAGAGCAGAGCTTACGGCCAGGGAGCTTAGAGGTGGAGCCGCCCTGGTTATTGCTGCCGCCGCCGCCAGGGGAACAAGCAGAGTATACCAGTACCATTATATTGCAAGAGGGTATGAAAATATAATTAAGGATTTGCAATCTATGGGAATTGTGGTACACTTCAGATAGGCAGTGAGCAGCTAATTTAAACACAAAAAGGATCACTTCATGGCACTTTATAAAGAACCACAAAAAAAACATCATCATGGAAAGGGTTTCTTAATTGGTGCCGCTATAGCAGTTATTTTAGCTATAGCGGTAATCCTGGCTGTAACCCTGTTTCAGATTCGAGATGTGGAAGTAACGGGCAACAGTCATTATTCCGAACAAGAGATCATTGACCGTGTCATTATGGATAAATACACTTCAAACTCTTTATATCTATATCTGAAATTCCAATACTTAGATACAGAGCCTATTCCCTTTGTAGACAAAATTGAAGTCAGCTTGAAAGGTCCGGGAAAAGTTCGGATCCGGGTTTATGAAAAAAGTATTGTTGGATATGTTACCTATATGGGGGCAAATTTCTATTTTGATAAGGATGGAGTCGTAGTAGAAAGCTCTTCGGAGGTGTCGGAAGGGATTCCCTGCATATCCGGACTGCGATTTGATGCTCTGGCATTATATCAAAAGCTAAATGTGGCAGATGACTCTGTTTTTGAACGAATTTTAGATATAACTCAATTGGTAAAAAAATATGAGCTCTCTCCGGATCGCATTGAATTTGGAGCCAATCAGGCACTGACCCTCTATTTTGACCAAATGCGTGTAGCCCTGGGAAATAGCGGTTCCCTAGATGAAAAGGTAGGGAGGCTTTATGAGATCTATCCGGATCTGGAAGGGCGTTCCGGGGTGCTTCGAATGGAAAACTATACGAATGATTCCAAGTTTATTAGTTTTGAGCAGGATGGAGAGGAGTAGCATCTCGCTTAGGGCTAATCGCCCTATAGCCAAATATAAAATCAGTTCTTAGCAAGTAAACTTGCACGATCTGATTTATATTCGGATTATGGTACCGAACGCCATGCAAGCTCGATTCCGCATACGCTGCATCTCGCTTAGGGCTAATCGCCCTATAGCCAAATATAAAATCAGTTCTTAGCAAGTAAACTTGCACGATCTGATTTTATATTTGGCTGCATGGCTGTATAGTTAATAATTTTTTGGAAATCTTATAAATATGGGTTGATTAATTCTGGAAAAAAAGTTATCATAGAACGTATGAGATTTTGTGCTTTTTTATACTACTAGATAAGATAAAAGTCCTGATTAATAAAAATAGATTGGTTTGGGAATAGTATTTGTAAGGAGGGCAAGGGTTTGCTTGAGATTATGATGAATGATACGGAGGCAGCAGCCAGAATTATTGTGATTGGAGTTGGCGGTGCCGGGAATAATGCTGTGAACCGAATGATAGATGAGCAGATCGGCGGAGTGGAATTTATAGGGATTAATACTGATAGGCAGGCTCTGCAGCTGTGCAAGGCAGAACGGACGATTCAGATTGGCGAGAAGCTGACCAAGGGGCTGGGTGCAGGAGCAAAGCCTGAGGTTGGAGAGAAAGCGGCCGAGGAGAGTATTGAGGATATTAAGGATGCCATCCAGGGGGCAGATATGGTATTTGTTACCTGCGGTATGGGCGGCGGTACAGGAACGGGCGGAGCACCAGTGGTAGCAAAGCTTGCCAAGGATATGGGTATTTTAACCGTAGGTGTGGTGACAAAGCCTTTTAAGTTTGAAGCAAAGACACGTATGAATAATGCGGTATCGGGGATCCAGAAGCTGAAAGAGAGCGTGGATACCCTGATTGTGATCCCGAATGATAAGCTTTTGGAGATTGTAGATCGTCGGACAAGCATGCCGGATGCTCTTAAAAAGGCAGATGAGGTACTGCAGCAGGCAGTACAGGGAATTACGGATCTAATCAATCTGCCTGCTCTCATTAATCTGGACTTTGCGGATGTACAGACGGTTATGACAGACAAGGGAATTGCTCATATCGGTATTGGTGCTGGAAAGGGTGATGAGAAAGCTCTGGATGCAGTGAAGCAGGCAGTGGCAAGCCCGCTTTTGGAGACTACCATTGTGGGAGCTTCCCATGTTATTATTAATATTTCCGGTGATATTTCTCTGATGGATGCCAACGATGCGGCAAGCTATGTGCAGGATATGGCTGGCGATGATGCCAATATTATCTTTGGTGCAATGTATGATGATACATACACCGATGAAGCGACTATCACTGTAATTGCAACCGGATTGGATGAGAAGAGTCCCAATAAAGTGCTTCCAAAGAGCAGCTTCAGCAAGATTCCAAGTTCTATGGCAAAGCAGAATTTTGAGGGAAGCGTGGGAGGACAGACAACGGGCCGTACAGAGCAGCCCACATTTAAGCCCTTGCCGGGATTGAATATGCCCAAGCGTCCCGAGAGCAAGATTCCGGAGACGGAGATTAAGATTCCGGAGTTCCTGCAGAAGAATAAATAGAGAAGTCTTTTTATACAGAGAGGGTGTCGCAAAATCAATGTCAGGATTCATTAACCTATTGACATTGATTTTGTGACACCCTCTTTTTGACCATTTCCTGCCTTTTCGGGAGAGGCTAGAAATCCCTTAACAATCCTGCATATATGGGGTAAAATCTGTCTTTAACTGGAATTTGTACTGCAAGGTGACTATTCACACTATACCAGTAAACCGTTGAAAGATTTTATTTTTGAGTCAAATCACGGCAGGGACTTCTTCTTCGTGGCAACAAAAGAAGATGCTATACAAAAACTGATAGAAATACAATAACAATCATGTGCAGATTCCAGTTTTCCCATTACATAGGTGTTCCTACTTCAATCAAATTGCCATCCAAATCATAAAAACGAATTACCTTTTGTCCCCAGCTATGCGTCATGAGCCGGTTGACGTATTGAACCTCCGGATATGTTTTTTCCAGTTTTTCAATAAATGCTTCGATATTCTGTTCTTCAAAATACAGTTCACAAGAATTACTGTTTGGAATGATATTTTTTCCCAAAAATTTCCTCCAAATTTTTTCATCCTGGAGAACAAGGCCTTCCGTTAAAATCATATTACCATCATTGTCAAGTATCATATCAAGGCCAAATAAATCATGATAAAATTGCTTCGATTTTTCAATGTCTTTAACAACAATCAAAATGTTCTTTAATCTCATTGTCCATATCCCTCCAGATAAGTCCTTTGTTCAATGTCATTATCTTACCACGAATGTGTGCACAATTCCAATAAGTTTTCCATGATTTACCCTGTCCATTTTTGTTTGCCAGGGATTTTTTGTCGAAAAAACAGGGATAAAACAAGTAGGAATCTGTCCTCCTTTGACAAATTTCGCAAAGTCACTTCCCTATAATAAGGGACAGAAAGAAGGTGGACTGTGTACTATGAATTGTACTTAGATGTACTGTTTCTTGAGAATCTACTGGCAGACTATTTATTGCTCAGCCTTTTAAACAAGATTCTTAAAACATCTGTCAGACGATTGCGGAGACTTTTCGGGGCGGCAATCGGAAGTCTGGGAGTCTGTTGCTTGTATCTTTTTTTTATAGAGGGTACATGGATGGGAAAGTTGTTCATCTATGTTGTATTCAGCACAGTTATGGTTAAAATCGGACTTGGTATTCGGGATTGGCGTGAATGTGGGAGGGCCGTAATCTTATTGTACATATGCGGCTTTTTGTTGGGAGGCATTTTTCAGTGGGTGCAGAGGCAGAACAGTTTTTCTCTGTATCCATTTGCAGGATTTACTCTTATAAGCTACTGTCTCCTTTCCGCCTTTATGAAATGGCTTATGAAGCTTCGGAAACATCTCGGAAATGTCTTTGAAACGGTGGTAGGATTTCACGGAAGAACTATTCGTGTAAAAGGCCTGTTGGATACGGGAAACCAGCTTCGGGATCCCATTTTCCAGAAACCGGTAAGTATTCTTACGGAGCATGTGAAGCAGGAACTCTGCGGCAGTGAGGAGCCATTGTATCAGATGATTCCCTTTCACAGTCTTGGTGAACCAAAGGGGCTTATGCCGGCTTTTTTTGCTGATTATCTCTGTATTCGCAAAAGGGATGGCAAAGAAAAGCGGATAGAACGACCGCTCCTGGGAATTACAAAAGAACCACTTTCTTCTCAAAAGGAATATGACATGATATTACATCCGGATCTGCTGGAATAAGGTGGCATCCGAAAAGCGAGAACAATTGGAGGAGGAAACAAATAATTATGCTGATTAAAGTGGCAATTCCAAACCAGGTACAGTTAAAATTAGTCCCGAATTTTCCTGCATTGCTTATGGGAAAACAGAATGACGTTCATTATATTGGGGGTGCAGAGGTTTTACCGGCTCCCTTGGAGGCGGAAGCGGAGGCCAGGGCCATAAGAGAACTCGGAACAGAGACAGGAAGTGAAGCCCGTTCTCTCCTGATTGAGCACAACCTGCGGCTGGTTGTATACATAGCTAAAAAATTTGACAATACAGGTGTAGGAGTGGAGGATCTGATCTCCATTGGAACCATCGGCCTGATCAAAGCCATCAATACGTTTAACAGCGGTAAGAATATTAAACTGGCCACCTATGCTTCCCGGTGTATTGAAAATGAGATTCTCATGTATCTGCGACGGAATAACAAGACACGGATGGAGGTATCGATTGATGAACCTCTAAATGTGGATTGGGATGGAAATGAGCTGCTTTTGTCGGATATTCTGGGAACGGATGAGGATGTAATTTACCGGGATATTGAAAATGAGATGGAACGGAAGCTTCTGGACAAGGCGATTCAAAAGCTTTCAGACAGGGAAAGGACAATTGTGGAACTGCGTTTTGGCCTGAAAAATCCCATGGGGCAGGAGATGACTCAAAAAGAAGTGGCAGATTTGCTGGGAATTTCCCAGTCGTATATATCAAGACTTGAAAAGAAGATTATTCGGAGACTGAAGAAAGAGATTTTGAAGTATGAGTAATTGGGAGTCAAAAAATAACCTTTTCGGCTTGTTACTGGGATGATACAGGGGTACAGAATGAAGATAACAAGATTTTGAAAAAGGTATTGTCAACCAGATTTTATCAGTGTATAATCTCAAAGGAGAAAAAGAGCAAATATTACCTGGGGGGGGGTAAAACGAAGTGACTGCTCCGGATGACACGAAAACCCGAATCATTTTTGCAACCATGAAGGCTGTGCGGCAGTATGGCCTGGAAGGGGTGCGTATTCAGAATGTCAGCGAGCTGGCAGGGATTTCGCCCGGAGCGTTGTACCGTCATTTTGACAGCAAGGAGCAATTACTGGTGGAATGCTTTATTTATATAGATCGGCAGGCGGCAGCGATTTTTGACCATTTGAAGTTTAATCCGTTCACCATGCTTACAAACCCGATGGGAGCTGTAAAAGCCCTGTGGCTGCCGTACTTTCGATTCTGGGTGGCACATCCGGATGAAACCGTCTTTTATCACCGGTTTCGGGACAGTGCGTTTTTTCCAGAATATGACAGAACCCGGGACGTGACTTATTTCGAGTCCTTTGTTGAAAATGTCCGTATTTTCCGTAAGGTATTTCCCAGTCTGGTAGAGATGAACCAGGATCTGCTATGGCTTCATGTACTCACCTCCACCGTAATGTATGCCAAATATGTGGTGGAGGGGATACTTCCCAACAATCAGGAGACCGAAGAGACCGTATTTCAACTGCTGACCACAGGACTAAGCGGTTATCTGAAGCCGAAAAGCGGAAAAAAGATATAGAGACAAGGGGACAACCGTGTGCCCCCTTGTACACTGAGGGTAATGAATGTTTATTTATAATTATCGTATTTATACGCTTTTAAAGGGCGTTTTCTTTTTGTAATTGAGTAAATAAACATTTACTTACTGAGATTGAGAGAAGAAATGCAATAAGGAGACTAGCTATGGAGAGTTTATTAATTGTTGATGACAGCCGTCTACAGGCGGCACAGCTAAAAGCCATTTTGGAGGAAGAGTACGAGATAACCGTTGCACAGACAGGGGAAGAGGGGCTTCGCCTTGCAAAGGACGGAAATTTCTCTCTGATTCTCCTGGATGTGGTGATGCCGGGGATGAATGGTTTTGAATTGCTGAAAAAACTACAGGAGGAGATTGTGACCCAGAGCGTCCCGGTTATTCTGATCACCAGTCTGTCCGATGTGCAGAATGAACAATACGGGCTTGTCCTGGGAGCAGTTGACTATATAACCAAGCCTTTCAGACCACTGATTGTAAAGGCCAGGGTAAACACACATATAAAGCTGTACAATTACCGGCGACAGGTAGAATACCAGTCCAGAACGGATCAGCTCACCGGCATTCCAAACAGGAGACAGCATGATCAGTACAGCCTTACGAAATGGAGGGAGGCCGCCCGTCTGCAGGTTCCGTTTTCCATCTGTATGCTGGATATCGACCATTTCAAAGCATACAATGATACTTTTGGACATCCGGCCGGAGATAAGGTAATCGCTGCGGTGGCAAAAACCGTGTCCTCCTGTCTGAAACGCAGTACGGATTTTCTGGCCCGCTATGGCGGTGAAGAATTTGTTGCTTTTCTGATGGGGGATAATTCACGCAAGGCATTCGAACATCTGAAAAGAATACGCCAGGCAGTGGAGGATCTCCACATACCCCATGCACCGGAGGTATCCCAGTGGGTAACGGTCAGCATCGGAGGAACTACCGTCATTCCCAAATTGGAGGGCTCCTATGACTTTCAACTGAAAGTGGCGGATGCCATGCTGTATGACGCAAAAAAACTGGGACGCAACCGTGTGGTCTGGGTCAACGAAAACACAGAGCAATTAAGGGAAAAATAATGTGATATTATGGAACTGGAATAAGAGGTGCGATATGAATTTATTTCATTTATTCGGAGGGAGAGACAAGGAGCAGCTCTCCGAAAAAAAGCAGGAGACGAACGATGAAAAAGTGCTTACCCCATACACCGGCATGAGGGTGGAGGTTACCACCCCGGACGAACGCCTGCTGTTTGTTGCGAAGCTGATGAGCCTGCGGGAAAACAAAGGGGAGCTTCATCAATATTCGGAAACAGGCGTTTCCAGGGAAAAGGAGCCGTTCCATGTAAAAATCCGAGGTTACAGTGACCATGAAAAAAAGGCGGTCTACATGGAGGGGAGGATTACCTCCATGCCGGAGCACATCTGGCAGGTGGAGGATTTGAAAGTGACAAGAATTGAGAACGCCCGGGCCTTTTACCGTTTAAACACGGATCTGGACGCAACGGTTACCACTTTCAGCGGACTGGGGGCAGGAGAAAAGCCCTGCAAGCTTCTGAATATCAGCGTGGGAGGAGCCTGCATTGGTTCCGCTTACCGATACCACAAGGGCGACAAATTTTTACTGAAAGTAAAGCTTCTCGAGGACCGGCCGGAGTCTGCCATGCTCTGCCAGGTGCTTCGCATTGTCGAAAGGGAAGAAGAGGAATTTGAATACGGCTGTCAGTTCCTGGAGATGACAGAAGAGGATCAGAAAGCCATTACACAGAATATATTTGCGGCTCAGAGGAAGAAGCGAAGCACCTCCTAACAATATTTGGTGAGCTTTCGAAGCGGTACCTTTATGGATGATTTGAGCATAGTGGAGGGAGAATGCCGGAGCGACGGGCATACCGGTGGTCCGGAGCTGGTTGGCGATGGGGCGGATATTATCAGCTTATTTCCTTATGCCGGTATTCCCGATACAGCACAGGCAGAAGAATCCCCGTGAGAGCAGTATAAAGAACGAGAAGAACAGGTATTGCTCCAAGGACTTTTCCGCCAAGGGTATACAGATTGAAATAATTAAGTGCCGAACTCATCTGTAAAAGCTGATCCGGCAGCAGCCCCAGGATTTTATTCACCAGGGGACTGTTGATATTCCCGATAAAGGAGGGAATGAAAATCAACACAACAGGAACCATAACGGCAATCACGGCAGATTTTGTCTTTGCGGACACCAGCATGCTTAAGGAGGAGATGAACAGGCATCCGATATATCCGCCTAGGGCAATCAGAAGAAACTCCTGCCAGTTGGTGATATTGTAAAAGCTTTTCCAGGAACCCCAGCTGCTCTGAATGGCACAGTTGTAGCCGTCTGTTCCCAGATACGTCAGGACAATTCCGGTATAGAGAAAAAAGGCAGCAAAATACACGGCGGTTACCAGAAGAAAACCGGCTTTTACTTTGGCAAAAACTGCCCAATCCCGCCCGTAAAAGGAAGTAAAGAAGACGGCATCTGACTTCCAGGAAAATTCGCTGGAAAAGATTCCGGCAACCAGGTATCCCAGAACCAGCATAGTAATCATTACAACGGTAGGTGCGTATTCAAATAGCTGCCGCCATCCGGCCATATAGTCGCAGAAAAATGGTGTCTCAAGGCTTTCGTATTGGCTGATTAAGTATTCTTTTTCTTTTTCCGAGAACTGATCCTTTGCCTCGTCCGACAGCCAATCCTTAAGGGATGAAATTCGATTTGCATAAAAAGAGGAAGCTTCATCCTCTGTCAAAGAATCCGCACGATAGTAATCGTACTCCCGAAAGGCACAAAAAGAGCAGTTTAGCAGATTCCGGATTTCAGCAATGCCCTGCCCCCAACTGTAAGCAATATTACTTTCTGTTACATTGTCGGACCTTGCCTCCGGTGATGTCCGGATTTTTCGGTTTTCGGCAATGACCTCCCGGAGGGTTTCCTCGGTAAGGGGGCCGGACCATTCCTTTTGTGCATTTTTCAGGGCGGCTACGGCAGCCGGTCCCGATGTTGATTCGCCGTTTTCATTTACATAAGAAATGTTTGCGGCGAAAAAGCAGGTAATGCCTGTCACAAGCAGGAGTACAAGGAGGGCAATCCTGCTGCCTGTTCTTAGAAATACCTTTTTCAGTTCATATTTAATCATCCTGCTCACCTGCACTTTCCTTGACCCTCGTATGCCCATAGGGCGATTCTCCAAAATAAGCCAGAAATAAATCCTCCAAAGTCGCAGTTTCCAGAACAGCATCTTTTGAGGGCCTTTTTAAAGACAGGATTCGAAGCTCGGCCCCCTCAGGCACGGTTTTCACATTGGCTACTTTATAATCTCTAAGATAAGAATCCATGGCCTTTTTCGGGACTGTCAGGGTCCAGACCTGTTCCGGCATTTTGGAAAGAAGCTGCTTTGAGGTGCCGAAGTCCTTGATGGCTCCGTCTTTCATCAGAAGAATTTCATTTGCAATGTAGGTAATGTCCGGCACGATGTGGGTGGAGAGGAGTACCAGGCGATCCTCTGAAAGGGTGCTGATGAGGTTGCGAAAGCGGATACGCTCGTTGGGGTCTAATCCGGCAGTTGGCTCATCTAAAATCAGTATTTTCGGATCTCCAAGCATGGCCTGGGCGATTCCAATCCGGCGTTTCATACCGCCGGAGAGTCTTTTCATTTTTGTGTGAGCCTTTTTCTCCATCCCGACCTCTTTTAACAGGGCTTTGGTCCGATGCCTGGCGGCAATGGGCCGCAGACCCTTGATAGATGCCACATACATCAGGTAGTCATATACCGTAAAGTCCGGGTAATAACCGAAATCCTGGGGGAGATAGCCTAAGATCCGTCGGTATTCACGATCCATTTGGAAAATGTCCCGGCCGTCCCAGGTGATGGTTCCGCCGGTAGGCTTTAAAAGGGTGCAGATCATACGCATTAGCGTAGTTTTACCGGCACCGTTTACACCCAAAAGTCCATAGACACCGCTGGTCATGGTACAGGATACGTGATGGACAGCGGTGATGTCCTTAAATTCTTTTGTGAGATTGGTTAATGTTAATTCCATTGTGTTTTTACCTCCCAGATTGTAACACAGTTCTTTTGTCCGTTTCCGATGCAATATCCAAGGTAGCATGCGGCGATTGCCGTCATGGTCAGCCAAAGGGGAAGGGAAATGATGCCGTAGATGTTTTCTGTCAATATGAACTGTATCCACAGAAAACTAAAGGCCACGCATAAAAGGATGGCTAGGGCTTCCGAGGTGATCCTGGGGCTGTACAAGGTGCGAAAGCAGATACAGCAGGTTACCAGGTAGGGAAGAAAGAACTGGATGATCAGTTCTTCTGCCGACAGCTTGCCTGTCAGAATGGCGGCCAGGGCAAAGCTGCCAAGAAGCAGCAGATCTACCAGGGCAAACAGAAAGATTCTTGCCGCATAGATTTGCCGGAGGGAGAAGCAGGCGGTGCATTCGATCTCCATTGCATTTGCATTGCGGTTCTTCCAAAGCTCCGGCAGAACCAGTACGGCAAAGAGAGGGGCGAAAGCTCCCATGCATTTTTGTAAGAAGAAGCTGCTTCCCGAAAGATTCAGGAGAAACCACAAAAGGAGCAGGATGCACCCCTGAAGAACCCACCAGTGTTTGCGGATGTAGCGGCTCTGCTGGCAGAGGAATTCCAGGCGGGAGAGAGAGCTTTCCGCTTCGTTTTCTAAAAATGCCTGTTTTGCCGCCTGAATGGTTTCCTGAAGCTTTTCCCTGTCATAGGAAATGGTGCCTTTTGCACCTAAATGTGTTTGGATTTTATGTTTGGATCGTTTCATATAATGGGTCTCCTTTTAATAATCGTCTTTGAAAGAAGCGGATAACAGTTCTCTAGCCCTTTTTATCCGGTATTTTACCAAGGGCAGGCCGATTCCCAGAATTGTTGCAATATCCTGCTGCCTTAGCTCCTGTATAAAAAAGAGAATGGCAATTTCTTTGATTTCAGGGGGAAGCTTGTTCAGGGCATCTTTTATGATGACTTGTTCCTCCGGGGACTGCGTGCACCGATTAGAACCATCGGGTAACGTTTCAAAGGGAATTTCTTTTACCTGCCTGTAATAATCCCGGCACACATGGGAAGCGATGGTATACAGGTAATTTGCTGCCTTTCCGTAATGCCGGTAGCGGTTCAGGGTTCGGAAAAAACGCACAAAGGTTTCCTGAGTCAGATCCTCGGCATAGTCTCTGTCGCCGATATGGGTTTGACAATATTTCAGAATTTTCGGATAATATTTTGTTACAAAGGCTTCAAAAGCTATCTCATTTCCCATCCGCATTTTCTCCACAAGCAGAAAATCCGGGTCAACAGCAAATCCCATGGATACCTCCTTTCCGGTTTGTGCATTTGAAAAGTACTTTCTATATACTATAACTGTGTGCGAGGGGAAAAAGATAGTGGATGTGAAAAAAATGTGGGAAATTGATAAGGAAGTGTTTTTTTGGTATACTTTGATTCAAATATCACAAATGGCAACAGACGGGCAGCGGCAGGGTGTACGATGAACCGTCCGAACACCGATATGGAAAAGCCAGTCCGCCCACTCTGCCGCTGCCCGTCTGCTACCATAAATGAAAGAGGGATGATTATGACCAACATTGAAATCAGAACGGCAACACCGGATGACGCAGAAGCTCTTTTGAATATTTATGGATACTATGTAACCCATACGGCTATTTCCTTTGAATATGAGGTGCCAACGGTGGATGAGTTCAGGGGAAGAATTGTAAGGATTTTACAGAGATATCCTTATCTTGTGGCAGCTTGGGATGGGGAGATTCTGGGCTATGCCTATGCAGGGCCGTTTGTGGGGCGGGCGGCTTATGACTGGTCGGCGGAGGTGACCATTTATCTGGCGGCGGATAAAAGAAAGCAGGGACTTGGCAGAAGACTGTATGAGGTGCTGGAGAAAAAGCTTGCGGAAATGGGCATTTTAAATCTCTATGCCTGCATCGGCTATCCAGAGGTGCCGGATGAGTACCTGACAAAAAACAGTGCCGAATTTCATGCTCATATGGGTTATGTTAAAGTAGGAGAGTTTCACAAATGCGGTTATAAGTTTGGCCGGTGGTATGATATGATCTGGATGGAGAAAATCATTGGGAGCCATGAGAATAACGTGTCAGCCCCCTTGGCCCCATAACTTCATTGGTTCCATGCAAGTCAGCGAAGTAATTGAATCACCACCTGTATTTAAAAATCAACCGACTATTGCAAATCAGTTGAAAGTAACATTCATTTTTCCTATAATGAGACCACAAAGGAGGGAACTCCCATGCAGGTTGAAATTAAGATCGACAGTGCCTATACCGAGCCAAAGCTAATATTGATGACAGCTTCCGTGACGGAGGAGGTTTCACACCTGTTAAAAAAGCTGTCCGAGGATGTGCCCCGGATCATTTCCGGCAGCAGGGATGACAAGATTGAGGTGCTGGAGCAGGAGGATTTGATTCGGATCTATGCGGATGCCGGAAAGATTGTCGCAGTGACGGAAAAAGGAGAGTATGCTTTGCGTCTTCGGCTCTATGAGCTGGAGGAACGGTTGGATGCAGGACAATTTGTCCGTATTTCCAATTCGGAGATTATTAATCTGAGAAAAGTCAATCATTTTGACTTGAGCTTTACGGGAACCATCTGCGTCAGCCTGTCCAATGGAACCACGACCTATGCTTCCAGGCGTTATGTCTCCAAAATCAAGAAAATATTAGGAATATGAGGTAGAAAAATGAAAAAGAAGATTTTTTTGCGGGGGGCAATGGGATTTCCCCTTGGCATCACAATCGGGTATTTGATCAGTATTTTTGTATCCCTGGTTTGGGCGGAGGGTTATTATGTGCCCTGCGAGCCGGAGCTTGTCAACATCATGGGAAATGAAATCAAAGCCGTTGTTTTTCAGGCAGTGCTTTGCGGGATCCTGGGTGCGGGCTTCAGTGCAGGGTCTCTCATATGGGAAACGGAGGAGTGGAATCTTGTGAAGCAGACGGGAGTCTATTTTATACTTGTCTCTGTGATTATGATGCCGGTTGCCTATTTTAATTATTGGATGGAGCACAGTGTGGGGGGATTCCTGAGTTATTTTGGAATTTTTGTCTTTCTGTTTGCGGTTATCTGGGTGATACAATTTCTGATTGGCAGGCAGATGGTAAAGAAGATGAATGCCGGTTTGTCTAAGGCGAAAGAATCGGTCCGCTGAAAATGGTGGAATAAAAACAGCAGTCACGGCACCTAGACCAAAAATGGTTTTAGGTGCTTTTTTTGATCCAAAACAGGAATCTGTACCCTGGATGTCAGTGAGGGAGGGATTAAATACAATGAATAAAATAAATATAAGCGTGTGCGGAGTAAGAAGCGGAAAAAGTTCAGCTATCGGGATATAAAGTCTGTTTACAATATTGTATTATTCGAATCCAGTCCGGAAGAATTTCACAAATTTCCCAATGTTTACATACATCGATCCGAGCAGAAATCCGACACAGGGATCAAGATAGAGCTTCTCCAGAAATATGTGTTCATCCCTATTGACATTTTTAAGAAAACACAGCACAATAAAAATATAACAGGGAAATTGAATGCATGGCTTATGTTTTTCAGTGCGGAGGAGCCGGAAGAGATCGTGAAGCTGATACAGGCTTATCCGCAGTTTAAACCCATGTATGAAGAGACGTATGAGATGTGCCGGAATATGGAGGAGATCATGGGACTTTTTTCAAAGGAACTGCGGGAACTGGATCGGAATACGGTGCAGTTGATGATTGATGAGATGCAGGAAGATTTGGAGCAGAAAAGGGTGGAGCTAAAGAAGCAGAATAAGGAGCTGGAGAAGCGGAGTAAAGAGATAGAGCAGCAGAAAAATATGGCGGAAGCGGAGAGACTCCGGGCCGACAGGTTGGAAGAGAGTGAACGCCAAAAGTCGGAGCAGCTAGAACAGGCCTTGCGGCGGATTGCGGAATTGGAAGAGCAGAAAGGTTAAAATTCAGTTTTTTATGCTTTTGCGATGCCGGGCCAGTCGGATATTTTTGGCATATTTATTGATTGAAATGAGACAAAACGGTTATTGATTTTTCAAGCTACATACGCACTTATTTAAGTGCGAAGTTTGAGTTATTAAAATTTTCTAAAATATAATGTTTCTTTTAATCAACCAGAAGAATGGATAAATATAATGAATAAAATAAATTTTTATCAAAAAAAATATGAAGCATTGGAGAACTTTTATGGCTGGATCGATCAGGGGAGTGAATATGATATCGCAGTTGAACAAAGCATCTATTATAATCATGAATTGAAAGAAATAGATGAAATTATACAAAATATAACAATTGCAACTAGATATTCCAGATGTGGAAAAGCAATATCGGAACCATTCAAAAAAAGGTTGGAAATTAATATATCGAAAGCCAGGATATTAAATTTAAAGGAATATGGTTTGACGGATGAGGAAATAAAAGTTTTTAATGAAGAAATAGAGGAAGTAGAAGCATTATTTTAGGTTGCCTTATGATGCAGCTGGGAATCGGATTAAAAAGGAAGATAAGGCTATACAATATTAATTGGAATCACATAGGGCAAAATGGCCAGGAAAAAGATATGGAATTAGGAATTGAATTTATAAAAAAATTGGTAGTATTTTGTATTGAAAATAATATAACCCCGACTCTTCCTTTTATGACAGATTTAACATCTTATTTTGGAAATTGTGCTATAGAGGATGCAATATTGGAAAAATGTAATAAGGATGTCAGAAACGTTATTAAATATCCATCATTATCGACTTCAATCGTAAATTACTATCTTAAAGCTTCTATATTAGCAGATAAGGACGTTAAATACGTTGCTTGTATAAATGTATATGAACCAATTATAAGACTATTTGAAAACGGAGGAGATTTTGTTTATCGTGAAAGGGGAATGAGTTTTGCAAGTTCCGGTTTAATACCACTTGAAAATTGGTTTAACAAATTTAAGAATATTTAAAGCCTATCCATTGACTTGGGAAACTATTCTGTAGATATCTAATGTGTATGTATAATGGAGGTATAATGATTGATTATTTTATGGAGTTAAAAAATAAACTTGGCAATAAAGATTACAATATCGAAATTACAAAGAGTAATGTTGTAGAATGTAAAATGAATCATACCTTTGAGTTTTTTAAATTTGGCATATCTGATGAAACAAAACACATTTACAATACGTATAAAGAATTTTTGCTTTATTGGAAAAACAGTATTCTAAAATTACGGGGTTTTGTAAATTTAGTTCCTTATGAAGATTTATTAAAAGAGCATGAAAAAATATGTGAAATGATAGATAATATTGAGGATGATTTAATGGAAGACCAAGAAAAAGTAATAAATGACTTAAAAAATTGGTATCCAATATTTAAATTTCCCAATGGTGATGCTTTTTGTTATGATAAAAGAAATGGCATGATTGTCTTTTTTGAACATGATGTATTTGATACCGGAACTAATTTGACCGGCTTAGTCATAGCAAAATCTATAGATTTTTTACTGGAAAATTGGAGTAAAGTTTTGTTTGTTGACATTTATGACTGGTATCAGGGGGTTAATGAAGAGGGGATTGATATAAATAAACCTGTATATGAAAAGGTTATAGAAATGATTATAAATGCGGCATAAATATTTATAAAAAGTATGAATTCAGGTAAAGCAGGGAGCTTATGTGCATGGATATTGGGTCTATCTTAAATTATCTGAAATCAGGCAGGGTTTCCATTTACTGGGCGAATACTAGCAGGAAAATTAATCCGAAAGGGCAGTAAAGCGGTAAAGGAGACGATGGAGGACTTGTTAAAAGGAAAGTCTCTTTGTATCGAATTGGATGAACAGATTGTGTATGGCGAACTGGAGGGGAATGAGAGTGCAATCTGGAGCCTATGGAAGAGTATTGCAAAACTGGAATAAGAGACGGCAGGAGGGACAGGTGGAGACCAGGCTATTAAGTGAAAAGCAATATCTGCAAACTATGAATGGCAGGATGATCAATGTAACGGAAGATGCGGAAACTGTTGTAAATATTTGGTGTTATGGGGAACGTTTGATGAGTGATGGTGTACTATCTGAATATGCATTTCAAAGAAGATACATAGAAGCGGTTTACATCAATCATGCGAATACATATCAGCATATTTTGCTTTTTGCTAATAAGAAGAACTGTTATATTGTAATTGTTGTTGATGTGATCCAAAAAACTATTTTAGGGCACTACGTTCTTGATTTGAATGAATTATATAGTGTCAATGAGTGAATCTTTATCTATCCTAAAGATTTTTTCAGCTATTTGGTAAAATCCGGTATATAGTGATTCTGTCGAAGAATTCCAAGCAATTTTCAGGCGTTTCTGTCAGAAAAATCCCGTAGATGAGTCATTTTGTAAGGAAAGAAAGATATTGTATCAGAAAAGGGAATCCTTTATAATAAAAACAAAAGTATCCGGAAAAATATTGGGAAATGCAGCCATAGGCTGCGGACCTTGGCAGGAATGTTCAGAAACAATTATTATACAGAATCAGAAAGGGGATTTTATGTTAAAAGGGAAAACAGCCGTCGTTACCGGCGGCACACGGGGAATTGGCTTTGCCATTGTGAAAAAATATCTGGAGAACGGGGCGAATGTGGCGATTGCCGGTTCACGGCAGGAAACTGTCGAAAAGGCACTGGAGCAGCTGCCGGAGTACAAAGAGCACATTATGGGCATCTGGCCCGATCTTTGCAGCCCAAAGGAGGCTGCGGCTACCCCGCCACAAAGTTTGCCGTTAATGGACTGACAAAATCTCTGGCAAGAGAACTGGCAAAGGATCACATCCGTGTCAACGCAGTGGCCCCGGGCGTAACCAAGACCGATATGGTGGCGGCCCTGCCAAAGGAGATGGTGGAGCGAATTTCCGCCGGGATCCCCTTAGGCCGTCCGGGAGAGCCGGTGGATGTGGCCAACGCCTATCTGTATTTGGCCAGTGATATGGCATCCTATGTGACAGGAATTGTTCTCAGGGTGGACGGTGCGGCAATGAATTAAGAAAATGCAATCTTTCTAGGAGGAAAATCAATGAATGGGAGCAGCTATCGGATCCGTTTGGAGACACCTGCCGATTATCGTAAAGTGGAGAATTTGACAAGGGAAGCGTTCTGGAATGTTTATCGGCCCGGCTGCACGGAGCACTATATTCTGCATATTTATCGGAGCCGTGAGGACTTTGTTCCGGAGTTGGATTTTGTCATGGAGAAAGACAGTGAGTAAAAGAGGGCTTTTTTTCCGGAGTTACCGGGATTTATCACACACCGGAGGGTTATTTCATTGATGAACGGGATGCGGAAAAGTTTGACACCGGTTTTTTGCCGAAAGAAAAACTGAGATTGCCGGGACAGCTTGTATAAAATGGGTGCTATGTCACCCTCTGGGGGAGCTTCCATGATTATCAGAACGTATTTGCCCTCTGACTGTGAAGAGATGGCAACGTTGTTTTACCAGACCGTTCATACGGTTGTTGCAGTGGAAGAGGACAGGGTTGTTACACATGCTTCGATTACAGCGAAAGGCTTTTTTGAGCATAGAGGGTATCGATTGGAGAAAGAGCAGCAGGTTGTGAGGAATGGGGTATCTTTGACGAATTATCGTATGGTGAAAGAAACGGCCGGTAGTCAGGGAACGAAAGTTAAGGAGGAAGACCTATGAATGAAAGCCGCCTGGAAGCTTTTGAGAAGATGTTGATGGCAGTACAGACAGAATACGCCGATATTTTATCCAGGATGGAGAAAATGAAAGAAGCAGGGAAAGTAAAGACAGTGACTTACCAGCAGCTTATGTCACGCAAGCTCACTTATCAAAATATGCTCTCCCTATATGAGCTTTACGGATTGACAGGAAAGGATGGTGATGCCAATGGCGTGGACGTGTCCTAAATGCGGGCGTATTTTTAAAAAGCAGAATCAGGGCCACTACTGCGGGAAATCACCGGAGACAATTAATGAATACATTGCCGCACAGCCGGATGAGATACAAAAGTATCTAATAGAAGTGAGAGATGCGTTACGTGCCGCATTGCCGGAAGCAGAAGAACGGATTTCCTGGAGCATGCCTACTTTTTGGAAGAAGCATAACATTATCCAGTTTGCAGGATTTAAAAATCATATCGGCCTGTACCCGGGGCCGGAGGCTGTCCTGGAATTTGCAGAGCAATTGACAGAATACAAGACCAGCAAAGGGACAATACAGCTTCCCTACAACAGGCCGCTTCCGTTGGAGTTGATTGGAGAAATTGCGAGATGGTGCTATGAGACGGAAAATCATCCATAGGCAGGGAGAATATGAGGGAGCGTTTTTTAATGAAAAAAAGAGCAGCAGGGGGACTTCTGTCTGTTTTATTGATATTGGCGATTGGAACAGCATTTGCTATTTATAATGGGTATTTTCACGTAAACGGAAAAGCAGCAGAAAAGTATCCCATAGAGGGTGTTGATGTGTCCCATTATCAGGGAGAGATTGACTGGAAGCTGCTGTCTGAACAGAATATCCGGTTTGCTTATATTAAGGCTACGGAGGGCAGCTCCTACGTGGACGAGAGATTTGGTTATAATTATACGGAAGCCGGAAAAACAGAATTAAAAGTAGGGGCATATCATTTTTTTAGCTTTGACAGCCCGGGAAGCTCTCAGGCGGAGCACTTCATTGGTACGGTGGAAGCCTTTGGGGGAATGATGCCGCCGGCCGTAGATGTAGAGTTTTATGGAGACAAAAAGGCCCATCCTCCAGAAGCGGACAGGGTCGAAACAGAGCTTCGGGAATATCTCAATCAGGTAGAAAGGGCCTATGACAGAAAGCCGGTGATCTATGCTACTTTGGAAGCCTGGGAATTATACATCAAGGGGCGGTTTGATGAATATCCTCTGTGGATTCGTGATATTTGGAAAGAGCCATCTTTGGACTCCGGTTCCGGGGACAGAACGGAAGATGGCTGGACGTTTTGGCAGTATACCAATCGGGGTAGGCGGAAAGGATACTCCGGGGAAGAGAAATTCATTGATTTGAATGTATTCTATGGGAATGAAGAACAGTGGCGGCAGTTTTGTATGGATTGAGCAGAAATTTTATTAGGAGGAAGATAAAGATGAGCAATGTATTAGAAAAGATGAAGACGAGAAGAAGCATCCGCAAGTATAAGCCGGATATGGTACCCCAGGAGCTTCTTAATCAGATCATAGAAGCGGGCATCTATGCGGCCAGCGGAAGAAATCGGCAGGACAGCATTATCATCCAGGTTACAGATAAAAAGCTGCGGGATGAGATTATGGATATGAACTGCAAAATAGGCGGCTGGGAGGAGGGCTTCGATCCCTTTTACGGTGCACCGGCCATGCTGATTGTATTGACAAAAAAGGACAATCCCAACCGGGTCTATGACGGAAGTCTTGTAATGGGCAATCTGATGCTTGCAGCCCATGAATTGGGCATTGGAAGCTGCTGGATTCACCGGGCAAAGGAAGAGTTTGAGACAGAGTGGGGAAAGGAATTATTAAAGACCCTTGGTATTGAGGAAGAATATGAGGGAATCGGGCATTGTGCCCTGGGATTCATAGATGGTGAATATCCAAAGGAGCTTGCAAGAAAGGAAAACAGAGTGTTTTATATCAACTAGGGCATCCCTTGCACACGGAGGGTAAGGCAATGGAAAAGAAGCAAAATTCCAGAGTTAGGGGACAAAGACTTTTGAAGTCCATGATTCAACGTCTGGAGCAGCAGGGCCGTCTGGGACAGGAGAAGAATTACATACAGCACGGATCGACAACGGTTTTCGCACATAGCGTGCGTGTTGCGTCTCTCAGCCTTAAGCTTGCAAAAAGGCTTCGCCTGCAGGTGGACAATAAAGCACTTCTTCGGGGAGCGTTGCTTCATGATTATTTTCTCTATGACTGGCATGAAAAGGATCGAAGCCATCGGCTTCACGGATTGTTTCATGCAAAAACCGCCTTGCGGAATGCAAAAAAGGACTTTCATTTGAATAAGCTGGAAGAAAATATCATTGCCAGGCACATGTTTCCCCTGAATCCGATTTTTCCACGGTATAAGGAAGCATGGATTGTCTGCCTTGCGGACAAATACTGTGCGGCGGAGGAGATCATACGTCCCTTTTTATCCGGCAGGAGGTTAAGAAACTTGCTAAAGTACTTACATGTTTGAGAATTGATTATTAAGGAGAGGAGGGGGATATGAGTATTGAAAGATTAAAGCAATTGATAATGCGGTATAAAGAGAGTTTGAGCTATTATCATGATGCTAAAAATGCGTATAATGAGACAGAATGTCGAGATGAATATATTAGTCCGTTGCTTGAATGTTTTGGCTGGGATGTACATAATAAAAATGGTAAATTACCTCAATACAAAGAGGTTGTAGTAGAAAAGTTTTCAAATAGTTCAGAAAGACCAGATTATACATTGACTTTAAATGGGGTGTCTAAGCTTTTTGTTGAAGCAAAGAAGCCAAGTGTTGATATAACTGTTGAGTTTGAGCCTGCAATGCAGATCAGAAAATATGGTTGGAATGCGAATCATGCATTGGCAATATTGACAAATTTTGAGAATCTTCTTATTTTTGATACAACGAATAAGCCAGAAAACGGCGATAGTGCAAGTACTTCACTGTATAGAAAATATAGTTACGAAGATTATGTGGAAAAGTACCAGGAAATTGCAGATTTGATTTCCAGAGATAATGTGTATTCCGGACAATACGATGAATTCATTCGAACGAATTTTCAGAGTGATACCAGATATGGTACAAAGATTGATGAAACTTTTCTTAGGCAAATTGATAAATGGAGACTTGAAATTGGCAGTTATCTGTATGAAAACAAAGAAGATTATAGAAATATTAATGTGCTTAATGATATGGTACAAGATTTTATCAATCAAATAATTTTCCTGAGAATCTGTGAAGATAGAAAATTGCCTTTATACATGAAATTATATGAAACAGCAGAAGACAGGGCATCTCTGCAAAATGTATTAACCACTGTTTTTAAGAAAGCGGACAAGCGATACAATTCGGGATTGTTTAAAAATGATAGTCCGATTTTTGATTTGAGCTGTGATATTATTTATGAAATGATAGAGTCATTGTATTATCCAAAGACACCATATATGTTTACGATTATTGAACCAAGTATTTTGGGAAAAATATACGAATCTTTTTTAGCTGAAAGCCTTGTATTACAAAATGGAAAAATTACTCTGGCTCAAAAGAAAGAATATTTGTATAAATCAGTAGTCAGCACGCCGGTGGAAATTGTGAGATATATGGTGAAAAGTACATTAGAGCCATTATGCAAGGGGAAGACACCTCAAGAGATTTTGAGCCTGAAGATTGCTGATATTGCATGTGGTTCAGGCATCTTTTTAGAGGAAGCATATCAGTATTTGGTTGACTACTGTACCGAATGGTATAAGTTGAATGATACAGAACATCTGCTGACAGTAGAAGATGCTATAGAGAAACTGCCTTTAGCTGACAAGAAAGAGATTTTGACCAGTTGTATTTATGGTGTGGATATTGATATCCATGCAGTAGAAGTTAGTAAATTCTCTTTATTATTGAAGCTGATTGAGAATGAAACAGGACCATCGGTTGTGAGCAGTAAACCCATATTGCCGGAATTAGAGGATAATATTAAATGCGGCAATTCGTTGGTGTCGGATGAAGATACTGAGGGATTAAACATTACTTCGGAGGATTTGATAAGTATTGCTCCGTTTGATTGGCAGGAAATTAATGGTGGAGATAAGTTTGATGTAATTATTGGCAATCCGCCTTACGTAAAGACGGAGGATATAAAAAGACTTCATACCAATGCAGAAGTCAAAATTTTTAAGAAGTATGGAAGTTCTCATAAACAGTTTGACAAATACTATTTGTTTATTGAAAAGGCATTGGAATTGATTAATGAAAATGGCTTCATGTGTTATATTGTGCCAAATAAATTTCTACATACAGAGTCAGCAGAGAAGCTTCGACTTATGATTAAGGATAAGATTGTAAAACTTGATGATTTTGGAGCTGTTCAGTTATTTAAAGACAAGACAATATATAGTTCGATTCTTACAGTGGGTGCAGCTAATGCAGAAAATTTGGCATATAGGATAGTTAATAAGGTCGCTCACTTGTGGAACGATGAGGTTGAACAGTATAGTCTTATTCCTAAGCAAAGTTTGAATTGTATGCCCTGGGCTGAGAATTCGAATATTCATGATGCTTCACCATGGCTGGTGTCAAATGATGATATGTATGTGGATATGATGAAAAATATGAGAACAGAAATAGTTCCCTTGTCTGATATTGTAGAGATATACAATGGAATTCAAACGAGTGCAGAGAAAGTATATAGGATCGAAAGTAAGACAATTTTATCTGAAGATGAGCATTATGTAAAGTTTAGAGTTCGGGATAAGGATTATATGATTGAAAAAGAAATTTTGAGATTATATTTTAAACCTGCCAGAACAGAACAAGGTGCATTGAATACTTATAGTGACATAAATCAGGTTAAGGTTAACTACAATATTTTCCCATATGATAAAGATGGTAATTTTATCACCAAGGATATCATGGAAACACAATATCCATATGCGTGGAAATATTTATTAGAACATAAAGATGCATTGTTGCCAAAATCATTAGGCGGATACCGAGATGTACAGCCTATTGTTTCTGATAAAGATGAATGGTATCGATACGGAAGAAGTCAGGCGATTACAAGTCTTAATAATAGAGATAAAATAATTGTTGGAGTGAATCGCAAAAAGGATGATCCGTTGTATCTCATGGATAAAATCCACTACTTAATTGCTTCCGGTGGAACGGCTGGTTATGTAGGAATATCATTGAAAGAAGACAGTGAGTATCAGTTAGAGTATGTACATGCATGGTTATCACACCCATGGACAGATTTGTATTTACAATTCATTGGCAGCGATTTTGAGGGTGGTTTTATAGCAAGAGGAACATACACTTTGCCAATGGTCCCTTTTATTAAATTGAATTTTTCAGATGAAAAGCAAAAGGTATTACATGACCAAGTCGTGTCTGCTGAAATTCAAATTGGTGAATTAAATAAGGAATTGTTGAGCAAGAAAGATAAAGCGACAAAGAACGTGTTAGAAAAGGAAAAGAACAGACTGATAAACAAGAATAAAGAATTGATAACGAAAGTTTATCGGCAGAATTTTTAGGTGATCATATGAAGTTGAAAGAAGACAGTTCAGCAAGGAAGCTTAGAGGTGCCTATTATACACCGTTGCCGTTGGCAGAGATGATGGTTAAGCTGTTTGCAAACAGAACGGATTGCAAGAATGTTTTAGAACCAAGCTGTGGTGATGGCGTGTTTCTGGATGCATTCATTAAAGAGAATTGTATGAAACAGTATGTGAGTATAGATGCTGTTGAAATTGACAGAACAGAAGCAAAAAAGGTTGAAGAAAGAATGAAATCTTATGGGAATGTAAAGGTGATAAATAAGGATTTTTTCGACTTTTATAAAGCGAATAGGGAATTTCTTTCATACGATTTGATATTAGGCAACCCGCCGTATATCAGGTATCAATATCTGGAAGAAAATCAAAGGGAATTAATGTCTGATATATTGACATCTCAAGGAATGAAAGCCAATAAACTCGTAAATACATGGGTTGGTTTTATTGTTTCCTGTGTAAACATGTTAAGTAAGAATGGTAAAATAGCGTTTGTAATTCCGGCTGAAATTATGCAAGTTGCATATGCTGAGGATTTGAGACTTTTTTTATCAAATAATCTTTCTAAAATTACACTTATTACATTTGAGGAACTTGTCTTTCCTGATATAGAGCAGGAAATCGTTGTTTTTATTGGTGAAAAAGGTGATGAAGAAAAAGGTATTCGTATTGTAGAGTTGAATAACTTAGAGGACTTAAAGTTGTTTGATATAGATGCCAATGGATTTCAAAAGTTACAGCATGTACACGAAAAATGGACAAAATATTTTACGAATGTTGAAGAAAATGCATTGGTTAAACAAATAAGAGAAGATAAGCGTTTTCAAAAGTTATCAGATATCGCATTAATCAATGTGGGAATTACAACCGGCAATAATAAGTATTTTTCGGTGGGGCAAGAAACTGTAGAAAAATATCAGATGCAGGATGTTGTAAGACCCTTAATAGGAAGAAGTTCTCATGCAAACAGTATATATTTTAAACATGAGGATTGGATGCAGAATGTGATTAAAAATAAAGCGGCTTACTTAATAGATTTTCCGGATATTGATTATAAACATTACCCTGAAAAGCACAAGGAATATATTAAGCAAGGTGAAGAGAACGGTGAGAACAAAGGATATAAATGTTCGATTAGAGACAGATGGTATTGCATTCCATCTATATGGGTGCCGGACGCATTCTTTTTACGCAGAAACAATCTGTATCCTAAATTTGTTTTGAATCAATGTGATGCAGTATCTACTGACACGATGCACCGAATCAAATTCAATGAGGGTATTGAACCGGAACGGGCTATTTTATCTTACTATAACAGTATTTCTTTTGCATTCACGGAGCTTTGTGGGAGAAGTTATGGTGGTGGGGTCTTAGAAATTCTTCCGGGCGAAGTGGGAAATATTTATGTACCTAAGTTGGATATGGTTCCTATTGAAGAGATACGGAGGCTGTTGGGGCAAATTGATTCCATCGTAAGGAATAACAAAGATATTGAAGACGCACTGGATATCATGGACAAGAAGATATTAGTGGATATTATTGGTTTTGAGCAGAAAATATGTGCAGGTGCAAGGACTATTTGGAAGAAGTTACAGCGAAGAAGACTGAATCGTGGATAATGCATGCAATTATTAAAACAGGAAAGGCGGCACAAAAACATGCTGGAATTTAAGTTTGATACGCAATTGCTAATTGAGGGAACCGATTTGGATGAGGGTGCAATCAATGAATATTTTGTAAGTCATTTTAAAGGAGACTGCCTGCTGGCTGTTGGGGATGAAGAATTGATAAAGATTCATTTCCATACAAATGAACCCTGGGAGGTTTTGGAATACTGTGCTTCCCTGGGGGAGATCTATGATATTGTGATAGAGGATATGGACAGGCAGACACGGGGGTTGAAAGGATAATAGGACAAAAAGCGTAATCGTGTCAGGATTGCTATGAAAGAGGAGTGCTTATGATAAGAAAGTTTCATCCATCCGATCTGGAGGATGTCATGGACCTGTGGCTCCATGGCAATACGGCGGCTCATGATTTCATACCGGAAGAATATTGGCAACAGCATTTTTTGCAGGTAAAGGAAATGCTGCCAAAAGCAGAGCTTTATGTATATGAAGATGATAATACCGGCACCCGGGATGGTTTTGTCGGCCTGTCCGACCATTATATTGCCGGAATCTTTGTAAAAGAGAATGCCCGGTCACAGGGAATCGGAAAGCGGCTTTTGAATTACGTAAAATCAATTAAGGGAAACCTGACCTTGAAAGTATATGTAAGGAATCAGCGGGCGGTTAAGTTTTACCAAAGGGAGGGATTTTTAGTCCAATCTCAAGATATGGACGAGGACACAGGTGAGCAGGAATACATTATGGCATGGCAGAATTGAGGAGAAGATAAAATGTCGGCAGTTCTCACGGAAGATTTGATTTACGAGATACTATCTGTTGTAGAAGAAATACCAAGGGGAAAAGTCGCTTCCTACGGACAGATCGCCAGACTCATTGGCAGGGAGAAGAATGCAAGGCTTGTGGGAAAGGTGCTAAGCATGTCCGAATATTATGGCGAGTATCCGTGCCACCGTGTTGTAAATCATGCGGGAAGAATAGCTCCCCATTTTTATGAGCAAAAAGCATTGCTGTTGGAGGAACATGTGGAATTTAGGGATGATACCCATGTGGATATGAAAAAGTATGGGTGGGATTGTTAGGAAATGTACTTGAAAGTTTGGAAGCTGTAACGAAAATTATGTTTTGATAGTTTGACGCAGAATATTTTTTATTTACATATGCATAATAGTAGCATATAATATAAGTACCATATTACGTACGGTTTTTGGTACAAAAGGAGGTACAATATGATAGCTACAAAGCAAATGGATTTAAGAGCAAACATTAAAAAGTATTTTGACATGGCTTTTAATGGAGAGCCTGTGATTGTATCACGAAAAGAAAATAAAAATGTAGTCATAATATCTGAAGCGGAATATAATGAGTTGTCCAAGGCAAAACGAAATGCTGAATATTTAGCAAAATTGGATAGAGCAGAGGAACAGATTAAAAATGGCCAGGTAGTGGTAAAGACGATGAAAGAGCTTCAAGCCATGGAGGAATAAGCTGCTATGAAAATCACCTTTGCAGAAGAGGGTTGGAATGAATATATCTACTGGCAGACGCAGGATAAAAGGACATTGAAAAGAATTAATCAATTGCTGCAAAGTATAGAACGTGATGGAGCTATGCAAGGCATAGGAAAACCAGAAGTGTTGAAATATGGAAAAGCAGGGCTGTTTAGCAGGCGGATTGATGAAACCAATCGTCTTGTATATGAGATAATAGATAATCAAATAGTTGTAAGATCATGTAAAGGACACTATGATGATTGATGTGAGCATTGGAAAAATCAGTCCCCTTAAACTACAGGTGAAGACGACTGCATTTTACATCTTTTAAAAAGTTTATAGAACAGGAGGACAACCATATGGACGAGCGATTAAAAAAGCAGTTAGACTTTTCTTTGGAGATTGACAAAGAGAAAAATATTTTCCGCCAAACTCATTTATCCGGTCACGGACGGAATGAAAATGACGCAGAGCATGCGTGGCATATGGCAATTATGGCATATCTTTTGAGAGAGTACGCCAATGAAGAGGTGGACATTACCAGAGTGATGCTCATGTGCCTGATCCATGACATTGTAGAGATAGAAGCCGGAGATACTTACGCCTATGATACGGAGAATCTCAAAACCCAAAAAGCAAGAGAGGATGCGGCAAAGGAAAAGCTGTATTCCATGCTTCCCGAAGATCAGAAGCAGGAGCTGATTGCATTGTTTGATGAATTTGAGGAAGGAGAGACGGCGGAATCTAAGTATGCCCATGCCATGGACAACCTGCAGCCCCTGATTTTAAATGACAGCAATGACGGAGACGACTGGAAAGAGCATGGAGTAACGGCAGATCAGGTCTATGGGCGGCAGTCAAGAACAAAAATGGGGTCAGAAAAATTATATGAAGTAACGGATAGTATCATTCAAAAGCATATAAGAAAAGGGAGTCTGTTGAACATGCATCAGGGACGTACAATCTGAGGATATAGGAAAAGCTTATTTTATAATAATTACAAAAAGCTGTCCGGAATGAAAACCGGACGGCTTTTATCACCCATAAAACTTATTTTTTGGTCGTTATTCTTTTTTCATTGGCTGATACAGCCGATTCTCCCTCCGCCATTCCGTAGGAGGGGTCCCAAACACATTCTTAAAAGCTCTGGAAAAATGAAGCTGATTGGGATAGCCCACCAGCTTGCCAATCTCCCCTACAGACGTTTCGGAAAATTTCAATAGCTCCGCAGCCCGGTTCATTCGATAATAGATGAGAAACTGCTGGGGAGTCTTATTTAATTCATCCCGAAAGATTTTTCCCAGATAGCTCCGGTTGAGATTGCAGAATACGGCGATATCCTCCACTGTGATGGGATGGCTGTAATTCTGCTCAATAAAGCTGATGGCTTCCCGGATATAGAAATCTTTCAGCTTTCCCGTGGAAAACTCCTTATGGTTGAAAGAGGACTGAATCATCAGATCCAAAAAAAGATAAAGATGCCCAATAAGATAAAGAGAGGAGTGATCCTTGCCATGGATAATGGTAAGGAGTTCATCTTTCATACGTCCCTGAAGCTCCCGGTTGGAACTTCGATAAATGGGAGATTGGGTGGTAAGTCCCGAAGTTTCCAGAAATTCCTTAACACGAAGCCCGTCAAATTCCACCCATGCATATTCCCACGGATTCTCTCTGTCTGCAATATAAGTATTCACCTGATTGGGGGAGATAAGAAAGCCCTGGTCGGGCTTCAGGTTGTAGATATGAGTCTGCCCCTGGTCATCCGTACTGTAGAGGACTCCCCTGCCTTTGATGATGTAGTGAAACAAATAGTGATTCCGTGAAGCGGGGCCGTAGGAATGGGCCGGGACACACTGCTCCCAGCCATGCTGATAAAGCGTTAGATCCATGTAGCGTTCATTGGGAAAGATGTTAAACAAGTGATTACTCATGGTGTCTCCTTTTAGGTGAAAAGTACTTTCATTATGGTGATGCATCAATTGTGAAACATTTTTAACTTAATAAACTTGCTTATGGGTGAAACTGTATTTTTATGTAGATAGTGAAGACGGACGGGCAGAGCCGGGAAAATCCGGAGGATTTCCCCGGCTCGCTGAACTCGCCGGATAGAGAACAAGATAACCGTCTGTACAAGCAAGCTTGACAGCCGCTTATCCTGTCCCCTGCCCGGCTCTGCCCTGTTCTTATATATCAAAATTTTAGCACATTATACTTTATTTGTATAGATCTAGCATTTTGGTATATAAAAATCGCAGACAGTATATTTACCCCTGTTCCGTGGAAATGTTATAATTTCTACGATATTTAGGGTGTAATTATCCAATATACCCAAATTTATTCCAGCACCTGGCCAGGGTGGAATTGTTTTATTCACTATTTCTAAGCCGGACAAAAGGCAAAAAACCATGAAAAAAGCCGAAAATCCGGTGGAATATGTCCATATTAAGGAGGGAAACTTGTGAAGAACATGAAGAAATTACTTGCAGCTCTTCTGGTCGTGGTATTGGCTTTTGGATTAGCTGCGTGCGGAAAGGCTTCCGACGGCAAGACCCATCTGACGTTCCAGATCTGGGATGTGAACCAGAGAGATGGTATGCAGGAAATGTGTGATGCCTACACCGCAAAGAACCCGGATGTGGTAATTGAGGTTCAGGTTACGAGCTGGAGTGAGTATTGGACCAAGCTTGAGGCAGCGGCTATCAGCAATCAGATGCCGGATGTGTTCTGGATGCATACCAATGAGATTCTTAAGTATGCGGACTACGGCATGATAGCGGATTTGACGGATCTCTTTGATGATGAAGATCCAAACTATTACAATGAACACTTTTCTGATATTTCTCTGGCAAATATCCAGGGAAGTGACGGCAGATATTACGGAATCCCCAAGGACAAGGATACGGTCTGCCTGGTTTACAACAAGGAGATGTTTGATGCTGCAAAGGTAGATTATCCCGATGATACCTGGACCTGGGACGACCTGACGGAAGCATCCCAAAAGGTGTATGATGCCACCGGCAAATACGGCTACATGGCCTACGGAGACGATCAGCTTGGCTACTGGAACTTCGTATACCAGAACGGCGGCTACATATTAACTGAGGATAAGTCAAAAGGCGGCTTTGACAATCCGGCTACCCGGGAAGCCATGGAGTTTTACATCAATCTTCAGAAAGAGGACTGGTGCCCGGATCAAAATTATTTTGCGGAGACTTCTCCCGGAACCGCATTTTTCTCCGAGCAGGGATCCCTGTACTTTGAGGGAAACTGGAACCTCCTTGCTTCTATGCAGAATTATCCGGAAATGCAGGGGAAATGGGATGTGGCAGTATTGCCTAAGTGTCCGGACCCGGCAGAGGGGGACGGAAGAGCCACCATTTCCAACGGTCTGTGCTATTCTACGGCAGCAAAGGGCAAGAACCTGGAGATCGTGAAGGATGTTCTCAAGTTCTTCGGCTCTGAGGAGGGACAGCGTATTCAGGGAGAATCCGGTGCGGCAATTCCTGCTTATGAGGGACTGGAGGATACCTGGGTTAAGGTATTTGACCAGTTTGACTATAAGATTGACGTGCAGAAATGCGTTGATATGTTTGACTATGGCGTACAGAGTGTTAACAATGCTTCTCGTTCCGTATGGAAGACCAAGGTATCCGATGAGCTGCTTCGTATTTACTCCGGCACTTCAACTCTTGAGGACGGACTGAACACCATGCAGACAGCCATCAATACGGCGGAAGCAGAGTAGAGGGGAGGCTTTTCAATGGCAAATAACACCAAGGCGGGCAAGTTCGCCAAGACCGAGGGCATGTGGGGCTATATCATGGTGGCACCCACCATCATCGGCTTGATTGTGCTGAATCTTTACCCGTTTATCGACACCTTAAAATTGAGCTTTACAAAGACAAAGCCCTTTGGCTTTTATGAATTTAACGGTTTGACCAACTATATCAACATGTTCACCAACGCAGACTTTTGGAGAGCAAACTTAAATACCATTTATTTCTGTCTCCTGACCGTGCCCCTTGGTATTTTCCTGGCATTGGTGGTTGCGGTTATGCTGAACACAAAGATTAAGGGAAGAACGGCTTTCCGTGCCATCTTCTTCCTGCCCATGGTTGTAGCTCCGGCAGCGGTTGCTATGGTGTGGAAGTGGATGTTCAACACCGAGTACGGCATTATCAATACCCTCCTGGGCCACAATGTAAACTGGATTACCAATCCCAACGTGGTTATGGTGACCTGTGCCATCGTGGCAATCTGGAGTGCCATCGGATACGATGCGGTGCTTCTTCTGTCAGGACTTCAGAATATCTCCAAGTCCTACTATGAGGCGGCAAGCCTTGACGGGGCAACCAAGCTGCAGCAGTTCTTCCACATTACGCTGCCCATGGTTTCTCCGACCCTGTTTGTAGTTATGATTATGCGTCTGATGTCCTCTCTGAAAGTATATGACCTGATTTACATGATTGTAGAGGAATCAAACCCGGCATTGACGAGTGCCCAGTCTCTGATGTTCCTGTTCTACCGTGAGTCTTTCGTGGCCGGCAATAAGGGCTATGGCTCCACAGTGGTAATCTGGACCGTTCTTCTTATCGGTATTGTAACGGCATTCCAGTTCTGGGGACAGAAGAAATGGGTGAACTACGAAGTATAGGAGGTGAAGAAGTATGAAATCCAATTCATTAGAGAGAAATCAAAAGCTTCGGACAGCAGGCACGTATTTGTTTTTCATCATTGGGTCCATCATTATGATCTTCCCCTTTATCTGGATGCTTCTGACCAGCTTTAAGACAGTAGCCGAGAGTATGCAGATCCCACCGGATTTCTTCCCGGCACAGTGGATTATTGATAACTTTAAGGACGCTATGGCAAGTCTTCCCTTTGGGGCACTTTACAAGAACACCATTTTGCTCATCTTCTGGCGTGTGGTCTGTGCGGTGGCTTTTAGCTCCATGGCGGGCTACGCATTTGCAAAGCTGAACTTTAAGGGAAAGAACTTCCTCTTCTCCCTGGTTCTGGTGCAGATGATGCTTCCCTCCCAGATCTTCATTACGCCCCAGTATCAGATGCTGGCGAAGATGGGACTGACCAATACGATTTTTGCCCTGGTATTCCCGGGTCTGGTAAGTGCTTTCGGTACATTCTTCTTACGGCAGGCTTACATGGGAATCCCTGATGAGATTTCCGAAGCGGCTTATCTGGACGGCTGTAACCAGTGGCAGACCTTTGTAAAGGTTATGGTGCCCCTGACTACCTCTTCCATGGCAGCTCTGGCCGTATTTACGGCGGTGTTCGCTTACGGAGACCTGATGTGGCCCCTGATTGCCAACACAGATTTGAAGATGATGACTCTGTCCTCCGGTCTTGCAACCCTAAGAGGTCAGTTTAACACCAACTTCCCGGTTATGATGGCCGGCTCCCTCTTGGCTATGATTCCCATGGTGGTTCTGTATCTGTTCTTCCAGAAGCAGTTCATCGAGGGTGTTGCAATGACGGGAGGAAAATAATTCGATCACTTTACCTACGCTGGAGGACTACATAGATGTCAGTCAGATATATAGAAAGCAAAAAAACATTTCTGTTGCAGACAAAGAACAGCACTTATCAGATGAAGATAAGCGATTATGGATATCTTTTGCATTTATATTATGGAGAACGGCTGGAAGACGAGGATTTGAGTTATCTGATACAGCTGCAGGATCGTGGCTTTTCTCCCAATCCCTATGAGGCGGGAAATGACCGTACATTTTCTTTAGACTTCCTACCGCAGGAGTTCTCAAGTGACGGAAGCTCTGATTATCGATTAAGCAGTATTGAAATAAAAAACGGGGACGGAAGCTATGCCTTTGTGGGAAAGGTGGCAAAGCATGAGATTTATTCCGGCAAGTACCATTTGGCAGGTCTTCCCTCCCTTTGGACAACGCCAGAAGACACGGCGGACACCCTGGAGATTTGGCTTACGGACGCTGCGACACAGCTTACGGTGGTGCTCTGCTACTGTGTATTGGAAGAAAAGGATATTATTACCCGGTCTGTTCGGGTCATTAACCGGAGTGAGGACACCATTTATTTAAACCGCATCATGTCAATGACCATGGATTTTATGGATTCCGATTATGATTTTATTCATTTTGACGGGAGACATACCATGGAACGGGAATGGAGCAGGAACCCTTTGGCTTACGGAATTCAGACCGTGGGAAGCTTTCGGGGGGCCTCAAGTCATCAGCACAACCCCTTTGCCATACTCTGCGAGAGTGCTGCCAATGAGGATTACGGACGCTGCTATGGATTTTCCTTTGTGTACAGCGGCAACTTTATGTGCAAGGTGGAAAAGGACCAGTATGATCAGACACGGATTGTCATGGGTATTCACCCCAAGCATTTTTCCTGGCAGATGAAGCCGGGGGAGAGCTTTACGGCACCGGAGGTGGTGCTGGCTTACTCGGGGCAGGGGCTTACCCATCTGACTCATTTGTATCACAATGTGTACCGTGAAAACCTGTGTAAAAGCCCTTATGCAAAGAAAGAACGGCCCATTTTGATTAACAGCTGGGAAGCGGCGTATTTTGACTTCGATGAGGAAAAGCTTCTGGATATCGCCAGGTCGGCCGTGGATATGGGCATTGAGCTTTTTGTCCTGGATGACGGCTGGTTCGGCAACCGGAACAATGACAGTGCGGCTCTGGGCGACTGGGATGTGAATACGGCCAAACTGCCCAGAGGTTTAAGGGGTCTTTCCGAGGAGATTCACGAAATGGGCTTAAAGTTCGGCCTTTGGATTGAGCCGGAGATGGTGTCGGAGGACAGTGAGCTTTACCGGAAGCATCCGGACTGGTGCCTGCAGATGCCCCGGAGACATCCCTCCAGAGGAAGATATCAGCTTGTGCTCGACTTGTCCAGGGAGGATGTTCGGGATTATATTGTGACATCCATTAACGGAGTCCTTAATAGTGCCAGGATTGAGTATGTAAAATGGGACATGAACCGGTTTATTACGGATGCCTGGTCAGCCATTGCCGAGAAAGAAAAGCAGGGTGAGATTTATCACCGCTATATTCTGGGACTGTATGACATTATGAACCGCATTATTCTGACTCATCCGGAGATTCTCTTCTGCGGATGCAGCGGAGGGGGCGGACGTTTTGACCCGGGAATGCTTTACTATCAGCCCCAGATCTGGTGCAGTGACAACACGGATGCGGTGTGCCGCTTAAAGATTCAGTACGGAACGACCTTTGTTTATCCTGTTTCCGCTATGGAATCCCATGTGTCGGTCTGCCCCAACCATCAGACCGGGCGGACGGTGCCTATGAAGACAAGAGGGGTAACGGCCATGGACGGAATCCTGGGCTATGAGCTGGATTCCACCAAAATGACACAGGAAGAGAAACAGATCTGCAAGGAGCAGATACAGAGTTATAAAAAGGATTATGCATTGATTGCAGAGGGTGATTACTACAGGCTTACCAATCCTTACACCTTTATAGAGTATGTGGCCTGGGAGCATGTGTCCCGGGATCAGAAAGAAGCCTTGATATCCCTGGTGATTATGGAGAAAGAGGCCAATGACGCACAGCGGTGTGTAAAGGCAAAGGGCTTAAATCCCAAGATGTATTACCGGGTGGAGGAGATGGAAGGGCATTTTTCCGGCCAGGTTTTGATGAGTGCCGGTCTTCCTGTTCCAAACAGCCTGCTGCAGTACGAGGCAATTCAGTATCATATTCGAGCCATATAAAAAGAGAAACTAAAACAGCGAAAGCCCGGACAGTGCACAGATCGATTTACGAACGCATGCTTCTGCGGTCGGAAATTGATCTCAACAGGGGTGTACTGGGAGGGCTGTAGCGGAACTAAAATAGGAGTGTGCGGAATGAAAGATGTTGTACTGGAATGGATTATCCCCTATGTAATGCCGAAAGGAAAACGCCTGCTGAAAGCAGTGCTTATGGCTGCTATGGTAGTGCTTGTAGTGGACACGATTATTTATCCGGTACTGTTTCTGCCGGTGCTGGCCTTTGTGGTCATAGGCGTTCTGCTGCTTCGAAGCTGGCGGTATGAATATGAATACGTGTACGTGAATGGAGATTTTGAAGTATCAAAAATCATCCGCAAGGAGAAGCGAAAGGATCTGTACCGCTGTGACCGCAAGGACATGGAATATGTGACAGAGGGACGGAAAAATGTGGCCGGCTGCAAGGTCCGTGATTTCACCTCCGGATGGGAAAAAGGCAGGGTCTACACCGTGAAAGTGGGAAATGACCTGATCTATATGGAGCCGAATGATGAATTCCTGGAGGAAATGCGGCTTCACCGAAAATTGCAGTGAAAGCACTGCGGAACAGGATCTTGTGTGGGATTAGAGAAAAATTAGAGTAGGACATGTAAAGATATAATTATGAAATTTTGCGGAACTTAAAACAGCAAAATTCCGACAGCACCAGAACAATTTACAGACACGTCATTTTGTGGCTGGGAATTGTTCTAGACAAAGGGTGCTGGAGCGAATTTTGCGGAACTCAAAATAGGAGGAGAGACTGATGGCAAGTTTATCACTGAAAAATATCTGGAAGAGATACCCCAACGGATATGAGGCAGTAAAAGATTTCAACCTGGAGATTGAGGATAAGGAATTTATTATTTTTGTAGGTCCGTCCGGATGCGGAAAGTCTACCACGCTGCGTATGGTTGCAGGCCTGGAGAGCATTTCAGATGGTGAGTTTAAGATTGACGGCCAGCTTATGAATGATGTGGAGCCGAAAGACAGAGATATCGCAATGGTATTTCAGAGTTACGCACTGTATCCCCATATGACAGTGTATGACAATATGGCATTTGGACTGAAGATCAAGAAGACACCTAAGGATGAGATTGACAAGAAAGTCCGGGAGGCAGCTAAGATTCTGGATCTGGAGAAGCTTTTGGACCGGAAGCCGAGAGCTCTTTCCGGTGGACAGCGTCAGCGTGTTGCCATGGGCCGTGCCATTGTGCGGAACCCCAAGGTATTCCTGATGGATGAGCCCCTTTCCAATCTGGATGCCAAGCTGCGTGTGCAGATGCGTACGGAGATCTCCAAGCTGCATCAGAGACTGGGTGCAACCATCATCTATGTAACCCATGACCAGACGGAAGCCATGACTCTGGGAACGAGAATCGTTGTTATGAAAGACGGCGTGGTTCAGCAGATTGCAAGCCCCCAGACCCTGTATAACGAGCCGGATAATCTGTTTGTGGCAGGATTTATCGGATCCCCTCAGATGAACTTTGTGGATGCGGTTTGCGAGGTAGAGGGACAGGATGTATACTTAAAGGCCGGCGACTACCGTGTTCCCCTTTCCCCGGAAAAGGGCAAGAAGCTCATTGACGGCGGTTATAAGGGAAAAGAAGTGATTATGGGCATCCGTCCGGAGGACGTGAGCGATCCGGCATCCACAAGAGCAAAGAACCAGGCGGTGGTAAAGGGAACAGTAAATGTATACGAGCTCCTTGGAGCAGAAGTTTATCTGTATTTTGATATGTGCGGAACCCAGATGACTGCAAGAGTAAATTCCAGCACGACAGCAAGAGAGAATGATGTAGTTGACTTTGTCCTGGATACGGATAAGATTCACGTATTTGACAAAGAGACAGAGAAAGCGATTGCTCATTGAGAATTTTGCCGGAACAACAAAAATAAAAAATTAGGCACACGAAATAGCACGTTCAACAGTTGTTCCATATGAGGTGGGAGAGGGCGATTTAGCATAAAGAATGATTGCTCCAAAGGCAGGCGGCCATGGTGCAGCGTTCGGCTTCAGGCAGGGCGGCTGTGGTCACCTGCCTTGTTCGTTTCAATAGGATTGACACATGGAAAGATTTATTGTTAAATAAAACTGAAATTTATTTGAATGGGAAGTAGGAGAACGACAATGAAAGATATGGCGGAATTTCAGAAGCGGAAAGAACGGCATTATGAAGAATTGAAATGGCTGTACTGTGAGTTGTACCCGGAGGACGGATTCTCATATTTATGCAGCAGATTGGAAGAGCGTTATAAAGAACGCAAGGATGCTCTAAAAAAGCTGGATCGGGTTCGTGAGGCAGATCCGGACTGGTATAAACGCAACGATATGGTAGGAATGATGATGTATACGGATGCCTTTGCGGGAGATCTGAAAGGCGTGAAAAAGAAGCTGCCATATATCCAGGAATGCGGAGTGAATTATCTTCATCTGATGCCGCTGCTCGATTCTCCGGAGGGAAAGAGCGACGGCGGATATGCGGTGTCGGATTTTGCGAAAGTGCGTCCGGATCTGGGAACTATGGAGGATCTGGCAAAGCTTACGGATACTTGTCATAAGAGGGGCTTAAGCGTATGTCTTGACTTTGTTATGAACCATACCTCGGAGGAGCACGAGTGGGCAAAGCGGGCAAGGGCAGGGGAAAAGGAGTTCCAGGATCGGTATTTCTTTTTTGACAGCTTTGAGATTCCGGGTCAATATGAAAAGACTTGTCCCCAGGTGTTTCCCACAACGGCACCGGGGAATTTTACCTGGCTGGAGGATGAAAAGAAGTATGTGATGACCACATTTTATCCTTATCAGTGGGATCTGAACTACCGGAATCCGGTGGTGTTTCATGACATGACAGATTGCCTGCTGAATCTGACCAATCAGGGGGTAGATATTATCCGGATTGATGCGGTTCCTTATATCTGGAAAGAGCTTGGAACTACTTGCCGCAATCTTCCCCAGGTACATAATATTGTCCGGATGCTGCGGATGATCTGTGAGATTGTCTGCCCGGGCGTGCTGCTTTTAGGCGAGGTGGTTATGGAGCCGGTGAAAGTGGTACCCTATTTTGGCACGGTGGAGAAGCCGGAGTGCCACATGCTCTACAATGTGACTACTATGGCAACCACCTGGCATACGGTGGCTACGGGAGACACAGCCCTCCTAAAGCGGCAGATGGATATTATAAATACGCTGCCTAAAGAGTATGTGTTCCTGAATTATCTCCGCTGCCATGATGATATTGGCTGGGGACTGGATTATGACTGGCTAAAGGAAACGAAAGGAATGGAGGAGGTTCCCCACAAGAAGTACCTCAATGATTACCTTACGGGAAAATGGTCGGGATCCATGGCCAGGGGTGAACTTTACAACGACGATCCCACCTCCGGGGACGCTCGCCTTTGCGGAACTACGGCTTCTCTCTGCGGACTGGAAAAAGCAGTAGAGGAGGGGGATGAGGCGGCACAGGAAAAAGCCGTACGCTTTATCCGGATGCTTCACGGATATATGCTGGTTCAGTCAGGAATTCCGGTCATTTACAGCGGGGATGAGATTGGTCAGTTTAATGACAATGGGTATCACCAGGACCTGAAGAAAGCGGAGGATTCCCGCTATCTTCACCGGGGAAGCTTTTCCTGGGACCTGGCAGAGCTGCGGAACAAGGAGGGAAGTTATCAAAAAGAGATTTTTGATTGCATCCGGAAGATGGAGGACCTGCGGGCGGCTCATCCGGTGTTCCTGAATCAGGCGGCGGTCTGGACTGCGGATACCTGTGAATCGGCAGTTCTCTGTGTGAACCGGGCCTATGAAGATGAGAAACTGACGGCACTCTTTAATTTCAGCGGTGAGGAGCGTACGGCCTGGATTCAGGAGGAGGGGATGTACGTGGATCTTCTGACAGGAGAACAGATGGAGGCACGGAATGTGGAGCTTCCGGCTTATGGAGTCCGGTGGCTTATGCGGGAGACAAAAAGCGAATAGTTTTTCAATTTGATATCATGGGGCTGTCGTAAAATAAGACATCAGCCATTTCCATATCCTGTGTTCGTGAACAGCCGGACACTGGATATTGGAAAAGTCTTCTGTCTCATTTTGCGACACCCCCATTTTAGGTAACAGAGAAGATGTACGGTGAACAGGGAGGAATGGCTTATGATGATCAGCATGGCGATTGAAAAAATGATACATTTTTACGATGGAAATATTCATGATATTAATCATTTTCTAAAGGTTTACGGCTTTGCAAAGACGATTGGGGAGCTGGAGCATTTGGATGAGGAGATACAGGAACGGTTGGAGTTGGCGGCAGTGATTCATGACATCGCCTGTCCTGTATGCCGGGAGAAATACGGCAGCACAAATGGAAAGCTACAGGAGCAGGAAAGCCCTGCCTTGGCAGAACAATTTCTGCATGAACTGTCTGTGCCGGAGGACATGATTCAGCGTATCTCCTGGGTGGTGGCTCATCATCATACATATACCAATGTGAATGGACCGGAACATCAGATTTTGCTGGAAGCTGATTACCTGGTAAACGCAGAAGAGGGAGGAAAGTCGGAGGAAGCGATTCGCAATGCCCAAACGAGACTGTTCAAGACCCAGAGCGGTAAGCGGCTTTTATGCTCTATGTATCATATCACCCCTTAACAGAGGCCTGTGATTTGAAAGCTTCCGTTTTCTTTTTAATAGGGACCTCCATTGCAATAGCGATCCTAAAATTATGCAAGCCTGCACAATAATCTCTATTGATGCAGTTAATACATCTTGATACTTATATTGTTTTTTAAATACGTATAGTAATTATTGTACGGATCTTATATAATAAAAGGACGAATGAGCTAGTATAACTTAATATCAAATGCTCCATAGATAAGAAAACACAGGAGGGTACTTTATTGGGCTTTTATCTGAATCCTGGAAACGGCAGTTTTGAAGAAGCACTCCATTCCAGAATCTACGTGGACAAGACCGGGCTGATTGGGCGTACAAATGAACTGATCAATACAAAAGAAAAATATATCTGCGTCAGCAGGCCGAGAAGATTTGGAAAATCTATGGCTCTTGAGATGCTTGCAGCCTACTACAGCTGCGGCTGTGACTCAAAGAAGCTGTTTATGGGGACGGTTATCGAACAGAATGATACCTTTCCTGTATATTTGAATCAATATGATGTAATTTTTCTGAATATGCAGCAATTTTTAATTGAAGCGGAGCAGGGAAAGGTGACAGAGCATCTTGAGCAGCAGGTACTGGAAGAGGTTTATGAGACATATGGGGAATTTTTAAAAAAACCAGTGACAGGACTTGCAGATGCCCTGCGGCGTATTTATGTGAAAGCAGGAAAAAAGTTCATTTTTCTGATTGACGAGTGGGACTGTGTAGTGCGTGAGAGACAGAAATTGGAAGAACTCCAACAGCAGTACCTTGATTTCCTGCGGAATCTTCTAAAGGATCAGCCGTATGTTGCCCTTGCCTATATGACAGGGATTTTACCGGTAAAAAAATATGGACAACATTCAGCTTTAAATATGTTCTGGGAATATTCCATGATCGATCAAAATGTTTTTGAAGAATATACCGGCTTTACAGAACAAGAGGTCAAAGAACTGTGCCAGCGTTTCGATATGGATTTTGCTCAGACAAGCAACTGGTATGACGGTTACCGATTCCGACAGTTTCAGCATGTTTACAATCCCCGCTCTGTTGTGGCAGCTATGAAAGGTCGTCATTTTTCTAATTATTGGACAGCCACTGAGACTTATGAAGCCTTAAAGATTTATATGGATATGGATTTCGATGGTCTTAGATCCGATATTGTGCGGATGCTTGGAGGAGAACGTGTCAGGGTAAATACTTTAAGCTTTCAGAATGATATGCGTACCTTTAAAACAAAGGATGATGTGCTGACATTGCTGATTCATCTGGGGTATCTGGGATATGATGCTGATTCGAAAGAAGCATTTATTCCCAATAAGGAGATCTCCGGAGAGTTTGAGAACGCCATGAGTGTAGGTGGCTGGACGGAAATTATGCGTATTTTGAAAGCGTCGGAAAAGCTGTTAGAGGATACACTTCGCTGTGACGCAAAGAGTGTTGCAAAAGGGCTTGACCAGGCACATACGGAGGTGGCATCTGTTCTGACATACAATGATGAAAATTCTCTTGGCTGTGCCATAAGCCTGGCATATTACAGTGCAAGAAAAGATTATCGGCTGATCCGGGAGTTCCCAACAGGACATGGATATGCGGATGTGGTGTTTTTGCCGCTGCCTTTTACCGGAAAGCCGGCCCTTGTAATTGAACTGAAATATGACAAGTCGGCTGTCACTGCGATCGATCAAATTAAAGATCGGCACTACACTCAGGCATTGGAGGGCTATACAGGGGAGATCCTTTTGGTTGGCGTTAATTATGATAAGGGTAATAAAAGCACACCGCATAGCTGCGTGATCGAGAAGATGGTGTATAAAGGAAGTGAATAGGGAGAGAAGTTAGCAGCCCGTCCGGCCATCTGTTTCACAAAATGTCACAAACCACAGAGCAATTACGGCAAAAGCAGAAATACACCTTTTGCCAGGCCCTTGCTATAATTCAGATAAATGAAAAACAAGGAGGGTTTTGGTATGGGTGACTTTATCAACGAAAAAGTAATGCCGATGATTGACAAATTTACAAACAGCCGCATCATCAAGATTTTGATGAATGGCTTTATGGGGGTGGCCGCACTGACCATCGGAGGTTCGCTGTTTGCGATGCTCCGCTCTCTGCCCCTGGGAGACTGGTACACAAACTTTTTGATGAGCACGGGATTGTTTGATATTCTGAACTTCCCCATTATGATCACCAGCGATCTGATTTCTCTGTATCTGGTGTTGTCCTTTGGATACTTTACGGCGAAATCCTACGATAAGAATGCGTTTTCCGGTGCCATGATCTCTCTGGGTGCATTTCTGATTCTCACGCCCTTTGAGATGGCCGCCACACTGACGGATGAAGCGGGGGCAACGGTTACCGGCATGGTTTCCGGCGTACTGCCCGTGGGTTCTTTCGGGGCGACCGGCATCTTTCTGTCCATGATTGTGGGAATCGGAGCCGCAAGAGTCTACGTGTGGTGCCTGGATAAGAATTTCCGCATCCGCATGCCTGCGTCGGTGCCGAGCAATGTTACCAATATGTTCGAGACCATGATTCCGGCGACGATTGTCTTTATTCTGTTCATTGTTGTCCGTGTTATCCTGCAGCAGACGCCCTTTGGCACGGCACAGGATTTGATTTATAAGGTTCTGCAGGCTCCCCTTACCAGTGTTGCGGGAGGATTCTGGGGCTTTGTGGTATATACCCTGGTAGCGGTGGTTTTATGGATGTTCGGTATTCATGGCAGCATGGTTGTCTACAGCGGCATGGCTCCCATCTATATGGCAATGGTAACAGCGAATCTCTCCGCCTTTGCGGCAGGCACGCCCTGTCCCAATCCAGAGTGGAACTTCCTCCCCTACACGCTGTTGGGAGGAGCCGGGTGTACCTTTGCACTGAATCTTCTGATGCTGACCAGAGCCAAAAGCCAGCACTTGAAAACCCTTGGGAAGATTGCCTTTCCGACCTCGTTTTTTGAGATTAACGAGCCGCTGATATTTGGAACGCCCATGATTCTCAATCCTTAGGGCGTTGCTTCTTAGCTTCTTTCTCCTTTTTGTGGACGGTGCCCTCTATTATCCCTTTTTCCGGCGGTATGACCGCATAAGGTATGAGGAGGAATGTAAGAATTGCGGCGGATAATCCGCCATTTTATGACATTGAGCTATCTTCCGTGCTGTTTTATAGTAAAGCCAAGAGAGGTGATTACATGAATAGCACGGAATTTTTATTTCCTCCCAAATTTTTATGGGGAGGTGCAATCGCAGCCCATCAGTGCGAGGGGGCGTATCTTGAGGACGGCAAGCTGCCTGCCACGCCGGACACGCTGGGAATCGGTGCGAAGAGGTTTGCCACCTTTGGAGAGGACATTGACCCGGCGGTCTATTATCCCAGTCATGTGGCCATTGATTTCTATCATCGCTACAAGGAAGATATCGCACTGTTTGCCGAGATGGGCTTCAAGGCTCTGCGGACCTCCATTGCCTGGAGCCGCATCTACCCGAAAGGGATCGAGGATGAGCCAAACGAAGCGGGACTTCGGTTCTATGACGAGTTGTTTGACGAGCTTAGGAGACATGGGATTGAGCCGGTGGTGACCATCACCCACTACGAGACGCCCCTGTATCTGTGTCAAACCTACGGCGGATGGCAGAGCCGGGAGCTGATTGGATTTTATGAAAAGTTTGCCCGGACGGTTCTGGAGCGTTACAAGGACAAGGTTCGTTTCTGGATGAGCTTTAACGAGATCAATGTGATCAGCATGATGCCGGAGCTGGGGGGAGGGTTCCATGTGGATGCGGAGGATCCCCGCCGCAGCCAGATCATTTACCAGGCGGCCCATCATCAGTTTGTGGCGGCGGCCCGGGCGGTGAAGCTGTGCCACGAGATTGTTCCCGGAGGAAAAATGGGAATGATGTTGGCCAGTCAGCTAAGCTACCCCTTAAGCTGTGCCCCGGCGGATGTTCTGGCAAATATGCAGCAGGGACGTGTTTCCCTCTTTTTTGCGGATGTGATGCTGCGGGGCCATTATCCCGCCTATGGGGACCGGTTTTTCCGGGAAAACGGCGTGGAGCTTAACATGGAGGAGGGCGATTTGGAGACGATGGCCCAATACACCAGTGATTATCTGGCCCTCAGCTATTACATGAGCAATGTGGTAAGCGGGGATCGCTCCAAGCACCAGATGGTTGGCAATATGGCCTTTGGACTGTCCAATCCTTATTTAAAAAGCAGCGAGTGGGGATGGCAGGAGGACAGCGTGGGTCTTCGGATTCTGTTGAACGAGCTGTATGACCGGTATGAAAAACCCCTGTTTATTGTGGAAAACGGACTGGGTGCGTCGGACACGGTGGAACCGGACGGACATATTCACGATTCCTACCGGATTGCCTATCTGCGGGAGCATATCCGCCAGATGGGAGAGGCGGTTCGTGACGGAGTGGAACTGATGGGTTATCTGGCCTGGGGCTGTATTGACCTGGTAAGCTGCAGCAGCGGCGAGATGAAGAAGCGGTACGGAATGATTTATGTGGACCGTGACAATGAGGGCAGGGGCACTCTGGAACGGAAAAAGAAAGATTCTTTTAAATGGTATCAAAAAGTGATTGCAAGCAACGGAAAGGAGATTGATTAAAATGAAGAAAGTGATTTTATTGTGCAACCAGGGGATGTCTACCAGTGCGTTGGTAGCAAAGATGAACACGGCGGCTGAAAATATGGGACTGGAGTATTCCATTGCCGCCTATGCGGTGGACACGGCCAAGACCAATGCGGCGGATGCGGATGTGATCTTTTTAGGGCCCCAGGTCCGCTACAAGCTGAGCTTTGTCAAGGAGATGTTTCCTGACAAGCCGGTGGAGGTGATCGACATGGCGGCTTACGGCATGATGGACGGAGCCGCAGTTGTAAAACGGGCTCAGAAGCTGATGGAGGGTTAAGACATGACAAGGGAAGAGCTTAAGGCAAAAATGGAGGAAATTGATTTTCGGATTATCGCTTCCGTGGGTACGGCCCGGAGTATCTATATCGAGGCCCTGGGGTGTGCCAAGGAGGGAGCCTTTGAGGAGGCCCACGCAAAGATAGCGGAGGCGGATGCCATCTATGCGGGGGGACATGAAGCACATCAGGATCTCTTGCAGCTTCAGGGGGAGGGGGAGGAGATGCCCTTTGATCTGCTGCTGGTGCATGCGGAGGATCAGATGATGAGTGCGGAGTGCTTTAAGGTGATGGCGATGGAGCTGATTGAGATTTATGAGAAGAGACTTTCCTGCTGATCTCGTATCCGGAGGGGTGGGGCTGTAGGGGAATAAGGCGGAAGACTTTTCTATATCCTATGTTCGGACGATTTACGTACATTCTGTCTGTTCTGGACGGACATTGCCAAAGCAATATCCGCCCAGAGCAGACAGAATGTACGTGAACCGTCCGAACACCGATATGGAAAAATCCCTCCCCCCACTCCGCCGCTGCCCGTCTGAACCCCACCGCCATTGGGTAAATCCCCATCCAAATGCCTATCCAAAATGTCTATCCAGAAATAAACATTTTGACCTAAACCTATAAGACTGCTATAATAGTAATAACCATTCTTTTTATACAAAAACGAGCCTGGTGTACGGAAAGAATGTCAGTCATTATAAAGTTTTAATAAGGGTCATTATAAGATGGATAAAAGAGAAAATGAAGAGAAAAAAAGCGGCAGAAAAATTTTATTAACCTTAATACTGACAGTGTTTTTGATATTGGGCAGCTTCGTGTTTTTTATCGCTGCAAGAATATCCCATGAGATGTCTCAGTCTGCCATCGGGAACTTAAGCGAAAGCCTTGAACTTTTAAAAGGCACCATAGAAGTTCTGTTTCAGAGAGAAGCCGAATATCAGAAGCTGCTGGCAGAGGAACTTTCCATCATTGAGGATCCGGAAGAATTCATTCTCTCCTACGATCGAAATGATACTCTGGTAAAGATGTCCCTTGTGTTTTCCGGAGAGACGAAAGGCATCTCCAACACCGGAGAAGTGTTTTATCCGGAAGAACTGGATTTTTCCAATCAGGAGACCGTAGAAGAACTGCCAGTTTCCGTTTCTTATATCAATGATATGGGAACATGGGCCTATACCATGAAATGCCCGGTGACAAGAGACGGCCGGGAGATTGCCGTTCTCTATGTGGAGTATATCTATGATTCCTTTGACAATGCTCTTCCGGACCGCCTTTACAACGGAAGTGCCACGCTATACATTATGGACAGACAGACCAAGAGGTTTCTTCTAAAGCCCAAGGGCATAGGGGAGCGTGATGCGGGACATCTGAACCTGCAGGATTTTTACCGGGCCAATGATATCTTAGAGGAGACCATACAGCAGAATGTGGCCGACAGCATAGAACAGAGCGGAAATGTGATGTTCTACCACAAAATCCGGAACAAAGATTCCCTGATCTATCTGTGGGCCGTAAACGGAGGCTCCGTATATCTCATCGGCTATGTGCCGGTAGAGGCCATTCAGAGAGAGGGGAATGCCGTAAATCAGAATATTCTGATTGTGGTTATCTTTATGCTTGCCACCTTTTTCATCTGCTGTGCCGTATTTTTCCTCTATGAACGGCAGCAGAATAAGTTTCGGCTGGAACGGGAGACGGAGAGGGAGCTGCACAATGAGCAGCTCGGGCAGGCACTTCGGGCGGCACAGGCGGCCAACAATTCCAAAACCACGTTCCTTTCCAACATGTCCCATGACATCCGAACACCCATGAATGCCATTTTGGGATTTACCACCCTCCTTGCCAGGGATGCGGATAATCCGGTTAAGGTGCGGGAGTACACCAGAAAGCTGACGGCTTCGGGGCAGCATCTTTTAAGTCTAATCAATGACGTTCTGGATGTGTCTAAGATTGAGAGCGGAAAGGCAGTGCTCACCATCGGAGAATTTCGGTTAAATGACGTGATTTCCTCTGTGGATGCCATTATCCGGCCGGCGGCAAAGAACAAGGGGCAGAGCTTTGACATTCAGGTGACGGGAATCCGTCACGAATACCTGGTAGGCGACGAGACAAGACTGAATCAGATCCTGATCAACCTCCTTTCCAATGCAGTAAAATATACCCAGGAGGGCGGACATATCTGGTTCCGCATCATCGGCCTTAAGCAGCGTTCCAATCAGTATGAGCATATCCGTGTTGAGGTGGAGGATAACGGCTACGGTATGACCCAGGAGTATCTGCAGATAATTTTTGACGCATTTACCAGGGCGGAGAACAGTACCACCAACAAGGTCCAGGGTACGGGTCTTGGAATGGCCATAACGAAAAATATCGTTGAACTCATGGGCGGAACGATTGAGGTTGCCAGTGAGTTAGATAAGGGAAGTATCTTTACGGTGGATCTTGAACTGCGTATCGCAGATCAGGAGGAGGATGCCCTGTTCTGGAAAAACCATGGGGTAACCCGGATTCTGGTGGTGGATGATGACGAGGATGTTCGGGAGAGTATCCAGGCACTTATGGAGGATACCGGTGTAAGGACAGATGTTCTGGAGGATGGAGAGACGGCTGTGGAGGCAGTGAGAAGATCCTGCGGGGAACCGGAGCCTTATCATATGATTCTTCTGGATTGGAAGATGCCGGGAATCAACGGAGTTGAGACGGCCAGGCGAATCAAAAAAGAGGTTGAAAAGGATATACCCATTCTGCTCCTGACGGCTTATGACTGGGATGAGATTGAGACGGAGGCCCGGAATGCCGGAATTGCTGGATTTCTCACAAAGCCTTTCTTTGTTTCGGCGTTAAAGGAGAAGATTTTAGAGCTTGCTGCTCAGGGAGAGGAGCAGAGCCGGAGGGAGAGTGAAACTTCCGGTCTGGAGGGAGAGCATTTTCTGGTGGCGGAGGACAATGAGATCAATGCGGAGATTTTGGAGGAGCTTCTGGGCATTGAGGGTGCTGACTGTGAGATTCTGGAAAACGGGAAACTGGTAGTGGAACGGTTTGCCAGTGCTAAGCCCGGTGAATTTGATGCCATTCTTATGGATGTGCAGATGCCGGTAATGAATGGCTACGAAGCTACACGGCATATCCGTGCTCTTGAACGGGAGGATGCATCGTCTATTCCGATTATTGCCATGACGGCCAATGCGTTTGCGGAGGATGTGAAAGAAGCTATGAATGCCGGTATGAATGCACATGTGGCAAAGCCGGTGGATATGGAAGTGTTAAAGAGAACGATCAAAGAGTTAAAAAAAAGAGGTTAGTGTTATGGGAAGATATTTGAAAAAGAGCCTGATTATTTTCATGGCAGGCACCCTCCTTGCAGGGGCGGCTTCCTGCAAAAACAAAGAAAATGACATGGTGAATCTGGCAGAGGATGTGAAAGAAGATAAGAAAATAGTGAACCTCTTTGGACCGATGGAAAAATCCAATCCGGATGCGGCTAATATTGCCAGAAGTGCTCACGATCTGACGGTCATGATGGCGGAGGAGGAACTGGGGCTTACGGTGGAGTATCGGACGTATACGGCGGAGGATTATCAGGATAAGACTTATGATGATGTAACGCTTGCCCGTGCCCGCAGTGATATGGATGATGTGTATCTTCTGAATCCGGACACCATTCAGATTCTCGGTGCGGAGGGGAAGCTTGTGGATCTGTCCTGCCTTGAGTGTGCTGTCAATCTGCGGGATGTAGTAAAAGTGTCAAATACGGTGGATGGAAAATTAGTTGCCATTCCCCAGGAGGTTGTGGTTTATGGTCTGTTTGTGAATCAGAATATGTTTGAACAATATGGGCTGAAGCTTCCGAATACGCCGGAGGAATTTCTGGAATGCTGCAGGGTCTTTAAAGAAAACGGAATTGAGACTCCCGTAGGAGCCAATCGCTGGTGGCTGGAGAACTTTGTGCTTTCTCAGGCCTATGCGGATCTGTATAACGGAGGAAATACAAAAGAGGAGATTGCGGCTCTGAACAGCGGTGAGAGCAGATACAGCGATTATATGCGGGAGGGGTTTGAATTTGTAAAGACACTGATTGATTTGGGGTATGTGGATGCGGAGAAAGCCATTACTTATGAGGCCATTGAGGGGGAGGGACCGGATTTTCTGGCTCAAAAGACTCCCATTGTTATGGCTTACTGGGGGGCGGCTAATTCAGAGACGGCCTATGGAAAGCCGGATTTCAATCTTCAGGTGATTGGATTTCCTACCCATCGGGGACAGATGCCGGTGGTTTCCATGTCCGGATACGGGGTTTGTGTGAATGCGGAGCATCTGGAGGATACCCTTGCGGTAATGGATATTATTTTGTCGGATGAAGCTCTAAAGTTTTATGCGGAGACGAATAAAGTAATTTCACCCTCTAAGAATGTGGAGGTGGAATGCATTGATGCCTTGAAGCCGATTAATGATTTGGTGAACGACGGAATTTTTGTGCTGGGATCCAATGCCGGGATGAAGCTGGAGCAGTGGGGGAATACGTGTCTGGTTGTGCGTAAGCTTCTTAACGGGGCTTCCGTGGAGGAATGCTTGGAGGAGATGGATCGGCTGCAGGAGGAGTGTACGGATTGATGAAAAGAACGGTGAAAGAAACGCTGTTGAGGGTGATCGTTTTACTGGCAGGACTTACGATCGCCCATTTAGGTGTGACCTTGTTCCTGCTTGCAGATTTGGGAGCGGATCCTTTTAATGTGCTGGTTCAGGGAATTTTCCGGACAGTCCGTGAGATGACCGGGTGGGAGGTGCTGACCCATGGTTATACCCATATTGCCATATGCTTTTTGATTATTGTGGTGCTTTTGTTTGTGGACAGGAGTTATATTAAAATCGGGACGCTTCTCTGTATGATTTGCGGCGGTCCGATTATAGATTTCTTTACCTGTTTTCTGAATTTTCTCTTTGTGCCGGAAAGACCTCTGTGGTTTAAGCTGCCCATTCTGGCCGCTGGCTGTGTGATTCTGGCTTTTGGCATGACGATTGTGATCAAATCAGATGCCGGAACCGGACCCAATGATCTGGTAGCTCTTGTGATCAGTGACAAGAGCCATTGGAAATTCAGTATTGTGCGTGTTGCGGTGGACGTATGCTTTGTGCTTGCGGGATTTTTACTGGGGGGTTCTTTTGGAATCGGCACCATAGTCTGTGCCTGCCTGGTGGGACCGGTGGCGGGCTTCTTTCTTCCAAGGAGCGAGAAGATGGTCCATAGGATACTTGGCTCAATGTCATGACATTGGTTCCTGGCCCTTGTTGTATCTGTGCCGTTGTATAATCAGTGGCAATCGTGCAGATTCTAACATAAAGAGGAAAGAGGCGATTAAGTTTGAGTAACCGATTACAGTATGAGACAAGTCCCTATTTGCTTCAGCACAAGGATAATCCGGTTGACTGGTATCCGTGGTGTGAGGAAGCCTTTGAGAAAGCCAGGCAGGAAGATAAACCCATTTTTTTGAGCATAGGTTACAGTGCATGTCATTGGTGCCATGTGCTTGCCCATGAAAGCTTTGAAGATGCAAAGATTGCAGAACTGCTGAATCAGTATTATATCTCCATTAAAGTGGATAAGGAGGAACGGCCGGATATTGACAGTGTATATACGTCCGTATGTCAGGCTTTTACAGGAAGCGGGGGATGGCCCACCAGTATCTTTATGACATGGGAGCAAAAGCCCTTTTTTGCGGGGACTTATTTTCCGAAAACCACCCGGGGCGGTATGATTGGGTTTCGAGAGCTTATCCTGAAAATACATGAGATATGGGAGGACAATCGTGAAGCACTTTTGCAGCAGTCGGAATATATTATGGAGCATTTGAACGGTTCAGATTTGACGGGCGGCTCGGCCTGCGAGGAGCTTGTTCATGCTGCCGTGGGGAACTATGAACGTATCTATGATTCAAAATACGGCGGTTTTGGCCAGGCACCGAAGTTCCCAACACCTCATAATCTATTGTTTCTGCTTAGTTACTATGAGCGTTACAAAAAGGTTTCTTGTCTAAAGATGGCGGAACATACGCTTTTGCAGATGTACCGGGGCGGAATGTTTGATCACATTGGTTTTGGATTTTGCCGTTATTCTACGGACCGAAAGTTTCTTGTTCCCCATTTTGAAAAGATGCTGTATGACAATGCACTGCTGATTCTTGCCTATTGCAAAGCCTATATTGCGGTTAAAAATGTTTTGTATCTTGAAATAGCCGGAAAAACAGCGGATTATATCCTGGAGGAGATGACGGATCCCAAAGGAGGGTTCTACAGTGCCCAGGATGCGGACAGCGAGGGCGAAGAGGGGAAATATTACCTTTTTACGCCGGATGAGATTCTCCATGTGCTGGGAAAAGAAAAGGGAGAAGCTTTTAACAGGCAGTACGGCATAAGCAAAAAGGGGAACTTTGAGGGGAAGAATATTCCCAACCTGCTGGGCGGCGTCCCTGATGATAAGTCTCCGGAAGCCGTTCTTCCTCAATTAAAGGCTTACCGGAAAAAGCGGTATACGCTCCATTTGGATGACAAGATCCTGACTTTTTGGAACAGCCTTATGATTGGGGCTATGTGCGAATTGTATCTTGTCAGCAAGGAGGAACGATATCTTCAGGCGGCCAGGCAGGCGGATGCTTTTATACAAAAATATCTGTTGGAAGAGAACAGCCTGTATGTCAGCTTCTGCAAGGGAAAATGCGGTGTGAAAGGATTTCTGGACGATTATGCCGGGTATATTTTTGCACAGCTTGCTTTGTATCGGGCAACCCTGGACCAGGGATATCTTTATCGGGCGGAGGAACTGTGCGATAAGGTTATGGGGGATTTTGGTGATCCGGACGGCGGGTTTTATCTGTATGGCCACGAAAGTGAGGAACTTATCCTGCATCCAAAAGAGACCTATGACGGTGCGGTTCCCAGCGGCAATTCTTTGATGGCGTATAATCTTGTTAGGATGTCAATCATTACAGGTAACGAAAAATATCAAAAAGCGGCGGAAAGACAGTTGAATTTTGCTGCCGCCGCAGCAGAGCGGTATCCGGCTGGATATGGGATGTTTTTGACGGCACTTTTAGAGTATATGGAGCCGCCGATGAAAGTGACGATTGTACCGGATGAGCAGGAAGATACGGAACGCTTGCCTCTTACAATTCCTTTGGGTGCTGCAGCCATTCTTTTGCAGCATCCTACGGAAGAATATCCCTTAAAAGACGGCAGAACAACTTACTATGTGTGTCATAACCATAGCTGTATGCCGCCTGCTCACAGTATTCTAAACCAATAGTAGAACCATCCCTCTAAACCATAAAGCGGTTGTCCTTTCTGACATAATCTTTTATACTGATAATAATTGGAATGATGAAATCAGTATATAAAAAGAGAGGTGTAAGCAGTTGGAAAGTGAACAGAATCAGAATGAAAAGATGGGAGCGTGCCGTCAGCAGTCCGAATATCGGGCTTTTGATTCCCTGGCAAAGATCTTGGGAGTGTCCGCCGTCTTTTTGCTGGCCTGCCTGGTATGTTTGATCTGCGATTATGCTATATCGAGAAAGCTTTCCTGGTCTTTAATTGTGGCAGTGTCTTTATTAGCTGCATGGATTTTGCTGTTTCCGTTTTTTAGAGCAAAGGAACATCGAATTCAAAAAGGGCTTCTTACGTTAAGCGTGATCAGTTTTCCATATTTGGCGATGCTTAGTATCCTTTTGCAGGTTCCGCTTCTTCGCACGATGGGGATGTGCATTGGGGCTTTAGTGGTTTTGGGGCTTTGGGGAATCTACGGTATTGTTGTACGTGAGTGGAACAGCAGGCGGTATTTTGCGTTTGGAATCATATGCTTCATTGCGATTGCGGAAGAATATGGAATTAATCTTATAATAGACGAATTTTTAGGAGCGACGACCAGGGATAAATCATTTGTTCTTCTTGAATGTATGATTATGCTCTTGCTGGCGGCAGCCAGTTTTGGAATAGGCTGCTGCAGGACACATAAGAAAGAATAAGAACCGAAAAAGTTAGGTAAGACTTGCTTATAATGCAAGGTTCGTATACAATAGGGGCATACTACAACAAATGATTACAGGGGGTAAGTTACAGTGAAAGAGGGTGGAAGTAAAGGAAAATCCCGCAGCAGTTTTTCCGGGAAGATGGGGTATGTCCTGGCGGTTGCCGGGTCAGCCGTAGGACTTGGAAATATCTGGCGTTTTCCTTATTTGGCGGCAAAATATGGGGGAGGCATGTTCCTTTTGGTTTATCTGATTTTAATGCTGACCTTTGGCTATACGCTCATTGTATCGGAGACTGCATTGGGACGTATGACGAAGAAGAGTCCGGTGGGTGCATTCGGGGCCTTTGGAAAGGGACCTGTCTTTCGGTTTGGAGGCTGGATCAATGCCGTGATTCCCATGCTGATTGTGCCTTATTACAGCGTGATCGGCGGATGGGTGATGAAATACCTTTTTGAATATCTGCGTGGGAATACGACGGCCTTGGCGGAAGATGGATATTTTACCGGATTTATTGCAGAGGGCTATACGGCAGAGGTGTGGTTCCTTTTATTCAGTCTGGCTGTTGTGGCGGTGCTGTTTGCCGGAGTTAAGCAGGGAGTGGAACGTGTATCAAAAGTGATGATGCCCCTGCTTGTAGTATTGGCTGTTTTTGTTGCAGGTTATTCCATGACCAGGCCGGGAGCTTTCGAGGGAGTGAAGTATTTTCTGGTTCCCAATTTTGCGAATTTTTCCTGGATGACTGTGGTTGCAGCTATGGGGCAGATGTTCTATTCCCTGTCTATTGCCATGGGGATTTTGTATACCTATGGTTCCTATATCAAGGAGGATGTGGATATTGAGAAGTCCACTACCCAGGTGGAAGTTTTTGATACAGCCATTGCCATGCTGGCTGGCCTTATGATTATTCCGGCGGTCTTTGCTTTCTCCGGAGGGGATCCGGATACTTTACAGGCAGGTCCGTCTTTGATGTTCATTACCATTCCGAAAGTGTTTGCGAGCATGGGCTTTGGAACAGGAGCCGGGATCATGTTCTTTCTTCTGGTGCTGCTTGCCGCATTGACCAGTGCGATTTCTCTGGCAGAGTCCGGTGTCTCCACCTTTGAGGATCAGTTGGGATGGAGCCGCCATAAAGCTGCACTTTTGATGGGGGCGATTATGGTCGTGTTCGGCTCGGCTTCAGCCCTTGGCTTTGGTGTGCTGGATTTTGTCAAGCTTCTTGGAATGTCAATCCTTGACTTTTTTGATTTTCTGACCAATTCCCTGATGATGCCATTAGCGGCTCTGGCTACCTGTCTTCTCATTACCCGTGTGGTAGGGCTTGATAAGATAGCAGATGAGGTGGAACAATCCTCGAATTTTAAACGCAAAGGCATGTATAAGCTGTTTATGAGGTATCTTACTCCTGCTTGTATTGTGGTGATTTTGTTTAGTTCTGTTGCGAATGTGTTGGGGTGGATTTCGATGTAACAAGTTCCTGACAGATCAATTCTTTAATCAACTTTAGGTTTGTCTGCCTGGGTGAAAACACAAATCCAATTTCCCGGGAAGCAATGGGGAAAGGGGCAGGAAGTTCCAAAAGAGCCCCCTTTCTTAGTTCCGTATTTACAAATTCCCGTATCACACAGGCAATTCCAAGGCCAATTCTGGCAAAATCAACCAGCAAATCCATAGAAGTAGCTTCCAGAATGTTTTCCGGAAATAGTTGGCTGTCTTTAAAATACTGATCCAGGTATTGGCGGGTCAGATTATCTTTATCTAACAACATCAACATGCCGGATTTCAGTAAAAGAGCAGAATCGGAGGAGGAAAGCTTTCCCGTACCGTTCTTTCCCAAAAGAAGCAGCAGATTGTCTAGATATTCTCTGGAAGTTACAAAAATATCCTGAATCTGCCGGACAGAATAGAAATTCATTCCACGGAGAAGTTTTGGCCTGCCGGTAAGCCCCAGATCCAGTTCGTTATGTTCCAGCATCTGAAGCGTGTGATTGGTAGACTGACAGGCAATCGTTACCTGAATGTGGGGATGAAGTTTTACAAAGTCCTTTAGAAAGGGCATAAGGACATATTTACAGAGCGTGGAACTGACCCCAATGCGGAGATGTCCCACACCCAGTTCTCGCCGCAGGCGGAGCTGGTGTTCCCCGGTCTCCAGAGTTTGGAAAGCGGATTTTACATGGGAAAAGAGGAGTTCTCCCTCCTCGGTAAGTTGTACCCCTCTGGAATTGCGGACAAAGAGGGTGGTATCCAGAGACTGCTCCAGCTTTTTAATGGACTGGCTGATTGCAGGCTGACTGATAAAAAGCTCTTCTGCAGCTTTTGAAATATTTCCGGCCATAGCTGTGGCATAAAAGATGCGGTAGAGTGAAAGATTTTGGTTCATATTTAGTACTTCCTTTTTTGCGTTTTTCTGATTGATAGGGAGTATGTATTTAATATAGGAAAGATAGAGGAGAATTTCAAGTGGAAAATCCGCAGTGTTTTATATCCCAATTATGCAGAAGCATGACAGCCGTATGCCTGTGTTTTGAAAAAATTTCTTTTTTCCTGCAACATTTCTGCAAGAAACAGACTCTGTATAAGTAGAAATGCATTTCAAGAGTGAGGTGGGAGGAATGGAAGGCTTTATGGAGTTGTACCAGACGGTCTATAAGGACATGTACCGTCTGGCATACTATTATATGGGAAGTGCCGAGGATGCTGAGGATGCGGTGCAGGAAACGGTTATGACTGCTTACGAGCATTTTGGCAGATTAAAGGATAAGGATGCCTTTCGCCCCTGGATATTCAAGATTCTGGCGAACCGTTGTAAAAAAAGCTTAAAGAAAAGAAGCCGAAGAGAATTTTTAAGGGAAGAGATAGAGCGTTCTTATGAGCCAAGTCTTACCACCCAGACGGAGATACTGGAGCTTCTGGGAAAATTAGATGACGAGGAACGGCTCATTGTAACCCTTACCGTATACGGTGGCTACAAGGGAGAGGAAATCGCCCGGATACTGAATAAAAACCACAGCACCATCCGTTCCAAATACCGGCGGGCTTTAAAGAAATTGGAGAAGGAGATGCAGGAATGAAAGGAAAAGAAGAAATTTTAGATATGCTTCATAAAAAAGGAAGAGAACTGGAGATTCCGGCAGGCTTAGAGCCGGAGCGGATGCGGGAGACCTTAAAAGAACATGAGAGGAAGCAATATTTCCGCAAAGGGCGTCTCTATCCGGCATTGGCAGCGGCAGCCAGCTTCTGCCTGATAGCAGGACTTTTGCTGCACATCCATTCTCTGGGTTTGTTAGGCCCTAAGGAACAGCCTACGCAGATGGAAACGCAAGAATTGCCGCCTGAGGAAAATACGGTGTCCGTAAAACCCCCAGAAGAAGAACAGGAAGAGTTGGAACTTCCGGAAATGACCTATGAGGAGATCTATGCCCGCCTGTCAGAAACCTCACAGTTCCAATATGAATTCACAAAGGGCATGGAAAAGGATGAGGCACTCTATTATGAAACCGCCGATTTGGCGGCTGATGCCGCCGCATCTCTGAAAATGGCTCGCACAGAGAGCGTGCGAGAAAAAGAGAGCTATGGCAAGACAAATACCCAGGTAGCTGAGGTGGATGAGGCTGATCGCATCAAAAATGACGGCAGATACCTGTATCAGATTGCAAGAAAGCGAACAACAGAAGAAGATGGCACAGTGAGTCCCGAGAAGCAGGGAATTCAGATTCTGGACACAAAAGACGGCCTGAAAGAAACTGCCTTTCTGGATGGTTTCGAAAATCTGGAGGAATTCTACCTCTGGCAGGATCTTCTGATTACCATAGAAAATAAATACTATGATGCAGCACTCCCGACAGAAGCAGCCAAAAAGGGAAATTTTGTGGAAGATTTGGAAATCTGCGGTGTTGCCAAGGAGAAGATGTACCATGAAATCAGCATATATGATATGAGAGACAAGAGCAGCCCGAAAAAGCAGAAGACATTCACCCTCCAGGGAGCTTACGAAAGTTCCCGAATATCCGAGGGATATTTCTACGGAATCAGCCGTTTCACGGCAGAACCGGGAGAGGGGGAGAAAGATTACGATGCCTATATCCCAACCATAGACGGAAAGAGAATTCAGGCACAAAAGATCTATTGCCCCGCCTATGTGGACGGACCCAGTTACCTGATCCTGGTATCCATAGATCTGTCCAATCCAACTGCTTTTGCGGATAGCCGGGCCATTCTGGCAGGCTCCGGAACCTACTATGTAAGCCAGAAAAATATCTACGTGGCTCACTACCAGTCCGTCTATGAAACAGAACCAGAAAGGGAGGGAACCGTCTGCGACAGCACCAAGCTTCTGCGTTTTTCCTATCTAAAAGGACATTTCTATGCCCAGGCAGAGGGAGAGATCCCCGGACGTGTAGAAAACAGCTTCTCCATGGACGAATACGAGGGAAAGCTTCGGATCGCCGCAACAGTACAGGAATATCAATGCAAGAAAGTAACAGACGACCGCACCGAACAGGACATCGGCTATGACTACGGAGAGGGCAAAGAAACCAACGCCCTATATATAGTGAATCGTTCCCTGAATATAATTGGAAAAGTAGAGGGACTGGCAGAAAACGAGCAGATAAGATCCGCCCGCTTCTTAGGAGACACCGGCTACATCGTCACATTCCGCCAGACGGACCCCTTGTTTGCTATCGATCTGTCCGACCCACAGAATCCAACAGTTCTGGGAGAACTTAAAATCAGCGGGTTCTCCGAATACCTGCACTTCTACGGAGAAAACAGGCTTCTGGGCATCGGAATGGAAGCGGACGAGGAGACAGGCCGGGAAGAGGGGATGAAACTATCCATGTTCGACATCAGCAATCCGGCTGAACCAAAAGAGCAGTCCAAGTTAAACCTAAAAGACTACAACTACAGCGAAGCCCTCTGGGATCACCATGCTGTCCTCATAGACACCACGGAAAACATCATAGGCTTCGAAGCCGAGGGCAGCGACCGAGGGAACTACTGGAAAGATTACCTGATATACGCCTATGAAGACGGAGTTTTCACCCAAAAGATAAAAATCAAAACAAAAACCGATGACAATGCATGGTACCGAACCCGGGGAACATTCATAGGCGAAACCTTTTACCTCCTCTCTGAAAACGGCACCGCCAAAGCCTACAACCGCACCACCGGAGCCTTGGTGGAGGAACTGAAATGAGATCGTAAACACTACAAAAACCGAAAGCTTTAAAATTCAGAATAACCAAAATCAGGGCGGGAGGGCTGTCAGGTGTGCCGTATTCCCTGACAGCCCTCTCGCCCGTCTGTCTTAGATCCCCCCTAAATTAAATCTTCAAGATATTTTGAGATAATTCCTCATATTCTTAAGGGCATTCTTCTCCAACCGACTCACCTGTGCCTGAGAGATCCCAATCTCATCCGCCACCTCCATCTGCGTCTTCCCCTGAAAAAACCTCAGATTAATAATATAATTCTCCCGTTCCGGCAGCTTCTTCATAGCTTCAGAGAGTGAAAGCTCCTCCACCCAAAGCTCTTCCTTATTCTTCTTATCACTAATCTGATCCATCACATACAGCGTATCCCCACCCTCCGTATAAACAGGCTCATACAGACTCACCGGACTTTGAATCGCATCCAATGCAAAGATAATATCCTCATCAGGAATCCCAATCTCCTCCGCAATCTCACTAATCGTAGGCTCCTTAGAATTCTTCCGCATCAGTTCTTCCTTGGCATAAATAGCTTTATAAGCCGTATCCCGAAGCGACCGGCTGACCCGAATAGAATTATTATCCCTCAGATACCGCCTAATCTCTCCCACGATCATAGGCACAGCATAGGTGGAAAATTTTACCCCCAGCTGATCATCAAAATTATCAATGGCTTTCATAAGCCCAATACAGCCAATCTGGAATAAATCATCCACATTCTCATTGCTGGTAGAAAAACGCTTAATCACACTCAAAACCAGCCGCAGATTCCCCTTAATGTACAGTTCTCTAGCCTCTTTATCTCCCTGTGAAATCCGTTCCCACAATGCATCCTTTTCTTCCTGCTTCAGAAGAGGAAGCTTCGCCGTATTTACTCCGCAAATTTCAACCTTATTTAAAGCCATCCTGCGAAAATCCTCCTTGCTGTCCTTAAGAAATGCTCCAGGGCAATCTATGTATTCAACCATTCAGACTGCCCTGTGCTGTTTCTTGTTATTAACAAGATTTCCAGCAGTTTTTTTTCTATACGCATTAGGAGGAAAATAAAAAAAATAATGGCCCTTGACAAAAAGCGGAAAGCTTATCTTTCTTGCCGTGAGTTGCTTTGAAAAATGAAAAAGAATAAATGATTATTGAAAAACAATAAAAATTTATTGACAAATAGATTAGACAGAGATATGATAAAAAACAGATAGGAAAGGAAAAGGTGTAAAAGACATGATTATTATATTATTGGCAGTGCTTCTGATTCCGGGACCATTGTTTACCATTTTAAATATCAAAAATCTAATCTTGCATAGAGAACATACGGGGAAATTTGAAGCAATGGCCTTTACAGTAGGAATATTGTACAGCCTGATGCTCTATGGCATCTGGAACCCAAGAAGCTGGGAGGAAAGCGTGATACTTTCCGATGATATGTCTTCTCTTCATGAGCCTTTGGCCAGAGGGTATTTGCCGACCATACTGGTTCTTATGACTGTGGGATTACTTTCTTATGGCTATCTGAAGACAAAAAAGGAGAAAGCGGCACCCTTAGCAGCTGTACTTTCCATGTCAGGAGTTTATATCGGGGTTCTGGTGAATCTGGCAGTGATGGTTCAGCTTTTTGGAAGTGCTCAAATGGCCTTTACCAATTTTATGCCGGGAGATGTGCTCTTGATGCTGTTGCTGCCTTTTAACTATTTGATGCTTGCGGTGAATCTTTTGATACAGGTGGTAAAAGGGCAGAGCAGGAGATTGAAAGAGCAAAAAGAGGGAATGGAATCAGATAAGCAAATGGGAACTGGAACGGATTGGGAGCCATATAAAAGCCGCTTTTTAAATGACTGCAACCGCATTCTGGCTGACAGCGAGAATTGGGCCTTGTTTGCCCTGCTCTTCACATTGCCCCTGCTGTGCGTCATTATTGTTGTGCTTCTTCTGTTTGGCCAGAGACCGGACAGTGCTATTCGGGCATTTACAGAGACAAGTGACTGGACCTTGTCCGCAAAGGTTTCTCCGCCCCCGGTTGTCTATGACAGTCATTATCTGTGCACGGTGGCCATGCAGGGACATAAGGAGCTGGTAAAGCCCCAGCGAATGGGTCTTCGGAGAGGAAACAAGATCATGGTGAACCGGCAACTCTGCGTGGCAAATGCATTTGAGCAGCTTTTGGAGGAGCGTACCCCAAGGTTTCATCGGGCACTGCGGAGCTTTTACGATACCTACGGCTATCCTGTTTCCAGGCATATCAAGACACCGTTCAGTGCGGATGTTATTTATTTGATTATGAAGCCCTTGGAGTGGCTGTTTGTCGTGGTGTTATACCTGTTTGACGAGAAGCCGGAAGATCGAATTGCAAAGCAGTATCTGCCTTTATAAGGAACTGACATCTGACAGGCATTGTTATAACTCTCTCCTTTGACCATATTGCATTCCAAAGAGAAGAATGCTATAGTAAGAAAAATACTTTAATAAAGTCTAAACGGAGAAGTCATGGAAAAAACGAAAATAACCAATATGGAGGTTAAGAAAAAGAATCGAAACCATATTTACCGCTATATCTGCAAATGTGAAACCGTATCCAATCCGGATATTTCTTATGCGTTAAAGTTGAGTCTGCCAACCGTAACCCAGAATACAAAGGAACTTTTAGAGTTAGGGCTGATACGGGAGACAGGCGAACTGCAGTCTACGGGAGGAAGACGGGCAAAGGCTCTGGCGGCAGTTGCTGATTACAGGCTGGCGGCAGGACTTGACATCACCCAGAACCATATAAGCATGCTCCTTGCCAATCTGAAGGGACAAATCCTGAAATATGAGAGAAGAGCTTACTCTTACCGTTTGGGTCAGGATTATTTTTGGGAAGTGAGTCAGAAACTGGAAGCGTTTATTGCAGAAAGCGGGGCAGAGAGAGAAAGAATTCTTGGAATAGGCATTTCCTTTCCGGGGATTGTGGATCTCAAAAAAGGCGAGATTACCAATTCCCACGCATTGGACATTACGGCTCTTCCTTTTGAGGACGTGTCCGGGTGTTTTGGCTACCCCTGCTATTTTCTCAATGATGCAAATGCAGGAGCCTATGCTGAGGGAATTCATTTTCAGGAGAAAGAGCCATTTTTTTATTTATCCTTAAGCAATACTGTGGGAGGGGCCTTGTACCAGGACGGACATCTGATGCAGGGCAAGGACTTTCGGTGTGGCGAGGTAGGGCACATGACGGTGGTGCCGGACGGGCTTCCCTGTTACTGCAAAAAAGCAGGCTGCCTGGATGCCTACTGTTCAGCGAAACGTCTGTCAGATCTGACGGATAAAAAGCTGGAAAGCTTTTTTGCCGGTTTGGAGAAAGGGGACAAAGAACTTGCAAATGCATGGGAGGAATATAAGAAATATTTGTCCATTGCCATTAACAACATCCATATGGTGCTGGACTGCGATATTGTCCTGGGCGGATATGTGGGAAGCTGCTTGGGGCCTTATATAGAAGAAATCCAAAGGATGGTATCGGAAAGAAATACCTTTTCTGAGGACGGCAGCTTTGTGAGGTCATGTAACCACAAGGTGGGGGCGGCGGCTCTTGGAGCAGCTTTGCAGATCATTGAATTATTTATAGAACAGGTATGAAAATATACCAACATACTTAGGGTGTCGGGAAAATGGGTGCCGAAAAACAAGCCACCAGCCGTTTTCCGACACCCGTTTTTTGTGTTTGTTTACCAAAAATGGGATGTGAAATTTTGCTATTTTGCTGAAAATGAAATTTTTATAGAAAATCCATTGACATTCACAGCCGTCAGGCATATTATTATATACATAATTAAACTATTTAATAAAGTATAAAATTAAGTAGTAAGTGAAACTGAAAATGGTAATATTCTGACAGGATATTGCGGAACAAAACAGCAATTCTCTGACAGTGCCAGAAAGGAAATTGCAGAACAAAAATAGGAGGAAGAAATCATGAAGGGCAAAATGAAAGTAGCAGTTATGGAGGGAATCGGAAAGATGGGATTTGAGGAAAGGGACATTCCAAGTCCAAAGGCGGACGAGGTTCTGGTGAAACTGGATTATGTAGGAATTTGCGGGTCGGATCTCCATTATTATGAGACGGGAGCTATCGGTGATTACGTGGTGAAACCGCCCTTTGTGCTGGGACATGAGCCGGGAGGTGTTGTGGTAGAGGTCGGAGAAGATGTACGGCATCTAAAGGTCGGGGATCGGGTTGCACTGGAACCGGGAAAGACCTGTGGACATTGTGAATTCTGTAAGCAGGGAAAATACAATTTATGTCCGGATGTAGTATTTTTCGCCACACCACCGGTAGACGGTGTGTTTCAGGAGTATGTGGCACATGAAGCCAATCTGTGCTTCAAGCTTCCGGAAAATGTAAGCACCTTGGAGGGAGCTTTGATTGAGCCCCTGGCCGTAGGCTTTCATGCAGCGATTCAGGGGGATGCCCATCTGGGACAGAAAGCGGTTGTTATGGGGGCCGGATGTATCGGTCTTGTGACGATGATGGCGTTGAAAGCAAGAGGTGTGTCAGAGGTCTATGTGGTAGACATTATGGAGAAGCGTCTTAATAAAGCTTTGGAGTTGGGAGCCGACGGAGTCATCAACGGGGCTAAGGAGAATGTGGAGGAGCGAGCTCTCAAACTGACAGAGGGCAGGGGCATGGACCTGGTGGTGGAAACCGCAGGAACAGAGATGACTACCCGGCAGGCCATTCGGATTGCCAGGAAAGGCTCCAATATTGTTTTGGTAGGCTATAGTAAAACAGGAGAGATGTCCCTGCCTATGAGTCTGGTTCTGGATAAGGAGCTGACATTCAAGACGGTGTTCCGTTACCGTCATATTTATCCCATGGCCATTGACGCGGTCGCAGGAGGAAAGGTAAATCTGAAAGGGATTGTGACCGATATTTTCCCGCTGGAGGAAGTGCAGAAAGCCATGGATTACAGTGTAAATAACAAGGCGGATATTGTAAAAGCGGTTATACGGATTTCGGAGGAATAAGAAAAACGAATAACAACCAACGATAACTAACAATAACTAACGAAAAATAACAATCATAAAGGCGGTATGGGTTGCAAGCCAGAGTGGAGGATGGAAATGGAGAATAAGGACACAAATATTAAAGTGCCGCTGCTTAGTAAAGTGGCATATGGAATGGGAGACGTAGGGTGCAATTTCAGTTGGATGTTTGTGGGAAATTTTTTAATGATATTTTATACGGATGTATTTGGAATCAGTATGAGTGCGGTGGCGGCTTTGATGTTATTTTCCCGGTTCTGGGATGCCATCAATGATCCGGTCATCGGAAGCTTAAGCGACAAGACTCACACCAGATGGGGACGTTACCGCCCCTGGCTTCTGATTGCAGCCCCTCTTACGGCAGCGGTTTTGGTGCTGTCTTTCTGGGCTCATCCCAATTGGTCTGAGCCGGCAAAAATTACTTACATGGTGATTACATACTGCATACTGGTGTTGGGCTATACCTGTGTCAATATTCCCTACGGAACCCTCTGTGGAGCCATGACCCAGAATATTGAGGAACGTGCCAGGATTAATACGTTCCGTTCGGTAAGTGCCATGATAGCCATCGGCATTATCAACATTGTGACGGTTCCGCTTATTTCATCCCTGGGAAATGGGAACGATAAAAAGGGATATCTGCTGACCGCCCTCCTTTACGGGTGCATCTTTGCCGCATGTCATATTTTCTGTTTTGCAAAGACAAAAGAAGCGGTGGAGATACCGGAGAAGAAGAAAATATCCTTAAAAACCCAGTTGTCTGCAGTTGTGCGGAATAAACCGTATCTGATTGCAGTTGCCGGTCAGTTTTTGTTTGGATTGACCTTATATGGAAGAAATGCGGATGCCCTTTATTATTTTACTTATGTGGAGGGAAATCAGGCTTTGTTCAGTACATATTCACTCTGCATTATTATTCCCTCCATTATTGGAGCAGCCTGCTTTCCGCCTTTGTTTCGGCTTACCAATAATAAGGGGCGTTCCGCTTCCATTTTTGCCCTGCTGACGGGAATCAGTATGTTCTGCATGTATTTTTTCAGCGTGGGAAGCACACCGATTCCCTTTTACGTGTTCTCCTGTCTGGCCCAGTTTTTCTTTTCCGGATTTAATACTGCCATCTATGCCATTATTCCGGACTGTGTGGAATATGGAGAGTGGAAAACGGGGCTTCGCAATGACGGATTCCAGTATGCGTTTATTTCCCTGGGAAATAAGGTCGGGATGGCGATTGGAACCTCCGTTCTGGCGGCTGTGCTGGGAGCTTACGGCTATGTGGCAAACCAGCAGCAGAATACAGCCGTTCTGGCAGTTATGAAGCATTCTTTCACAACGATTCCGGGAGTCTTGTGGATTGTTACGGCGGCGGTTTTATTCTTTTATCGTTTGAACCGGAAAGCATATAATCAGATAGTAAAAGAGATACAGGAGAGAAAGACGGCATAGCCTTTTATTCCTGCGTGGGTTTTTGATTTCTTTTGAAAATGTTTTTTGAAAAACTTTCAGGATAGATTCAAAGAATATATGTATAACAACAAGGAGGATTTGTATGACAACCTTAGAGATTTCACTGGTGACCATTGATCAGGTAAAACGATTCGTGGATCTGGTATCAAGGGTAGACGGAGACGTGGATTTAATATCCGGCAGGTATACGGTGGATGCGAAATCCATTATGGGAATTTTCAGCTTTGATATTTCCAAGCCCATGGAGCTTCAGATTCACAGGGAAGCAGAGGAGATTGGGGAACTATTGGAGCAGTTAAAAGAATTTCGGAAATAATGGCCGGTACAAAATTGCAGTCGCAATATTTCCTGCCCTATGCTATACTAAATGCATAAAAATCCTCGAAAGGAGCACGAATCTTATGCTGCTGGAGAAACTGGAACAACAGGCCAACTTTACAAACCCATTATGGGGGCAGGGATTCGTTTTACAGGCATCCGTGAAGCTACGGATGCCTTGCCATAATGATAAGAAATGGAAAGGGTACTGGAACGCATCATAGAATTATGCTAGGATAAAAAATAAGAAGCTAATTGATTGGAAAGGATTACAATTAATTGAAGATGAAAAGAAATATAAGTATTTTGGCCGGAATGCTGTCTTTATCTCTGGTTTCCGGTTGTATATCCGGACAAAAAGTCTCTGGTTTAGAAAGCGTTGTAAGTAAGGAAATACAGATAGAGAAAGCAGTGCAGGAGACGGTGCCGGATGAGACTATGTCAAAGAAGGAAACAGAACTCTGGGACGATGAAAAACCGGCTTATGTGGATGCATATACGGAATTTCTTCTTTATGCAAATATGGACCTGGATTCAGTCTTTCCCATTCGTGGTTATTATTTAATGGATCTGAATTTTGATGACATACCAGAACTGGGTATCCTGCATGATTCATGGGGATCAATGGGAGGGTATTTTACCTATTACTATTTTGATGGGAATGAAATCAAGATGATTTTGAATGAAAGGGGAGAACAGGCAAGGGTCTCCAACTATACGCAAGTGCTTGCGGACCTTGAACAGAAGAAGATTTATTTGCTGAAAGAGATGTATCTGCTTCAGGGAAATAGCAATGGAACCTACGGATATGTAAGAGAAATTAAAAGCCAGGGACAAGTTCCCTGTGTATATGATATTTTAAATCTGGAAGTGGATCAGGAGAGTGATTTGATGAGCCATTTCGGACACCAGCATAAAAGTGAAGATGAGTTTCTTTCGGATCCGGAGCTTGATGCGTGTTTGATTACGCAATATTATTTTGAAAAAGAGTGGCTTGATATTTCGTCAGAGGAATATCGGAAACGAAAGAGGGAATTGATACCGGAAGAGAACTCTCTTGTGGATTTGAGACTGTTGGATTTGAATTACCTGGGAGTAAATTATAATGACGAGGGTTTGCATACAGATGTAAGGATGGAAAAAGAAGAGATTGATGAACTTTTTAGACGGTTTGTAATATAAAAGAATGATGAAAAAAATCCAGAAAAAAGTAAGTGCCGGGAATAAATTATTATATGTCATAAAACATAAAGAAATCGCTGTAACCCAGTAAACACAAGGGTTTGCGGTTAGAGGGAAGTAATTTCAGATTAGGCGGTATAGCCCCAATTACAAGGGCTGTACCGTCTTTTCGATTTCCTATGCGCCTTGCCGTTTCGGTTGTGTGACAGAAAGGAAATTGATTTCACCCGCAAAGTTGAAAACAATATCCACTTTCTGTACCCGTTTCCCGTTCACCTTTTCCGGCGCATGGACTATGATTTTTTTGATAAATTCATTGACGATTGCGGGGGTGAGTTCCTTTATCCCCACATACTTGCGGATAATCGCGGCGAAGCTGTCAAAATCGCTCTTATTCTGTTCGTAAGTATCGACTTCCTGCTGGTCTGCCTTAACTTTTTCTTCCAGTTCCCGCTGTTCCGCTTCATACTCTGCGGACAGCTTCAAAAATCTGTCATGGCTGATTGCACCGCTTATGTCGTCCTCATAAATCCGCTTGAAGATACGGTCAAGTTCCGCTATCCGCTTCCTCGCCTGTCCGACTTCACGTTTCCTGCGCTTCATTTCCTTTTCCGTTTCAGCGGAGCGTTGCTGATACATCATTTCATGGAAAGCCATGATGTCATCAAAGAAAAGGGCGGTCACATCAAATATTCTGCTCCATACTATCTGCTTTAACACTTCCTCGCGGATAAAATGAGCCGTACAGCTTCCCGTATTGCTCTTGTACTTTGCACAGCGGTAATGGTCTTGTGAGCCGTTAAAACTTTTACAAGTAGCGAAATGTAACTTGCTTCCACAGTCTGCACAATATACCAAGCCGGAAAACAATCCCTGTCTGTCCGCTTTTGTGGGGCGGCGTTTGTTCGCCCTTAGTTCCTGCACCCGTTCAAAAACAGCGTCCTCTACAATCGCTTCATGGGTATTGAAGAAGATAGCCTGCTGTTCCTTTGTGGTTGGAATCCGCTTTTTCAGCTTGTGGGATTTGGAATAGCTTTTGAA
>CAOJBY010000016.1 GCA_948330435.1 uncultured Lachnoclostridium sp. | reverse complement strand
GAAGAGGTTTCGATCTCTTCCCTTTATTTTTGCCAATGATAATTATACTCTAAGTTTGGAAGGTCTGGTTCCTGAAGATGATTCTGTCAGACTGCTGAGCTACGAACTGGAGGGTTTAAACTACAGCTTACTGCACAAGGCTTACTCTGCCAAAGGCAGAAATCCGGCAATTCGTGGGAAAACAAAGGTAAAACTAGAAATGCTTTTGCTCTGCATAGGGTATAACATCAATAAATTACATGAAAAAATACAAAAAGAGCGGACCGGAAGCCATCTGATTTGATGATTTTGCGACACCCCTTTCAAAAAATTCTGGCTTATGTCAATTATGAACCTGTTTCGAATGCTACGACTAGCTTCGCAGGCGTGCAGCTGGCACAGATAGCGAGTGCAGAATTCATTGTTATTTGTGCAATATTGTACTAGGAAACCGTTATAAATAAAACCGGCTTAGAATCTTGAAAAACGTGATTTTACAGGGTCCTAAGCCATTTTTCAAATCTCATAAAGCGAATACTGCCTTAGCCGCCCATACAGCAGAAAGGATACGGCCAATAACAAAGCAGAGGTTACCGCCATTATCAAGCTGCTGATATTCGGGAACGCTAAGCAGGCAGAGAGGGGGATTAAACTGCTTAACATGCCTGCCCCCATGGTTGCCAGAACAGAGATTGCACCGCCCTTTATCGCATAATATTCACTTGGCCAGTCATACCTTGGAAATTTCACGTTCAAATACATTCCCAACACGGATATGAAACAGGCATAGACCGTTGGAACGATGCATAACAAAATCGCTTCTTTTGGTGAGATCCCCATTTTAAAGCCTGACAAGGCGGCACTTATCAGCACAAAAGGAAAGATCACCGTCAGATTGACCGCTATTTTGGAGTTGAATATATCAATGGCCCTCACCGGTAAGGAACACATGATCCAACGGTTTTTCCCCTCCAGGGACAGGGACGCAGAAGCGGTGGAGGTCATGGTAACAAATACCGCAATGACCAGCGGAAGCACCTGCCGCAGCATTTGGCCAAGACCGGCTATGCCGCTTTGCTGTTCCAGGGCTTCGGGGCTGATAAACAGGAGCGGAAAAGCCGCAGCAAGTAACAGCACCATTCCAATCGTAGAATTCAGTGCGTAAATTGTGCAGGAAAAGTATCGGTGAAACTCTCGCTTATACATTGCTTTCAGCGGAGAAGAAGCCTGTAAATTCTTTCCCTCGTATGTTACGGCAGAATGATGAAAGGCAGCCGTATTCAGCTTCTGGTAAAAATGAGACGCTGTCCCAGCAAAAACGGCACCGATAAAAACGGACATTCCCACAAAGGCCGAAAAGCACAGCCAATCTTGCTGTTCAATCGCTTTTGAAATAAGCCCGGCCGGGGGATAGAGTTTTTTCACCATGCGGGAAAACAGAATCCCAATATTCAAGAGTTCTTCCGTATGTATGCTCTGTGCTCTGGAAGAAGCCGCCACAATCAGCAGCACAATCAGCGTACTTGATCCCAGTGAAAGCATATTTTTGTGCTTTGAACGGGAAGAAACAGCGGTAATCAAAAGGCCAAGTCCCAAAGAGATTATCATAGGAATGACAGGCAGAAAGAAAAGGGAAAGAAGAAACATGATGTTTCCGGAAATCCCCGTTTTTGCATTTGTCCAAAAAATGACAACAGAGGGAAGCACGACAATCATACTGATGAAGAGGTTGGCCAGATAAACCATTGTTAACCGGCTTAAAACCACCTGGGAATTTTTCACCGGAAGCGACATAACCATATCGTAGTCACGCAGACCAGTCAGTACGCCAAAGCTTTTCAGGAACGTTAATATCAAGGTAATCAGAGAGCAGATCAGTGCGGAAATCGCCGGCAGAATATGGACGGCCCCCATACGTGCCACCCCCACGCTGATCATGGTGCTGTAAGCAATCATCAGTCCGATGGTGAGGATTGCAGCCCCACCCAAAGCCCCGCTGTGCAGCTTTTCTTTCCTGCTGCGGGAATGGAGGATGCGGTTCAGGCCGAACAAGCCGTAAAGCTGTATTTTCAAAAGAAGTAAATACCTATTTTTCATGTTCCACAACCTCCATAAAAACATCTTCCAGGCTTCCCGAGCCACGCACTGTCTCCATGCTCCCGCTTAGGATCAATTTTCCCTGCTTGATGATAGAAACCTGATCGCACAGCTTTTCCGCAACATCCAACACATGGGTGGAAAAAAAGATGGCACTTCCACGTCCGCACAAGTCTCCCATGATTTGTTTCAGATGAAAAGCAGCTTCGGGGTCAAGCCCCACAAAGGGTTCGTCCAGTACAAGGAGCTTCGGTTCATGTAAAAAAGCTCCGATCAAAGCCAGCTTCTGCTTCATGCCGTGGGAATAAAAGCTGACCAGATTTCCCAGGCTGTCCGTGATGCCGAAAAGCTCCGCATATTTTCTTACCCGTTCTTCCCGAGCTTTACGGTCAACGGAAAACATATCCGCCATATAATTCAGATATTGAATGCCTGTGATATAGTCGTACAGATCCGGGTTGTCGGGAATGTAGGCGGTCAGCAGCTTGCATGTAACGGGTTCGGTTTTGGCGGAATGTCCGTCTATGAGAATTTCTCCCTCATGGAAGCCCATGACCCCCACAACCGCCCGAATCGTTGTTGTCTTTCCGGCTCCGTTATGCCCGATAAAGCCGTGTATTTCTCCGGGCATCACGGACAGGGAAAGATTGTCAACGGCTTTTTTTCCCTGGGAATATTCTTTTGTAAAATTTCTGATTTCCAATATGGCTTGCATGGTGTTCCTCCTTGTTGAAATAGAGATGAGCAAAAGCTGTATTCTCAATCGGTTATCTACGTTTTTGTTCTCTCTTTATGTGGTTTCAATATTATTATATTAGTAATATTATCATAATGATAATATAAAGTCAATAGAAACTGCTCCGCTTTTTGGGGGAGCAGTAGAGGTTGAGTATCCGTTTGGTCGGGCAAGCAGCACAGGCTTCTCCATATCCGTGTTCGGACGGTTCACGTGCACACGGTCCGATTTGGACGTACATTATGTCAGGTCTCTGGCGGGGCCACGATTATCCCAAGCGTCCTTAATTTTCGCCCCGCTTTTGGCTCGTTTTTTCCTGCCGTCTTTATGATATTTGAGATACGTTCCATAAGCTCCGTCAATTCTTCGTCTGATAAATAAAGATGGGAAAGAGAAAATCCGGACATATCTTTTTTTATATCAATATCCGGCGATTTACAATACGCCTGAAACTGCTTCGCAAATCCAAGAACATACTGCGTGAACATTTGCATATAAAGGGGACCGGAGTTTTCGGCTAATATCGCTTCAAAATCATGGTTCAGGTCAAATGCAAGTGCATAGGTTTTTTCTACGGTCCCCCGTACCTGGGTTTCCTCCACCACTTTCAGAAGACCGTCATTTAGCATCTTTTTTAAATGGCGATACAGAGTGGCCTGCGGAATGTCCCCAAGAACATCCGATAGATGCTTTGCGGTTGCCCGTTTCTGTGAATTTATTTCAAACAGCAATTTACATTTTACCGGGTTTGTAATGCATTCCATAATTTTATCAATCATGTTTCGTCCTCCTGTTTGCTTATGTGGAAATATTATCACTTTGATAGTGAAAAATCAACCGGCGGATTTCTGTATAGGATGCAGACAAACCCACAGAAGTTACGCTTCAGACGGACGGCAGAAAAGCTGTGCAGTAACTAATGAATGTATTATCTAAACGCATTTTTTGATGTTCTTGTATTGCTTAAAGTATCGTGCTATACTTTCAGTACGATAATATTTGGGTGGTGAGATTTATGTGCAGAAATAAGAAACGAAAGAATCAAGCCTGGCTCCATGCAAAGCCGGTTTAAGCGACGCTTGCATGGAGGAAATAGGAGTCGCTGACATAGATTGCCGGCTTTGCTGCTTGACGAAATCTATCAAGGAGGAAGCCGCATATGAAATATAGGAATGCAAATGAGATTCTCCCGGCCGGGCTGGTGGAAGAATTGCAGAAATACATGCAGGCAGGTTATATCTATATTCCTGCAAAAACAAAGGAGCATAAATCCTGGGGGGAATTGTCCGGCTACCGAAAGGAGCTTGAAGACCGTAATAAAAAGATTGTTTCGGATTACAGGCAGGGTGTGCCTGTGGAGGAGCTTGCGGAGCTTTACCATCTTTCGGTTTATGCCATTCGGAAAATAATATATCAAAAATAATGACAGGGAGCTGCCGAAAGAAAGGCAGCTCTCTTTTTATACCCTACGGGTATACACATTATGTCTGTACTGTTCGGTCTATTGAAAATACCGCAACGGATGAATAAAATTCAATTATACAATCGACAGGAGGGTTTAAAAATGGCTGATTCAAAGAAAATATATCCACGCACAGGAGATACACAGACGGTTTATCTGAAAAATGTAATTACAAATCCCAATATTAAAGTTGGCGATTATACGATGTATAACGATTTTTTAAATGATCCGATGGAGTTTGAAAAAAATAATGTATTGTATCATTATCCCATCAATCATGACAGGCTCATAATCGGAAAGTTTTGTTCGATTGCCTGCGGAGCAAAGTTTCTTTTTAATAGTGCCAATCACACGCTGGCTTCACTGAGTACATATCCTTTTCCTCTGTTTTTTGAAGAATGGGGGCTGGAAAAAAAGAACGTGGCGAAATGTTGGGATAATAAAGGTGATATCCGAATCGGCAATGATGTATGGATTGGCTTTGAAGCTGTTATCCTGGCGGGAGTTACCATCGGCGATGGGGCAATTATTGGCACTCGTGCCCTTGTCACAAAAGACGTGCCGCCATATACCATTGTAGGGGGCGTTCCGGCAAGGCCCATTAAAAAACGCTTTGATGAGGATACGATTTCTGATCTGCTTCGCATCAGATGGTGGGACTGGCCGGATGAAAAAATCGCCCGGAATATAGGGGCAATCCAAGCGGGATGCATCGAAGAACTTAGGGAGATTAAGGAACTTAGGGAGGATTAGATATGTGTACGAGATTTGTTTATAACGGAGACAAGATCCTTGGTTCACAAAGGGACACCGAGGGCCCCATTGTGGGATTTAATTTTGACATTGACCTTTCCGTATGGACCCATAAGGTGATTGGGGAAAAGGACCGGTTTTTTATTGGCATCAAAATGCCGGATAACAGGTATCATTCCTTTCATGGAATCAATCGGAATGGGAATGTTTTGGAATATGGGTTTGATGGGAAATAGCATTTGACCAATAGCACTTGAGATCGCACTTGACTTCCTGTACTTTATGAGGTATATTTGTAACGTAAAGAGCGAAATATACCACATAAACAAAGGGAGGATTTTTTTATGAAACATAAGATTAATTATTTAGGATTTTTATCTTTGCTGGCATTGATAGCGATTTTGGGATGGCAAACAGAAAATAAGGGCTTATATGGCTTTTTTGGATTTGCCTATTATGTTCGTTACTTTTGGATCATACCAGATGAATTTTTCCGGCTTAACATTCAAAAAGCTGCTACGTTTGCATTTATGTCAGAAATGATTTTGCTTGTTCCTTTTATGTTTGTATGCACCTTTATTTATGGTGTTGGGAAAGCTGTTCCTATTTCTTTTGCCCTGAGCTTTGCGGCAACGATTCTGGCATTTACTACGGCCCTTATTTTTTTTGAGTGGGGAGAACGAAAGGGAGCAGAGAATGATTAAAAATCGGATAAAAGAATATAGGGCAAGATACGACATGAAGCAGGAAGATTTGGCTAAGCTTGTGGGGGTCCGCAGGGAAACGATTGGGAATCTTGAAAAGGGGAAGTATAATCCCTCTCTGGTTTTGGCTTGGAATATTGCTAAGGTGTTTCATGTTTCGATTGAGGAAGTTTTTACTGTTGAGGAGTAAAGCTAATCATGGGAGCACCTCCTGGAGTTTTTTGCAAAGTAGCATTGGGAAGTTGTGGGGACTATGTGGGGAGGGCGATATGCGGGAACTTTGGTTTTCGCCGGAACCGGAAGACTGTGCAGGCTGCGGACGATGCTATTATGATGCATGAATGCTTTATAATAAAGTTTAACATTTAACATGGATTTGCATGGCAGGGAGGAAATATGAGGGACAAGAGAAGATTTGTTGGTGTTTTGGTAGGGGGATTGTGCTTTGTAGTTTTTAGCGGTTGCAATTCTCTGGTAACTAGAACGCAGAATGTGCAGAATGAAGCGGAAAACGGGGCTCAGTCGGAAGTAGGGGAAAGGTTGGAGACAGTAGAAAAGGCGGAACCCGTGGAACCCACAGAAGTAACGGATGGAGGGGAACTCGAAGAACCGGCAGGGCCGGATAATGCGGAAGAGAATGGCATAGCTGGGGTTCCAAAGCTGGCGGCTGCGGGGGAACGGCTCCTGGATTTTGTACCGGAGGGATGGGAGCTGCTGGACGGTGTGGAATTGGATTTTAATCAGGACGGGATTACGGATTATGTGGGCGTTCTGGAGAAGTCAGATCCTTGTTTGGAAGAGTGGCAGTCTCGCATTTTATTTGCAGTTGCCAGTAAAGGGGAGGGACGGTATCAACTGGATTTTCAGGACTGTAATCTGATTCGGACTGCTGACGAGGGTGGCATAAACGGAGATCCATACATGCCGCTTACGGCAGAGGGCATTTCTTTCACAACCTCGGCTTATGGAGGAAGCAACTGGAGATGGAGTGAGCGTTTTACGTATACTTATAAGGATGGGGAGTGGTATTTGACTTGTTCGGACAGGACATATGGGTTTGTTTTTGGGTGTACGACGGATTATTCGGTTAATGACTGGGAGAAAGGGATTGGTATTCGGAATCGGAGAAGCGATAATTTTGAGGAGATGGAAAAGGAAAAGCCGGAATATGATTTGGTCTATGAGATTCCTTTGGATGAACCTTTCACGATTTATCAGGCGGGTATGCGTTGCAATCTCGCACCCAGACGGGTAACGGACTGGACAGTGGAGACTGTTGAGATTGCGGATGGAATTGATCTGGGGGAGGGATCCGTATGCTTGCCAGACAGCGGTTCCTGGTTTGCGGATTGTGATGAAAATGGCGTGTTTTATACATTTTCAAAGGAAGAGTCCGGCAGTACTTATTTGGCAAGGTATTGCTGGCAGAATAAAACGGTGTCTGTGATAGCGGAAGAAAAATCCGGTATAGATCATGTGGAGTTTTATAAGGGTAAGGTTTATTATTCTACTTATGTGTCGGAAATGATTCGCTATAAAGAGGGATATGACGGCCAGGAACAGATCGTAGAAGCTGAGGAGAAAATTGGGGTACGGCTGTATCGGATGAATCCGGATGGAACAGGGCGGGAGCTGGTATATGAATATCTGCTGCCGGAGGTGGTACAGGAGGTTTGGGAGTATCGGCCTGGGTATCTGGCGTTAATGCCAGAAATCAGTGGGGATGAAATTGTGGTAGAGGTGTTTACGGGGGAGGGGTCTCATCCCTTTTATCGGATGAATTTGGATGGGGGAAATGTGCGGTTTTTGGGGGAGATATTGGGGCAGATGTGATAGAGTTTTATTGGTATGAGGTTTTTGGGAATTTGATTTGAAGAAAATGGTATTTATTGTTAGATATACTGTGGTATAATTATATTTTATGAAAATGTAAATGTCTGAATGGAGAATCTTGCTTCTGTTTACCATTTTTAAAAAAATATTGATTTTGGAAAGTAGACTAGACATAATGTAAATGAGGAGATCGCTATGAAGCTTATTAAACGTAGACAATATTTAGAAAAGATGATCCAGGTAATCGGAACACCTGATATTAAGGTGATTACCGGTGTTTGCCGTTGTGGTAAATCAAAATTGCTGGAAGCATTCGAAGAATAAGTCAAAACGGAGCGTGTGGATTCCAATATTATCCATATAAATTTTAACCTGCCGGAATATGACCATTTGCTTGAGTATCGGTCTTTATATGATTATGTGAATTCCAGATATGTTAAGGATAAAGAAAATTTTGTATGTATTGATGAAGTACAAATGTGTGCCGGTTTTGAAAAAGCTATCAATGGCCTGCATGCAGCAGATGGCGTTCTTAAAAGCATCTATGTGAATTATTTGCAGGAACATGCAAAACGTGAGAAGGAGAGATTCTTAGACGGAATCAGGGAGTAGAGGTTCAAGAAAGATGAGCTTGCTGTAAAAAACCTGTAGCAGGCATTATTATCTGGTGGTATATGATATGAGGAATGATGTGGAAGTGTTCAGGCATGAAGTTATGATGGATGTTGTGGATTTTAGATGAAAGATGATGGTTCATCAATAAATCAAAACACAAAACAGCTAATTTTTATGAAGATTTTTCTGTAACCGTGAGGTATCAGAAAAGGTGACAGAAAAAGGAGAGGGATTATTATGGCAACCATTGTGACAAAGAAAGAATTACAAACCAAACTGAATCTTGCAATATCCCAGGAGGAATGGGTTAAGCTTCAAAGACGAGAGTTGCCCGTCAGCGATTTCAATTACAGCATACTGCAGGAAATGAAGCAGGATGGTGCGGGCTGCGGACAAAGCCTTGCGGAAGAACATATTGCAAAAGAACACATTACAGAAGAATGCTTTGCAAAAGAAGACATTACGGAAGAACACGTTGCGGAAGAATGCCTTGTGGACGAACATCTTGCAGAAGAACTTTCCCTTGTCCTGAAAGACTACCTATCCCAGCACTTGCCGGATAAACAGCAGGCATGGAAATATATCATAATCAGCAGCATCTATCTGACCTACATCGCCGAAAGACCCATGCATCCCATAGAAGAGCTGGGGATCAAAGTGACAGAGAACAAGGACGGCAGGCTCTACGAATGCCCCAACAAATCCGCCAAAAGAGACACAAGCTGTTATTATTGCGTCTGCAGGAAGCTGTCGAATTACGAAATTGCCAAGCGAAAGACGCAAAAGCAGTTTTTCCAGTACAATCATGAGGAAATTGCACAAAAGCTTGGGATCCCCCTGGAAAACGGTTATTTATATCTGAAATTTTTAAGCAGGAACTATCGGATTCACTGTCAGACCGGTTACGTGGAGTGGTCCGAAAATGATTTTGTTGATGTAAATGAAGCCGATTTTAACGAGGTCATGACCATTTATGATATTCTCTGTTATTCCGAAAAAGGTGCGGCTCCCGCAAATGAGTTTGCACTCATACAGCGGCTTTCCAATGTGCAGAATGCCGCATCCTATGCCGGTGAGGGAGCGTTCAAAAAAGAGGAAGCATTTCTTGACGGAAAGACAGAACTGCTTGCGGGGGCCCTTAAAAAGCTGAATGGAAAGCCATACGGAAAGGGAGACGTCAGCTTTCGGATTCCGGTGTTCCAGTCTTTGGACGTGATATTTTCCTTTTGGGATTCAGACGAAGACTTTCCGGCACAGATTAAATTCCTCTGTGACAAGAATATGCTGCAATATATGCATTATGAGACCATATGGTATCTCGAATCCCATATTATGCAGCGGATCAAAGAATTTATGGAAGAACATTAGTACGTCGTTGTGCTAAGCAGGAGAACCTTTCAGATGTTTTTTATAATGGGAATCAACCAGGGAAGAAAAGATTTTCAAAATGATCAGCTTGTTATCTGTGAACATTGCGGCTCCTACGGCAGATATCAGGTATTTATGACTTATATGTGCCTGTCTTTATTCTTCATACCATGTTTTAAATGGAACAGGCAGTATTACGTGAGGACTACCTGCTGCAATACGGTCTATGCTCTCGACCCGGAGGTCGGAAAACGGATTGCAAGAGGGGAAAATATAGAGATACTGCCCCGGAATCTCACACAGGTACAGGCAGGATATAAAAGCAGAATCAAAACTTGTGAGAACTGTGGATTTGAGACTCAGGAGGACTTTGAATTCTGTCCGAAATGCGGAAAGAGATTTTGACAGACATGAAAAAGAAAAAAATGTATGCCTTTGCAGGGTTTCTGCTCCTGTGCCTTATATTTTTTGGCGGCTGCGGCAGCCCTGTAAATGATACGGCAGAAAATGAAAGCACCGAGGATGATACCCCATACACCTATGCAGAGGACAGCAGACTGAAACTCATGGATCACGAGACCTATGAGTATGACAAGGACGCATCTTTTTCGGAAAACAACTCCTACTATGCACAGATGAACAAAGCTTATAATGAGGAAGAAAAGTCTGGGATTTGCCATGCGTATTTTGATGAACAGGATCGTCTGCTCTATGTCCTGGGGTACTCGCCTGGGATCTTAAGCGACGGCAGGAGCTATTGCGAAGAAAATGTTTACCAGAGAAATGATGAGGAAAATACCTGCCGATATATTTACTTTAAGTCCAACAGTATGCCCTATGAGGACGGCTATTACGTGGCATATCGGTATATGTTCGAGGTTTCCGATTACCAGTTTGATGAAGAGGGCAGGCTGCATCGGAGCCTGAGCTACCGGCGTGACGTGGGTTCCGATCCCAACGGCTACAGCGAGGAGCTTTTCTTCAGCCGTGGCTATGAAGCGGATTATGACGGAGCCTGTTTAATGGGAGAACTACAGTACTATGACTACTGGGGCACAAATGAAGTCGGTGCATGGGAGTACCGGCTCTATCAGTATGATGAGCAGGGAAACCGCACGCTGGAAGTAGTTACGACGGAGGACGAGATCACCCTCTGTACCTATGAATATCAGGAGGATGCGGGCCTGGTAGATGCGTATACCTATCAGGTTACAGAGGATTGGGAGCTGACCTGTGAGGATGGAAGAACCTGCTATTTTCGTCCCGGGTGGGAATCGCCTGCAATCAAAATCGTGGCGGAGGACGGGACCGTGGAAAAAGAGCTTTTTTACGGAAAAGGCATGGATCTGGGTCAGCAGCACTATCTGATTCCGGAAGAGGTGGAAAAGACGGTGGACGATCACATGTATGTGGTAAGCCCCGGGGACTGCCTTTGGAATATCGCATACAAACACTACGGGCATGGGGAATATTATGATCTCATCTACCGCATGAACTGGAACGTCATAGGCGGGGATGAAGACTTGCTTCTGCCGGGAATGCGGCTGTATGTACCGGAGGTTGGAAACGCAGAGGATACGATAGGTTCGAATTAAATCCAGTAGATATTATGTTTAATCGTGCTCCAATTTTGACTCCTATTTTACAAGATAGATTTGCATTTAAACATCCTAGTAGTCCGTACCGGAAATCCTTGTGCATATTTCCGGTCTATTTCTCCGATAGCACAGGTCAAAAAGCCTCGCCGTAGCACCACTACGTCTGCGTTTTTTGACCTGCACTCTCGGAAAAATATCCTCAGAAATATGCACAGGGATTTCCGATACGGACTACTAGCTTTAGAGAGGAAAGAGAATGGTGTCTATTTCGAAAACAAGTAGGAAATTTTGATGAAGAGGGCGTGTGTAAATGGCTGATAATTTAGATGAAAAAGCAGTAAAGGAAATGGTTGGAGATAATGAAGAATATGAAAATAGATGCCAATGGAACAGAAATCAGAGTAATGGGTGATGTCGTAAATGAAGAAGCTTATATTTCTTTAACGGATATTGCCAAATATAAAAATCCAGACAATGCTTTTATCGTGGTTGCGAACTGGATGCGTAATCATTCAACAATCTCATTTTTGGGTTTGTGGGAACAGATTCATAATCCCAATTTTAAACCTATCGAATTCGATAGGTTTAAAGCGGAGTCGGGAGATAATGCATTTACATTGACACCGCAACAGTGGATAAAAGCAACAGATGCAATCGGTATTATATCAAAATCAGGACGATACGGCGGTACATATGCCCATACAGATATAGCCTTTGAGTTTGCGTCTTGGATTTCACCAGAATTTAAACTCTATATTATCAAGGACTATCAGCGATTAAAGAAAGACGAAGCTAATCGACTGGCGATTGGGTGGGATGCGAAGAGGGAGCTTTCAAAAATAAATTATCGTATTCATACAGATGCGGTAAAGGAATTTCTGATAACACCAACATTATCCCCGCAGGAAATGGCATATACATACGCATCCGAAGCAGATATTCTTAATATGGCTTTGTTTGGCAAGACGGCGGCGCAATGGAGAAACGAAAAGGGAATAAGCGGAAAAACACCTAATATCAGAGATTTTGCTTCGGCAGAGGAATTAGTTGTACTTATCAATTTGGAAGATACCAATGCTGATTTGATAAGACAGGAAGTGCCTAAAATCGAGAGGCTAAAAATATTGAGGGAAAAGGCATATAGGCAGTTGGAGCTTCTTAAAAAGAACCAAGATACGATTGAAGCACTCAAGAAAAATCTTATTGAAGATACGGAAATAAGCAGTTAATTTTCTAAGCAAAATCGCTTATGATCTAATACGAAATATATAGTTATATCTGCAGTTACAGAGCAAGTGTTATCAACAGCGATAACAAAATGATAACATTAGCCCATATAGGCAGAATAATATGGATATATCAAATAATCAAGAGATTTATATACTCGACGGAGAATAATTCCTAAACAAAATTAGTTGGGAAAAGTCGTGAATCAGTAGTTCATACCTGAAATATCCACAAGGATTTCCAATACGAATTACTAGAGAAAAGGAGAAGCAATGGCGGCAGTTACGACTTTGGGATTGGGAAAAATAATGGAAAAGAAGCTTCATTCCGTGGGGATTCATTCGGCTGAGGAATTAGTGGCAATCGGCAGCAAACAAGCGGTTTTTCGTCTTAAAGAGAAATACCCGGGTACTTGCGTTGTCATTCTTTATCATTTGGAAGCCGCTATTCGTGGGGTGGAAATGAAACAGCTTGACGAAGCTTGCAAGGCAGAATTAAAAACCTATTTTAAAAGTATAGATTTTTAATTCTGCTTTGACAGCCATGCTCCATAATGCCTGCTGTACAGTGAGGGTCCATTTTTTACGGTCTATGATTGGCTCGTTGCCCGCAGGAATAAATGGAACCGGCTATTTTATTCTTGGAAATAGAACCTGTTTCCGTCGTATAGCAGCTTTAAAGCAGCGGCATTCTTTACTTTATCTACAACACACAATTTTTCCGGAGCAAATAGATAATATAGGGTTTTAATAGCAAAGGCGTGAGTTACGATCAATATATTGCTATTTTCATTTTGCAGCCTGCTTTGAGCGATATCCGTCAATGCATTTTTTAATCGCCTTGCTATATCATCAAATGGCTCGGCTGCCCCGGTTGTGTCATGCTCATAAATCGCCGCAGCAACGTCTGAAAGCCGCCTATTCAATTCAGCAAATGACGATACGCCTAACCAATCAGACACGGCTTGAATAAAAAGCGAATTGTGTTCAGCTTCCATACTGCCTAAACACCATTCTCTCAGACGACTCTCTTTTTGTATTTGAATATTATCATTCCCACTGGTTGATAAAATCAGCTTTGCCGTTTGCTCGGCCCTCATCATATCACTTGTATATGCAGCACTGAAAATAATTCCCTTTAATTCGGCCCCCAATTCGGCTGCCGTCCTTTTTCCATTATCCGTAAGCGGCGAATCGCTCCATCCCTGTGCTCTGCCTAAACGATTCAATAAGGTTTCTCCATGCCGAACCACATAAAAAGTAGTCATTGTTTCACTCCTTTGATTTTCCATTATCATGGGATTTCATTTACAATTTTTATTTGTGTCAAAAGGAAATTTCCCCGATTGTCCGCTGTGTAATGTCCGAAAAAGAAAAGGAAACACGGTTGACGGGGTGATGTTTTATGCTGCAGAAAGAAACAATATAAACATTATGGGGATGTGGGGAAATGGCTGCTGTCCCATTTCCCTACATCCCGTTGCTTTCGTAACGATTGTACAGTTTTAGAGTTTTTCGTAAGATACCAATTCCTCTACCGGAATACGGGTCTTTGAATGTCGCTCCGGGTCTGCGGCTTCTTTATTTGAATATCCAATGGCTAAAATGTTGACTGGCTCAAGATTATCCGGCAAATGAAATTCTTTCCGTATGACGTCGGGTTTAAAATAGCACACCCAGACAGAACCTAAACCTAATTCCGTCGCTTCCAGCATCATGTGGTCGGTCAAGATAGAAGCGTCAATATCGCTTGTCTGTTTGTTGTCAAATGGCCGTACCCACGCCTTATCATGGTCAACGCAGACAATCACGGCAAGCGGTGCACCATAGATATTTGCACTTTTTCCGATTTTTTCAAGCCCCTCCTTTTCCTGCACTGCGATCAAGTGTACTGGCTGCAGATTTGCCGCCGTGGGAGCCACATGAGCCGCCTGCAAAATCTTATCCAGCTTTTCGGCTTCCACCTTTCTGTCCGAATAATTGCGTACAGAGTAACGCTTTTTTGCGATTTCAAGAAAATCCATAGTAGTCAATCCTTTCTTTGTGGTGTATACTTAACGTGTTTCTTCAACTGTTACACATATTTTAACATAGTACAAGCATTCTTCAAGACCGCACTTTTCAGGTAGATACTTCCCGAAAAGAAAGTAGATAAAGGAGTTCCTGCACAATGACATATGAAAGAGACCAGTTTAGCTGTCCGGTTGAAGCTACCTTATTTTTGATCGGCGGGAAATACAAGGCACTGATTCTTTGGCATCTCATAGAAAAACCTCTGCACTATATGGAATTGCAGCGTCTGATTCCAAAAGCAACACCCAAAATGCTTTCTCAACAGCTGCACGATTTGGAAGAGTGCGGGATGATTAACCGGGAAGTAGTCCCAAAGAAGCCGCCCCGTACCCTCTATTCGCTTACCGCCTTTGGAAAGAGCATTATTCCCGTTTTGGATTCCATGTGTAATTGGGGTGCGGCCTTTTTGGACGGTTTGGATATTACACCGCCTTGCTGTTCATCCACTCAAAAATAGCAGGAAAATATTCGTGGACTTGCTTTGCCATCCCCTACCCAAAATGCCTGCAATAAGACCGGACAGCCAAAAATGAGAACAGCGGTATCTCAATGACGCAGGCCCCAATCATGGCGTAGGGTGTCCACAGGGCCAGATTTCCCACATTCAGGAATTGGAAATCCGTAATGGCATAGAGGATACTCGCCTGGATGCTTGTGCCGCTGGCTGGCAGGATACTGCAGATCCACGAGGACAGTACACCCGGCACCGTCATGGAAACCACCGTGGGTGCAATGCAGAACACCAATGCCGCCGCAAGGGAGGATACTGTATTTTTACACTTGGAGGAGAGAAACAGGGTGAAGCTTACCGAAGCCAGAACACAGAGGAATCCGGCAGCGGCGAAAACGCCCTGAAGCTGGCCGATATTCAGGTCCGCCAATGTGACAATGGAATACAGCATCTGAATGGAGCTTTTGGTACATTCCCAACCAAACAAGCTGTCGGCGGCCAGAATAAATACGGCGGTGCAGATGAGAAACGCCAATCCGCCAATCAAAAGTGCGGCCAGCAGCTTTGCGGTACCCAAGGCGGCTCTGCCATGCTTCGTGCAGCGTAGAATATCATCTGCCCCGGACTGGTAACCGGCAGAGAATGCGGGGGCGGCAATTACCACGCAGAACAGCAGCACCAGAAAGCTCATCATGTTCTGATAGTCCATGATCGTGGAACTTATGCCTGGATAGACTTCAAAGGGCTTTGGAACCCGGCGGTACATTTCTGCGGCTTTCTGCCGAACCGCCCCGCTGTCCGGCTGCTCCATTGCCATAAGAGAAGCGATCCGTTCCTCGCAGACAGAATAGTAGTTGTCAATCTGCTCCGGATCGATCTCCATAATCGCCGGTGCCATGCCGGTATCCGGATCCGCAAAGGCTTCCTTGACACCGTGGAGCAGGGGAGCTATGGGGAGTATTTCACGCTCGTAGACACCCTGGGGCAGGTCGTAGGATTCCGTTACGCCGTATGCGTTCAGGCAGGCCTGATAGGTCTCAACGGCCCTGCGTACCCGTTCGGGGGTGACGGTGCCGGAAGCGTCTGCCTGCAGCTCTTTTTCATAGGCAATGGATTTCAGGCCGGTCAAATGAATCTCATTTCCGTTCTCATCCGTATAACTGCTGTAACAGTAGGTGACGGGAAGATAGGCCAGCAAAATGGAAAATACCAGAACCAGGGACAGCAAGATCCAGGTAAGTCTTGCTTTCAGCATTCGTTTTAGTTCCAATCGTAAGATCCTCATTATCTTATTCTCCTTATTATAAGTTCCGTAATATCCTGTCAGTACACCCTTATCTAGATCAATTTCCAGCCACAAAAAGATGTGTCTGTAAATCGATCTGTGCACTGACAGGATATTACTGATTAAGATTGCTACGCAACAGTACTAAAGGGTAAAGTCACTTCGACACACCTGTAATGAGAGAAACTTTCATTCGAAAGGACACTCATGAAAGTTCCTCTCGTGCGTCTTCGTAACTTTCCCGACATCCCCTTTCCCGCTATTTTGCGGAAACAGCCACAGATACAGGTCCTCCAGGCGGGGAACGGCGGGCTGGGACTCTGCGTTGCAGGGACGCTTTGCAAGATAGCGGATGGAAACGCTGCCGTCATTTTCATTTCGCAGGCTGACAATTCGAAGCCTGCTTTCGTATTCCGGCACCGCATCCGGCGGGAGCGTGCAACTCCACACCTTGCCCTCCACCAGCTTTACCAGCTCTTCGGTGGTCCCGGTGGCCAGGAGCCTGCCGTCCCTTATCACGGCATGGCTGGTGGCAATGTACTCCACGTCCGGGACAATGTGGGTGGAAATAAGTACGATCCGGTCATGAGCAAATTCCGAAAGCAGGTTGCGGAAGCGGACCCTCTCTCCGGGGTCAAGACCTCCGGTAGGCTCATCCAAAATCAGGACCTCCGGGTCGTTTAATAATGCCTGGGCAATCCCCACCCGCCGTTTCATTCCTCCCGAGAGCTTGGAGATCTTTTTGCTGCAGACATTTGCCAGGGACACCCGTTCCAGTAATTCGTGAATCCTCCGTCGGCTCTGCCGTTCGGAAAGTCCTTTCAGGGCCGCTACATATGCCAGATAGTCTTTGACGGTAAATTCATGGTAAAAGCCAAACTCCTGGGGCAGATATCCGAAGATGTCCCGGTATGCCATTCCCAGCGTGCCAATGGGAGTGCCGTCATATAGGACCTCGCCGGATGTGGGCGGCAGAATCCCCGCCAGAATTCGCATCAGGGTCGTCTTTCCTGCTCCGTTGGCCCCCAGCAGGCTCCACACCCCCGGTGTCAGCTTCAGATTGATGTTGCGAAGTGCTTTCTTATCCCTGAATTCCTTTGAAACATGGTAGATTTGCAATTCCATGTGAAAACTCCTTTCCAGATAGATAAAGACGTTTCCGCCTTGATACAGTCATTGTACCAAAGGCAAAAACGTCTTTTTCTCGTTTCTTCCTACGATATTCAACTAATTTTCCAACGAATTTCTTAAGATGGGCAGCATAACGGTAAAAACGGTTTCGTCATGTTCACTTGCGGCGGTGATGGTTCCGCCGTGAAGCTCTGTGATCTGCTTTGCGATGGCAAGACCCAGTCCGGTTCCCTCTGTTCTGTGTTCTCCGTCAAGCCGGTAAAACTGTTGGAATATCCGATCCAGTTTTTCTTTCGGGATGGTGCTGCCATGGTTGGAAAATGTGATGGTTACGTGATCCGCATGACACCTGGCTTCAATGGTGATATTGCTTCCCTTAGAGCTGTAGACCGCAGCATTTTGCAAAAGATTATCAAATACCCGCAGCATTTTGTCAGCATCGCATTTTAACGTGATATCCTCTTTCATTTCAAGCCGGCAGGACAGGTCCTTTTTGTCTAAGACAGGCCCGAATTCATACACAAGCTGCTCCAACAGACGGGTCAGATTGATTTCACGGTACTGGAGGGTGATGCTGGACAGATTGTATTTTGCGATTTCAAGAAATTCGTTAATCAGATCCTCCAGACGTTCGGCCTTGGAAAGGGAAATGGAGAGGTATTTTTCCCGCAGCTCATCGGAAATCTGCTTCTCGTCCCGTAAGAGACTTAAGTAGCTGATAGAAGAAGCCAGGGGTGTTTTCAGGTCGTGGGCCAGATACATGATGAGATCGTTTTTTTGCTGTTCATCCAGAAGCATGCGGCTTTTCTGTTGGTCAATGGTATGCTTTGTCAGGTTCATTTTCCGTTCTATGGTAAGCAGCTCAGGGCTTAAGGAAATCTCGCCGGGCGTGTCCCGAAGCAGGACATCCATTCCTCTGCTGATTTCCTCAAAATACCTGGTAAACCAGCGGAGGTAAACGGAAAACAGGACCGTAAATGCAAGGAGCATAGACAGCCAGATAAACGTGTCCATGTGGGTGCGGAACGTTCGCTGGTACAGAGCAAGAGAGGACTTAGAATCCATGCCGAAGACATTTTCAAAGAGGGAGACCATCAGAACTGCGAAATTGCCCCGGAGGAAAAACGAATACAGGATATAGATGCTCAGGGCGGCGGCAATCAGCATGGCAAGGGTGCCAAAGAAGATTTTTATGCGAAACAGGCGAAATTCTTTGTAAGCTTTATTTTTCAATGGTGTATCCAACCCCCCATACTGTTTTTATAAATCTTGGATTTTTTGTAGGCTCCTGAAGCTTTTCACGAATTCTGCCGATATGGGCCATGACCGTGTTGTTGTTTTGGAAAAATTTCTCCCCCCACACGGCTTCAAACAATTCTTCCGAGGGGACGACAATCCCCTGACGCTCACAGAGATACCAGAGGATGGAAAACTCAATGGGAGTTAAGGGTATTTCATTTCCGAACAGGAAGCATTTGTGATGGTCCTTGTTGATGAGAAGCCCCCGAATATCGTATTCCTGTGCCGAATTGCCCTGCCTTGAAACGGAGTTGTTATAGTGCATGTACCGCCGAAGCTGTGTCTTCACCCTGGCAGTTACTTCCAGGGGATTAAAGGGCTTTGTGATGTAATCGTCGGCCCCGATGGTGAGACCCATGATTTTATCCCGGTCGGAGCTTTTTGCGGTTAACATAATGATGGGATAATAGGAGGTTTCCCGGATCTTTTTGCAGATTTGAAAACCGTCTCCGTCCGGCAGCATAATGTCCAAAATGGCCAAATCCAGATCCGTATGCTCCATACATTCCAGGGCATCCCTGGCGGTATAAAATTTGTGGACTGTGTAGCCGTCGCTTGTGAGATAAAGCTCCAGGACATCGGCCAGTTCTTTTTCATCATCTACTACTAAAATGTGGATACTCATTCTAAATCGTGGATTCCTTTCCTTTGGGGTGGGAGATAGGCAAGTAAGTTTGGCTGAATCTAATTCGGTCAGTATACTGGTTTGCGGTATTTCTATTATAGCAGGATAAGGAATGGGGTTTCCTCTTTTTTTCTATAAAATTTCTTAATATTTTTGGGTGGTTTGCAGGTTCCGAATGGGAGTAGGGTTTCTTAGGTGGTATCGTCCAGAGCGTTGGCATTGGATTTTGGGGGTTGGAAAGGAAAGTGCTGGTGCAAAGCGGATCAATGCAGTTAGATTGTTGTTGAATTGGAAAAGAAGCAATATTTTATAGAGGAAAATTGTATAATATAGTAATTGTAAACGAAAGTGTTATTCTGTATAATTGAAGAGTAATCTCCGTGTACAAGGGGAGTAGGAGTTCATTTATATCATATTTTTAGTTACAGGTCTTAAGAAAATTCTTTTGGCTGTAACGGATCTGACCAGGAGGAACGTCTATGTCAATTTTGGAAAAAACAATTGGTTTATTGGAAACCATGCCGAATGATAAAATTGAAACGGTTTATGCGTTTGTACGGTTTATTGATTCTGACATCTATAGATTGCCGCCCGAATCTACATCCACAAAAACAGAAGCCATACAGTCCATGCTCGGAATCGCTCATGAATATGCGAACCCGGAACTAATCGAACAGGAGGAGGGTGCTTTTGAACGTGCCATTGCGGAAAAATATGCAACTGATAGATGCTAATGTGATTTTAAGATTTGTATTGAATGATAATGTCGAAATGGCTCAGCGAGCAGCGGAGGTCATTGCTCTCGGTGTGTACACAAAACCGGAGATTATTGCAGAGGTTGTCTATGTGCTGAAAAGTGTATATTCTACTCCCAAGGACAAAATCAAGTCTATCATTCATGGACTGTCAGACATTGTTCGGATTGAAAATTCTGATTGTGTTGTTCATGCGATAGATCTGTTTGCCAGTACGTCTCTTGATTTTGTTGACTGTCTGCTTGTTGCGTATCACTCATTAAATGGCGAAAAAGTTTTCACTTTTGATAAAAAGCTGAACAAGTATCTGAATACGGATGTAATGTAAATTTTTGGAGACTATATGTTTAACATTATCATATAGTTTTTGAGTTGGGGAAAAATTGAAATAATCTGTATGAAACAAGAAATCAGTAAATATACGAAATGCCTGTCTTTTAATTGGGACAGGCATTTTTCATGAACAACATCTGATGGAAGATTTTTTGTTACATACGTCTCATTAAAAGAAGCAGGGCTTCTTTCTGCCCATCGTTTAGAGTGCTCCATGCAGCAAATAAGGTACGCTGCTCCGCAGTCAATTCCTCCGGGCCATTTCCGTCAGAAAAAAATTGTGACAATGTGATACCGAATGCCTTACAGATGGCTTCTAAAGTCGGAATAGTCGGAGCATTGTTGCGTTTGAAAATATTTGTGACGGTGGAATGGGAAAGACCGGCTTCCATGCTGAGCCGATAAGTGGTCCAGTTTCGTTCCTCCATGAGTTCTTTTATATGTTTTTTAACGTCCATTTTTGATCTTTTACCATCCATATTCATTTATATATATTCTAGTTTTCAAATGGGTGCCAGGATAGTCATAATTGGTAGATATAGTATTACTCAAAAGGAACATGGTTTAGATACATTTTATCAATAGTAAAAGGGCTTCTTTTTGGTCCTCATTTAAAGTGCTCCACGCAGCGAATAAGGAGCGTTGTTCCATAGTCAGTTCTGCCATTCCATTTTTTTCAGAAAAAAACTGCGATAACGTGATACCAAATGCTTTACATATGGACTCTAATGTTGGGATAGTCGGGGCATTATTGCGTTTGAAAATATTTGTGACGGTGGAATGGGAAAGACCGGCTTCCATACTGAGCCGATAGTTTGTCCAACCCCGTTCCTCCATAAGCTCTTTTATATGTCTTCTAATGTCCATTTTTCACCGCCTATATTCATTTGTATCTATTTTATATTTCAAATGAGTGGTATAATAGTCATAATGAGTAGATAGAATATCACTCAAAAGAGACATAATAATATGGAGGTAGAAGTTATGGATTTGGACAGAGAAGATAATGAAATGGTATTTTCGATCGTTTATACATTGGAGATTCTACATAACAAAGGGGTACTGATTCAGAATACGATTCAAATGAGTCTCTCTTGCTTGATGGACTGGTATCGGATGTCAGGAGATTCCCGATATCTGGAATTAGCATTGTTACAAATGAGAGCTTGTTTTGAACTTGGTATCTCAAGTGAACATAATATAGCCCTTTATACTCAGATTTGTGAATTAGCCCATGTAGAGTTGGAGGAAGTTATGAAACAAAAGCTTGGCCTAGCAAAGCGGGTGAAACCAAATAAGTCCCAGGTGCGGAGTATGATTGGAAAATGGATGCCCTCAAAAGATAATCCATTGACGATTAATCAGGTAGTGGAAGATATTATTGATAAGGTAGTGAACAAGAAAGAGGGAGTTTATTATTATAGCTATAAAAAGAGCAGTAGAAACAAAATAGAAGATATAAAACGGGAAAATCTTTATAAATTGATTATTACAAAATCAGAGTGTTATTTCATAGATTTACATAAACTTATTGTCTATTTATTTGAGTAGATAGCTGCGTAAGAAACGAATGGATATCAAATTTTTGTTATTCAACATCATTTTCTTCCGGGTCTAAACCAACAAAGAATTCATCATAATTACAATGATAAATTTTCTTTAGTGCAATAAGGACGCTGATTTTAACATTCAATTCGCCATATTCATATTTAGAATAAGTAGTTCGTCCTATATCGCAGTTCCGGCGTTGCAACTCGGCACAGATTCTTTCTTGGGAATAGCCGTGCTCCAGACGAAGCTTTCTCAGATTATCACCTATACACAAATCTCTTCTAAGTTTTTGTTCCATAAAAGCACCTCTGGCTTGACCGGTATTGGTTGCAACTAAAAATATTCTATGATAAATTTAGGCATTATATTGACCGTGATAATGGTCAATATAACAAAATCTGAGATTGAAAGAGATAGAGAGAGACAAAAAATGAAAAGAATAAATAAAGGGAAATTCCTTTTGGCAATAGTGTTAATCCTGTTTGTTTTTTTAAAAGTGACCCATATTCAGAATCAAACATTGGATCATTTAAGGAAATCTGTACAGGAAGTCATACTGGAAAAACAGGAAATAGAAGTGAAAAAGGAAAATAGATCAACATGCTTATCGAATGCTTTGCCCGAAGATTGCAAGTTATGTGGGAATAAAGAAAGTACACAGATATCTTGGTATGAATCGCAGGATAATTTAGGCATTATCAGTATCAATACATTTGAAATAAGCTATATAGAGATTAACCGTTATAATGATTGTGGTTGCCTTATAGAAGAGACCGACACTAGCTTGGGAACGCAAATCAGAAGCACTGGGGAGAATGGATTTGTATCTGTAGTGACAGTAAATACGAATCGTGGATATGCGTCTGGCAATATCCATATGAATCAAGATAAAATCCTGAATATGGAAGAGGTATCGGTAAACCTTTGCATGGAATGCAGGGAGCATCTTTTAGATATGACCTGGGGAGAGCCTTATGGCGTTGGTCTTATATATTTTAAGACAGGGGAGGTTAGACTATTTGAGGAAAATGTTAGGGGTTTTATGCTTGGGGATTTTTATGTACTCTGTGAACCAAGGGCGGAGGGTGACAGTGAGAAAATATCTAAGATAGATTTACACATTTTTTACTGCCCGGAACGCTCTAATATATAGGGCGATCATAGCGATCACCCTCCGACTTTAAAGTGGAAAATATTATATGCTCAGTTATTGAACTTAGGTAGATGAGGTGGTATAGTTTGAATAACAATAATGGGAAGAAAGGGGAAATTGAGATGAATGCATGTGTGTTAAAGCCTGTCATGCCTTTTGCGACGAGAAGCGAATTACAAAGAACACCTGCAACAGAGGATAATAGGAAAATGGTTGACTTTATGGATTCTCACAATTTTTCCTTTGATATTGATGCGGAAACCAACTGTTTAAAATGTACGGTAATAAAGAAGTAAAACGAGATGCAAATAGTCAAATGTACTTCGAAATATGAAAGAGGTGACAAAATGGCTACAAAAAGTGCAAATTATTATGAAAAGAGAATTCCGTTTTCGTTGGCACTTCCAAAAGAACCGGCCACATTGGATTCTATGACCACAAAAGAATTTGGTTCCATAATGGAAAAAGGATTGATACAGGCAAAGGTGGATCAGTCACGTTCTGCTACGGATGTATTTAAAGATTTAAAACGGGAGTTAAAATGACGACTTTTCCATCCTTTGGGAGAGAGGGTGGCCTGGGCCACGTCCGCTTGATTCGTTGCCCGCAGGAATAAACCACAAAAATAGCCGCCCATGTCTTGAAAAACTTAGCAGCCATTTTTGCTAATATAAAACCGGACTAGCCGTCTATCGGCAGTGCTCTTTTTGCCTTTTTATTGTAGCAGATTTTCCCCTATCGGTCAATTACTGCGGAACGTTTTGCTAAACTCATTCTATACCGGATTCCATATAAAAGCAAGGGGTTACTAGTAGTCCGTATCGAAAATCCATGTGCATATTTCCGGTCTATTTCTCCAATAGCACAGGTCAAAAAGCCTCGCCGTAGCACCACTACGTCTGCGTTTTTTGACCTGCACTCTCGAAAAAATATCCTCAGAAATATGCACAAGGATTTCCGATACAGACTACTAGCGGCCAAAGGAGCAGAAGCATTATGATTTACATCACAGACAACCTTTTCAACTACTTCATCTACCTCTTCCTATGCCATTTCGGTTTCCGGCTAAGCCCAAGAAAGCACCCGTTTTTTCTCGCCGCATCCGCAATTACCATGCTGCTTGCCGGAGCTTTCAACGCCTATTTTGACACAAATTCCCCCATTATTTACATAATCTGGAGCATACTTTCCATCAGCCTGTTTTTCGAGAGCAGTCTTTTGCATCTTATCCTATTAAGCATGGCCCTCATGTATTTCACCGGAATCATGGACACGTTCACCGTTATGCTGGTACAGATTGTACTGGTAGGCGGAGGGATTGCCGGGACGGATATTACCTGGTGGATGGAATCGGCCTACGTGCTCTCATTTTTGGTGTATGTTCTGATCTACATGCAGCTTCTCAGAAAAAATGAAGTTTACCTGTGCGACATAGGTCTTGCCTACAAGCTTGCAATTCTCATACAGGGCGGCATCTTTCAAATGTTCTACAATTTTGTCTTTATCTTTTTTGACGAGAATCAGGCCAGGTACGGCTGGGACGCATATGCCGTATTTTTTATCAGCATTGCGGGTGCGATCTACTCCATTTCCCTGACCTTAAGCCTTGCCATCAAGAACGTACTTTCAGACAGGCAGAACAAAGAGCTTCAGTCCTTTATGGAAATGCAGAAGCAGCAGTACGATTACCAGCTCAGGCAATCTGCGGCAATACGGCGGTTCAGGCATGATCTGGTAAATCACATGGGTGTCCTAAAAGAATTGCTTGCCAGGAAGAAGACAGAAGAAGCCAGGGATTACATTGATAAAATCTGGAATATGCAGGCGGATTTTGATTTGAAAATCCACACAGGGGACAGCTTTCTGGACGTGATTGTAAATTATTATTTCTATCTGGCAAAAAAGGAAAAGATAGACCTTGCCCTTTCCGGAAAGCTGACCGAAAAAATGCCCCTTGACATGGTAGATCTGACTTCTCTCATGGGAAATATATTGCAGAACGCCCTGGAAGCGGCAGGAAAGGCGGCTACTCCGAGGATCCGGATGGAGCTTGTGGAGCATCAAAAGGAAATATTTATCCTTGTCAGCAACAGCGTAAGGGAACCGATACAGGGGGAAAGGGGCTTTTTTCCCACAACCAAAAGAGATAAAGAAAATCATGGCTTTGGCATGAAAAATATTGCCGCCACAGTGAAAAAGTATCATGGGGAATGCTATATCGATTCGCTAACAGAGAATGGAGAAAATATATTTCAAATCCGTATTTCCATTCCAAGGGAGAACAGGGTATGCAAATAAGTATCATAGAAGATGAAGCTGTGTGGAGAGACAAAATCCGGGCGGTTGTTGAGACATATTTAAGGGATCACAAGATTTCCTGCTCCATACATTCCTACGGCAGCGGAACGGATTTTCTCAAAAATCCCCAGGCGGATCTGCTGTTCCTGGATATTGAGCTGGCAGAGGGGGAGGACGGCTTTGCCATAGCAGAGAAGCTTAAAGACTCCAAAAGTCCCTGTAAAATATGCTTTCTGACCTCCCATACGGAACTGGCAAGGCAGGGATATCGGGTGAACGCTTTCCGCTATATCGACAAAATGCATTTGGAGGAAATAAATGAAGCTTTGGATTCGTTCCTGAAAACAAGGATTCAGGACAGGAGCATGGAATGTAAGGATGCCAACGGCCTTTGCATTCGGATCCATATGCAGGAGCTTCTGCTCGTAGAGACAAGCGGAAGAAAGCTTCGCTATCGAATGGCGGACGGCAGCGAGCATATCTGCCCGGGGCTTATAGGGGAAGCGGCACAAAGCCTTTCCCCCTTTGGCTTTTGTCAGATACAGCGGTCCTACATTGTCAATTTAAAGTATATTGCGGAGGTAAACAGCCGGGAGGTTACCCTTTTGGACGGAACCAGGATAGCCATCGGGAGGACACGGAGCAGGGAATTTAGGAAAGCGTATTTTCAGTGGCGGATGAACTTTGAGAATTAACGCAAGAGAGTACCAGAATGTGTCGTTTAAGCAAGAACTGTGTCATTTATGCAGGGAGTCTTTGATTGGGTTACGCAATGTGATATAAATAAAGCTTAAGAATGAAGAATGTTTTCGGAAAAGAAGTGGAAAGTGAAAAGGAGCTTTTTCAATGTCACAGTATAAGAAAAAGAAACGTAAAAAAAGCGGAATGCCTTTTGGGGCCATAATTGGAAGCTTGATTTTGATTCTGATGCTGGCCCTTGTATTCTTTTTGCTTTTTGCAAAAGAAAGACCGGAAGAATCGGAATCCTCCGGGGAATTTGTGATGGGAGACAATCTGAAAGCAGCAATCACACAGCTTGCACTCAGCTATGACAGCTTTGATCCGGATTTGGTGGACCGTGAAGAGTGGAAAGAGACTTTCATTACAAGATTCATTCAAAATTCAAGACTGTCCTTTGATTATTTAGAGATGGTTTCCGAAAAAAACAGCGGAGAAATCAGTACCGATGAACTGAACTATATCCAGTATTCCCTTACGGGTATGGAACTGAATTTTTCCACTTACATAGACGGCTCCGTAAACCGATATGATGCCGCCAGCCCATTGAATTACGGCTCCATATCCGGGTATGATTATGAGAATACGGAGCAGGGAGTGATCCTTACCGCTGATCTGGAAGTGGGATTTGACGGGACAGACCACAGGGAAAAACGGAAGATTACGGCGGAGCTTGTCAAGAATCCCGACAGCTGTTTTGACGGCTATACGGTGGTATCTGTTATTTCCGAGACAGTTTCGGAAGTACAAAATGATAAGGAAGATCTGGTAAAAGAAGAGGACGAACTGGAGAGCTTGGCAGGAGAATATGAGTATCCGTCGGACTACGGAACGGGTAAGTTAAGGATAGAAAGAACATCTGAGGGATATGATATTTCCGATTATGAATCGGAGGATTCCTATCGCTTTCTAGCTGATTCATCCAACATAGAGACCATAGAAGATAACAGGATCTATATCAAGTATCCCAAGCAGGTATTATCCGACGACACGGTTGTCTTTTGCTATTATATTTTGGAATATGGCACGGAGGGAATTGATGTATATTATGGGGAATCCGCACTTGGGGAGGGTGAATTTTTATATCATGCCGCAAAGAAGAATTTATCGAACGAACCATCCAATATTTCGGATGGTTCGGTGGAACAGGCATTCATCCTTTCTGCGAACCCTGATTTTTATGAAAAAGCAGCAAGTAACCCCATTGACCGGAACTATGTAATGGATCATGAAGCGGCCCCTCTGGAAATTTGGAAATCTGCTTTGACGAAATGTGAAGCATGGAATCAACAGATTAAATTCACCGGTTCCAGACTGGAGAGCTTACTGAGTGAAGATGACTATGCTGTGTTGCAGAATGCAATCAGTCTCTGGCAGGAGTATTATCAGGAAGAGGTTAATCAAAGCCGTGAATTATATGGACCCAACGCATTAATAGGGGGCAGCATGTATACAGCCATATCCGGAGATCTGCTGATAGAAAAATGCAGGCTGACATCATTTATATTGTTGTCTCAGGAATATGAATTGTCAGGCAATGCATCCTTTGCGGTAAATGCAGCGGCAGCAAACAATGACAGCGAATATTCTTTTTCGCCCTATTCCTTTTTCATTGAATATACCTCTGATTTTGAAGAAACATTAATTCCCTATTCCTTAAATGAAAAGAACAGTGATGAATTAGAAGCACTGATTCATGAAACAGCGAATAAAATTGAAGAAAAGTTCGGGCATGATTTTGCGGAGCATACGGACAAATATATTTCGTTTATTCAAGCACTCTATACCATCGAGAACCATATATCGGAGGATCATAATCGATGTCTTACGTTAAAAGAAAACCGACTTAAGCTGTGTGCAATAGAGCTTTTGGATATTGTATATATGATTGGTGGTTAGATCATTTTCTTACCACTATTCTATTGGTAGATTACCCTCAGTGTCCCCTTGTACACTGAGGGTATCATACAGACTGGCAAGCATATCTACATCACCGGCATTAAAGGCGTCCATCCATTTATTTACGATTTCTTTCGGACTTAGCATGTGGTTATTCTCCTTTTCGTTTAGAATTGTTATTAGTTTTGGTATACATTATGAAATTCGGGTTATTGTTGCTTTTGGCCATTCCATGTGCGTGATAAAATGTCTTTTTACTTAATATTTCTGCTTCATTTCCCGAAGTTTTAAACCGCAATGAATAAATAAGTAAAGATATATGACCAGCAGGATGGAAAAGATAATGGTAATGATATCCGGAAAAGGTCCGTCCTGCTCCACGCTGTTGATAAAATTAGGGAGCAGACAGCAAAAAAAGATGCATATCAGCGGCAGCATACGGGTCTTTATAACGTGATTGACCATATCCATACGAGAACTGTTATCAGAGAAAATCTCTTCATCCTGCCTGGTATCTGTCTCGGACACGGGCCTGCGGAAGTAGAGCCATCCCATGCAGCGTGCGAAATATTCCCAGCCATAGTCCTGAAAGATCTGAAAATAATCCCTGTTTTCCGTATTATTTTTATAATCAAGCCGGTAAACCACATCCTGCGGGGTACAGCTCTCGAAAATATAGAAGCAGGGCACAATCATTTTCACCAGCTTCCAGCCCTGCTGATGCTGACTGCGAAGCCAGATTTCTTCGTCTTCATAATCGGAAATGGTAAAAAAGCGTATAAGGGTCTTTTGATCATTCATTTACATTCTCTCCTTTGCTGTTTTTATACAGGCGTTCAATACGGTGAAGTTCAAGGTTTAAGATCTCCCGGCCAAGCTCGGTGATCTGATACAGTTTTCGTTTTTCTTCCTCCCTCACAAAAGCAATCAGCCCGTCCTTTTCCATTTTCGCCAGGGTCCCGTACATGGTGCCCGCACTGATGGTCAGGGCACCTCCTGTCATTTTCCGGACCTGCTGGTTGATTCCATAGCCATGCTGCGACTGCTTAAGACAAAATAAAATATAAAATCCGCTTTCTGTCATGGGGACGTAGATTCGTCTAATTCTGCTGTCCATAAGTACTCCTTACCAGTGGTCTGTATCGAAAATTGTTGTGTATATTTCCGATATGGATTAATATCCTACTTCGATATATCGAGGTACGAACTATATTATATCGAATCTCGATATAGTTGTCAATGATTTTTTTCGCCGCCCCCGCCTGCCCACTCTGCCGCCTGTCTGAACCGCCGCAGTTTTCCTCTGGCAAGCCCTATCGGCAAGTAATCATTGTAAAGTGCTTGAAAGTCCGCTATACTTAAGGAAAAAAGAAGCAGGAAAAGAGAATGGACCTTTCGAAAGTTACAATAAGACCCATGAGGGACGGCGAGCAAAAAGAGATACAGCGAATCGGAAAGAGGGCGTTTCAATTTGTGGAAGCTCTCTTTGTCGGCAGGCCAAAGAGGGCAATGGCAGCGGAATATGAGGGAAAGCTTGTGGGCGGCATCCTGTATAAAGAGTTCAATGCCCATAAAAAGCGGATAGCCTATATAGATGAAGCCTTTGTGGATCCGGACTATCAGGGACTGGGGATCGGGAAAAAGCTCTATACAAAAACCTTTGAAGCCTTATGGGAGCAGAACTATCAAGTGCTGACCGCACTTGTTAAGGATGACAATGCAGGTTCCTGGAAGCCCTTTTGGGACAACGGCTTTCGGAGAGTCAGCGTGTACCGCATCATAAAGGAGATTGGAGTCACGGGATTTTTGAAGCATTACCTGTTCACGCCCTATTTGATTGCCGTTGGCATGGATTTTTATATGTGCAATCGGGAAAATACGGTGGAAGAGAAAGTAAATGCCCCTTTACAGCTCTTTTTCTACTTTTTTCTGAATCTTTTGCTGCTTTTTCCCCTGTGGAGCAGATGGCATCACAGAGATGCCGGGGGTTTTTTATGGAATTTTCTGGCCTACGGCAGCCTATTGGCCCTGTTTATCGGAAGCCGTTATCTGGGAAAGCTTATCAGTGGAAATGGAGGGAAATTCCGCTTTAATCAGGGCGGAAGCTTCCTTTTGCCTGTCCTTGGCTTCTTTGGCAATGTCTTTTTCATGAATGCAAACTGGTATCCGGAACATTACGAAAATACCGATGATTTTCGAAAAAGACTGGCCATACCGGAGATCATCAAGTGGTTCCTGTTCGCACTTTTGCCGTGGACGGCCCTGCTGCCGGGTCCCTACTGCCAGGCCCTGGGACGGCTGGCATCTCCCTTTTTGATTTTTATGATGATCCCGTTTTATCCCTTTGAGATATTTGGCGGGGGAAGAATCTACCGTTATAAGAAATGGCTGTGGCTTATTATGTTTATCATTGCAATTGCGGAATGCTTTGTGATTTCTTAGGGAGAATGGATTGTAAAACAGGTGAAAACTCGTTATACTTTAGGCAGGTCATGTAAAGACGTATTGGAAAGGGTAACTGTAAAAGTACGGATCAGTTACAAAAAAGATAGGGGGAGGGCTGTACATGGCAAGAACCATAAGCATCGGATGCCAGAATTATGAAACCATTCGAAGAGAAAAATACTTTTATATAGATAAAACATCGTCTGCCAGATATTTTCAAATCTTTATTCCCAGCATGATTATTTGTTGGAGGGAAATTTGCTGAATGAGAAAGAAAAAAGATTTTTTGATTCGGTGTCTGTGGATATGGATGATGTGACAGCTACATTGTCCTTGTATCAGTTATCCCTGTATCTGTCCCGTTATTATGGTAAAAATGTAATCATTTTATTGGATGAATACGACACTCCTATGCAGGAGGCTTATGTGGACGGATACTGGGAAGAACTCACGGCATTTACAAGAAGTCTTTTTAATGCCACCTTTAAAACGAATCCTTATCTGGAACGGGCTTTTATGACAGGTATAGCACACCCCGCTTTATCGGGTGTCACCAGAGTGAGCAGAGAGTCCATTTTTTCGGATTTGAATAATCTAAAAGTGGTAACTACAACTTCCGAAGATTACAGTGACAGCTTTGGCTTTACAGAGGAAGAAGTCTTTGCAGCACTGGAAGAGTTTGAGATGCCGGATCGAAAGCAGGAGGTAAAGAGATGGTATGACGGATTTACTTTTGGAAACCGTACGGATATCTACAATCCCTGGTCGATACTAAACTATCTTGATACAAAGAGATTAGGCGTCTATTGGGCGAACTCCAGTTCCAACAGCTTAATAGGAAAGCCGATCCGAGAGCTATGAATGCCTATATGAACCAGGTGACACTTGCAACTTTCAGCTATTTTGATACAGGAAAGCACCCCTCCGGGGCGGAGCCGGAACGTTTTTATCATGGCTTTGCATTCTGCGGAAAAAAAGTATTGATTGGGGCAGGATAAAAGAATATATTTAAAACACTTTGGATGTAAAAGGGGGAAATAACAGAATCAAATATTCACGGAATCTTGGAAAAGATGAGGGAATAGAGCTTGTGCAAATCAAGTGAAAATGGGCTGCCAGGAGATAAGACACCGGCTATAGCTGTCTTATTTCCTGGCAGCTCCATTCTTTTATATGGAAAGTATTTCAATCCGTTTCCCAATTTCCCTGTATTTTATGCTATACTGTGTTATGTGATTTTGTTTTCTTGCCCTTGTACATTGAGGGTAAAAATCATGGAATGACAATGGAATTTATAAGAGAGGTGACAAATTTGATTGCTCAAAGCATAATTGGCATTTTTTTTATTTTTTATGGCTTGTTTAGCTTGATAAAGGGCCGGATTCCTTTTAAAAAGGAATATCATGGGGTTAAAAAGATAGGACTGCATTGTCGAATTGAGGGCGGCGGAGTCTTGTTAATCGGGGCGTTCATGCTGCTCCGGAATTTTGTATCAATCGAAACGACCTCTATCATAATCCTATTTTTAGTAATTTGCATTATAACAGTTTTCTTGGAGATCGTATTTAAAGCAATTTGATGCTTGGATTTGCAATGGTTTTCGAACTAAAGGAGAGAACAAATGCAGGAAAAAACATACGCAACACCGTCAGGAACCATCCATTATTGGGTACATGGGACTGCCACTGATATTGCAACTCTGGCTTTTCTGCCGGGATTGACGGCGGACCACAGATTGTTCGAGAAGCAAATAGAATATTTTAAAAACCGGTATAATGTTCTTGTGTGGGATCCGCCCGGTCACGGAGCTTCATGGCCCTTTCAATTTGATTTCGATCTGATGGATAAGGCAAAGTGGCTGAACGGGATCTTTGAGCAGGAAAAGATAACAAAGCCCGTGATCGCAGGGCAGTCCATGGGCGGTTATGTGGGGCAGGCCTATGCTCAATTATACCCGGAGAGCCTGAAAGGATTTGTATCCATTGATTCGGCTCCGTTGCAGAGAAAGTATGTAACAGGGATAGAACTCTGGCTGCTGAAAAGGATGGAACCCGTGTACCTGTATTACCCCTGGAAATCTCTGCTGAAGTCCGGCACAAAGGGAGTTGCGGTATCGGAATACGGAAGAAAGCTCATGTATGAGATGATGATGGGATACGATGGAGATAAAAAGCGGTATTCCAGGATAGCCGGTCACGGTTTCCGGATTCTTGCAAATGCAATGGAAATGGATCTGCCCTATGAGATCAAATGTCCGGCACTGCTGATCTGCGGCGAGAAAGATCATGCCGGCTCCTGCATCCGCTACAATAAGGCATGGCACAAAAGCACCGGGATCCCCCTGGAATGGATAAAAGATGCAGGACATAATTCCAATACCGATAAGCCGGAGAGGGTGAATCGGCTGATCGAAGAACTGGTTGAAGAAGTTTCTCTCATTACATGCGTGTCAAAGTGACTTTACCCTTTAGTACTGTTGCGTAGCAGCTTTGGAATAGGAGGAGTGAACATATGATTGATATACAGGAGAAAGGGTATTGCCCCACGTTAGAGGAGATTGGAGCATACGTCAGCAATTTCGTGTTTGTACAGTTTTGCAAAGAAATGAAAACAAAGTACAATTGTAACGAAAAGATAGAGTTTAGTTCCTGCAGTTGGGAATATGGCTGGAATGTGAAGTTTAAAAAGTCCGGAAAAACCCTTTGCACCATATATCCCCGGGAAAATTATTTTACCGTATTGGTTGTTGTTGGACAAAAAGAAAAAGAAGCCGTTGAAGCCCTTTTGCAGGAATGCACGCCGGAATTAAGAGATATATACAGTCAGACAAAAACAGGAAACGGGCAAAAGTGGCTGATGATCGATTTGGAAGATAACAACGAAATGTATTCGGCTGTATTTCGCCTTATTGATATTCGCAGAAGAGCATAAATGATTGTTTACTTTGAAGTAAAGGAGCACTATGAAAGATATTGAAAGAAATGCAATATGTTTGATTGTTGGGTTTATTATTTTATGGTATGCAGGTGCAATGTTCAACTTTTTCCCTTTTATTGGCGGTGATTTAACAATTAATGCCGTGGGATATACCGGATTCCTGGTTGTTATTGTAATCGTAATATGTACCTGCTGGATTGTTGATACAATCCGGAATAAAAGTGAGTAACAAATATCGTTTATTCTTGATATGGAAAGGCTGATATTGGATAAATGATGAATTTATAATAAGCACATTCGATTAGGAGGTAGCATGAAACGTTTATTTATTATTGGAAATGGGTTTGACTTGGTACATGACTTACCTACAAAATACCTTGATTATCGTATTTTTTTAAAAAATAGTTCTGAAAATGATTCCTTTTGTATGGATATGGAACAGGCCTATGGATTAAATGAATTTACTGATTATTGGTGGCGGGATTTTGAAACTAATTTGGGTTTGGGGGATAATTTTGAAGCTGATTTTGAAGCAATGGCTGAAACAGCAATAGGTGAAATGGTTACAGATGATGGTGAACAAATGTATGATGTTGAGGAAACATTGAGGTGTCATTTTGAGCCATATTACGAGTTTATGAACAATTTGAATGAAACTGTTTTGCAATGGGTTGAGTCAATAGACATAACAGGTATTCGACCTGTTTTTAAAAGAATCATTGAGAAAGATAATTATTTTTTAACCTTTAACTATACGAATGTTTTAGAACACGTATATAATATTCCTATAAACAAAGTCTGCCATATACACGGTTCGGTGGAAGAGGGATTTGTAATAATGGGGCATGGAAATAAGGCTGCTATTGAAAAATATCAAAAAGAAGCTGATGAAAAAAGTAAAAGATTAGAAAAAAATGGTGCTGAAATTTCACGTGGAATATGTAATTTTTACAGGGCATCCTTTAAGGATACGAAAGATATAATAAGGATGAATGAATCTGCATTTAATAGATATGGGGGAGCTTCGGAAATTCACATATTTGGTCATTCTCTGGGTAAGGTAGATATGCCTTATTTTCAGGAAATCAGAAAGCGTGTATTGAAAACAACAAATTGGTATTTTTATGTTCATTGTGATATGAAAGAATTGCCTGAAAAAAGGGAAAGGTTATTAAAAAAAATAGAGTGTCTTAGAATTGAATGTAAACATATTCACGTACTTCAAACAGAGAGTTTTTGAATTTTTGGAAAGCACTTAAGATGGGTATAAAAGGAGTAAACCCATGACAAATGGAGCATCTTTACGAGCTTAACCATACACGCCGGGCAGATATGATACACAAAACGCAAAGGAGGATGAACCGTGAAACAGATTCTTCTTGTGGAGGATGATGATCTTTTAAATAAAACACTGACCTACAACCTGCTTTCTGAGGGATATGAAACCATATCCGCATTCAATGCCGAAACTGCCGCCAGTCTGCTGGCCCAGAGGGAATACGACATGGCATTGCTGGACATCAATCTTCCGGACGGCAGCGGCTATGACCTGTGCAGGCTTATAAAACATAAGCATCCCCACACGTTGGTTATCTTTTTGACGGCCAATGATCAGGAGAGCGACGAGATAAGGGGCTACGAAGCGGGGGCAGTGGACTACATCACCAAGCCCTTTTCCATCGGGGCACTGCTGCGGAAGATCCGTGCCATGTTCGCCATGCTGGAGCACGATAGACCGGCAAAGGATATTTACGATGACGGCAGATTGTTTCTGAATTTTTCGGAGTACGGGGCTACTCTGAACGGGAAGCCGCTGACACTTTCCCCCATGGAATTTCGCATGCTGCATCTGTTCTGCAAGAATTCCAGGCAGGTTCTGACAAGGCAGCGGCTTTTGGAAAAGCTGTGGGATGCGGAGGAGAATTTTGTGGATGAACATACCCTGACCACCTCCGTCAGCCGCATAAGAAGCAAAATTGAAGCAGAGGGGGATACGTACATTAAGACGATTTACGGAATCGGGTATCAGTGGACAGGGGGAGAGAGAAAATGAGGTTGGAGGGTATTTCCGTTAAAAGGCTGTTTCTACTGCTTGGAGCAGGCACCGCAGGATCCATGCTGACGCTCTCTTGCATCCTCTTTGCAATCACCGGAGAAATGTGGGTATTTCTGGGCGGCATTCTGCTGACCATTTGTGCCTTAGCCTGGCTGTACCTTTTGACACGGCTCTTTGGCAGACGCTTATCTTTGTTTACCGAAGAACTGTGCCGAACCATGGACCACATGATAAGCGGCAATGAGGAACCGGTGCAGACCCAGGACAGGGAAACGCTCTTTGCCCGCATCAATTACCGTCTTTTGCGGCTGTACGGCATTATGCAGGAGAACAGATGCAGGGTGGACGCAGAACGGCAGGAACTTCAGATGCTAGTATCAGACATTTCCCATCAGGTAAAAACGCCTGTGAGCAATCTGAAAATGGTGACGGACACGCTGCTTAAAAAGCCGGTCACGGAGCAGGAACGCCAGGATTTCCTGGAGGGTATCCGAAGCCAGACGGACAAGCTGGAGTTCCTCTTTCAGGCTATGGTGAAAACCTCCCGGCTGGAAACCGGAGCCATCCGGCTGGAGAAAAAAGAGGGCCTGCTGATCGATACGGTGGCTTTGGCGTTAAGCGGCATTGTCTACAGGGCGGAGAAAAAGGATATTTCCGTGACTGTTGCGTGTCCGGACGATCTGCGGCTGTGCCATGACAGCAAATGGACGGCGGAAGCCCTGTTCAATCTGCTGGATAATGGGGTGAAGTATACACCGGCAGGCGGAAAAATATCCGTGTTTGTGACCCAGTGGGAAATGTATGTGGAAATCAAAGTGTCCGATACGGGAAAGGGTATTACCGAAAGCAACCAGGCATCCATTTTCCGGCGTTTTTACCGGGAGGAGGAAGTACATGAGCAGCCGGGCGTAGGCATAGGCCTTTACCTGGCCCGTGAGATTGTCATGCGGCAGGGCGGCTACATCAAAGTAGTTTCAAAGCCCGGAGAGGGTTCCTCTTTTTCTGTTATGCTCCCCCTGCGGTAAGGTGCGGCGGAGGAATCTTACAGGGCTTTCTTACATCCATTTTTTGGAAATGTCCCGGATTTGTAACATTTCCCCGGGATTTTTAAATCAATTTTTCGGAATTCCGGATATTTCTGTGACATTTGAGCGTTACAATAATGATGAAAGTGTCGGAAAATAAGACAGAAGACTTTTCCGACACCCTCACAGAAAGGAGTATCCGGCGATGAAAGTATTGGAAACCATTGATCTCAAAAAATATTACGGCACGGAACCCAACATCACCCGTGCCCTGGACGGTGTCAGCTTCTCTGTGGAGCAGGGAGAATTCGTGGCTGTGGTGGGAACCTCCGGCAGCGGTAAGTCCACGCTTCTAAATATGATGGGCGGACTGGATACGCCCACCTTTGGCCATGTCATTGTCCGTGGAGAGGAGCTGGCAAAAAAGAATGATGAGGAACTGACCATATTCCGCCGCCGCAACATCGGCTTTATCTTCCAGAATTATAACCTGGTTCCCATTCTCAATGTCTACGAAAATATTGTTCTGCCTGTGGAATTGGACGGCGACCGTGTGGATGAGAAGTTCCTTAATGAGGTGGTGCATCTTTTGGCCCTGGAAGGCAAACTGCAAAATATGTCAGGCAATCTCTCCGGCGGACAGCAGCAGCGTGTGGCCATTGCCCGGGCACTGATTACCAAACCGGCCATTGTTCTGGCGGACGAACCTACCGGCAATCTGGACAGCAGGACCAGCGGGGATGTTCTGGGTTTGCTTCGGCGTACCAGTACGGAGTTTCATCAGACCATCGTCATGATTACTCATAACAACGATATTGCCCAGCTTGCGGATCGCATTGTGCGGATCGAGGACGGCAGAATTCAGGGAGGAGCATTATGACGTGGCCGTTTGAAAATGACACCGATGCCATTATAAAGAAACTGGCAGTCAGGAGTCTGAAAGCTGACAGGCGGCGGAGTGTGTTCGTGATTTTCACGATTGCCCTGGCAGTCTGTCTCATAGGTACCCTTTGCTTTCTCTACTCCGGACAGAGGTTAGAGACCCTGGAGCAAATACAGGGGCATTATCAGGCAGGCTGCACAGATATTTCCCGTGAAGAGATGGAAGAACTTGCAGATGCCGGAAGATTTGAAAAATGGGGCTGTACCATAGACAGAGGTACTGCCCGTTTTCAGGACAGTGTCTTAAACATCAGCTTTGTTGACTCGGGGATGATGGAACTGATGGACTACGGTGACATCACCGGTGCCTATCCCCAGGCAGAAAATGAGATCTGTGTGGAACGGTCTTTTTTGGAATATTTCGGATTCCCCACTGACACAGGCCAGACAATCGCCCTTGATCTGGGCAGCGGTGAAACCGCCTATACCGTAACCGGCATTTTGGAAAATGAGAACAACAGCCGGATATTTACCGTCTGGATAGCGGAAGCGGCGGCGTGCACGGAGGGCGATCAGGCCTTGTATGAGCTGCGGTTTCGATTTGCCGGGAGCCAGGTGACAGATACGGAACAATTGAAAGGGGATATTCAGGCGTTTTTTGAAGAAATGAACATTCCGGAAGACAGGACATTTTACAGTTCCAACTATTTTGATATGTCTGAGATTTATCTTGGAAACGGGATGGAGATCTATGCCCTGGCGGTCCTGATTGCAATCATCTGTGCGATTGTAATTTATAACATATTTTATATCTCTGTCATGGGAAAGCTGCGGGAATATGGCCGCTTAAAGGTCCTTGGAACTACGCCTGGACAGTTAAAGCGGATTGTAAAGAGAGAACGGCGTTTTTTGACTGCCATAGCCATCCCTGTTGGGCTGATTGCTGCGGCAGCCGTGGCAGGGATACTCATGCCCGGTTACTGGGCCTGGTCTGACAACATCCGGTATGGGATTGTTATTTCCGTCCTGACCTATGGAGCTGTTCTGATTGCCACCAGGAAACCCCTTGAACTGGCGGGAAAAGTGTCTGCAATTGAAGCGGTCAGAGCCACAGTCTCTGCGGAACATCAGAGCCGGAGAGTATCCGGAGGGCGTCACCGTCCCCTTACCATGTCCCGCCTTGCTCTGATGAACTTCTCCCGCAACCGCAAAAAGACGGTTGTAACAGCCCTCTCTTTGAGCGTGACGGGAATTCTGCTTCTTTGTATTTCTGCATATGCAAACTCGGTGGATGTAAAAGAAATGGCCCAGTCCCAGTTTGGAGACAGAAGCCAGTATCTTCTGCAATATGAGGATTATGCGGGGCAGGAGTTTATAAAGATACAGGAAGAGAATCCTCTTGGCACAGAGCTTAAGGAGAAGCTTGCCGCAATTTCTGGTGTGGATTTTGTCACGGCTTACAGTCTGGCCTGTGTTGAGATTCCGGCAATCTGGGAAGAGGAACCTTTTATTGTCAGGGGAATTTCAGAGGAGCAGATGTCAGACATGTATACAGGGGATGCGGTAGTGGACGGAACTGCGGATTATGGGCAGCTTGCGGAGGAGGACGGCATTCTGATCTGCCCTGCGGGGGATACCTTGGAGATGGTGTATAAAACCAGCTATAAGATTGGCGATCAGATTACCCTTTCCTGCTACAATGGGCGGACAAAGACTTATACGGTGATGGGGATTGTAGAGGATGTGCCCATTGGCAATACGGCCCACTTCTTTATTCTGCCGGAGGAAGAACTGTCATTCCTTTACCCTGAGATCACCGATTTTACCGGCTATCTGAATATTCATACGGAGGAGGACAGCCAACAGCTTAGGCAGGCGGTATTTCGTGCCGTATCGGATGAAAGGGTTGATGTTTCCGGTGTGGAGGATCTGATCGACGGACTAAAGGACAGCTTACGGCAGGAACTGACAAGGGATTACGGCATCCTGATTTTTGTCTTTGTGTTTTCCCTGATCAATCTGATCAATACGCTGATTACCAACCTTTTATCCCGCCAGCAGGAGTTTGGTATCTTTCAGTCGGTGGGGATGAGCGACCGGCAGATGTCCAAAATGCTGTCTTTTGAATGCCTGTATTATATTGGAATCACCTTGCTTGTGACACTGACCATTGGGACGGCATGCAGCCTGATTGTGTGCAGCATTTTTGATAGCGTCGGCATGTTTGGAAAGATTACCTATCACTTTCCGTTTATTGAGGTACTGTTGTTTGCAGCTGCACTGCTTCTGGTTCAGGGGGTATTTTCCGGCTGTGCCGTTCGCTATTCCAAAAGATTCTCTCTTGTGGAGAGGATTAAGGCGGTGGACTGAACACAGGATATTTTACAGGCAGTTGGACCGCCTGTTTCCAGGATTAGTCCATAATAATGAACGGATATTTGAGCATCTGAGTACCTTTGAGGAAAAGGACTTTTCAACACAGCTAAGTCTTTGGGATCTGTAGATGAGATTCTTATGAAGCCGATTTTGCCTGCCGATATATAATTATAGAGAATTTTATTTATTTTTGCCAGGGAAAAAGGAAAAGGGGGATTTTACATGCCAAGAATTATAGATTACAGCTATTTGTTTCAGAATATGCTTGGAACGTCAAAGAGGAGCACAAATTTTACCGGCAGCTTTCAGCTGTCTCAGATCAACAGCGGCTCCGTACAGGCTCAGTTAAGGGCAGCGGGAATTGACACCAACAGCAAGCAGTTCAAAGCGGTCATGAAAGAGATGATGAGTGCCAGCAAGGGAAACGGTGCCATGTATACAAACATTCAATGCATCAAGAATTCCATGAAAAGCTACGATCAGGACGGGGATTACATTGATCCAACCACCGGACTTTCCGGACTTCTTCTGACGGAGGAAAATGCAGGCAGCCGGAAGCGTATCATTCCCATTCCGGAAAGCAGCAAAGAGGAGATGTTTGAGCAGACCAAACGGGAATTTTTAAGAGAAAACGGCGTGCTCAATGGCGATACCACAAGGAGATCGGATGTATACACAAATATGTACCGAAAGGTAACGAAAAAGGATCGCCTGGCGGCAGGGTATACCATGCAGCAGTACGAGCGTTCCTACCGGCAGGCGTTTTTGGATGCGGCAAGAAAAGCGGATCCAAGTTGGGAGATTGGACACCCCATTCCGGCCGGAGCACTGGATGGTATTACAAGGGAGTCTGTTGAACATGGGTCTGGGATGGTGGATGTGAGAATATAGGGAAAAGTTTATTTTGCAGTAAATACTCATATTAATTATATAATTAGTATTGAACTTCTTCGGAAAAAGTAGTATATTTAATTAGCCAGAAAATTTTACAGTTTGAAATACGAAGGAGGAATGGTTATGAGGACAGTGCAGGAGAGAAATATTGCCCTTTGCATTATTTTTTCAATGATTACCTGCGGAATTTACAGCCTTTATTGGTTTGTATGTATGACAGATGATACCAATGCGGTGGCAAATGAGGAAGGAACATCCGGTGTGTTAGCCCTTGTACTTACTATTGTTACCTGCGGAATTTATGGTTTATACTGGGCATATAAGCGGGGTGAACTGCTGGATAAGGCAAAGATGAACAGAGGGCTTCCTGCTTCCAACGGAGGTGTTCTTTATCTGATACTTTATATATTTGGCGGAGTTATTGCCTATGCATTGATTCAGAATGAACTGAACAAGCTGGCAGACTAAGATGATAGATCGTAGACGGCTGGGAAAAGTGGGACTGGCAGCTTTGCTTTTTGCTGGATACTATGAATTTGTTAGACACACCGGAGCGGGCATTCCCTGTCTGTTTCGGTGTGTTTTTCGCCTGCGTTGTCCAGGGTGCGGCATCACCCATATGCTGATGGCAATGGGGAGGGGAGATTTTCGGGGAGCCTTTCACAGTCATCCGGTGATCTTTTGCTTTGGCCCCTTTCTGGGATGGATTTTGATAAAATGTCTTGGGAATTATTTGTGTTCCAGAAAAACGATTTGGAAAAAATGGGAATCTTCTGGGATGCTGGTGTTTTTAATTGCTTTGATTCTTTTTGGAATTTTACGCAATATTTTGTAGAATAGTATTCTGTGTAGAACAAAAAATACTTGCATAAGAATGGAAATTGTGGTATGCTTTGGATAAAGGTTAGCGAAAACTAACCTATTTACAGAAGTAATAGTTAGTTTTTACTAATTGAAAAGGAGGTGCAGACCATGAGTGTTGTAATAATCGGAGGACATGATCGAATGGTTCGACAATATCAGAATATCTGTAAAGCCTATCGCTGTAAGGCGAAGGTGTTTACCCAAATGACAGGAGACCTAAAGAAACAGGTTGGCAAACCGGATCTTTTCGTACTGTTCACCAATACGGTTTCCCATAAGATGGTAAAATGTGCTATGGAGGAGGCAAAACGAAACAACATTGAAGTAGTGAGATGTCATACAAGCAGTAAAGCGGCCCTGGAAGAGATTCTTGGAAGCTATTGTTAATGATAATTATTATCAATAAAAGTATTGACAAACCTATGCAGAGTGGTATAATACATAAAGAAAATGATAGCTATTCTCAATTGGAAAGGAGTAATTCAAATGGCACTGGCTATGATGGAAGTTGGAGAAACAAGAGAAATTAAAGAATTTCATGGAAAAGAAGAAGTAAAACGACATCTTCAGGATCTGGGCTTCGTAAAAGGCGAGAGAGTTCAGGTGATTGGAGAAAACCCAAGCGGCATGATTCTCTTAGTCAAAGGTGTAAGGATTGCTCTGAACAGGGGACTTGCGTCCCGGATTATGGTTGTTTAAGTCAATAGAAAGTGAGGAGAAAACATGACATTGAAAGAAATGAAGCCGGGACAGTCCGGAAAGGTAGTGTCCATCGGTGAGAGTGGTCCTTTAAAAAGGAGAATCATGGACATGGGAATCACTCCGGGCGTAGACGTAAAAGTCATCAAGGTTGCCCCCTTGGGAGATCCGGTGGAGATCAACGTGCGTGGCTATGAGTTAAGCTTAAGAAAAGAAGAAGCCGCACGAATCGAAGTTCAGGCTTAAAGCCCGGGCAAATTGAATCTTTTTTTTGACAAGGAGTTAGCTGATTGTAACTCCTTAAAATAAGAAAAATGGTTAGCAGATCCTAACAAAAACTGCCGACAACAGAAACGAGTGGAGGAGTAAGAAATGTCATACACCATTGCGCTTGCAGGCAATCCGAACTGCGGCAAAACAACCTTATTCAACGACCTGACCGGTTCCAGGCAGCGGGTAGGAAACTGGCCGGGAGTAACCGTAGACAAGAAAGAGGGAACCTACAAAAAGGACAAAGGGATTAACATCATGGATCTTCCGGGAACCTACTCCCTGTCCCCCTATTCCGCAGAGGAAATCATTGCACGAGATTACATCGTAAAGGAAAAACCTGATGCGGTCATTGATATTGTAGATGGAACCAGCATTGAGCGTAACTTGTACCTGACCCTGCAGATCCTGGAAACAGGGGTTCCTACTGTCATTGCCCTGAACATGATGGATGAGGTAGAAGCCAGAGGCGACAAGATAGGGGCAGAGAAGCTTTCGGAGATTTTCGGTGTGCCGGTAGTTCCTATCGTAGCCCGTAATGGTAAAGGGATTCTGGAACTGATGGCTGAAGCCGTAGAAGTGGCAAAAGGAAAGAAAACACCCAAAAAGTTGCCTGTTTTCGATGAAAAGCTTCAGGGAACCATAGATGATGCAAAGAAGCTTTTGGATGATGCAGGTGAGACTGACAGTCAGTGGAAAGCCATCAAGCTTTTGGAAAATGATGAAAATATTGCAGGACAGGTAACAGAGGAACTGAAGAAACGGGTAGGTGAGGTTGCGGAAAAGGCCTACGGATCGGGAGCGGATCTGGAAGCAGCCGTGGCGGATCAGCGTTATCAGTACATAGCAAAGGTCGTAAAGGATGCGGTAAAGAAAGGAACCACGGGCCATGTGGAGACAAAATCTGACAAGCTGGATAAGATTCTCACCAACCGAATACTGGCCTTACCCATCTTTGCGGTCGTCATGTATCTGCTGTTTGCCTGCACCAACAGTGAGAACTTCCTGTTTCTCGGAATCAACAGCCCGGGAATCTGGCTGGCTGGTATCGTAGAATCCATCTGGGGGTGGCTTACCGATCTGGTAGCCGGTCTTGTAGGAGGAGCCTCCCCCTGGGTATACTCTTTGGTAGTTGACGGTATTATGGAAGGACTTGGGGCAATCCTTGGTTTTATTCCCCTGGTATTGGTGCTGTACATCCTGATTTCTTTCCTGGAGGACTGCGGTTACATGGCAAGAATTGCATTTGTACTGGATCGAATCTTCCGCCGCTTCGGACTGTCCGGACGTTCCTTTATCCCGCTGCTTCAGGGCTTCGGCTGCAGCGTTCCGGCTGTTATGGCAACCCGTACACTGGAATCCGAGAAGGATAGAAAGATAACTACCATTTTGGCAGGCTTTATGCCCTGCGGTGCAAAGCTTCCCATTTTTGCCCTGTTTGTATCCACTCTGTTTGTAGACAGCAACCAGACATTAGTAACCTATTCCTTATATATATTCAGTATCGTAGTAGCGATAATTGTATCATTGCTGTTAAATAAATTTGTATACAAGGATGGAGCCTCCAACTTTATTATGGAGTTGCCTCAGTATCGTATTCCGACCCTTAAGAGCATCCTTATCCATGGATGGGAAAAGGTAAAGGGCTTTGCGGTAAAGGCCGGAACCGTTATTTTCGTATCCACCATTCTTATATGGTTCCTGTCCGGCTTCAATTTCGATTCTTTCAATGGAACTAATGCGGCCGAGAGTGAAGACGGAAGTGTTATGTGCGAGATGAACGACAGCTTTATGGCATCCATCGGAAATGTGATTGCTCCCATTTTCAAGCCTCTGGGATTTGGCGAGTGGCGTCCGGCGGTGGGTGTGGTAACCGGCTGGATTGCCAAGGAAAATGTAGTTGTAACCTTTGCCCAGCTCTATGACGAGGACGTGACGGATGAATATCTGGAGGAATATTTCGCCCAGTATAGTTCGGAGGAGCTGGAAGAGCTTGGCTTTGAAGACGGTGAGTACGATGCGGAAGCCGCAGGAGACATTTACTCTGAGGGTGTTCTTTTTGAGGGCGGTGATGAAAATGCCCTGCCTCATATGAAAGATGACATTAAGACAAAAGCAGCAGCCTATGCTTATATGGTATTTAACCTGCTGTGTATGCCCTGTTTTGCAGCCGTAGGTGCCATGAAGCGGGAACTGAAGACATGGAAAGAGACCGGCAAGGCCGTAGCTGTACAGATGGTCACAGCTTATGTAGTAGCACTTCTGGTAAATGTAGTAGGCGGATTGTTTTTATAGGAGAAATGTGCTAATATGACGGAAAAAGCAGGTATGAGCGAGGAAATGATTATCAATCGGTTAAAGGAACATGGGTTTCGGATTACAAAACAGAGGAAATTGATTCTCCGATTCATACTGGGGCATGAATGCTCCTGCTGTAAGGAAATCTATTATCACGTAAAAGAAGAGGATCCCACGGTAGGAATAGCCACCGTGTATCGAATGATCAAAACCCTGGAAGAAATAGGGGTCATTGACCGAAGAAATATGTATCGTATCTAACAGAATTGGGAATGCCGCAAAATAAAGCTGATTGTTTTATTTTGTGGCGCCCTATGTTGTTTAAATCCTATGCCTGGAAAAGGGAGGAAATTAGAAATGGCAGATTTTATTGTGCTTATTATTGTAGGGTTGTGTCTGGTGGGTAGTATTGGACATATCATACGTAATAAGAAAAGGGGAGGATCATCTTGTGGGTGTGGGTGCTCTGGGTGTAGTGGCGAGTGTTGCTGTGGTAAGAAAGAATAGGTTTTATGTTGTGACATCGCCCTGGAGGTTTTTGAGTTTATGAAATGTTTGAAAGATTGTTTCGGTTATTATGTACAAATGTTGTAGAACATATCAAAAATATTTATTGAGAGGGTGAATTACAGACAGACCTCTTTTGTTTTTAGAGACAATTTCCAGATTAGCCTGATAGAATCGTATTACAAAAATTTTACGGCGAATGTGGAGGAAGAAAAATGAGAAACAATAAGAAATATGGAATCAAAAAGGCTGCCTTTCTGCTTGGTGTAATGTGTATCTTGTGTCTTGCCATAAGCGGCTGTGGAGGAAAATCAGCCTGGTCCACCTTGGATCAGGAGACGGCAGAAGCCATTGACGCAGATTTTCGGGGAAAGGTATGGAAGCTTGAGGACGGTGAGCTTTATGTAGCTAAATGTAAGGTAAAGGTCCAGGAAGACGGCTCCATAAACAGCAGTAGCCCCTCCTCCAACGCACCGCTTAAGGATTCCGATCTCATACCGGTTATCTACACGGAGGATACCAAGTTCTATGTGAGAAACATTTCCGGTGACGGAGGGGAGAGTGTGGACACGGAGGGAAGCTTTGAGGATCTGGAACTTCATATGACCATAGATATGAAAGGAGAGTTCGGAAATGACGGATTCCATCCGTCAGAGATCCGTATGCTTCGTTTTTCCTGAAAAGAGGTCTGCCAAGCCGGAACAAACTTGTGTTATAAATCCTGTTCATGGAGAATACAATAAAAGGAAACAAAGTACAGGTTGGTTTTCCCGTGAAAAAATTATATCCCATTCTGATGCTCCTTGGATTCATTTTCTGCCTCTCCATCAATACATACGGACAGGAAACAACGGAAAAGCCGGAAGGACAAACAGAGATTCCCTCCGAACTGAGACAATTATACGCCCAGTCAGCCGTGTTAATGGATGCTGACTCCGGGCGTGTTTTGTTTGAAAAAAATGGCTATGAACAGAAACCCATGGCAAGTACCACGAAGATTATGACCCTGATTGTTACACTGGAAAATGCCAACTTAGACGAGATTGTCACCGTATCCCAGTATGCAGCCGGTATGCCGGATGTTCAGCTGGGAATCCGAAAGGATGAACAATATCGTCTGGGAGATCTCCTATATTCTCTTATGCTGGAATCCCACAACGATTCTGCCGTAGCCATTGCAGAGCATGTGGGCGGTTCCGTAGAAAGCTTTGCAGAAATGATGAATGCCAAGGCCAGAGACATCGGCTGTTATAACACCTACTACATTACTCCAAACGGTCTGGATGCCACAGATGAGGGGGGAACCCATTCCACTACGGCGGCAGATTTGGCCAAAACCATGCGTTACTGTATCACCCAATCCCCCAAGCGGGAAGAATTTCTTACCATCACCCGAACCTCCTCCTATAGCTTCGGGGACACAGAGGGCCTTAGAAGCTTCACCGTGGGCAACAAAAACGCATTCCTCACTATGATGGAAGGAGCTCTCTCCGGCAAAACCGGTTTTACCAACAATGCCGGCTACTGTTACGTAGGAGCCTTAAAACGAGATGATCGAACGTTCATCGTAGCCCTCTTAGCCTGTGGCTGGCCCAACAACCGCAGCTACAAATGGAGCGACACCAGAAAACTTATGAGCTACGGCCTGGAAAACTATGAATACCGGGATGTATGGGAGGAAACGGAGTTTTGCCCCCTCCTCGTCAAAAACGGAATTCCTGAAAGCGGCAACCTGGAGGACAAAGCTTACACCGGCGTAGAGCTGGCGGTCGGATCCGAAGCCAAACATCTGAAGCTTCTCCTTTCCGATGAAGAACAGATATCAGTGGAAACCAACTTTCCCGAAGAACTGACCGCCCCCATCGAGCCAGGAACCATTGTAGGCAGCGTTCGCTACTACCTGGATGGAGAGATTGTACAGATTTATCCTGTTACAGCAACGGACCAGGTAACTCCCATTACCTTGCCCTGGTGCTTAAAACGGGCGGCAAAAAAATATTTCCTGTGACAGTTCAGAAAAACCATTGACTTCTTTAAAAGATTGCACTATAATCAGAAACAGTTTAAACATTTTTCAGAAAAGGAGAGAGTCATGAGAAAGATCAGCGGTTTCACAATGTGTTCTATGGCGATGTACATGTGCTCCATGTGCATGTTTTGTGATGCTGATTTCCAACATGCTTTCTGCCTGTAAGGAGCCGCCTGACTGACGGCCACTGCTCAAGTTTGATTGAGAAGGGAAGCTTTGTTGGAGGCTTCTCTTTTTAATATGCATAAAATGTGGCAGCTAATGCGATTCATACTGCTGCAAATACCAACCAGAAAAGGAGAACAGATTATGAAAAAGCTAGTAAAGACACTTATAACATCGGCCTTGGTGCTTACCCTTGCAGTATCCTTAACGGCCTGCAAAAAGAGTGGGGGTTTAACCATTGCAGTACCAAATGATACCACCAATGAGGCACGTGCCCTATTGCTTTTACAGGAACAGGGGTATATCACCTTAAAGGATGGAGCCGGAATCACGGCAACCATTCAGGATATTCAGGACAACCCCTATGACATTACGTTCAAAGAGGTAGAAGCTGCCCAGCTTCCCAACGTTTTGCAGGATGTGGATTATGCGGTCATCAATTCCAACTATGCAATCGAAGCCGACTTAAATCCCATGACAGATGCGTTGGCTATCGAGGGATCCTCCTCCGCATACAGCAATATTCTGGCAGTAAAAGAGGGAAATGAGTCTTCCGACGCCATCAAAGCACTGGTAGCGGCATTGGAGAGCCAGAAAGTAGCAGATTTTATTACTGAGAAGTATGAGGGTGCCGTAGTAAGTACCGTGGATACACCTACGGATGGGTTTGACGCATCTGTGGATTATGCAGCTTTAGCCGGAACTACCATTTCCGTAGCAGCTTCCCCCACACCCCATGCAGAGATCCTCAAAGTAGCTCGGGAAATTTTGGCTGAAAAAGACATTACTCTGGACATTATCGAGTATACCGACTATGTGCAGCCTAACAATGTGGTAGAAAGCGGAGAGGTTGACGCAAACTATTTCCAGCATACACCCTATCTGGATGATTTCAATGCAGAGAATGGAACCCATATTGTATCCGCATCTGCCGTTCATGTAGAGCCTATCGGCCTTTACGGCGGAAAGCAGACGAGTCTGGATGCCATCAAATAATCGGAGGTTTTATGATAGAGATAAAGAATCTTTCCAAAGAATTTGAGACGGCAGACGGAAAGGTGGAGGCCTTAAAGCAGGTAAATCTCACCGTTCAGGATGGGGATATCTACGGAATCATCGGCATGAGTGGTGCCGGAAAAAGTACGCTGGTTCGTTGCATCAATATGCTGGAACGCCCCACGGAGGGTACCGTGCTTATTGACGGCTGCGATATGGGCGGTCTGTCCAAGGCAGAGCTTAGAAAGATCCGCCGGGAGGTAACTATGATCTTTCAGGGCTTTAACCTGCTTATGCAGAGAACCTGTCTGAAAAATATCTGTTTCCCCCTGGAGTTGGCAGGAGTGGATAAGGCGGAGGCGAAAAAGCGTGCCCTGGAGCTTTTGGATATGGTAGGCTTGCCGGATAAGGCCAATGCCTATCCGGCCCAGTTATCTGGTGGCCAGCAGCAGCGAATTGCCATCGCTCGTGCACTTGCCACAGATCCCAAAGTGCTGCTCTGTGATGAGGCCACCAGTGCCCTTGATCCGAAGACAACCCATTCCATTTTGGAGCTGATTCGTGATATCAATGCCCGTCTGGGCATTACGGTGATTATCATTACCCATCAAATGAGTGTGGTGGAGGAGATATGCAGTCATGTAGCCATTTTGGATGATGGGGAAGTAGTGGAGGAGGGAGCTGTGAGTACTGTGTTCTCCAGTCCCAAGTCTGCGGCGGCAAAGCGTCTGGTATTTCCGGACGGTGCGGACGAGATTATGACAGAGACTCCGGGAGAACGGCGGATTCGTGTGGTATTCAGCGGAGCACCTGCGGCAAAGACACCACTGATAGCCCGGATGGCCATGGAAGAAAGGATTGTGGCAAGCATTCTGGGTGCTTCTACCCGAAGCATTGGGGATAAGGCCTATGGCAATATGCTCCTTGGAATCACAGGAGATGATGAGATGGTACATAGGGCTATGGAGTATCTTCGTGGCATAGAGGATGTGCTGGTAGAGGAGGTGACAGATCATGTTTGATAAATTATTTTCTCCGGAAGTCATAGAAGAAACCCTCTGGATTTTGCAGAATGAGATTCCTATGGCAGTGTGGGAGACCATCTATGTAACCATATTGGCTACGGTCTTTGCCATTATTCTTGGTCTGCCCTTAGGTGTACTTTTGGTTGTGGGAGAGAAAGACGGTGTGTTACCTCTTCCCAAAGGTGTTATGCATGTGTTGAATATTTTTATCAACCTGCTGCGGTCTGTGCCTTTCCTGATTTTGATGATTATGGTATTTCCTCTTACAAGGCTTATAGTGGGAACGGCAGTGGGAACTACGGCATCCATTGTTCCCCTGGTGATTGCAGCCTTTCCTTTTGTTTCCCGCTTGGTGGAAAGCAGTTTAAGAGAGGTGAACCCTAATATTATTGAGATGGCTCAAAGTATGGGAGCATCCCCTTTTCAGATTATTGTAAAGGTGCTGATTCCAGAAAGTGTGCCCTCCCTCATGTCAAACTTTACCATAGCCATCACTACCATATTGGGCTATTCTGCCATGAGCGGCATCATCGGCGGAGGCGGACTTGGAAAGATTGCGATCAACTATGGATACTACCGCTATAAATATCTGGTTATGCTGATTGCGGTAATTTTATTGATTATTTTGGTACAGATTTTCCAAAGCGTAGGTACACGTATCTCTGTGAAATCAGATAAACGGTTAAAGTAGACAGGGGAGATTGCAGAGTTAAAAGTTAAAGTTATGCAACAGGAACACAGATTGGAAGAAAGCATAACCTTTCAGTATGATGGGCCCTGTTACACACTGGTATTTGGTGAAGAGCAGATTTGATTACCATCAGTGTTTGGGAATAAAAGGAGTTGACATAAAATGGAAAAGCTGTTATATTTTTAATAACAGTTTTTCCATTTTTTTGATTTAAGTAAGAAAAAAGATCAGAAGTTCAAATTTTAAATGAAATCTGCACAAATCTGTGCAAGAAATTCCAAAGAACAAGACAAAGAGAAGAAGGGGGAACAAAATGAACGGCCTGGAGGCCATAAAATATAGCCTGCTATTTCTTTTGCTGATCACGGCAGCGGGGATGGATATGAGGGAAATGCGGATTCCGAACCGGCTCCTGAGAGCAGCATGGGTTCTTCGCATTCTACTTTTTACCGTGGAGTTTTTTCGAACAGGGAACGAGACACTCATTCATGGAATCTTTATTTTAATAAGGGGCATGCTGTTTCTTGTGGGACTTGTTCTCTTTACATTGCTTAGCCGGAACAAACTTGGTTTTGGGGATGTGAAACTTCTGGGAATCATGGCATTATATCAGGGAGTTGAACGGACTTTTACCTGCCTGTTCTACGGATTGTTTATGGCTGCCTGCATTTGCCTGCCCCTGATAGTGGCTGGAAAGGTAAAACGTAAAGACAAACTTCCCATGGCACCTTTTTTTCTCATGGGATACATGTGGATGTTTTTGTGGAAATACTGTTGCAACTGAATGAGAGGAGGTTGGATTACTGAAAGTCGGTAGCATAGTTGATGGCAGATATAAAATTTTATCACAAATTGGTCAGGGCGGTATGAGCAGAGTCTATCTGGCTATCAACGAAAAGGCCAACAAGACATGGGCGATTAAAGAGATTCGCAGGGAAAGTATTCTTGGAAAGGAATTGGTTCGGGAACGCCTGCTGGCAGAGACGGAACTTTTAAAGAACCTCTCTCATCCCAGGCTTCCCTCCATTGTGGATGTAATAGACAAGAGAGGGCATTTTTTAATCGTGATGGATTACATTGAAGGAAATTCTCTTCAGGAGATACTGGACAAAGAAGGGGCTCAGTCCCAGGAACAGGTGATTTCCTGGGGAAAGGAACTTTGTGAAGTACTGTCTTATCTTCACCAGAGGGAACCAGCCATTATCTATCGTGATATGAAGCCCTCCAATATTATGGTTCAGCCGGATAAGAGCCTTAAGCTGATTGATTTTGGTACAGCAAGGGAGATCAGGGAGACTTATGGCAGAGATGATACCATTTGCCTGGGAACTCCAGGATATGCAGCTCCGGAACAGTGGGGAGGCTGCGGGCAGACAGATGTCAGAACAGATATCTATTGCCTGGGAGCGGTTCTCTATTATTTGATTACCGGACAGGATCCGGGAAAAGAGCCCTATGGAATCCATCCCATTCGCCGTTTTCGACCGGAATTGTCAGCAGGTTTGGAAGAAATAATAAGAAAATGCACACAAAAGGATCCGGAAGAACGATTTCAAAGCTGTCAGGACCTTTGTTATGCATTGGAGCATTATGAGGAGATGGATATCCTCTGGCGGGAAAAACAAAAGAATCGACTTAGGATTTTTCTATTTACCCTGTTGTTAACTTTTCTGTGTTTTTCCATTGCCTTTTATGGATGGAACAGGGAGCAAAAGCTTAAAATGGATACTTATCAGGCATGGATGGAGCGAGCATGCTCCGCCAGAGAAATGGAAGAAAAGCTGTCTGCCTATGAGAAAGCTATCAGCTTGAATCCTTGTAGAGAGGATGGATACTTGGAGTTGTTAAATCAGGTATTTTTGGCTGTGGGAAAGGACGGAACAGTTACGTTTACCTGTCAGGAGGATGAGGAACTTCGGAGGATTCTGAATCAGATGACTTCTGATGGAAGAACGTTTGAGATGTGTCTGAAAGAAAACAGAGAGGGATACGAGCGTTTTGCCTATGAGCTTGGACTTGCCTATTATTACGACTATGAAAGGGAAGGAAGTAAGAATTATGCAGTTAAATGGCTGAATATTGCTGCAGAATCAGAAATTTTGCCGGAAATGTCCAGGGATCGGGCCCTGCGTCTGGGAACAATCGGAACTTATTATAGCCAGATTGGACAGGTAAACAGGGCGGGAGATGAAAAAGTTTCCTATGAGGATTATTGGGAGGATTTAACAAAACTTTCTTCCGGAAATCTGGTTCAGCTTGACAATGCAGTGACGGCTCTGCGTATGTATCAGGAACTGGCATCTCAGATCTATGGACGGACTTTGGAATTTCGGCAGGCGGGAATTTCGGGGGAAGAACTGAAAGAACAGCTGGAAAAAATAGAGAAACATTTGCGGGAGGACTTTACAAATACAGACTGGGATGGGCCCGGGCTAAAAGAAATGAGAAACAGGCTTACATATTTGATAAAAGAGGCCCGTCATCAGGTACAAATCGTTTATGAAGGAGAGACGTATGGAGTATGTGGAACAATTATTAGAAATATATCATAAGGTATGGATTTTTTCGGGAACAGCAGCAATGATATTGCTGTCAGTAACACTTGTAATGCTTGTATGTTTTCGGATTCCGGAGATTATACGGAAACGACGCTGGATTTTTGTACTGGTCTGTGTACTTGTATTGCAATGTAGTATTTCTTATGGTCTGAATGTTCAGGCTAACGAAGTGGTGACGGAGAGCGGAGACGAAGAACAGGAGGAAGCGGAGGAATCAAAAGATGTTACAGCACCGGAAGTTTCAATTCTATGGAAAGATGAACAGGGGAATGAATTGGAATTGGTTTCCGGTTATCAAACGAAGGAAGAAATTACTATGGAGCTGGTAATACTGGAAGCAGAGCTTGACCTGGAAGAAACAAAGATTTATCTGGAGACATTTGATGCGGTCGGGCAAGAATCCGCAGAGAAAGAAGTGTATGGTTGGGAGTTTCAGGAGGAAACAGGTATATACAGGCTTGAACTTCACATAAAAAAAGAGGCTAATTACTATATATCAGCTAAAATACAGGATAAAACCGGAAATGTTCCCAAAAAGAGCGAAGAAGGATATATGGAACTTGGAAGCTTTTGCCTGGATCGGACAGCACCCGAAATCCCTGGGCAGGGCGGAATCACCTGGGAGGCAGAGCATCAGACTTTCCTTAAGAAACTTATCAATCAGGTAACGTTCGGATATTTTTTTCAGCCTGAATTAAGGATAAAAATTCAGGCCGAGGATGGGCTCAGTGGTGTTGGAGGAATTACATATATCTGTGAGGGCATGGGAGGCGAAGAAGAATTGGAACCTTTTCGGATAACCGGAAAGGCAGAGCCGGGGAAAGATCTCACATATGAAGAGGAAAACAGGAAAGCTTATACCGTTATTTCTATTCCCTTATCTTTTAAAGGATTCATTCGTGCAAGGGCTTGGGATTGCTCGGGAAACTTGATGGAGGATTGGACACAGACAAAGGGACTCTTAATTGAGTCTGAACAGATGCATAAAAAAACTTCTTATGCAAAAGTTTTTCTGGAAGAAACAGAAAAAGGAAGAGAGGGGTTCTATCGGGATGATGTGAATCTGCGGTTTAAAATGGAGGATGGTTTTTCAGGAATTCGCTCCGTAGGATTGGAAGCCGGAAATCAAAAAGAATTGCTGGTTTTCGAGGAAGAGGGAGAGGAGATACAAAGGACGATTGAGCATGTCTTAACCATTCCGGCCGCCGAAAATAATCAAAATAATATTTCCCTTTCGGGATGTCTTACAGACTTTGCGGGGCATACGACAGAACTTACGGAAATTCCTGTCATCCACATTGATACCACACCACCGAAGGTGAAAGTAGAGTGGAGCAATCAGGATGTGAGAAATGAAAGGTATTATTGTGCCGATCAGGTAGCCCGTATCATAGTAAAAGAGCGAAATTTTGATCCCAAACGGGTTGAGTTTCAGCTTATGGGAATGGAGGAACAGACACTTGTCTGGTCACATCAGGCGGGGGAAAGATGTGGCGGCTCATCGGACCCCGGCGACTTGAATCACAGCGATAGCTGCACCTGGACCACGGAACTTGTTTTTAACAGGGATGGAGAATATTCTTTTGATTTTACCTGCCAGGATGCGGCGGGAAACAAGGGAAGTTACGAGAAGACAGAAACCTTTGTCATTGATAAGACACCGCCGGTTTTGCTGGTACATTGGGATGACTTGGAGGCTTTAAATGAGTATTACTATTCGAAAGACCGCAATGCGGTCCTTGAGATAAAAGAGCGAAACTTTCGCCCGGAGGATTTGGTCAGTTTTCCAAATGGAACCAATAAAGAAGAAACTGTCTCAGGACCAGAACTTGGAGTTCTGCGTCAATGGGAAGAGGACAGTTTTCGGGCAGGGATTAATTTCTGTGAGGATGGAAGATTTCGGTGGGAGGTTCGCTGTACAGATTTGGCAGGAAATGAAGCCATTCCTTATCATTCGGAAGAGTTTGTGATTGACCAGACTCCACCAGAACTTGTCTTTGAAAATGTGGCAGATCTGTCAGCAAATCGTGAAACGGTTGCACCAAGACTTCGATGTGCGGACACAAATTTTGATTCAGAGCAAACACTTGTGAACTTTACAGGAAGCAGTGGAAAGGGAGAACTCCCGGCCTGTGCAAGGAGCAGCGAAGAAAATGGGTTTACCATACTCTGGGGAGATTTTGAGCGACTTCCGGAAAATGATGACTTGTACCGAATCAAAGCAAAAGTCGGTGATTTGGCAGGAAACATTACAGAAGCCGAACTTACTTTTTCTGTAAACCGGTTTGGATCGGTCTATGAGTTGGATGAAGCAACAAATCTTTTGGCAGGTTCTGGAGGAAGCCGCTATACTTCTTCGGAACCGGAACTTGTGATTACGGAATACAATCCGGATTTTCTGAATTATTATCAGGTAACCAGTAATCGAGAAGGGGAGATTGTGCAACTTAAGGAGGGCAGAGACTATCAGGTAGAGAGACGAGGAACAAAAAGCACCTGGAAAACATACCGGTATCAGATTGGAAAGGAAAACTTTCAAAAGGAAGGTATTTATCTGGTGACTCTATATTCAGAGGATCAGGCAAAAAACACTTCCAATAACCGGATAAAGGGGAAAACTCTGGAATTTATTGTGGACAAGACCGGGCCGGGTATCGTAGTGACAGGAGTAAAGGACAGGGAGCGTATACAGGGAAAGAACCTGGAGATCCGGGCTGAACTCCGGGATGAATATGCACTTGCGGGAGCACAGATTTATTTGAATGGTCAATGTGTGGCTGATTATGACGGGGAGACACTCAGGGAAGCAGACGGAATACTTACTTACTCTGCTTCTGGTGCAAAAAACTGGCAGACTTTTGAAATAAAAGCCTGGGATGAAGCCGGTAATTTGACTGAGACAGATCCCATCTGCTTTTTAGTGACAGAACAGGTCCGTTTCCGGTTCCCCGGAGATGATGAACCGAAGAACATAGGGGCTGTACTTTTTGTGGGACTGTTGATTTTGATAGGCATAGGGGTTGTAGTGGCGACAAGAAGATGGTATGATAACCTGAAAAGAAGAACAGGTGAGATGATGAAATGAAAAAGCAAAATCTGTCAAAAAGTTTCCTTGTTATATTTTGGGCTTTTCTTCTCCTATTAGGAGGCTGTAAAGGGAAAACATCTACGGATAGTATAGATGAAGCTATAAAAATCACTTTTTTTGATGTGGGAAAAGGAGATGCTATTCTGATTGAAACGGAGAATACCAGTATGATGATCGATACGGGATATGATAACACTTCCCAGGTGATTTTGAGTTATCTGGAAAAGCGGGGCAAAGAAAGCCTGAATTATCTGGTGTTAACACATTTTGATAAAGATCATGTTGGGGGTGCGGATCAGATTTTAAAAGCGGTGAACGTTGAACGGATTCTACAGCCGGATTATGAATCAGACAGTGGTCAGTACCAGGAATATCAGGAGACTCTGGAGGAGATAGGGCAGCAGCCGGAACGAGTGACAGATACATGGAATCTTTCTTTTGATGGGGTGGAATGTCTGATTTATCCACCCCAGCAGCAGGAGTATGCAGAAGAGGATAATGATTTTTCTCTCGTGATCAGTATGACTTACAAGGAGCAGCGTTTTCTCTTTGCCGGAGATTGTGAGAAAGAGCGTTTAAAGGAATTGTTAAACCAGACAGAATTTGAGTTAAACCATGATTTACTTAAGGTGCCTCATCATGGCAGAAAGGAAAAAAATTCTGAGGAATTTCTGGAAGCCGTATCTGCGAAAGCTGCCATTATCACATGTTCTCAGGAGGAGCCGGGAGATGAGAAAGTACAAAAAGTACTCCAACAGACAGGTGCTCAGATATATCTTACTTCCGAGGGAACCATCACCTGTATCAGTGATGGAGAAAGTATGACGATTTTACAAGAATAAGAAAAAAGTTCAAAAATTCTTAAGAAAAGAATCAAGCTTTTTCAAGGTTCTTATCTTACAATCAAAAGATGAGAAAATGAGTTCCTCACACACAAAGAATACATAATTAAGGAGCTGGGTATATTTCATGGAAAAGATTTTGATTGTAGAGGATGATAAAGCCTTAAGCAACGGCATTGCCCTTGCACTGAAAGCAGAGGGATATATATTTCTACAGACCCAGAATTTGGAAGAGGCCAGAGAAGTACTGAAGAATCAAGAGGTTACTCTGGTAATTCTGGACTTAAATCTGCCGGACGGAAACGGTCTGGAACTATTACAGGAGATTAAGGAAAAGCAGGAGATTCCGGTGGTGATCCTCACCGCAAATGATCTGGAGACCGAGATTGTAACAGGTCTGGATCTGGGAGCAGATGATTATATTACCAAGCCTTTCAGCCTTATGGTCCTGCGGGCCAGAATCAATACGCAGATGCGGAAAAGACGCAGGGGAGGCATTCAGGTATATCAGGCAGGAAAGTTTTATTTTTCCTTTTCCAGTATGGAATTTATCAAAGGAAACCAGCGTATAGAGCTTAGTAAAACCGAGCAAAAGCTCTTGCGGCTGCTCATAGAGAACCGGGGGCTTACCCTCTCACGGGCAGAGTTGGTAGATCGAATCTGGACAGACGGTGCCCAATATGTAGATGAGAATGCCTTGTCGGTTACGATCAAACGTCTCCGGGATAAGCTTGAGGATAATCCGTCCACACCCAGATACATTAAAACAGTCTATGGAATCGGCTATACCTGGTCGGATGATCGTACCGGTGCCCTGCGAAGCGGAACCCATGGATAACTATATGATTTTATGCACAGGGCTGATCTTTGCAGCCTTTCTTGGGGCGGTAGGATATATTTTTGTACAGCGAAAGCAAACGGAGCTTCTAATGGAACGGCTGGAGGAGATGTTGGAGGCAGCTATAGACGGAAGTTTTGAAGAGCAACATTTTGACGAAAGCCATCTATCCTCAATAGAAGCAAGGCTTTGCCAGTATCTTCGGCGGCAGGAAGGAAGAGAACAAGAGTTTTCAAAGGAACAGGGAGAGATTCATTCCCTCCTTGCAGACATTTCCCATCAAACAAAAACTCCCATAGCCAATCTGCTTCTCTATGCCGGACTCCTTTCCGAACAGGCACCAAAGGAAGCGGGGGAACTGGCTTATCAACTGAATGCTCAGGCAGAAAAGCTGAAATTTCTCATAGACTCACTGATTAAAAGTTCCAGGTTGGAGCAGGGAATCATTCAATTATCTCCAAAGGAATATTCGGTGGGGAAGCTTTTGCATGAAACAGCAGAGGAAGGCACCCTCTTAGCCGAACAGAAACAGATTCAGATTCACTGCCGCATAAAGGAGGGGCTGGAAACGGCTTTCTTTGATTATAAATGGACGGCGGAAGCACTTTGGAACATTCTGGATAATGCAGTAAAATACACCCATCCAGGTGACACCATACTCATCCAGGGTTCCCCCTACGAACTTTTTTACCGGATTGACATTGTAGATCACGGAATGGGAATCAGAGAGGAAGAACTTCCTAAAATATTTCAGCGATTTTACCGTTCCGGGCGAGTCCGGGAAAAAGACGGCATCGGCCTTGGCCTTTATCTGGCAAGAGAGATTATACGTGCACAGGGCGGATACATCAAGGTTACATCCGGAGAAGAAACCGTATTCTCTGTATTTCTTCCAAGAAGAACAGGGTGACAGAACCAGAGGTGAAAACAACTTTGGTTCTGTTATTTTGTTTTTTGTATGTAAAATATACATGATCGAACGGGGAGACTATAATCCTGCCTTAAATCTATGCTTAAGCATCTGCCATGTTTTAGGAAAAACACTGGATGAAATATTTTGGAAATAGGGAAAGGAGGAAGACTTCATGAAAAAAAAATGGATTTTGTGGAATGCCCTAAAAGAGCCGGAGAGCATCATAAAAGACGAACGGATGGAACAAATTCAATGGAAAAGCTATTACTGGTGCTACCGGACATTGATTCGAATACTCATTTTTCTCATGATTTTCTGGCCGATGATACTTGACCTTTTAAAAAAATATTTGGGTGAAAGTTTGATTGGGGAGATGTTTTTTCAGCTTCTAACTTTTGGGATTATCTCAGTTATGGAAACAGGAAGATTCCTTTATAGCTGCTATTACGGAAATCAGGAATTTTACGAGAAAGGAAAAGGAAAATGGAATTTCTGGAGTTGCAGCTTGTCTATGGGAGCTTTTCCATGGCTCATGTTTTTCATTTTTTGCGGTGCAAAGCATCCGCTTCCATGGGTAATGGCAGTCCTAGGAATCCTGCTGGCGGTTTTTCTCAGTCATTTGGCATATCTTCATTATGCCTTGTTGATTGATGAAGAGACAGGAGAAAAGGGACGTTGAAGCGAAGCATGGATTCCGGCAGTCTGTGCGGTTATTCTGGCAGTATATTATGGAGCAATATTCGTGACAGGTTTACTAAGCCAGATACCTACCTCCCTGACAAAAGAAGAGCAGCAGATGATACAGGAAGTACAGCGGGGAATTGACAATTATCATTGTCTGGAAAACTATAAGATGGATTACACTTTCCAAACTGACATAGAATCAGAAGTTATCGATCTGCCCCATGCCAATTACCTGGTATCCCAGGGAGAATGCTATACTCAGGTATTGGATCCCGAAAATGAAGACACCGTATACAGAGAATACTACCGGAAAGATCCGGACACCCTTGAATGGTATATGGCTGATCAGGGAAAATGGATTTCCGAGGAGGAATGGCTTCAGGCCTATACAGAAGAGTGGACAACAGACATGCTCGATCATACATTCCACAACACACAGCCCATCTGCGGCCTTTTAGACGTCACTCCCAAAACCGTAGAGGTCATTACAAAAGAATACCAGGACGGGAAAACCTGCTATACCATAATTTACAACAATAAATACAAGCAAGTGGCAGGAAGTCTGGAAAACAGTGATGAAATCAAAGAAGCAAAAGCCACAGAATCCTACACCATCAACGAATACGGTGTCCTTACAGAATACGAACGTATAGAAACCGGAACCATAAAAGCAACCGGAGAGCCATGCACCATGCACCGTTCATTCACCATCCAAAGTGCCAACAGAGAAGCCATCCAGTCAGAAATAAATAACCTAAAAAAACAATACCTCTATTAAAACCTATTTTTCACAACCAGATTAATGCAAAGACTCGTCCGCCTTAGAAAACTTAAATCATTGAAAATGACAAATCTTTCAAAACCGTTATATTTCAGAAAGAATCCAGAAATCTTCATGTGCTATACTCCACGTATAAGCACTACTATCGCTACATAGAAATCATGTACGACCACAGCCTGATTTCATTAAAATCAAAAATGGAGGACAAACAACATGACCATTCTGGAAACAAAGGACCTGCGAAAGCATTACGGTTCCGGCGAAAACACAGTAAAAGCCCTGGACGGCGTAAACCTAAAGATAGAAAACGGCAGCTTTACCGCCATTGTCGGAACATCAGGAAGCGGCAAATCCACCCTGCTCCACATGCTGGGCGGCCTGGACCGCCCTACAGACGGAAAAGTCCTGGTAGATGGAAAAGACATCTTTTCATTCAAAGAAGAAGCCCTGACCATCTTCCGCCGAAGAAAGATCGGCTTCGTATTCCAAAACTACAACCTGGTTCCGGTACTGAACGTAAAAGAGAATATATTGCTTCCCATTGAATTGGACGGCGGACATCCGGATAAAAAATACATCAAGCAGATCATAGATCTCCTTGGTTTGGAGGAAAAGCTTCAGAATCTCCCGGGAAATCTCTCCGGCGGGCAGCAGCAGCGGGTTGCCATCGCCCGGGCACTGGCAAGCAAGCCGGCAATCATTCTGGCTGACGAGCCCACCGGCAATCTGGATTCTAAAACCAGCCAGGATGTCATGGGACTTTTAAAAATCACCAGTGAACGTTTCCATCAGACCATTGTCATGATTACTCACAACGAAGAGATAGCCCAAATGTCCGATCGCATCATCCGCATCGAGGACGGCCGCATCGCAAAGGATGGTGAGTAATATGCTGCGTGTAAAGAATCAAAAAACTATACGCCGCCTGGCAGACAGAAGCTTTGCAGCCAACAGGACCCGAAACATCATGGCAGTCATTGCCATCATTTTGACGACTCTTTTATTCAGTGCCCTGTTCACAGCGGCCATTTCCATAAAATATTCTACCGAGCAAAGCACCATGCGGCAGGTAGGTGGTTATGCCCACGGTGGCTTCAAAAATGTGACAGAGGAACAAAAGGAAGCTCTGATAACCCATCCCCTGATAGCAAAATGCGGAACCGATAAAACACTGACTGCCCTGGAGAATGGCGTATTTTCCAAGGAAAGAGTAGAAGTACGCTATGCGGATGATGTGGGAGCAGATATGTTCTTCTGTACCCCCACAACCGGGAGTATGCCAAGAGAGAAAATGGAGCTGGCCACGGACACACGAGTGCTGGATCTTCTGGGTGTTCCCCATAAGGTGGGAGAGAAGATCTCCGTCCCCTTTGTCTTTCACGGAGAGACATGGGAAGAGACCTTTACCTTAAGCGGCTTCTGGGAGCGTGACGGGGCGGCTATGGTCAGTGAAATGTGGCTGTCGGAAGCATTTGTAGATGAAATGCTCTCAGAGCATGAGCCGGATTCCCTTATGGAATCCATGGGAGCCGGAACATGGAATATAAATATCTGCTTTGAAAACAGCCGGAACATTGAGGAAAATCTTCGTAAAATCGCAGAGGACAACGGCTATAATACGGAAGATCCCATGGCGGAAAATTATCTGCGTACCGGAGTCAACTGGGCTTATCTAAGCACCCACACGGATATGGGCGGAGAACTCCTGAATATGGTGGCCGTCATCTTTTTGTGCCTGATGATTGTTTTCACAGGATATCTCATTATTCATAACATTTTTCTGATATCCGTATCCGGCGATATTCGTTACTATGGGCTGTTAAAAACCATCGGAACCACAGGCCGGCAGATAAAGGCCCTGATTCGCTATCAGGCTTTCAAGCTCTGCATACTGGGCCTGCCCCTGGGACTTGCTTTAGGCTATCTGGCCGGAAATCAGATAACGGCACTGGTTATGCGTAATATGTCAGAGAGTAAGTCCTACCTGACTTTAAATCCCTGGATCTTCATAGGGGCAGCCTTGTTTTCCCTTTTTACCGTACTTGTAAGCTGCCGCAAGCCCGGGAAAATGGCGGCAGCTGTCTCCCCGGTAGAAGCTGTCCGCTATGTAGAAGCATCTCTTCCCGGAAAACGCCTGAAAAGGAAAGAAAAACAGGGATCCAGGATGTTGAATATGGCCTTGGCCAATCTGGGGAGAAGCTGGAAGAGAACCATTCTCGTGATCCTGTCTCTGGCCTTAAGCGTTGTCCTGCTCTATGGCGTAAGTGCATTTTCCGCAGGCTTTGATATGAACAAATTTGTAGGCAAATTTGTGACATCCGACTACCTGATTGCCCACGAGGATTTATTTAAAAGCAGGTTTGGAAGCAAAAATCAGGAGCTTGACGATACCGTTATTCAGGCAGTGAACAGTCAGGAGGGGATCAAAGAAGCCGGATTTGTTTACAATGATGTTGGAATTACAAAGGTATCCCTGACGAAGAAGCAGTATCTTCAAACCCTGGCGGCCATACAGCTTAATACACTGGATAATGAGATACAGGCCATGAATGACGATGACTGGATGGAAGCAACTGCAGTGATCTATGGATTGGATGAGGTTCCCTTTCAATACCTGAAATTTGCAGAGGGACAGTTGGATTACGAGGAACTGAAAAAGGGAGACACGGTAATTCAGATTATACATGCGGATGATTATGGGGTTCCTTACATGGAAAGGGCGGCTTATTCTGTGGGGGATGAGGTAACCTTTTCCTTTGCAGATGATTATGAATATATCGGAGAGGATGTGGATGCAGAACTGATTGTCCACAAAAGCCATGAAAAAACCTATACCATCGGTGCAACGGCCGTATTGCCCAGCTCTTTGACGTTACGCAGGTATGGCGGAATCAATTTTGTTATGGCTTCCGACATTCTGAAAGTGGAAAAGGGGGAGGACGCTGCCCGCATGTGCTATGTGATGAATATGGAGGAGGATGCCGTCCCGGCAATGGAGGATTTCCTTGAGCATTATACAGAGAAGAACGCCCCATCTCTTGATTATGAATCAAAAAAGGGCTACAGCGATCAGTTTGAGTCTTTCCGCCGGATGTTTTTCCTTGTGGGAGGGGCAGCCAGCCTGGTAGTGGCACTGGTAGGTATCTTAAACTACATCAATGCCATTGTGACGGGAATCCGGGCAAGGCGGCGGGAGATTGCGGTACTCAGGAGCATTGGAATGACCGGACGGCAAGTAAAGCGGATGCTGATTCTGGAGGGCTGTACTTATGGGTTCATGGCAATCCTGGTGTCCCTGCTCTTAAGCCTTATGCTGCAAAATCTGGTGTTAAGGCAGTTGGAGTACCTGCTCTGGTTCTTTACGGCAAAATGGATCTGGTGGCCGATCTTTGCAATGCTGCTTGTATTTTTGTCACTGGGCGTTTTGATTCCCGTACTGGCTTACCGCACCGTGGAGAAACAAAGCGTGGTGGAACGATTGCGGGAGGTGGAGTAGAACCCATCTGCTACGGATCGTAAGAAATTGAAATAAAATAGTTATAAATTGCATCTTTCCTTTTCGCTCCAAAGATGTTAAGATAATACTAAGGAGATTGTCCAAACCATGGCAGTGATTTTGTCCTTATGCCAGAGGGCAGAGCCTGTGGGCTGGATAAGCTTCTGGCGTAAGCCAAAAAAGAAAAGGAGAGAAACATATGAAAAAGAAATTACTGGCAGTATTGTTAACTGCAGCAATGGTCGCAACTATGGCTGCATGTGGGGGAGGCTCTTCAGATCAGGAGACAGAAGCTCCGGCAGAAAGCAGTGAGCAGGCCGGCGATGATGCAGAGGCAGAAGCTCCGGCACAGTCCGATGGGGAGGCTCCGTCAGGAAACGGTGCGGACTTTAAGATTGGTCTTATTACAGACGTAGGTGGTGTGAATGATGGTTCTTTCAACCAGTCTGCATGGGAAGGCCTTCAGAGAGCCATCGCAGATTTGGGCGTTGAGGCTAACTACCTGGAGTCTAAGACAGACGCAGACTATGCACCCAACATTGAGGCATTTGTGGATGAGGACTATGATCTCATTATCTGTGTAGGTTATATGCTTGCAGACGCTACCAAGGCAGCAGCAGAGGCGAATCCGGATGTGAAGTTCGCCATCATTGATGATGCTACTATCGAGCTTGACAATGTTACTTGTCTGATGTTTAAGCAGGAACAGGCCTCCTATCTGGTAGGTTATGTGGCAGGCCTTATGACGGAGAAAAACAACATCGGCTTTGTGATCGGTATGGCAAACGATAACATGAATCTGTTCGGATACGGCTACTGTGCAGGTGCACTGGATGCGAATCCGGATGTAAAGATTCAGCAGTTTAATGCGGACTCTTTTGCAGATCCGGCAGGCGGCAAGAGCAATGCTAACACGGCAATTACCAACGGTGCGGATATCATCTTCCATGCTGCAGGCGGAACCGGTCTTGGCGTTATTGAGGCATGTAAGGAGGCAGACGGCGTTTATGCAATCGGTGTGGACAGTGATCAGTCCAGTCTGGCACCAGAAACCATTATCACCTCTGCCATGAAGAGAGTAGACAATGCTGTATATGATGCAGTAGAAGCTGTTATTGGTGGAACTCTTGAGAGCGGAATCCATACATATGATCTGGCTGCAGGCGGCGTGGATATTGCACCTACACAGGATCTGCTTCCGGCTGATGTGGTTGCGGCAATTGAGGAAGTGAAAGAAAAGATTATCAACGGTGAAGTCGTAGTACCCTCTTCTCAGGAAGAGTTCGAGGCTGCACACGGTGATGTATATGAGCTGGATTAATCGAGGTAGATAAAACAGCTTTTTTGAGCATTATAAAATGAAATTGTGTGAGCGTCGGGGTTGCTTTTAACTTATAGGATGAAAGCGGTCCTGGCGCTTGCTCTTTTTGGAAAAGAAAATTTATATTGAAGTTTCTTCAACACAAAGCAAAGATAAAAGGAGGTAGGGGGAGTGGGAAAAGTGAGTCACATGGATGAAAGCAAAATTGTCATCCAGATGAAGGATATTGTAAAGAAATTTGGGGATTTTACAGCCAATGACCACATCAACCTGACAGTACACAAAGGAGAGGTCCATGCCATCTTAGGGGAGAACGGTGCAGGCAAGAGCACCATGATGAATGTGCTCTGTGGTTTGTATAAGCCTACCAGCGGACAGATCTTTATCAATGAAGAAGAGGTCCAGTTTTCAAGCCCGAAGGAAGCTATTGATATGGGGATTGGTATGGTTCATCAGCATTTTATGCTGATACAGCCTTTTACTGTGGCGGATAACATTATCCTGGGAGTAGAGCCTGTAAAAGGGATTGTGATTGATCACCAGACAGCCCGGGACAAGGTTCTGGAACTTTCGGAGCGCTACGGGATGAAAGTGGATCCGGATGCAAAGGTAGAAGATATTTCCGTAGGTATGCAGCAGAGGGTGGAGATTCTGAAAGTTCTTTATCGGGGTGCAGATACACTGATACTGGATGAGCCTACAGCTTCCCTGACTCCTCAGGAGATCGAAGGACTGATGGAGATTATCGAGAACCTGACGGCAGACGGCAAGAGCGTGATTCTCATTACTCATAAGCTGAAAGAGATTACTGCCTGTGCGGACACCTGTACCATTATTCGCCAGGGAAAATATATTCGTACTGTAAAAGTGGATGAGGTGAATGAAAACGAACTGGCGGCCATGATGGTGGGCCGTGATGTCAGCTTTACTGTTGAGAAGAAAGAAATGATTCCCGGTGAGATTGTTCTGGAAGTTAAAAACATTCATGCTAGGGATTACCGGGATGTAGAGATATTAAAAGGTCTCAATCTGAATGTAAGAAGAGGGGAGATCGTAGGACTTGCCGGTGTGGATGGCAATGGACAGACGGAACTGGTGGAGGTACTGACGGGACTTCGCAAGGCAGATGCGGGAGAAATAAAAGTACTTGGAAAGGATGTATTTAACAAATCTCCCAGAGAGACCTTTGACAGTGGGATCTCCAGTATTCCTGCTGACCGCCAGAAGCATGGACTGATTCTGGACTTTTCCAATGAAGACAATCTGATTCTCCAGCATTTTGAGGAGGAGCCCTTTTCCAGCAAAAGGATTCTGAACCGAAAAGCGATTCGTGAGCACGCTTTGGAGTTGGAGGAGAAGTTTGATATCCGGCCCAGAGGCAGTGCGGGAGCTTTGGCAGGAACTCTTTCCGGAGGAAACCAGCAGAAAGTTATTATTGCCCGGGAGGTAACAAACGACAAGGAACTTCTGATTGCGGTAAATCCTACCCGGGGTCTGGATGTGGGAGCCATAGAGTTTGTACATAAGTATCTGGTAGAACAGCGGAACAAGAATCATGCGGTACTTCTGGTATCCTTTGAATTGGATGAGATTATGAGCCTGTCCGATCGGATTGAGGTTATTTTTGACGGACAGATAACCGGAAGTGTGTCAGGAAAAGACGCAGACGAAAAAGAACTGGGCTTTATGATGGCAGGAGGTAAGACGCATGAATAAGAAGAAAAGTATTTTGGAAAGTAATGTACTCTATACCCTGATTGCCATTCTGGCAGGATTCATTATCGGAGCAGTCTTTTTGATGATTGCGGGAATCAGTCCGGTTGTGGCATACGGAAAGCTTTTGAGCAGCATTTTCGGAAAGCCCAAATATCTTGTCTGGACGCTGATCTATGCAAGCCCCCTGATCTTTACGGGACTGAGCGTGGCCTTTTCGTTCCGGACCGGTGTATTTAACATCGGAGCAGAAGGGCAGTTTGTAGTGGGGGCCCTGACCGCCTGCAGTATTGGAATTCTTGTTGATGTTCCGGCCTGGATTCATGTGCCCTTATGTATCATCGGAGCAGCGGCTGCCGGCTGTATTTGGTCTTTATTCGTTGGTCTTTTGAAAGTAAAGAGGGGGATTCATGAAGTTCTCTCTTTCATTATGTTTAACTGGATTGCTTTCTATCTCTCCAATTATGTAGTGAATCTGGAAATCATTCACAAAGAAGGAGGCGGTGAGGCCACCAAGGATGTGCTGGATTCAGCCAGGATCCTGTTTCCGGAGGGGCTGCGAAAGGCCCTTGACTGTAATTCAGCTAACTGGGGGATTGTCCTGGCTATTGTGGCGGCAATTATTATCTGGGTGATTATTGAAAAGACAACCTTGGGCTACAAGCTAAAGGCGGTGGGATTTAACAGTAATGGTGCCTTATATGGAGGAATCAATGCGGATGCCTCTGTACTGACAGCCCTTGGAATATCCGGGGCAATGGCAGGACTTGGCGGTGCGGTACAGATCCTGGGTATGGCAGGACGATTAAGCCAGTTCGCTGGCCAGGAAGGCTTTGGATTCGAGGGGATCACAGTGGCTCTTATTGGATCCTCCAGTCCCGTTGGCTGTATTTTCTCGGGCATTTTCTATGGGGCTATGAAGTATGGCGGTTCAAAACTGAGTATGGTAAAAGCACCCTCTGAGGTGGTAAATATTATTATGGGATGTGTTATTCTCTTTATTGCCATTTCCCATGTATTCCGTACGTTATTGGCACGCTTTACAAAGAAGGAGGGAAAGTAGAATGGATGTCTTAATTAAAAATCTTGGTCTGCTTATCAATGCAACACTGATTGCCACACCACCGCTTCTTTTGGCAGCTCTCGGCTCCTGTTTCTCAGAACGCAGCGGTGTTGTAAACATTGGTATTGAGGGAATGATGACAATCGGAGCTTTTACAGGGGCTGTCATGGGACTGGTATCGGGAAACGGATGGATCGCTTTCTTCTGTGCAGGGCTGGCAGGGGCTTTGTTTGGTGTGATCCATGCAGTGGCATGCATTTCATTCCATGCGGATCAGACCATTGCCGGAACAGCTATTAACTTCCTTGGACCCGGCCTTGCCATATTCCTTTGCAAGGCAATGTTTGATAATTCTTCGGACACGCCAGCTATGGATACCAGCTGTAAGCTGCCAAAACTTTTTGAGGGAGTATTTCCCACCGGATCGTTCTGGAGTAATGTGCTGAATGTTTATTCTGTGGCATACCTGGTGTTTATCTTGGCTTTGGTCTGCTGGTTTGTGTTCTATAAAACCAAGTTCGGTGCACATTTAAGAGCGGTGGGAGAGCATCCGGAAGCATGTGAGTCATTGGGAATTGACGTGTATAAGGTTCGCTATATCTGTGTGATCCTTTCCGGCTTTTTGGCAGGACTGGGAGGAGCCTTTGTAACTCTGGCAACCATCAATCAGTTCCGTCCCAGTGTAATTGTAGGGCAGGGCTTTATCGCTATTGCAGCAGTTATCTTCGGAAAGTTTTCTCCGGGAGGAGCTATGAAAGCCTGTCTGCTGTTCGGGCTTTGCAGCGGCATCAAGACGCTGGCGGGACAGAGCAATACCATTTCCCCAAATCTGATCTCCATGATTCCATACATTGTGACGATTCTGGCATTGGTACTCTTCGTAGGAAAAGCACATACACCGGCGGCAAATGGAAAGATCTTTGTGAAATCAAAATAAAATATAAAAAACAGCGGAAGCTCATCTATTTAAAGGGTGCCAGGAGGGCTGAAGCGGAACTGTAAAAGGAGAGAGATTATGAGAGATATTTCTATGGAACGAGTGAATGAGACCAGAAGGAGGATTCTGGAGATTATCGAGAGTCCGACTCTGACTCATGAGCAGAAACTGACCAACCTTGCAGGTCAGGCTGATTCTTTGATGGAGGTTCTGGATCTGCCGGAAGGTTTGGATGAGCTTTTGAATGTGGGTATTGATAAACAGTGCATTTGTGACCTTTCCGAGGGCCATGCACCTGTACGCCCCCGTTATATTGCACCGGATTATGCCAAGTTTATGAAAGAGGGCTGTAAGTTTTTGCAGCTTCCGGCCCCGACAGATCTCTACGAGGCTCTGAACGGTCTTTTGATCTTCTACAAGCATGTGCCCAGTGTCACCAATTATCCTGTTTATGTGGGGCAACTGGACGAACTTCTGGAACCTTTTATTGACACGGTGGATGAGGAACAGGCCAGAAAGCTTCTTCGGATGTTTATGATTCATGTGGATCGCACAGTCCTTGATTCTTTCTCCCATGCAAATATCGGCCCGAAGCCCACGAAAGCAGGGCGGCTGCTTCTGGAGGTTGAGACGGAACTGGAGCACGCAGTGCCAAATCTGACCCTCAAATATGAGGAGGGTGTTACAGATGATGACTTTATGCTGAAAGCCATTGACTGTGCCCTGCACAGTGCGAAACCCAGCTTTGCCAATCACAAGATGTTCAAAAGTGAGCTTACAGAGAAGTATGTAATTGCAAGCTGCTACAACGGACTGCCTTTAGGAGGAGGTTCTTATACCCTTTGTCGGCTGATTCTGGGTAATATTGCTAAGCGTGCGGAAAACATCCAGGATTTTAAAGAAAAAGAACTTCCCTATGTGATGGATATCATGGCCCGGTATATGGATGCCAGAGTTCGCTTTGAGGTAGAAGAGAGTGGCTTCTTTGAGAATCATTTTCTGGTAAAGGAAGGCTTTGTACAAAGAGAACGCTTTACAGCTATGTATGGCCTTGTAGGGCTTGCAGAGTGTGTCAACATTCTTCTTGAAAAAGAGGGTAAGACTGGCAGGTTTGGACATGACGAGTATGCCAATAACCTTGGGGTGGAGATTATGGACCAGATTGATGCCTTTAATAAGCAGCACGAGGCCCCATACTGCGAGGTGACAGGCGGACATTATCTTCTCCATGCTCAGGTGGGTCTTGCGGAGGATCAGCATGTGTCTCCGGGAACACGGATTCCCATTGGGGAAGAACCTCAGGAACTGATAGACCATCTTCAGGTTATCAATCGGTTCCATAAGTATTTCCCCTCCGGAACGGGAGATATTTTCCCCATTGATCTGACGGTGCATAAGAATCCGGAGTTTGTTCTTGATATTATTAAGGGTGCTTTCCGGCAGGATCTGAGATATCTGTCTTTCTACTCCAGCGACAGCGATGTGATTCGCGTCACCGGCTATCTGGTGAAGCGTTCGGAGATGGAAAAGCTGGACAGCGGCCTTGCGGTGCTTCAGAACACTACTGGATTGGGATTGGGTGCATCGAAAAACGGGCATATTTTGGAGAGAAAAGTCCGGTAAATATTACAGGAAATTATGGAACTTAAAACAGTAATATCCCCGAAAGTACACAAATCGATTTCCAGACACATGTATCTGTGGCTGGAAATTGATTTAGATCAAGGTGTACTGAGTGGGATATTACGGAACTTAAAATGGAGGTATATATGAATTATTCGGAAGATGCCAGCAAACAGTATCATATTCAGGCCGGCCAGGGTGATGTGGGAAAATATGTGATTCTTCCGGGAGATCCCAAGCGCTGTGCAAAGATAGCTGCGTATTTTGACGATGCCGTTCTCGTAGCGGACAGCAGAGAATACGTTACTTATACAGGCTATCTGAATGGAGTAAAGGTAAGTGTCACCTCCACCGGAATCGGAGGCCCCTCTGCTTCTATTGCCATGGAAGAACTGGTAAATGCAGGAGCAGACACTTTTGTCCGTGTTGGAACCTGCGGAGGTATGCAGTTAGATGTAAAGAGTGGTGATCTGGTGATTGCCACTGGGGCCATTCGTATGGAAGGAACCAGCAGAGAGTATGCACCCATTGAATTTCCGGCAGTGGCTGATATCGGTATTGTGAATGCTCTGATTGAATCTGCAAGGGAAATGGGAAAAGATTACCATTCAGGAGTTGTTCAGTGCAAGGATTCTTTTTACGGACAGCACTCACCGGAGACAAAGCCTGTCAGCTATGAACTTTTGAATAAGTGGGAAGCGTGGAAGCGTCTTGGCTGCCTTGCTTCTGAGATGGAGTCTGCTGCATTGTTCGTGGTGGCAAGTGCTCTGCATGTGCGTGTGGGATCTGTATTTCTGGTAGTCGCCAATCAGGAAAGGGAAAAAGAAGGGATGGAGAATCCTGTGGTCCATGATACAGACATGGCAATCCGCACAGCCGTAGCAGCTCTTCGTAAGCTGATTAAAGAAGATGCAGCGGCTTCAAAAGAATAAGAAGGGAGAAGACGCTTTGCAGAAGTATAAACGTATATTTGTAGTAGTGGTAGATTCTCTGGGTGTAGGGGAAATGGCAGATTCCAGGGAATATGGAGATGTGGGAGTGAATACCCTGGAGCATATCTCGGCTTCTGTGGATTCCTTTGAGATTCCCAACCTGAAACGCCTTGGACTGGCCAATTTATGCACCTTGAAACAGGTGGAACCAGTAGAATCTCCCTTGGCATACTATACAAAAATGAATGAAAAAAGCCGTAGCAAAGATACTATGACGGGACACTGGGAGATTATGGGCCTGGAGGGCAAGCAGCCCATGAAGACCTTTACGGACACGGGGTTTCCTCCGGAACTGATTCGGGAACTGGAGGAGCGGACAGGTCATAAGGTTATCGGTAATAAGAGTGCCAGCGGAACGGAGATTTTAGAGGAGCTTGCAGAGGAAGAGATTGCCACCGGTCATATGATTGTCTACACTTCCGCCGATTCGGTACTGCAGATCTGTGGAAATGAAGAGACCTTTGATCTGAAAGAACTTTACCGCTGCTGTGAAATTGCCCGGGAAATCACTATGAAAGATGAGTGGAAAGTAGGCCGGGTAATAGCAAGACCTTATGTGGGAAAGAAGCGGGGCGAATTCAAACGGACCAGCAACCGCCATGATTATGCTTTAAAGCCCTTTGGAAAAACAGCCCTGGATGCGTTAAAAGATCAGGAACTGGATGTGATTTCCGTTGGCAAAATCAAAGACATCTTTGACGGAGAGGGGATCACCCGTGCCTTGAAGTCGAAGAGTTCCGTTCATGGCATGGAGCAGACTATTGAACTTGCAAAAGAAGACTTTCATGGGCTGTGCTTTGTAAATCTGGTGGATTTTGACGCTCTGTGGGGGCACAGACGAAATCCCACAGGTTATGCACAGGAAATCGAAAAGTTTGATAAGAATCTTGGTGTGCTTCTGGAACTTTTGAAAGAGGATGATCTACTGATCATTACAGCAGACCACGGAAATGATCCCACCTATACGGGAACAGATCACACAAGGGAAAAGGTGCCATTTTTAGCGTACTCTCCCTCTATGACAGGCCATGGAAAGCTTCCGGAGACGGATACTTTTGCAGTCATTGGAGCTACCATAACGGATAATTTTGGCATCCCTATGCCAGAGGGAACCATTGGGACCTCTCTTCTGGAGAAGCTTGTATGAAAGCGGTAATAAACCGTATCATTCCTTTCAGCAGCGTGGATGGCCCCGGCAACCGGACAGCCATATTCTTTCAGGGCTGCAATATTAACTGCAAATACTGCCATAATCCGGAGACGAGGGGTATGTGCAGAAACTGTGGTGTCTGTGTGGACAATTGTCCTGAGGGAGCACTGTCATTGGAAGAGGGAAAAATTTACTTTAATGAGATAAAATGTGTTCAGTGTGATACCTGTATTCATGTCTGCCCCCATGACAGTTCCCCCAGAACAGAGGAACTGACGCCTGAGGAAGTGTTTGAACGGGTAAGAAAGCAAATGCCCTATATCCGGGGAATCTCCGTATCTGGAGGAGAGTGCATGCTGCAGCCAGAATTTCTTACGGAATTGTTTTCTCTGGCAAAAGAAGAGGGACTGACCACTTTGATTGACAGCAACGGAACCATTCCGTTCTGGGAGTATCCGGCACTTATGGCGGTCACGGACGGGGTTATGCTGGATATCAAAGCCTTTGACTGTGAGGAGCATATGACGGTAACAGGAGCAGGCAATGAGACGGTTCTAAAAAATGCGGTCTGGCTGGCAGAGCATAAGAAGCTTTATGAAGTGCGCTCAGTGATTGTTCCGGGGCTTTATGACACGGAAAACAGCATTCGTAAAATGGGAGCGTTTCTGGCTCCTTACGTGGCAATTCAGAAATTTCGGATGAAAGTGATTGCCTATCGGCCAATGGGTGTGAGGCCGGAATATGCCGATTATCAAGTACCAGGTCAGGATTATTTAAACAGACTGGCGGGTATTTTGCGAGAATATGGATTTTGTGAAATTATAATAATTTAAGGAGGAAGTGTATGTCTAATGTACCAACACCACACAATAGCGGAAAAATGGGCGATTTTGCCAAAACAGTTTTGATGCCAGGGGATCCCCTAAGGGCGAAGTATATTGCGGAGACGTATCTTGATAATCCCAGACAGGTGAACGGCGTGCGGAATATGCTGGGTTATACGGGAACCTATCATGGGAAAGAAATTTCAGTCATGGGTGCGGGCATGGGTATGCCCTCCATTGGAATTTATTCCTATGAGCTTTTCAATTTTTATGATGTGGACAATATTATCCGTATCGGTTCTGCGGGAGCTTTGCAGGATGGGGTAAAGGTTATGGATGTGGTTATAGGCATGGGAGCCTGTACAGATTCTAACTATGCCTATCAGTTCGGGCTTCCGGGCACCTTTGCACCTACTGCGGATTATGGTCTGTTAAGTCGGGCTGTTGAAGTGGCGAAAAAGCAGGGAACAAGAGTAGTTGTGGGAAATGTATTGTCTTCGGACGTGTTTTACAATGCGAAAAGCGATGCCAATGACTTATGGAGAAGCATGGGCGTGCTGGCAGTAGAGATGGAAGCGGCTGCTCTTTATATGAATGCTGCGAAAGCAGGGAAGAAAGCTCTCTGCCTGCTGACAATCTCAGATCATATTTATACAGGTGAGGCTTTAAGTGCCGAAGATCGGCAAGTAGGCTTTGGAAAGATGATGGAGATTGCTTTGGAGCTGGCTTAACTATGGGAACAGGAGATTACGGAACTGGAATGGGAGAACGAAGATGGAAGTAAAAGAGATTTTGGAACATGTAGATCATACGCTGCTGACGCAGACGGCTACCTGGGAGGAGATTCGGCAGATTTGTGATGATGCCATTGCCTACGTAACAGCATCAGTATGTATTCCCCCGAGTTATGTAAAGCAGGTAAAAGAATATGTGGGGGACAAGATGGCAGTTTGTACGGTGATTGGATTTCCCAACGGATATATGACCACGGCGGCCAAGGAGTTTGAGACAAAAGATGCCTTGGCAAACGGGGCAGATGAGATCGACATGGTGATTAACATTGGCTGGGCAAAGGACGAGAAGTTTGATGCCATAGAGGAAGAGATCCGGACACTTAAGGCAGCCTGCGGATCGAAGATTCTGAAAGTGATTATTGAGACCTGTCTCTTGACAGAAGCGGAGAAGATAGAACTCTGCCATGCAGTAACTAGAGCAGGTGCAGATTTTATTAAGACTTCTACTGGATTTTCCAGGGCTGGGGCTACCTTTGAGGATATTAAGCTGTTTTCTGAGCATATCGGATCCGGTGTTCGGATGAAAGCGGCAGGAGGAATCTCTTCCATAGAGGATGCCAAAAGGTTCCTGGAACTTGGGGCGGATCGGCTTGGGACCAGCAGGATTGTGAAGATTGTGAAAAACGAGCAGTCTGCAGGGTATTAAATGGAACGATTGAAGAAATGTATGTAATATGCCACCCCGGACAGGGGTGGCAGTTTTCGTCGTATTATTTGGTTTAACTTATATGTATAGCAAAAATAATTGCCTGATAAATGAATTCATCATGAACGGGTTATGGATTTTCTTTTTGATATTGAATGGCCCAGTGTGTTAGAGGGAAAAGTTGATTGGGGAGATTTCATAGGCATCTGTCAGAGCCATGGCGGGGATATACTTTCGCTGGATGAAAAGAAGAAATAAGGTATGATTCCCGGGAGGCTTATTTGAGGTGACGGATGAACTTTTCATTTCAGAATAAGATTTGTTTGAAGATACCCTTACCTGACAAGGGCAAATATTCTTTTGCTAGGTAAGGATATCATGGGTTTAAAAATTTAATTCTTGACTTCCATAGGATAACAGCTATCAAAGCAAGCTTTACACAGAGGAAGTCCGTCAACTGTTGCATCCAGATCCTCCACACGCATATACCCCAGGGAATCGGCCCCGATCATCCGCCTGATTTCTTCCACGGAGTGGGAAGCTGCCAAAAGCTGCTGATTGGAGGGCACGTCTGTACCGAAATAGCAGGGATATAGAAAGGGCGGCGAGCTGATTCTTACATGCACCTTTCCGGCTCCGGCCTGCTTCAGAAGACGTATGAGGTTGGCGATGGTGGTGCCCCGGACAATGGAGTCGTCCACCAGAACCAGATTTTTTCCTTTCACGGCGGCTTCTAAGACATTCAGCTTTAGGCGGACACTGGATTCCCGTTCTTTTTGAGTAGGCTTAATAAAGGTCCGGCCCACATAGCTGTTCTTATGAAAGGCCAGGCCAAAGGGAATGCCGGATTCTTTTGCAAAGCCCTGGGCTGCGGCTATTCCGGAATCGGGAACGCCTGTCACCAGATCCGCATCCGCCGGATAGGCTTTTGCCAAAGCTGCACCGGCTTTCAGGCGTGATTCATAGACGGAGATTTTGTCCAAAGTGCTGTCAAGACGGGCAAAATAAATGTACTCAAAGATGCAGTGGGCCTGCTTTTCCTGGCATAATTCCAGATTGGAGGTGATGCCTGCATGGGAGATGGTTACAATTTCTCCGGGAAGAATATCACGGACAAATTCAGCCCCCACGGCACTTAAGGCACAGCTTTCCGATGCGATAATATAGGAATCTCCCCGCTTCCCCAGACAGAGGGGCTTTAAGCCAAAGGGATCCCGAACACCAATGAGCTTCCTGGGGCTGGCAATGATGAGACCGTAGGCCCCTTTGATTTTGGATGCTGTCTTTCGGATGGCCTCTTCTACGGAACGTGTTTGAACCCTTGCACGGGCAATGTGGTAGGCGATGATCTCAGAGTCGGTTGTGGTCTGGAAAATAGCACCTGTACGGATAAGCTCATCCCGAAGTTCTTCTGTATTCACCAGATTCCCGTTGTGTGCCAGGGCAAGGGTTCCTTTGATATAGTTTAACACAAGAGGTTGGGCGTTGTTCAGATCCGAAGCCCCCGTAGTGGAGTATCGGACATGGCCAATGCCCAGATTTCCTTTTAATTCTTTTAACCGGGTCTCGGAAAATACTTCATGGACGAGACCCATGCCCTTGTGGACGTTCATATTTCCTTTTGGTCCTTTGGTGTCGCAGACAGCGATTCCGCAGGATTCCTGTCCCCGATGCTGGAGGGAGGAAAGGCCGTAGTAGATGGAGCTGGCCGCATCCGTTCCGTCCGGATTGTAGATCCCAAACACGCCGCAGGCTTCCTTGATGCGTGATTCTTCTGCGGTGTTAGCATTTATGATATCGTAAAAATGTTCTTTCATATGAATCCTCGTATTTCCCCTTTTAACACCTCAAGTGAACATGCATATGCACGTCCACTTGAGATTAAAAGGAGGTTTTTCAATTTATCTATGTGCTACAGAGAGAACAGAAGCTGATCGTAAGTAGGATAGGGAAGAAGTGCATCCGGGATCCGTGCTTCTGCCATGTTTGCAATTTCTGCCAGTTCATCCATCTTTGCAAGCAGTTCCAAATGGCAAATCTTTGCGGCTTTTAGTGGGTCATCTGCGGCGGCAGCCTTTGCCACCAGAGATTTCAGGTCCTTGATTCCGTTTGTGAGGGCTTTATAGGCTTCAGTTAAACCGGATACAAGGGCCTCCTCAGAAGCAGTGGAAAGCTCCGGCATAAAGGCCTTTTTGGATGCGGCGTTTCCGGCGGTTTCTCCTGCATAGGCATTGACTGCCGGCAGGAAATCCTTGGTCAGCATCTCATCCAGGGTTCGGGCCTCAATGAGCACGGTCTTTGTATAGTTCTCCAGCAGAATTTCGTAGCGGGAGAAAATCTCTTCCTTTGTGAAAATGTGATGCCTGGTAAAGAGCTCCACATTTTTATCTGCAATAAACTGGGGCAGGCAGTCTGGTGTGGATACCAGATTGTAAAGGCCACGCTTCTTGGCTTCCTTCACCCATTCTTCGGAATAACCGTTTCCGTTAAATATAATCTTTTTGTGCTTCTCAATGGCCTTTTTAAGCAGAGAGTGAACGGCCTGCTCCATATCCTCCGGCCTGGTGCCCTCAAGCTCCTGGTAGAATTGTGCCAGTGCTTCGGCAACGGCAGTGTTCAGCACAATGTTGGGCGTAGCTACGGAAGCAGAGGATCCCAGCATGCGGAATTCAAACTTATTGCCGGTAAAAGCAAAGGGTGAGGTGCGGTTCCGGTCCGTGTTATCCTTTACAAAATGGGGCAGCACATGAGCTCCGATATCAATCTGAACGGCTTCCTGTTTTCCCATGTGAGAGTCATTTTCAATGGATTTTAATACGGCGGTAAGCTCATCTCCAAGGAAAATGGATACAATGGCAGGTGGTGCCTCGTTCCCTCCCAGACGGTGATCGTTTCCGGCACTGGAAGCGGAGATCCGCATAAGATCCGCATAGTCATCCACAGCCTTGATAACAGCCATCAAAAATACCAGGAAAGGCAGGTTCTTGGCAGGTGTCCGCCCGGGATTCAAAAGGTTCACGCCCTCGTTGGTGACAAGTGACCAGTTGTTGTGCTTGCCGCTTCCGTTGATTCCCTGGAAGGGCTTTTCGTGAAGCAGGCAGACCATGTTGTGCTTCTCGGCTACCTTTTTCATGATTTCCATGGTGAGCTGATTGTGGTCTACGGCTACATTTGCAGTGTCAAAGACAGGGGCAAGTTCGTGCTGTGCAGGAGCCACCTCGTTGTGTTTGGTTTTGGCCGGAATCCCAAGCTTCCACAGCTCGATGTCCAGATCATGCATGTAGGCGGATACTTTCGGCTTCAATGCACCGAAATAATGATCCTCCATCTCCTGTCCCTTGGGGGCCGGAGCACCGAAGAGGGTTCTTCCGCAGAAAATCAGGTCTTTTCTCTTTTTGTACAGTTCCTTGTCTATCAGGAAATATTCCTGTTCCGGCCCGATGGTGGTGGAAACCCTTGTGACGGTATCATTTCCCAGAAGATGCAGGACCTTTACGGCCTCCTTGCTTAAGGCTTCCATGGAGCGAAGCAGGGGAGTTTTCTTATCCAGGGCTTCTCCGCTGTAGGAACAGAAAGCCGTGGGGATATAAAGGGTCTTATCCTTAATAAATGCCGGGGAGGTTGGATCCCATGCAGTGTAACCTCTTGCCTCAAAGGTGGCTCTTAGGCCCCCGGAGGGAAAGCTTGAAGCGTCCGGCTCGCCCTTTACCAGTTCTTTTCCGGAGAAATCCATAATGACCTCACCCTCTCCGGCAGGAGCGATGAAGCTGTCATGCTTTTCCGCTGTAAATCCGGTCATGGGCTGGAACCAGTGTGTATAGTGGGTGGCACCGTTTTCTACGGCCCATTCTTTCATGGCCACGGCCACGGAGTTTGCCACGTCAAGTTCCAGATGAGTGCCGTTCTCAATGGTTTTCCGCAGAGCCCTGTACATATCTTTTGGCAGTTTGCTACGCATAACCTTGTCGCCAAATATCATGCTTCCATATAATTCGGGGATTTCTTTGTTCATAATATTGTTCTCCTCTCCTTTGGGATCAAAAAAGGAGCCTTGGACGTAATGTCTAAAGCTCCTTTGCTTACGAAATGTAGTATACTCGGATCTTCTGGAATGTCAAGAGGAATTTAAAAAAAATCATGCTTTTTCGATGGTAAAAGAAACTAAAAATAGAATTGAATATTTTAAAACTTTGTGATAACCTATCATAGGAAAAAGCAGGATATGATGAATAGCCTGCACTCAGCGGATTCACTTTTCCTGTTTAAAATATGATTAAACGAGAGGAAGATAAGACATGAAGTCGATCAAATCAAAAATTCAATTTAGTATGCTGTCAGTGGTATTGGTTGGATCAATATTGATCGGAGTAATCACAGCGATTTTAAACGCCAGGGGAATCGATGAGACGATGACCAAGACCCTGGGTCCTGCAACGCAGATGGCTGCGGATGCGGTAGAATGGCGGATGAATAACTATTGGACAGCTCTGCAGGAGGCGGCCGCCTCCGATATTTTCCGGGAGTCTGAGCCTACCGCTTCAGAATTAGTTCCTGTTCGTGATGATATAGCCAGCCGCAATGGCTTTCTCTATACCGGCAAGATGGCTGCGGACGGTTCTTCCTCCACAGGCTACAATTATGCCGAAGAAGATTATTTTAAACAGTGTAAGGAGACCATGAAGCCTTATATATCTGATATTATGAATGATGGCGAGCAGTTGATCTTTCTGTTGGAAGTTCCCATTATTACTGACGGTCGTTTTGACGGCATCGTTTATGGCGGCATCGACGCTGACTTTTTGTCAGATATTGTCGTGAATCTGGCCATGGGCAACGACGGGGTGGCTTATGTGCTGGATAATAAGGGCAATGTTATCGGACACCGGGAGAGGTCCGTGGTGGAGGAAGGATCGAATATGATTGAGGCGGCCAAGACGGATTCCAGCGTTGCGGACGTGGCAGCAGTAAATCAGCGTATGATTCAAAGAGAGACCGGCTTTGGCAGTTACAATTTCTACGGAGACAATAAATTCGTGGGTTTTGCACCCATTGGAGGAAATCAGGAATGGAGCATTGCGATTGAGGCCAGCCAGCGGGAATTTAAATCCACGCTGGATCGAAGCATCCTGCTTACGGTGCTGGTAGTGATTCTGGTCGTAATTGCAACTTTCCCGGTGGCGGTAAAGGTTGGAAGATCCATTTCCGGTCCCATAGCAGCCTGCATTAAACGTTTGGAGGAGTTGGCGGACGGCGATTTGCAGACACCGACGCCTGTAGTGAAATCCAAAGACGAGACTGCTGAATTGACAAAAGCTCTGGATGAAACGGTCAGCCGGTTGAATGACATGGTACAGGATGTGTCCTATCATTTAAGCAAAATGGGCCAGGGAGATTTTCGTGAGGATATTACACGTACATATTGGGGAGACTTTATAGCAATTGAAAAATCCATCAAGGCAATCCACAGTTCCCTGAAGGATACGCTTTTTCAGATCAGTCAGTCTGCCGGAATGGTGGCGGACAGTGCCGGGGAGGTATCAAATGGTGCTCAGTCCTTAAGCCAGGGAGCGACCCAGCAGGCAAGTGCCATCCAGGAGCTCTCCACTACGGTTGCCAGCATTGCGGAAAATGCCCGTCAGACTGCGAAAGCGGCTGAGGAAGCGGGAGATTTTGTAAAGCAGGCAGGAGAGCAGCTTGGCATCAGTGTAGATTATGTAAAAGAACTGAATATGGCCATGGAGAAGATTTCCAGTTCATCCACGGAAATCAGCAAGATCATTGATGCCATTGAGAATATTGCTTTCCAGACGAATATTCTGGCTTTGAATGCTGCTGTGGAGGCGGCACGGGCAGGCAGTGCGGGCAAAGGCTTTGCGGTAGTGTCTGATGAAGTCCGCAACCTTGCTTCCAAATCCGATGAGGCAGCCAAGGCTACAAAAGAACTTATTGAAAGCTCTATTGCCGCAGTGATGGAAGGAGATCAGGTGGTGAACAAGGTGACAGATTCACTGGATAGGAGCAACTCGATTTCCCAAAATGTGACCACAAAAATGAATGCTGTCGTGGAAGCGGTAGAGAATCAGACAAATGCGATTTCTCAGGTTACAGAGGGGATTGACCAGATTTCCGCCGTTGTCCAGAGCACCTCGGCCACTTCAGAGAAAAGTGCCACAACTTCACAGGAGCTGTCCGACCAGTCCATACTGATGAATAATCTGGTACGCAAATTCCGGCTGAAATAATGGTTGACAAATAAAAAAGATAGGTATATTATAAATAAAATTGTATATTTGGTATATAAAATGTGTTGACAAGGAAGAGTACCGATTACGAGATCTTCAGAGAGCCATGGGGCGGTGTGACATGGCGGTTGGATTTTCGGGAAAATCCCCTTTGAGCAGTTTGACTGAAGAACAGCGAGGTTTGCGTAGGTCAAAACGGCAGACATCCGTTATCCTGTCGCTCATTAGCCCGTTGGCTGTTGAGACTGAGTGGCTGTTTTTACAGCAAGAAGAGTGGTACCGCAGAAGTTTATGGCTTTTGTCTCTTTGTGGAGACAGGAGCCTTTTTTATATCATAGGAAAGTCATCCGAACTTCCCTATGATATAAAAAGCCCTCCGGGCAGGATCGCACTGCGGCGGAAAGGTAAAATGTCGCCAGAGCGACCCGCCGCAGGCGGAGAATCCTGCTTTGCAGGATTCTTATTCATGCATGAATATGCAAAAGAAAGTTTTGAGGTCATTTCTGCCGTTCCCTGACGGCAGTTGACATACATAAATAATTACTATTTTTAAGGAGGAAGAATCGTTATGAAAAAAAATGTAAGATTCGTTGCTTTGGCTCTGTCAGCAGTCATGATGATGAGCCTTGTGGGCTGCGGCGGAAAAGAAGCCGAAGACAGCCAGACACAAGAGACACCTGCAGCTGCTGATGAGAACAGCGAAGCAGAGGGCAGTGACGAGGGGGCTGCAGAAGCCACAGATGCAACCGTACTTCAGCTTGGAACTACCGTAAATGAGCAGGACAGCTTCCAGGTAGCGGCAGAAAAGTTTGCCGAGCTGGTAGCAGAGAGAACGAACGGTGCATACAAGATTGAGATTTATCCCAACGGTACTCTGGGCGGCGAGAGAGATATGCTGGAGAGTATGCAGATGGATACTCTGGATATGGCAATTGTCACCAGCGGTCCTTTCATTAATTTCTCGGATGCAATGGGCGTTCTGGATATGCCTTATCTGTTTGGAAGCAATGAGGAAGCTTATGCGGTACTGGATGGAGAGATTGGCCGTGAGCTTCTTGATACACTGGAGGATTCCGGACTTAAGGGCCTTGCTTATGCAGAGCGTGGATTCCGTAACCTGACCAACAATGTAAAGCCGATTCAGTCTGCGGCAGATCTGAACGGACTGAAGCTTCGTGTTATGGAAAATGATGTGTACACTGCAAGCTTTAAGGCAATGGGTGTCAATGCGGATCCCATGGCATGGGCGGATGCACTGACCGCACTTCAGCAGGGTACCGTAGACGGACAGGAGAACCCCATCAATGTTATTTATTCCTATAAGCTGTGGGAGTCTCAGAAGTATGCAACCCTGGATCGTCATTCCTACTCTACCGCTATTATTACCATGAGTGCAAATCTCTTTAATTCCCTGGATGCCGAGACCCAGCAGATTTTCCTGGATGCGGCACAGGAAGCGGCAGAGTTTGAGCGTGCATGGGTGGCTGAGCAGGAAGCGGATCAGCTTCAGGCTATGAAAGACAATGGTATGGAAGTTATTGAAGATCCGGATCTGGATTCCTTTAAGGAAGCCGTACAGCCTGTTTATGAGCAGTATTCCCAGTATGCAGATTATGTGTCAAGAATTCAGGAGGTTATCGCAGGGATGTAAGAAAAGCATCCGAAGCGGCGAACCGGATTTGACAGATCGCAAATCATAAGTAATAAATCATGAGATTGCCTGGCCATGGATGAAACATGGTCCATGCTCAGGCAGTCGAAGTGAAAGTCGTATAGCTTACATGAAAGAACCTTATAAACCCGTTCTATGAGGTATTTCATGTGAGTTATATGAGTCCTTAAGGGACGATTGGATGCAAAAGAACGAACTGTAAAAGGGGGAGTTTGATTTTGGTTATTGTTCGAGGTATTCATAAATTGAGTGATATTTTGGATAAGATCGCAGAGGTTATGATTGTGGTGATGCTGGGTGCCATGGTAATTATTACCGGTGCACAGATTGTCTGCCGTATTTTTTTTACTGCTCTGGCATGGAGCCAGGAGGCTACCCGTTACCTGTTGATTTGGAGTACCCTGTTTGGGGCCGGCTGTGTGTATAAGAGCAGCGGTCATATTTCTATTTCCGTGCTCCAGGATGTTCTTCCGGGAAAGGCAAAAGATGTCCTGCAGATTGTGATACATGTGCTCTGTATGATCTTATTCGGCCTGATTGTGTTTTATGGGATTCAGTATTTTGGAAAGCAGGGGAACCAGCTTTCGGCGGCTATGCGTCTGCCTATGAGGTATGTTTATATCTGCATTCCCATCGGCTCCGGCCTGATGTTCTTTCATGCACTGGATGCGGCTCTTGGCTGTGTCATGCATTTATTGGGAAAGGAGGAAGCGTAAAATGGCGGCTTTACTTTTTATTGCATTTATTGTTTTGCTTATTTTAGGAGTTCCGGTGGCCTTTTCCATTGCACTTTCTTCTGTGGCAGTAATGACTAAGGGAGATGTGCCTCTCTTAATGATTGTGCAGCGTATGTTTACGGCTACGGATTCCTTTTCCCTGATTGCGGTTCCCTTTTTTATTTTTGCGGGGGATTTGATGGCAAAGGGAAAGGTTTCCAAGGTCCTGGTTGAATTTGCAGAGGCGTTGCTTGGCATGATTAAGGGCGGATTGTCCATTGTGTCCGTGCTTGCCGGAATGTTTTTTGCGGCCATCTCCGGCTCCGGTGCGGCGACAACGGCAGCTGTAGGTGCAACTTTGATTCCGGAGTTGAAAGTAAGGGGATACAATGAGTCAAAGGCGGCGGCATTGATTGCTGCGGCAGGAACTATCGGCGTTGTAATTCCACCCTCAGTTCCCATGGTGCTCTATGCGGTCATTGCGGAGGAGAGCGTGAATACCCTCTTTAAAAACGGCTTTGTTCCCGGTGTTTTGATGGGGATCATTTTGATTGCCATTTCTCTTTTTGAAGCTGCAAAGTTTAATTATCCCAAGGGAACGCCATTTTCCCTTAAGAATGTGGTGAAAACATTTCTCAAGGCTATCTGGGGTATTTTGATGCCGCTGATTATCCTGGGAGGTATCTTTTCCGGATACTTTACCCCCTCGGAGGCTGCGGATGTGGCGGTTATCTATGCAATCCTGGTATCCATTTTTGTTTATCGGGATATGGGGCCAAAGGAATTGTTTAACATCATGAAAGGCAGTGCCAAGACCTCTGCCGTTATTATGATTATTATTGCATGCAGCGGCCCCTTTGGATGGGTACTGGCGAACTGGAAGATCCCGGAGGCCATTGCAAATTCGGTTCTGAGCGTGTCCAGCAATCCGTATATTATTATGTTCCTGATTGCCATTATCATTCTGATTGCCGGCGTGTTTATGGAGACATCCTCGGCCATCATTATCTTGACTCCGGTATTTTTGCCCTTGGTTAAGGCTATGAATATCAGTCTGGTGCATTTTGGTATTGTGTTTGTTGTGGGAATTGCCATTGGCATGATCACGCCGCCGGTGGCCATCAACCTGTTTGTGGCTTCGGGCATTACGGGGCTGCCGATTGAAAAGATTGCCAAGTCGATCATTCCTTATCTGATTGGATTGATTTTGGTATTTTTCCTGATATTGTATGTTCCTATGCTGGTACCGGGGTTGATGTAAGGGAAAATTGTAACAGATGGCACTGAAATAAGGTTGAGAGAAAAAGGGCTTAAAAATAGTTAGGCCCTTTTTCTATGGGAAGTGTTACAAAAAATATAGGATAATAGCCGTTCTGCAATTCGCTGTGTTTCCTGCTCCGGATCCATGTCCGGTGCAAACACGGCATCTCCAGGAGATGCGGAGGCCCCGGCATTTCCCTGGTAATCACTGCCACAGGTGATTAGGCGTTCCTGCTCTTTGGCAAGAGCAGCAAAGTAGGCGGCTTCGGCAGGTGTATGGCAGCTACTGTAAGCTTCCAGTCCGTCAATTTCCAGGGTCAGAAGCCTTAAAAGGAACGCTTTTCCTTTGTATAAATGTAACCCCGGATGAGCCAGAACGGCAACGCCGTGATTCTGGTGGATGAGATCAAGAATCTCATGGATATCTGGGTATGGGGTGTCAGCATGACATACTTTTCCGGCAGCATAGTAATCCTGGTAAAGATTTTCCAAGGGATGATCGCTTCGGGATCCTCCGGTGCGGTAGGGCTTTAAAAGGGGGTGTTCCCTGAATTTCGGATTGGACAAAAGAACCCTTGCAAACAATTCTCCGTTCCAACTGTCTGTTTCGAAATGCTCTTTAGATGCTTCCCACATGTCGCATTCCGTCAGGTGAAATCCAAGTACCTGTGTTTTTTCCAATATTTCCAGAGAAGCTTTGAAGCTTAGTTTGTCTATGTGTCTTTCGAGCCTTGCAAAATCCGGGCTGTCATAGTCGATCCCGTATCCTAGAACCGAAACATGCATTCCCTCATAGGTGGAATCTAATTCAATTCCGGATATATAAGCAATTCCGTTTTCCCAGGCTGCTCTTTCCGCCGCTCTGTTTGCCCGGGCACAGTTTTGATCCGTGACGGACATCAATCCAAGTTTCCGGGCCTGGCATTGCTTCACAAGCTGTAAAGGCGTGGACAGTCCCTGGGGGCTTAAGTGGCTGTGAATGTGCAGATCAACCATGGGTGGCACGCATCAAATATTCAATAAATTTAGAAGAATCCCGGTGATCCGAGAAGCTCAGACACAGATCCACTGTATTAAGGGGCAGCATTTCCAACATTTGATAAGCTGTAGAATCGCATTTTAAATCACGGGTGGTATTGTCCGGAAGATGGATCAAAACGGAACCTTTGCAGCTGTTGATCAATTCCAGAAAACGTTTTTTATTTGGGATAAATGTAAATCTTAACATATTCAGACCTCCTACTATTATAAGTTCCGTAATATCCCATCCATACACCCTTGTCTAAATCAATTCCCAGCCGCAGATGCATGCGTCTGTAAATTGATTTGTGCATGGATGAGATATTACTGATTTAAATCAATTTTCAGTTGTGTTCAGGTGCATCTGATGATATGATTATATCAACAATTTCTGGGTGAAAATAGGATGATACTGCCATTTTTGTATAATAAAACCGCCAGAAAGGAGAAAGGTATGGCACTTGCGAATTGCCACACTGTTTTGGGGCAGGACGGAAGAGAACTAAAGGAGCATGGATCGGTTTTATTTCCCATAGCCGGCTATTATGACGATTTGAGGTTGGAGGCTGTTCCCTGGCACTGGCATGAAGAACTGGAAGTTGCGGTTGTGGTGGCCGGTGAAGCGGAGCTTCTTCTGGAGAAAAAGACATATCAACTGAAAAAGGGAGACGGTTTTTTTATAAATGCCCAGGCATTGCATGGGGTTAATGCTTTGACACCTCAGGGGTGTCAGCTTTACTCCCTGGTATTTCATCCCCGCCTTGTGGGAGGGAGTGGGGACAGTGTCTTCTGGCAGAACTACGTTGGTCCCTTGATGGAGAAGAAATCATTCAGAGATGCCATTTTTGACGGAAGTGTCTCCTGGCATAATAAGGCGTGTGATTTTATAAAGGAGGCGTGGCAGGCTATGGCGGAGGAACCTGTGGGCTACGAATTCCAGGTGCGGCACGCTCTGTCCCAACTGATTCTTCTGCTCAAGCTTCACATGCCTGTATCGGAGAGGGAACCGTCAGAGAGGGACCTGCGGAATGCACAGCGGATTCGTGTGATGCTCCAGTATATTGAGATGCATTATATGGAAGAGATAAGCACGGCACAGATCGCCGGGAGTGCACTGATAAGCGAGAGGGAATGCCTGCGATGCTTTCACAAATCCATCGGCATGCCGCCTGTCCGCTATCTCAAACAGTTCCGCATTCAGAAAGCTTCGGAGCTTCTGCTGTCAACGGAGAAAAGTGCGGGGGATATTGGGGCGGAGTGCGGGTTTTTGGACAATAGTTATTTTACAAAGGCATTTCGTGAAATAAAGGGGTGTACGCC
>CAOJBY010000015.1 GCA_948330435.1 uncultured Lachnoclostridium sp. | reverse complement strand
GACTCCTACACCTCACTCACATACAACAACACATCCACAAAAAATTCCCCCTCCCCACACCCAAACTCCATACTCCCATTCTGCCGTTCCACCATACGTCTCACATTCTCAAGCCCAATCCCATGCCCCGGCTCCTCCTTTGATGAGAAAAATCCATACCGCCCTTTCCGCCTGGGAACCTCCCCGCAGCTATTTGCGATATGAATCAAAAGCAGCCCCTTATCCGCACGTATCACCACTTTCATCCACTTATCCCGGCTTCTCTGGGCCGCCTCAATCCCATTATCCAAAAGATTTCCCAAAATCACATTAATATCAAAGGACTTAGGCATCAGCTCCACGGGAACGTGAACGCCGCACTCCACCCTGGTCAGAACCTGCTTCGCCTTTTGGATCTTATAGTTCAAAAGACTGTCAATCTCCTGATTGCCGCAGCTCACATGCTCCCCCGGGTTTCCAAGCTCCCCCTCCATCTCCTTTAGATATTGAAGTGCCTCCTCACAATGCCCCTGCTGCAATAGTACACACAGATGAAGCATATGATTTTTCATATCATGACGCAGCAATCGAATCCGCTTCTGGGATTCCTCTATCACCTCAAGCTGGTTCCGGTAATGATCCGTCTGCTGCCTGTAAATGTCCCGCTGCCGGATATGTGCATCATTCTGCACTAAAATATGATAAAGATAAAACACGCTCAGGTTGGCTGCCAGGATGCAGCCGCAGCACAGTGCGGAAAAAATATATGGCTTCAGTTCCCCCAAAAACAGACAAAGCAACGCAAGCATACCTGTCACGGGTATCACAAACAGCAGGACCATCTGCCCTTTCTCCGGCACCCTTTCCTCATTTTTCGGCCCCTTTCTCTTTTGAATCAGGGCAAAACAAAGAAGAAACAGCAGCACGCCCGCCGCCATTTCCTGTATATAAAAGGTTCTTCCCGCCGCAAAGTAAGGGATCAGATAGCAGGCCGCTTCCACACTTCCAAGAGCAACACCCGCCCAGATTCGATTTCCGGCAAAGGATTTCATAAGATTTTTTAAAAGCAGCAAATTGAGGATGGCGGCAATCAGGATGACGCCCCCTCTCTGTACATACCAACTATATTCCCACATGCATTCTCTCTTTCGCCCACTCCTTGATTCTGCTCCGCACAGCTTTCCGATAGGGCTTGCTGATGCTCAAAAGACTGCCGTCCTGCATTTTCACTGACTCATACGTATACTCCGCCACATAATCCATATTGATAAGATAGGATTGGTGGATCGTGAGAAAGCCTGGGGGAAGCTTGCCCGCCACTTCCCTTAATTTCCCGTAAAACTCCTGCATGCCGTCTTTTGCCGCCATATTTATTTTTTTGTCATTACTCATAAAATACAGAATTTCCTCACAGGGGACCTGATAAAAGACTCCGCCTTTTTGGTATTCGAAGAGGGCCTTTCCCCCTGCCCTCTGCTTAAGGCTTCGCATGAGGACCTCCTTTACCTGCTCCCTGGAAATGGGCTTGATCAGAAAATCCAGGGGCTGCAGGCGGAACAGCTCCATAGCATATTCCTGCCTGGAAGAAACATAGACGATATGCATTCGGTAGTCATTCTCCCTGCGGATGTATTTTCCCACGTCAATGCCGCTGTTCTCATAGAGCTCAATGTCCAGAAACAGAAGATCTAGCGGGGAGATTTTTTTCAAATCCTCCATGACAGACTCTCCGGTATACCATACATCTGTTTCGATTTTCTGACCAAGCCCTGCTCCCAGAGAGCAGACAAGATCCTCCAATTGCGTGCAGAAAAGCTTATCATCATCGCATATGCCTATATGATACATGGTTTTCTCCTATTAAAAGTTCCGTAATATCCTGTCTGTACACCCTCATTTAGATCAATTTGCAGCCGCTTTTACATCTGATGCCGCACGATCCGATATTCGTCTCCATACTGGAAATAGGGACAGTTTCTAAACTGCCCCTGAATAAACAGTCGCATCTCATCCTCGTCCAGATCCATCTCGCACACGTAATAGCCGTAATCGTCGTCGTACACATAGTTGCCGCAGCATTCGCAGTTGGTAGTGGCCTTCTTCTGTTTCATTTACACTATCCTCTTAAACTTTTTCTCAATCTCCTGCTTGGTCATGGATATAATTGTTGGCCGTCCGTGGGGACAGTTGTAGGGGTTCTCAAGATGCAGAAGCTCTTCTATCAATGCCCTCGCTTCCGCCGTACTCAGACGCTGGCTTCCTTTTACTGCTGCCTTGCAGGACATGGACGCAATCTTTTCCATCACAAGGGTGGAATCCTTGCCGCCTACACTTTCCAGGCTGTCCAGAACCTCCAGGAACAGCTCTCTCTCTGCAATTCCAAAAAGATTCCCCGGCACGGCACTGACCGCATACTCCCTGCCCCCAAAAGGCTCAATCTCAAACCCCATCTCCGTAAAATATCCCAGATAGTCATTTAATCTGTTCGCCTCCTGCATGGTCAGGGTCAGAATCAGGGGCGGGCTTACCATCTGAGAGGTTACTTCCTTATTTTCCAGACTCTTTACCGTACGTTCATATAGGACCTTTTCGTGGGCTGCGTGCTGGTCGATCATATAGAACTTGTCCTCAAACTGCACCAGCCAGTAGGTCTCAAAGAGTTGGCCGATGGTTTTAATTTCAGACTTGGTCTCGGGGTTTAGAAGCCTGTGGTCGAAAAGCTCCAGCTGCTCTGGCTCTGATTGCAAATCTGTGCTTTTCTGACCTGCTTTGGAATCATAGCTTCCGCTTTTTTGTCGCACTTCAGAGCCATAGCTTCCACTTTCCCGGATCACTTGGCTGCCCGTCAATGCTTCTAATTCCTGATGGGAATGAATCTTTTGATTTACCTCTGCTTCAGCAGCTTTCTGCTCTTCCTTTTCCTGAAATTCTTTTGTCACACGCTCACGCATTTGGGTGAGGAAATATTCCAGGTTGCGTTCCTGGGGGGGCCGGGATTGTAAAGGCTTTTCTTTTTCAGACTGCTCTGCGGTTCTGTCCAATTGCTTTTGGAACTGCTCCGTAACTCCCTGCGGTTCTTTTGAAAGTTGCTTTGGAACTGCGTATGACTCTCTTGTGAGCTGTGCAGTCTCCGTCAGTTTTACCTCCGGGATCAGCTCCTGTCTGGTAAGCCCCTCCCGAATGGTCTTCTGAATCAGACGGTACAGCTCCTCCTGATTAGAAAACCGAAGCTCCATCTTGGTTGGATGCACATTCACATCCAAAAGCTCCCCGTCCATAACAATATGAAGCACTGTAAAGGGATACTTGTGCTGCATCATAAAGGTCCGGTAAGCGTCCTCGATTCCTTTGGCAATCAAGGAACTTTTAATATATCTTCCATTGATAAAATACGTCTCATACCCACGATTTCCCCTGGAAATCACCGGCTTTCCAATATAGCCTGTGATCCGAACCTTTTCCTGGACTTCATCCACCTCCGCCAGATTTGCCGCCACATCTCTGCCATAGATATGATAAATCACATCCTTTAGATTATGATTGCCGGAGGTATGTATTTTCGTCTGACCGTTGTTGATAAACTGAAAGGAGACCTCCGGGTGGGACAGAGCCATCCTCTCCATGAGATCGCTGATATAGCCTGCTTCGGTCATAGGTGTTTTCAAAAATTTTCTTCGGGCCGGGGTATTGTAAAAAAGACTGCGAACCAGAAAAGTGGTTCCCTCCGGTGCCGCCGTCTCCTCCAGCTTCTTCTCCACACCGCCCTCGATGCAATAGCGGACACCTACTTCTGCCGCCCGTGTCTTGGTAATCAGCTCCACCATGGCTATGGCCGCTATACTGGAAAGAGCCTCCCCACGAAACCCCAAAGAAGACACCTGAAACAGATCCTCCACCCTCCTTATCTTGCTGGTGGCATGACGCAGAAAGGCCGTGGATACCTGCTCCTTTTCAATGCCGCTTCCATTGTCCGTAACCCGGAGGAAAGAGATTCCTCCGTCCCGAATCTCCACAGTCACGGCGGTTGCTCCTGCGTCGATGGCATTTTCCACAAGCTCCTTTACCACGGAGGAGGGCCGTTCAATCACTTCCCCTGCCGCTATTTTATCAATGGTCTGCTGATCCAGTACCTCTATTTTTCCCATATTCCTTATCTGCTCCCTGCTGCCCGATGTACTGACCAATTGCAAATTTTGCATCGCAAAGCATATTATGTCAGAAAGTGAACAATAACTTTTCCTGATTTACAGACGGCCAATATACGGATGTTCATTTGATTTTTCACTATTGATACTTTACCATAAACAAAGAAAGGCAGCAATGGATTTTTCACCGTTTCTGCCTTTCACACAGGATTTGAATATCTGATAAATAGGATTTGGGAGAAAATTATTCTTTCTCGGAGAGCCAGTATTTTTTCAAATACTCCTCTGCTCTCTCCCGGGAAACGGAAAGCCTGTGAACCAACCGGGAGGATGTCTCTTCTCTTGAATAAGAATCTTCCTGGCACATCTCTATAAGGGCCTTTGCTCCCTGCTCCAGACCTTCCTCCATTCCTTCTATTCTGCCCTCTTTTCTTCCCTCTTTTAACCCTTTCTCTCTCCCCTCCTTTATTCCCTTTTCCATCCCTGCCTTTATTCCCTTTTCCATCCCTGCTTCCAATCCCTTTTTCAGATTGTAATCCATCAAATAGTTGTAATCACGTATGGCTTTTTCCCGTGCTTCATATTCCAAACGTTTTTCCTCGTCCGCACTGATATTCACCAAACGCTCATAGGCTCTCTCCACCTGTGGGCTTGTCTCTGCCGCCATCTCAAATTCCTCCTTTTGTTCCGCATTGAAAAACCGAACCCAATTTAACAGCTCCGTCTGTGGATATTCCCTCTCTTTCAGCTTTGGAAGCTCCAGGATATGAATCTCCAGCTTATCCGTATACATCCGGTGCCTGTGGTCCTCCCAGAGATGAAAGCGGGAATAAAACTCCTCGTCTTCCTCAAAAAGTACAAAATCCAGAATTCCCACATGGATACATTTCTTAAGCACCTTATAGCTCTGCCCCTCATGAATCTCCCCTGTGAACATTTTAGCCAGATAAAACACGGAACGCTCCGGCCACAGCGGAAACGGGGAAAGCTGAATCTCCAGATCCATCTGGCTTGCTCCATCTGCGGAATCCTTATCTGTCTCTGTCCGGTCACAGATAAAGACCCGAATGTCCAGGATTCCCAGCTTATCCTCCGGATATTCCCTCCTTAAATGTGTGGGCAAAAGCTCCGTGTGCTCTATCTCCTCCGGGGCAACGCCCAGCAATGCAGAGATGAAATCCCTGCGAATCTGTGCATCCTCCATTAGCTCCTTAAAGCAGAAATCCACCTTTGGTTTCATTAAAAATGTTTGCTCATTACTCATACTGCCGTCCTCTCTTTCCTTAATTCGCTCATGGTTTTTGAGCATATAGGTATATGCCCCAGGGCACTTTCTCTTTGTCTTTCAGACAAATTCACCTTGCCCGTAGGGTGTTTCCTTAATTTGCTCCCGGTTTTTGAGCATATCCTTGTTCTGATATTCTCTGAAAGAGCAATACCGACAGTAGAGTTGCTTTTATTATAAAGAAATTCCCTGCCCAATACAATATCTTTCTCTTTCAAGTAAACCGTTTATAAATTATTATCATCGGGATTTTTCTGACGATGTGTCTGAAAACTTCTTAGAATCCTTTGACAGCATTAGTATATACCAGAATTTTCCATAAATCAAGCAAAATTTTTACAAATTTAGCAAATTCAAAATCTGTTTTTCCCTATAAACGCAACCGACCATCGATTTATTCCATATAGAACAAATCGACGGCCGGAAAATATTGCATTTTTATATGCTGCGTCCCTACCACCGGTTCTTAATCTTATTCTGCAGCCGGTACATGGTGTTGAGTGCATCCAGGGGGGTCATATTACTCAGATCCATCTCCCCAAGCTCCCTGATAATATCATCATCTTTCACCGTATCAAAGAGGGAAATCTGCTCCATCTCCATTTCTACGGGAGCTGCCTTGGGCTTCAGTGAAATGTCCGCCTGAACCAGATCCTCCACCAGCTCCTTTGCCCGGGCAATCACCGGGTCGGGCACGCCGGCCAGCTTCGCCACCTGAATGCCATAGCTTTTGTCTGCACCGCCCTTGATGATTTTCCGCAAGAATACGATATCATCTCCCTTTTCTTTCACGGCAATACAGTAATTATTCACGCCATCCAGAGAGCCCTCCAGCTCTGTCAGTTCATGATAGTGGGTGGCAAATAACGTCTTGGCCCCCAAAATCCGGGGATTACTGATGTATTCAATCACCGCCCAGGCAATGGCCAGTCCGTCAAAGGTGCTGGTTCCCCGGCCAATCTCATCCAGAATCAAAAGGCTGCTGCCCGTGGCATTTCGCAGAATATTGGCAACCTCCGTCATCTCTACCATAAAGGTACTCTGCCCGGAAGCCAGATCATCCGAAGCCCCTACCCGGGTGAAAATCCTATCTACAATGCCGATCTTCGCACTGTCCGCCGGCACAAAGCTTCCCACCTGGGCCATCAACACGATGAGAGCCGTCTGCCGCATGTAGGTGGACTTTCCTGCCATATTTGGGCCTGTGATAATGGAAATCCGGTTACTGCCATTGTCAAGAAATGTGTCATTGGGAATAAACATGTCGTTCTCAATCATTTTCTCCACCACCGGATGGCGGCCGCCCTTAATGTCAATGATCCCTTTCTCATTCATTTTGGGACGCACAAAGCCATTGCGTTCTGCCACAAATGCCAGAGAAGCAAATACATCAATGTGTGCCACGGCCTTGGCTGTCTTCTGAATCCGCAGAACCTCTGCGGCAATCGTCTCCCGAAGCTCCACAAACAGGCTGTATTCCAGAGCCGTCAGCTTTTCCTCTGCTCCCAGAATGGTATCCTCCAACTCTTTCAGCTCCGGCGTAATATAACGCTCCGCATTGGTCAAGGTCTGCTTACGCATATAGTAATCAGGCACCATGTCCTTATAGGAATTGGTCACCTCCAGATAATAGCCGAATACCTTGTTATACTTAATTTTCAGATTCTTTATGCCTGTCTTCTCTCTCTCGTCGGCTTCCACCTTTGCAAGCCAGCTCTTCCCCTCGGTTTTGGCTTTTCGGTAACGATCCACATCCTCGTTACAGCCGTCTTGGATAATATCCCCGTCTCGAACGGAAACAGGGGGATCCTCCCGAATGGTACCCGCAATCATAGCCTGCAGATCAGAAAGAACATCCAAATCCTCACAAAGGGAACGAAGAAGCGGCGACTGAAAATCCTCCATCAATGTCTTAATGTGCGGCAGCATTTCCAGGGATGTGCAGAAAGCCGTTAAGTCCCTGGGATTGGCTGTCTGGTAACTGATGCGTCCGATCAGGCGTTCCAGGTCGTAAATGGGATTTAAGTACTCCCGCAATTCTTCTCTAGTAATTACGTGAGCATTTAACTCTGCAATGGCTTCATGGCGTTTTTCGATCTCACTTTGGTCAATAAGCGGCTGCTCCACCATGGTACGCAGCGTTCTGGCACCCATAGCCGTCTTAGTCTTGTCCAGCACCCACAAAAGAGAGCCCCGCTTCTGCTTTTCCCGCAAAGTCTCCACCAGCTCCAGATTTCTCCGGCTGGAACTGTCAATAATCATGTATTTCCCAATGGTGTAGGGCTTAAGGCGGGTCATATGGGACAGGGAGGTTTTCTGGGTCTCATAGAGGTATTTGAGAAGAGCTCCCGCTGCGATGGTTCCGCAATTCAAATCCTTTAACCCCAGCCCTGTCAAATCCGCCATCTTAAAATGTTCCAAAAGTGTACGCTTGCATAGCTCATCATCAAAATACCAGGATTCCAGAGGATACAGGGCGATATTCAGGCGGTACCGCAGATCATTCAGGTCCATGCCACTCATGGTAAAGGACTCATTGCATACAATCTCCGATGGTGCAAACTTATGAATCTCATCCCAAAGCTTCCGCAGAGAATCCACTTCCGTCACAAAATAATCCCCTGTGGTAATGTCCGCAGTGGAGATGCCATAGCGATCCGACAGATACACAATACACATGAGAAAATTATTTCTTGTTTCGTCTGCAGTACTTAAATTGGTTCCGGGAGTCACGATCCGCACCACGTCACGGGCTACCAGGCCCTTGGCCATCTTGGGATCCTCCATCTGCTCGCAGATAGCTACTTTATAGCCCTTGGAAACCAGACGGTTCAGATATCCCTCCACAGCATGATAAGGAACGCCACACATGGGTGCACGTTCCTCCAGTCCGCAGCTCTTTCCGGTCAGGGTCAGCTCAAGCTCCCGTGACACGGTAATTGCATCTTCAAAAAACATTTCGTAGAAATCGCCCAGGCGATAAAATAAAATACAGTCCTTGTACTGCTCCTTTGTCTTTAGGTACTGCTGCATCATGGGTGTCATTTCCGCCATGAATTTTCTCCTATTCTAGTTCTGCAGGCTCACTCGCCGTCCTGCTCCAAGTTATACTCCAAGTTATTTTTATAATCTGAGGTATCTATTATAAGACGCTTACACTTGGGGCAGCAGTCGCTCTCTATATAATTGCTGGACACCATCGGCAGCTTCACGTAAAAGGCGTACTGCTCGTTCTTGCCTGGAAGCATACTCAGCTTATGCTTTTTGGTGCTCCAAAGGGCTGTGCCACACTGTAGATACCCTTTTATCATTTCTACTTTACAAAACGGACATTCCATTATCAATCCTCCGCTAATGATTACCGGACACGGCACCCGTCTCCGCATCCACGGAAACCACAGCCCCGCTTTTCAGAATGTCCACCGCATTGTCCGCCCCCACGATCACCGGGATATCCAGTGTCAGGCCCACAATGGCCCCGTGGGAATTGCCGCCCTCCTTTTCAGTCACAAGGGCAAGGGCAGTTTTCAGCTCAGGCATCATCTCATTGGTGGTCTCCGGCACTACGATAATATCTCCGGCATGATAATTTTTCTTTAATTCCTCCGCATCTCTCGCCACGCATAAGGGCCCGCAAGCTTTCTTTCGTGTAATTCCCTGTCCGGTGACAAGAATCCGGCCTGCCACCTGTACCTTAATCAGATTGGTGGTTCCCGTAATGCCAAGGGGTACGCCCGCCGTCAATACCGTCAAATCCCCTCTCATAACCAGCCCTGCCCTCTCCGCAGCCTCCACCGCATGGTTGAACAATTCCTCCGCATTGTCCTCCCGTTCCAGAAGCAAAGGCTCCACGCCCCAATACAGATTCAACTGGCGGCATACGTAATCGTCCATACAGCAGCCGATGATGGTACAGCTTGGACGGTAACGTGAGATCATGCCCACGGTTCTTCCCGATTTTGACACCGTGATAATAGCCGCTGCTTTCAGATCCGCAGCCGTCGTGCAGGTGGCATGGGATACGGCATTGGTGATATCCGGCTTATCCATAATATTCCGCCGCTTGAAGCGGTAATCGTAATCAATATCCTCCTCCGTGCGGACGGCAATCCGATCCATGGTCTTCACGGCTTCCACCGGATACTGGCCCGAAGCCGTCTCACCGGAAAGCATAATGGCCCCTGTGCCCTGGTAAATGGCATTGGACACATCGCTGGTCTCCGCCCTGGTGGGCCGGGGATTCTTCATCATGGAATCCAGCATCTGGGTTGCCGTAATCACCGGCTTTCCAATCTCCAGACTCTTTAAAATCAGCTTTTTCTGAATCACAGGCACATCTTCCAGGGGAATCTCCACGCCCATGTCTCCTCTGGCGATCATAATTCCATCCGATACCCGAAGAATCTCATCAATATTTTCCACACCCTGAAGATTCTCTATCTTGGCAATGATTTTAATATGATGGCAGCTTCTCTCTTCCAGAATCTTGCGGATCTCAAGTATATCGTCCGCACTTCTGGTAAAGGAAGCCGCAATAAAGTCAAAGCCCTCCTCGATTCCAAATACAATATCCTCATAGTCCTTTTCACTGATAAAGGGCATATTTAAGCTGACTCCCGGCACATTGATTCCTTTTTTATTGGAAACAAAACCGCCGTTTTTCACGGTACAGTAGATATCCTTTTCCGTTATCTGGTTTACTTCCAGCTCAATGAGACCGTCATCAATGAGGATAGCGTCCCCCGGCTTTACATCCTTTACCAGATTGGGATAGGTGATGGACACCCTGCCCTCATTTCCCAGAATCTCCTCTGTGGTCAGCACAAAGCTCTGGCCCTTTTTCAGTTCTATCCTGCCGCCCTCCACGTCCCGGGTACGGATCTCCGGACCCTTTGTGTCTAAAAGCAGTGCAACGGGAAGCTTTAACTCCTCCCGCACCTTTTTCACCAGTTCGATCTTTCCTTTCTGCTCCTCATGGGTTCCGTGGGAAAAGTTCAGTCTCGCCACGTTCATTCCGGCAAGCATCAGCTCCCGTATCATCTGCTCCGACTCGGAAGCAGGACCCAGCGTACAGATAATCTTAGTCTTTCTTCTTTTCATACTCCTCCTTGACGCAGTACTTGCGTCTTACTTTTTTGTTTTTCACAGCTTTACAACTGTATATTATACTTTGATGACAGAAAAAGCGTCAAGCTTGAGTTTTGAAATTTCCTAAATGAATTCTATTTTTCACGATTCCCTTTTGCTTCTGAAATTAACCCATTAAGCTTCTCTCTGGCCGCCTGCTCTGCGATTCTGTCCGCTTCTTTCCTGCCTGGCACACCGCCTGTGGATGCTAAAGCATAGGGATCATTAAGACTGACACTGCTTCCCATCAATAATGCACGCTCCTGATAGTAAGACATGGCCCGTTCTTCCTCAGACATATCAGAGCGAAAATAAATAGAGCTTTCCACCTGATATTTGGCCGCAAGATACATAAGACCTCCTCTTAAATCATTTCCATAGGGACTGGAGCAATTCTCTTTATGGGACTCTGCATAGTAAGCTTCAATGGTGGTACGCTGTTTCTCATACTGGGATACCAGGGACTCTATATAAGCCGTTGCGTAAATGCTGCCATCGGGATCTACCGCCGCATCCCAGTTTACTTCCAGCTGATTTTCTTTTTTCCATGTTTCCATCCAGCTTCGAAGTTCTTTTGTGTCTTCTGCTTTAAGGGCTTTCATAGCCGATTCCATAGTCAGGTTTGAAACAGCACCGGTCTCGCCCACAGCATTCTGTTCTTCATTTGATGACCGATATTGCATGGAAATAACGACCTTATCCTTTGCTTTTTCTGATGTGCTGTCACTTTTTTCAGACACCGGACTTTTAAAACTGGGCAGCGGATATGTCCCCGTTCTATTTGAAGTACTATCAATTCGCATTGTAATTCCTCCTTATTTGTCGCTCTCCATGGGAGTTACTTTTTTGTCCATTTATCCTGTTTTCATTTAAAAACAATGTAGCACAAACTATAAGAAATAGCAAATGTCCCAACCGCCAGACTCACTCTGCTTTCTCTATTAATTTTTCCAATTCCCGTTCAAGCTCTTCCTCCGTCCCTTTGAAGCCATGACCTCCAAGGCGGATCGACGGCTTGGTCTTTCCGTGGAAATCGCTGCCGCAGGTGTAGAACAGATGGTAATCCCTTGCCTGTCTCATACGCTCCAAAGCCTGCTCCGGAGTATGATAACTGCTGAAAGCTTCGATTCCGTCTATGCCTAGGGCCACGATTCCCCCAAGAAGCTCCTCTTGTCCTTTCAGATTGACACAGGGATGAGCCAGAACTGCCAGACCATGGTTTTGATGGATGATATCTATAATCTTCTTCATCTCTGGTATCGAAATATCCGCATGACAGGACTTTCCCTGAGAATAAAAGTCCCAGTAAAAATTCACCAGTGCATTGTCCACCCTGCTTCCGCCCTCACGGTAAGGCAAAAGCAGCGGATGCTCCTTATATTCCGGCTTTGCAAGCAGAACCTCCGCAAACATCTCCCCGGTCCAGGAATCCGGCCAGCGGCTTTTTTCCGCAAGCTTCTGCATTTCCCATTCTTCCACCATAAATCCCATCTTTCTCGTCTTGGCAAGCATTTCCCGTGAAGCATTTCGGACCTGGGATCGGATATTCTCTTCCACCTCTGCAAAGTCAGAAGAAGTATCGTCTATGCCATATCCCAGCACATGAAAATTCGCCCCCTCATAGGTGCAGTCAATCTCAATTCCGGTAATATAACGGATTCCCCGTTCTCTTGCCGCCCCCTTTACCTCCCTGTTCGCACAGGCACAGTTGTGATCCGTAATGGCCATCAGCTTTATTCCCCATTCCGCACATTTCTCCACCAGTTCCAGGGGTGTAAACTCTCCGTCATCACTGTAATTGCTATGCATATGTAAATCAATCATTTTCAGTTCTCCTTTCCAAAGTTGCTACCGGGCAGTACGAAAGGGTAAAGTCACTTCAACACACATGTAATGAGAGAAACTTTCATTCGAAAGGACACTCATGAAAGTTCCTCTCGTGCGTCTTTGCGGCTTTACCGTCCGGCAAAAAATATTTTTCATAAGCATATGACATTTCTTAGCCGGACTTTTTATCTGCTTAATTATTTCATAAATATCAATTTTCCACAAGCTTTTTAAGCTCTCTGTAAACATAGTCTGCAAACTCAAATACATCCTCCTCAGCTTCCCGTTTTGAGAAAGTCTCATAAGCCCACCAACCATCAAATCCGGTAGCTTTCACCGCTTCCACCCACTCTTTGATGGGAACGGCACCCTCATAAAAGGCTGCATCCCGGAAAATTTCCTCGCAGGGGACCCGATCGTCCGGCTTCCGGGAATTGCAGATATGCACTCCAAGAATCAGATCCTTATCTTTCCTGGAAAGGAACTCCGCACTAAGGCCGGCAATATAGTTATGGTAAAAATCAACTACCACTTTCAGGTTCTCCCTCTCAGCCTGTTCCACAAGAGGAATCGCATCCTTAAGTGAGGGAACGGGAGTCCAGCACAGGGGCTCAAAAAACAGTGTCAGCCCAAACTCCGCCGCCAAATCCGCCAGTTCCTTTAGGTTCTCTGTCATAAGCCGATGAATTTCTTCCTGAGGGTATCCCAAAAGCCCCCTATATCCCTCATAGGGAACTTTCCGCCGAAAACAATCCACTGCATGCCAGTCTACCGGCCCGTTAATAATTTCAACTGCATGGCTGCCCACAGAGGATGCCATCTCAAATAATTTTTCCGCTTCTTTCATCAGCTCCACCCGTGCGTCACCCTGGCGTTCTATATCCGAAAGCCAGCCCACGGAGGAAATCTCCATATCTCCAAGAAGCTCTTTTACGTCCTCCGGCCCATAGCCCGCCGAAAAGAAATAATCCAGCTGAACCTTTGTAGGCTCAATGCAGTCAAATCCTGCTTCCTTTGCTGCCTGAATCATTACAAATTTATTGATATTAATAAAAATACCGCCTTTTCCTGATTGATACAATGCCTGTTTCGACTTATAATATAATAAAAACGACCAATATTTTCACAGAACCACCGGGAGGGATTGTTATGGGACTGCAAACATGCGGATTGAATTTGAACAATGCACAGAAAGTACTGTACCCCCATGGCACTCCCGGATTTCCCTGTGCCGCTTATGAGGGGTTTTATACGGACAGGCCTGAGCAAACCATTCCGTGGCACTGGCACGAAGAACTGGAAATCGCTTATGTAAAAAGCGGCTCTATAAAGTTTCAGATTCCCTCCGGGAGCTTTTTGCTCACCCAGGGAGACTGTATGATAATCAACTCCAATATTCTCCATACGGCGTCTGCTCTGGCCTGTGACGCACCCGGATTTGAGTTTACCGTGAGGACGGCCCTCTCTCAAATCTGTTATTTCCTGTATGAGCAGCTTCAGCCAAAAATCAACTCAAAGGAAACGGGGGAAAATCCGGACAAGCTTCGCATTCGAACGATGCTGGAGTATATACACGAACATTTTTCTGAGCCTGTGGCATTGTCCGATATTGCCAAGACTGCGGATATCGGAGAACGGGAGTGTCTGCGTTGCTTTAAAAGAAATATTCAGCTTTCTCCCATGCAGTATCTCTTAAAATACAGGGTTATGAAAGGGGCCAAGCTTCTTTTGCGGGAGCCGGAAAAAAGTGTCTCGCAGATTGCTCTAAGGTGCGGCTTTGACAGCCCCAGCCATTTTTCAAAAATGTTCCGGCGTTTTTACGATTGCTCTCCAAAAGAGCACAGAAATACTGCCAATACTTGTGTCTGACGGATGAATAGACTATAATTATTTTACCCTCAGTGTTTGAGGGTTGGGTTGGGGAAGCGAAAATGCGGAACAATCCATAGTATCAGGGGGTATATAAAAATGAAAAAGAAGTCTCTCTTTCTGTTATGTTTTCTTCTTATATTATGTTCCTGCGGGCAAAAGAAAAAGGAGCTTCCGGAATCTATTCCCGGCGAAGCTCCCGAAGAAGCTTCTCTGCCAAAAGCCGATGCTTCTCCAACAGCTTTAAGCCTGTCGGACATGCTTGATGAGATTACAAGCTCTGTTGATTCCAATGATCCTGAGGTTTTCTACAACCATTGTGAAAATGACTCCATTGTTTATAAAAATGGCTATACCTACCGGATCTTTTCAGACGGCATTTACCGCCGTGCTTCCGGCAGCGAAAACTGGGAGTCTCTTTACCAGGGAGAAATGTCACGCAATCACAATCTGGAACTTTACAGGGAATTCCTTTATTTTACCCTTAATCGGGAGGGAGAGGACACTTCAGAACGCTTTGTGAGGCAGACTCTCTGGCAGTTAAATCTAAACACATTGGAATGTACAAAGATCGGAGATATGGTCCAGGATCTGCCCTATATCTTCTCTGTCTATGACGGAAATCTTTATATCGGCTATAGCATGTACAGTGCTCTTCGATATGATGTCTATCCACTTGACGAGCAGGGAATGCCCGGTGAAAAGCTGGACGAAACCTCACCGGAATTTATCTGTGCTGAGCAAAACGCATTTTCTCAGGCTCAGGAAGACAACTGGCACACCGGCAATACCTATTCTCCCCAAATGCGGGAAATGGATCAGGAAGTCATCCCCATTCCTGAGTGCACCTCTATGCTGAACGGATATTACCTTACTCGCCGCCCTTACACGGAATCTTTAGTTCATTTTTATCTGGTTCATGCCGCCACCGGGGAACGGCAGTTTTTACTGGATGCCTTTGATGTCTGGGCCGTTACGCCTACGGGCCTTTACTGTATCGGAGATGAGTCTTCCACAAATCAGCTCTTCTACTATTCCTTTTCCCGAAAAGAAGCTCTTCCCGTTCTGTATCCGGCCCTCAGCTACGAAATCTTTCAGCTGCTCACTTATGATCCGTCATGGCTCTACCTCTATTGTGATGACAGCATTCTGCGTATGTCCCGCAGTACAGGAGAAACCGAGGTCTTATTGGATACCATACCCGAAGATGTGACATTTAGCTATTTTGCCGTCGATCCGGAATATTTCTATATGGAAGATTCCATGTATCCGTTGTAACCCTTACATCCAAAAAAGGAAGCGGGGCCGCCGGGAATAAGACTTCAGCCATTTCTGATATCCAGTGTCCGGCTATTTGCGTACAGGCTGTTTGATATGGGGGTGTCGCAAAATGAGACAGAAGACTTTTCCAATATCCAGTGTCCGGCTATTTACGTACAGGCTGTTTGATATGGACGGATATTGCTTTAGCGATGTCCGTCCAGAGCAGACAGAATGTACGTAAATCGTCCGAACACAGGATATGGAAACGTCTGATGCCTTATTTTGCGACACCCCCAGAGCAGACAGAATGTACGTAAATCGTCCGAACACAGGATATAGAAATGGCTGATGGCTTATTCCTGGCGGCCCCGGTTCCTTCACACCAACCCTTTCAAAATATCAAAACAGTCAAAGGTTGCAAAATAATCCTTATGCGTCTCCGCCCTGCGGATAAGCTGCACACTTCCATCTTCCTTTAAGAGCAATTCTGCGGATTTCAGCTTCCCATTGTAATTATAACCCATGGCAAATCCATGTGCTCCCGTGTCATGAATCACCAGCAAATCTCCCTTATCAATCTTCGGCAGTTCCCGGTCAATGGCAAATTTATCATTATTTTCGCACAGGGAACCCGTCACATCATACACATGATCGGATGGCTCCTTTTCTTTTCCCATAACAGTAATATGATGATAAGCACCGTACATAGCAGGACGCATCAGGTTCACGGCACAGGCGTCACAGCCGATGTATTCCTTATGGGTATGCTTCTCATGGATGGCCTTTGTCACCAGGCAGCCATAGGGTCCCATCATAAAACGTCCAAGCTCCGTATAAATAGCCACATTTCCCATTCCGGCAGGAACCAGAACCTCCTCATAAACCCTGCGGACGCCCTCGCCAATTACTCGGATATCATTTCCCTCCTGATCCGGACGGTAGGGAATCCCGATACCGCCGGAAAGGTTGATAAAGCGGATATCCGCCCCGGTCTCTTTCCTAAGCTCCACCGCCAGTTCAAAGAGGACCTTGGCCAGCATAGGATAATATTCATTAGTCACGGTATTGCTCGCCAAAAACGCATGGATACCGAATCGTCTGGCCCCTTTCTTCATTAGCACCTTGTATGCGTCAAACAACTGCTCCTTTGTCATGCCGTATTTGGAATCTCCCGGGTTGTCCATGATATCATTGCTTATCTGGAACACGCCGCCCGGATTGTAACGGCAGCTGATGGTCTCCGGAATATATCCGATGGTTTTCTCCAAAAAATCAATATGGGTATAATCATCCAGGTTTATCACAGCCCCCAGTTTAGCGGCATAGGCAAATTCCTCCGCTGGTGTATCGTTGGAGGAAAACATGATATCCTCCCCCCTCACACCGATTGCATCGGACAGCATCAGCTCCGTCATGGAGGAACAGTCGCAGCCGCAGCCATAATCACGCAGAATGTTAATCAGATAGGGGTTCGGTGTCGCTTTCACCGCAAAATACTCCTTATAACCCGGATTCCAGGCAAACGCTTCTTTCAAAGCCCTGGCATTTTCCCGGATGCCTTTTTCGTCATAGAGATAAAAGGGGGTTGGGTAAGTCTTGGTAATCTCCTTTAATTGCTCTAATGTCACAAATGGTTCCTTTTTCATCTGTATAAGCTCCTTTTATACTTAATTTTTATAAAAACATTGTCTTATAATTTCTCTTGACTATTATAACCACAAAGTTTATCATTTGTATAGCAAATAATTTTGATTATTATGATTCGATTTCCGAATTATTATTTCATTGAAATCCATGCGGATATGTTACTCTCAGTGTACAAGGGGACACTGAAGATATTGAAAAATGAATACTAAGAAAGCAGAACTACTATGGACACTCAGAACCTTAGAACTTTCCTCACCCTAGCAGACGTAAAAAATTTCACCCAGACTGCCAGTCTTCTCTATATCGCCCAGTCTACCGTCACCAACCGGATTGCGGAACTGGAAAAAGAGGTGGGCAGACAGCTTTTTATTCGAAATAAAAAGAAGCTCTCCCTCACCCGGGAGGGGATTCTCTTTCAGGAATATGCCAGACGTATTATCGATCTGGAGGAAATGTCCATCCGGGAAATGAATTCTCAGGCCTTTTCCCGTGCTTCCCTGCGGCTTGGAACTACCAACACCATTTATCAATGTCATCTGGAACCTTTGCTGACCAAAATGCTGAAAGAGGACACAGATTATGCCCTCAATGTAACCATCAGCCATTCTGTCAATCTTCTGCAGATGCTTCAGGACGGTCTTTTAGATCTGTCTTTTACTTATCAACCTCTCCAGAAATCCGGCTTCCGATGCCAAAAATTTCGGACAGACGAACTTCTTTTGGTTACATCGCATACTCATAATCATTATCAAAAAGGTATTTATAAAGAAGAACTCCCCAAACTTAATTACCTTTTCTGTAATTTTGCTCTTCAGGAGGTAGGCCAGTTTATTCGGGAGCTTTTTCCACCTTTTTATCAGTTTCCCTTTGAAATTGACAACAGCACAAAGCTGCTCTCTTATCTCTGTGAGGGGATTGGCATAAGCTTTCTGCCCTCCGGTCTCGTAAAGCCTTATCTTAAAAGCGGGTCCCTGATTTCCATTCCTCTTTTGGACTTTGAAGCCCCCCGGATTAACAGCTATGAATGTTGGCCCGAGGAAAAAGAGCCGGCTTTTTATCTGTAAAATTTCAATAGCTTTGCAGCTTACAGCCTCACTAATTTCTGTATGCTTTTTATTTATCAAGATTTGAAAAACAGCCCCAAGGCTTTCTTTCCCATAGTTTCGTATGTCTTTTTCAATCGAATTGTGTCGCCGGATCTCCTTTTATTCTTTTAAATGTATCAGAATAGCGTAAAGTATCTATTTTCATTTGGAAAAGTCGCTTCATTTTCCTTTCATTTTGCCGGTTTTGGGCTTAAAGTATAGGGAAAGGAGGGTATATCATGACACTACAAATGAATTTGAATTCTGAACAGAATTTCTCTGAAATCTACCGCTTTTTTCTGCTTCTCGGTATTACTCCAAATTATCTTGGATTTTATCAGGCTGCCTATGCTGTGGCCCTTTGCATGAAAGAACCGGAACGGCTGATCTCCGTTACCAAATCCATTTATCCGGACGTGGCAAAATATTTTCGCACTTCAGCCGGCAGCGTAGAACGCAACATTCGCACAGTGGCCCGAATCTCCTGGGACAGCCATTCAAAGGTTTTGTCTGATTTGTCTTCTGAAAGTCTTCAGAAACAACCCACGGTTTCCCAGTTTCTTTCTCTCATTGTGTTCTATTTTCTGTATTCGGATTGCAAATATCTGTAATCTTTCAAATCAGGGAAGGTGCGGCATCTGTCCTTGATGCTTTCGCACCTTCCTTTCTTATGGTTTTTCCTTTTTTCTAGCAGGTACTGCTACAACTCTGAATTCTTCCTATCTGCACCCAGGATTCCCGCCGTTGGTGTCAAAGGCCGGGTTGAAAGCGTAGAAGTTTCTCTCATCCAGATGATCCTGGACAATGCGGAGGGCTTCACCGAAACGCTGGAAGTGAACCACCTCTCTGGCCCGCAGGAAGCGGATGGCGTCTGTTACATCCGGGGAATCTACAGAGAGACGCAGAATGTTGTCGTAGGTGGTGCGTGCCTTTTCCTCTGCTGCCATATCCTCCGTCAAATCCGTAATGGGATCTCCCACCGACTGGAACATTGCCGCCGAAAAAGGCGTTCCGGAAGCGGCCTGAGGCCACAGTCCCAATGTATGGTCCACATAATAAGCATCGAAACCGGAGGCTTTCAGTTCCTCCATGGTCATATTTCTGGTAAGTTGGTGCACAATTGTGGCGATCATCTCAAAATGTCCCAATTCCTCCGTGCCGATGTCCGTAAGCAACGCCATGCACTCCTTATAAGGCATGGTATACCGCTGAGACAGATAGCGCATGGATGCTCCAAGCTCGCCGTTAGGTCCGCCATACTGTGTGATTATAGCCTTGGCCAGCTTTGGATTTGTCTCCTTAATATGAATTGGATATTCCAAACGTTTTTCATAATTAAACATACCTGAACTTTTCCCTCCTTTCTATTGCCACGGCCACGGTTGATTTACCCAATCCCAGTAGGTGTCACAGTGATGAGCATGAGCAAGGGTGAGCGGGCCGTAGGTTTTCGAATATTCCGTCAATGCCTCATTGTAAAGCTTCACATGCTCTTTAAAATACGCAACGGCCTCCGTGTCACAGGGATGTGTATCCAGATAAAGTGCACTGTCAACACAGGCAAATTTTGTGAAGGAAATCCATTGAAGAAGCTGTTCCCGGTTCATCTCCTTGCAAGGACAGGAGGGACCCACAGGCCGGCGTGGCGGTCGTCCCTGAGACTGATTACAGGGTGGTGGTGTAGGCCGGGGCTGCGGCTGGTTACAGGACGGCACAGGCCGGGGCTGCGGCTGGTTACAGGACGGTGTAGGCCGGGGCTGCGGTTGGTTGCAGGGTGGTGGACAAGATCGGGGCTGCGGCTGAACACAGGAATTCTGACCTCTTCCCTGGTTACAGGAATTTCCTCTCTGAAACTGTCCAAAAGATCCATTATTCATCATCTGCATGCACCTCGCTTTCCAAGGAATGGTTTATCAAGCTCCGGAAAAATCGTTCCAGCCTGCATTGCTTTATCCAAATGATAGGTCTCATTCCAATGTTGCCATGGCACGTAGGCAATTGCCAGAGGCATTCCAAAGAGTTGATCCTTGGAGCATCCGACGGGTCTCGGTCTTTGCATGGTTTGCATATTGCAGTCTGCCATAGATGGCTCCTTTCATATTTTATCTCCATTTATCTTATGTAAAGAGAAAAAATGGGTGAACACATCACCCATTTTGACTTTCCCTTATATTCAAATCTCTCATGCACTTTGCTGAAACTTCTCCAGCTCCTTGCGATGGGGAAGCCCCTCGTTATCGCTGATATTCATCACCTGAATAGCCCCGATGGCATTACCCCGCCGCACACACTCTCTGATATCCAGCCCCTCCAGAATACCGCTGATGACACCTGCGGCAAAGCCGTCGCCTGCCCCTACCGTGTCTACCACATTCTTTACTTTATATCCGGGTACTCTCCAGGAGACATCACCGTCTTTCACAAAGGCCCCCTCTGCCCCCTCTTTGATTATTACCGTATGCACTCCCATCCCCTGATAAAAGTCCGCAATCTCTTCTTTCTTCTCGGAGCCCACAAGAATTCTGCACTCCTCAATTCCCGGAAGCACCACATCCGCTTTTGCTGCCAATTGGTTAAGAACCTCCCGCATGGTTTTCTTATTCTCCCACAAAGCCGGACGCAGATTCGGGTCAAAGGTAATAAAAATTCCTTTCCTTTTGCACCTTTCCATCAGGCAAAAGGCTGCCTCTCTGGAAGTCTTCGAAAGGGCAGGCGGTATCCCCGTCATATGAAGCAGGCTCACATCCGACAGTTCAAGTTCCTCGATCTCCTTTACGGAAATGCAGGATGCTGCCGAACCTTTCCGATAATAAGGTGCATGGGGATCGCTGCCGTCCTCCACCCGGTCTTTCAGCTGGATCCCGGTTCTGTATACACAATCGTAAGTGATCAGTTCCGTACCGATTCCATTCTTTTTCAATGTTGCTTCAATATAATGTCCGAAAGGATCGTCCCCCAGCCTGGTCAGATACTCCACCTTGTGCCCCAGTCTGGACAGACCGATGGCCACATTTACCTCCGCCCCGGATAAGGCCCTTGTAAAATGCTCCACCTCCTCCAAAGGACCTGTTGTATCCGCAATCAGAAGTGCCATCGGTTCCCCGAATAAAATAACTTTTCCCATTTCTGCCTCCATGTATATGCTAAAAACATTTTTATTTTCTCACAAGATGTACTGCAAATCCGCCAATCTCTTTTTCCAGATAAATGGCCTGAAGCCTGCCGTCCTCCCGATAAACAGCACTGTCCTCCCGAAATGCCGTTCCCTTTCTCGCAAGATATGCCTTTGCCCGTTCAGGGGAATTGGTCCGGATTGCAATGTGCCCGTTTGTTCCAAGATAAGGTGCTTTCAGCGTTTCAATATAGCTTGCGGAGAAAATAGATGCAGAGTTTTCCCTTTCCTCAAAACCGAACAGTGTCTCAAAGCTCTGAGCCGTCTTTTTGGCTGCCTCCCCGTTCTCACAGTTGATTCCCACATGGGCCAGTTCAAATCCAAGCATCACGTGCACCGCCTCTCTGGTCAATCTTAAGATCTCCCCAAAATCCCCCTGTTCCAGTGCACCGGACGGAACCATCCAGGTTCCTCCGCAGGCCAGAATCTGATCCCAGGCCAGATAATTACAGATATTCTGAGCATTGATACCTCCGGTAGGCATGAATCGCATCTGCCCATAGGGTGCCCCCATGGCTTGCACCGCCTTTAAACCGCCGGACGCTTCTGCCGGAAAAAACTTAACGACCTTAAGGCCCAGCCGGATTGCCTGCTCCACTTCCGTGGGCGTTGCACACCCTGGAAATACCGGAACTCCTTTCTCCTGACAATACTTTACCACCTCCGGATTCAAGCCCGGACTGACAATGAATCTTGCCCCAGCTTCCACAGCCTGATCTACCTGCTCACAGTTCAGAACGGTTCCTGCTCCCACCAGCATATCCGGACAGGTCTCTGACATAATCTGAATCCCATCTCTTGCCGCTGCCGTGCGGAACGTCACCTCTGCACAGGGCAATCCCCCCTCACACAATGCTTTTGCCAGTCCTGCCGCTTTCCCCGCATCCTCCAGCTTAATCACCGGAACAATGCCCATTTCTTCTATCTGCTCTGTTAATCCTGTCATTTTTACCTCCATGCTCATTTGACCCTCAGCTTACCTTATTTATGGGATAATGGATGGGTTCGCCCTTTGCAAAACGCACCGACTCCTCAGCCACTTTCCGCTTCAGCTCCTTTGCCGCTTCCTCCGAATACCATGCCATGTGGGGCGTTACGATCACATTTTTGTGCTTGAACAGGGGGGAATCCGTTCCCACAGGCTCTCCCACCATACAGTCTAAAGCGGCCCCTCCAAGCTCTCCCTTTGTCAACGCCTGTTCCAAATCATTCTCGTTGATAATTCCACCCCGGGCCACGTTGATCAGCACAGCCGTATTCTTCATTTTCTTAAATGTCTCCTCATTGAAGAGATCCTTGTTTCCGTCTGCCGGGCAATGGAGGGAGATAATGTCAGACTGCTCGATCACCTCATCCATGGATACTGCCGTCAGATACTCCTCTGTCTCCCGGGTTGCGTGGAAATAGGGATCCGTCCCAATCACCCGAAATCCCAGACCGTTCATCTTTTTCGCAAAGTTCCGTCCGATTCTTCCAAGCCCTACAACGCCCACGGTCTGCTCGCTAAAACGGTGAACCGGTATGGACTCTATGTAATCCCACTTCTCGTCCTTGGTAAATGCATCCATTTTTACAATCTTTCTTGACAGAGCAAGGGCCAGGGCAATGGCATGGTCCGCCACCTCGTTCATTCCGTAATCCGGAACATTTCCTACCTGAATGCCCCGGCTGGTGGCTGCGGGAACATCCACCGTATCCACGCCGACCCCATAACGGACAACGTACTTTAGTTTGGGACAGTGATCCATTACTTTCTCCGTAATGTTGGCATATTGTACAATAAAGATATCTCCGTCCTGACACTGTTCGATTACTTCATCCTCCGAAAAGGCCTGCTTTAGTTCCATCTCGATCCCTGCATCTGCAAATATCTTTTCCTCAATATCCATGCTTTCATGATCGCAGTCTGTAATAATTACTTTCATTTTCCATGTTCTCCTATTATAAGTTCCGCAATATTCAAAAGATGCACCCTCATATAGAAGAATTTCCGGTCACAAAAAAACTGTGCCCATAAATTCTTCTGTGCATCTTTTGACTATTGCTGTTTTGCAGTTCCGCAATATTTTTCAGTTACCGCACAAGGTATCCCCCGTCAACCGGGATGACCGCACCGTTTATGTAGTCCGAAGCATCGGATGCAAGCCATACCACCGGACCTTTCATGTCGTCCGGCATTCCCCATTTCTTATTGGGAATCCGGCTGGTAATCTCCTCATATCTGGAACTCTCCGGATCCAAAAGGGCCGTATTCATCTCCGTTGCCATGTAGCCCGGTGCAAGGGCGTTTACGTTAATCCCTTTCTTGGCCCACTCATTGCACAGAGCTTTTGTAATCTGTGCGACACCGCCCTTGCTTGCCGCATAGGCCGGCACCGTGTAGCCCCCGAAAAAGGCAAGCATGGATGCAATATTAATAATTTTTCCACGACTGTTCTGCTTCATAAAGGTTCTTCCTGCAAGCTGGCACATGGCAAATACGCTCCGCAGGTTTACATTCATTACAAAATCCCACTCCTTTAAGGGGAATTCCTCGCTCGGATACCGTCTCTGAACCCCTGCACCATTCACCAGAATATCCAGATGCCCTCCAAGGCTCTCCACCGCTTCCGCAAATTTATCCTCTCTAGTCTCATCATTTCCCAGATCCGCAATTACCGCCGTGCACGCATAGCCTTTCTCCTGAAAACCCTTTGCCGTCTCCAATGCCTTGGGATTGATGTCCATAATGCACACTTTCGCCCCGGCTTCCATCAATCCCTCTGCCATGCCGCAGCTAAGCCCCTGGGCCGCACCTGTTACAATCGCCGTTTTTCCTGTTAAGTCATTTAAGTTCATTCTTTTACCTCCTGAATGAAAAGTCATTTTATTCTGTTTTCTTTTGTTTCATATAACTTTCTCATATAAAATACAAAGGATTTTGATTCTATTAAGAAATAATATGGTAACGATTTCATATTTCGCACAAAGGAACGCCGGGCTGCGGTCTAATCCTGTCAGAACTTCTCTCCCTGTGCACTGTCCCCGTTTTCATTCACTGCCGAGCAGGAATGACGGTAAATCATCACACAGTTCAACTCCTCTTTTTTATCCGGAAGCCGATCCTCCTCTAACGCATCAATCAAAATATTCAAAGCTTTCTCACCCTTTTCATAGCTGGGCTGCCAGATGGTTGTAAGGGGCGGCGTGACAAACTTCCCTACTCTGTCATCATCAAAACCTACGATAGACAGATCCTTTCCGATTCTTACCCCCAGTTCCTTTGCCGCTTTATAAGAAGCTACCGCTATCTGATCGTTGAACATCATCAGTGCCGTAATCCGTTCCTTTTGGTACAAAAGCTTTTTGGCAAGATTCTCCACCACCACATCCGTAAGATTCTCACAGATCTCGATAAACTCATTGCGGATGGGAATCCCCGCATCCGTCAAGGCTTCTTTGTAGCCCTCCAGCCGGTTAAAGGAGGAAGAATACTTCAAAGCTCCCGTAATAATCCCGATTTTCCTATGGCCCAGACCGATGAGATAGTTCATGGCATCGTAAACTGCCCTTTTGTCATTTACCTCCACCTGGCTGACCTGCTCCTCTCCCTCATAGTTTCCAATCAGCACAAAGGGAATCTTGGCCTCCACCATGGCAGGTATAATCTCACTGTTTCGATTGCAGCCCATGACAATCAGTCCGTCTACTTTTCTTGTAAAATACAGATTTTTAATCTCTTCCTCATCATCCATCAGTTCCAGCAGCAGCTTATATCTTCTCTTCTTTGCCGCCAGTGCAATTGCCCTCAGCTCATTGATAAAGGTAGAATTCATGAAGAAATAGTCCGCATCGTGATTGATCACAATTCCGATTGTCTTTGATTTCTGCATCTTCATTTCCCGTGCAACTGCAACGGGCCTGTAGTTCTCCGCAGCTTTCTCAATCCTCTTTCGTGTGTCCTCGCTCACATATCCCGTTCCGTTCATGGCTCTTGATACGGTTGTAATACTGACACCAGCCTCCTGGGCAACATCATAAATGGTTTTTCTCTTCATCGAATCATTCCGTCCTTTCTGATGCCAGTTTACACCATAAGCAAATCTATTTCAATAAGAAAACTTCTCCTCTACATAAACCCAAGCATATGGGGAATCGCCGTGGTAATGGGCGGGCAGATAATCAGCAGGATAAGGATTGCGGCATCAATCACCAGGAATGGCGTCAAAGCCTTTACCACCTTATCAAAGGGACGTTTTCCAACGCTGACCGCTGAGAACAGAACCAGTCCGACCGGAGGTGTCAGCACTCCCATGGTCAGGTTTGTAATGGTCAGAACCGCAAAATGAATGGGATCCACCCCTACCTTTGTCATAACCGGAGCCAGAATGGGAGCAAAGAGGATAATTGCCGCCCCAACATCCATAACCATACCGGCCATAATATAAAAGATATTTACAATAAATAGCAGGATAATGGGATTACTTGAAATATGAAGCAGCATATCCGCCAGCTTATCCGGTATCTGTTCCATTCCTGCCGCCCAGGAAAAGGCATTGGAAAATGCCACAATCAGAAAGATATTTCCCACTGTCCTGCCTGTGGTCCACAATACATTTCCAAAGGATTTCAGATTCATGGACTTATAGACAAAGAACGCAAGGATCAGGGCATACAGGGCCGCAACGGCCGCCGCCTCGGTTGCCGTGAAAAATCCACCCAGGATTCCTCCCAGGATAATCAGCGGAAGAATCAAAGCAATGATGCCGTCCTTTACAATCGCCCTTTTCTCACCAGGAGCATATTCCCTTGTATCTTTCGGAAAGTTCCGTTTTTTCCGAATAAACAGAATATAGACAATCTGGGAAAGGCCAATCAAAAGTCCCGGCCCAAGTCCGCCCATGAGCAAGGCTCCCGTGGAGATCGTTACGCAGCCTGCGTACACCATAACCGTTGTACTCGGCGGAATCAGCGGTGACTGGAGGGAGGAAGCGGCGGAAAGGGCAATGGAAAAATCCTTGTCATAGCCCTCCTTTTCCATCTCGTCAATCTCGATCTTGCCAAGGCCTGTCATATCGCCGATGGCAGATCCGGAGATACTTCCGAAAATCGTACTGGCAATGACATTTACAAAGGCAAGTCCCCCCCGGAAACGCCCCACCAGAAGTCTTGCAAAAGCAAAAAGCTTCCTGGAGATATCTGCCTGTACCATAATCTCCGCCGTCAGCATGAAGAAAGGAATGGACATCAGGATAAAGGAGTTTACTCCGATCATGGAACGCACCGGAAGAATCTTCAAAAAGGACGGATTCACCATAACAATATACAGGATAGCCGTCGCTCCCATGGAATAGGCAACGGGAACACCCAAAAGTATCAGCACAATCAATAGAAATATCACAAACAAAAATGTATTCATATGTTTTCTTCCTCCTCTTCATTGGGGAGCAGGGTCAGCCCGCCTGCGGCAAGAGCCTGCAGGAAAATCAGGATAAACCCGATTACTAGAGAGAATCTGGGAATCTGCATGGAAATCTGCATAGCCGGCGACACTTCATTGGCGGAAGTGGTTGTAAATACATCCAGACAGTTCCAGGAAAAATACCCTGCCGTGACAAGAATAATCAATTTGGTAATTACCAACAGAATTTTTCTCACTCCCTCCGGCATTTTATCAACAAGAAAGGTTACCTTAATGTAGGAAGACGCTTTCGCAATATGGCTTGCCGCAAGGAAAATCAGCCACAGCATCATATACCGTGCAAGCTCCTCCGTCCAGGAAAGAGGATGGGGAAATACGTGTCTTGTTATAACCTGCAGCATGGCAGTAAAAAGCATGCCCCCCAATAAGATAATGCAGATCCATTTTACAATATTGTCTATAAAATCCATAAATTCCTGGTAAAGATTACGTTTTTTTATATTTTTTTCATTCATAGCTTCTTTCCTTTCATTTACCAGATCAGAACTGCTCTTCTCTCTTTTTTCCTCTTACCAGCGTAAAGATTGCAAATAAGACTGAAAATCCGGCAACAATGCACGCTGCCGCAAGTCTTGTGTCAAGGGCATTCCCGGCAGAAGCCCTTTCGGAAACCGTAACGGATGCCGCACCTGCGGCCGCAATGCCTTTGCCCGCTTTCGCTTCTTCTACCGCCGTCATAAAGCCGTCCACATATTCATCGCCGATCTCACCCTTAAGCCATTTCAGCACAGGCTCCTGAGAAGCATCCTGGAACGTTGCCTTTTCCTCCTCCGAGGGTATGTAAATAGCCATTCCGGACTCCTTTAAGCCCTGGAGGGCCAGTTCTTCATTGGCACAGTTTGCACCCCGCATAGACTCCTGAGCCACGATTCCGCCCATGGTCACAACCTGCTGAAGATCCTCCGGCAGCGACTGATAAAAGCTGTCATTGAGCATCAGGACCAAAGAGGAAATGGAATGCTGATCCAGGGTATAGTATTTCTGCACCTCCTGAAGGGAACCGTTCAGGACGTTGGCCGGAGGATTCTCCTGTCCGTCCACAACTCCTGTCTGAAGCGAGGTATAAAGCTCTGCCCATGCAATGGGGGTTGCCGTGGCACCCATAGATTCCAGCATGGTTGTATAAGCAGGAATCTCCATGGAACGAATCTTAAGCCCCTTTAAGTCTGCAGCCGTCTTAATCTCTCTGGTATTATTGGAAATGCTCCGGAAACCTCCGTTGTCCGAGGATGCCATCAGGCGAATGCCAAGCTCCATACGCATATCTTCAAACAGGCTTGCCATCCATACAGAATCCAGCGTGTTGTAAAATTCAATTCTGTTGTTAAACAGATAGGGAACGCACAGCACCTGAAGCTTCGGATACAGCGTGGACAACTCGCCGTCGCCTGTAACACAGGCCTGGACCACGTTCTGCATACACTGGCTAAGTCCCTCGGAGTTTCCTCCGAGAACTCCGGAATCATAGATCTCCACGGTGATTCTGCCGCCGGAATTCTGCTCCACATAATTCTTAAAGCTGTAACAGCCTGCATTGACCGCATCCAGCACATCCTGCCCGTTGATATTGGTAAATGGCGTATTGCTGTTGGCAATCTTAATCACATAGGTTTCATCACTTTTATTATCTTCTGCCTTTACGGTTATTCCTGTGTTTGAAACCAGCAAAAGACCGATTGCCATTCCAAGGCTGAGCATTCTCTTTACGATGTTCTTTTTCATATCATTTTTCTCCATTTCGTATGAAATCACTATTTTAACAGTTCTCGGATTAATTCAGCCATTCTTTCATCCCTGCAGTTTTCATAGAACTGTTCCTCAAATCCCTCTACCATCAAGGTTGCCTTAAGGAATTCTCTGTCAATTCTTTGCAGGATATCTTCCATGGGATTGCAGGTAATCTTTTTCACATCCTGAAGTATCCCTCTGTTGGTCTGCTCTGCCGCCGCCCACTCTTTGGGATATCCGCCGCCGGGCTGCTCTGCAAAAACACGCTCAAAGGTGTATCGAAGCTTTACCTCGCTTCCCCATCCAAAGGCTTTTGCAAAGGGAAGTGAAATAGCATTCCCCGCATTTACCTGGGTGAAAAGGTATCCGTCCAGGGGTTCGTCAATCAATCCGCAGAATACGTTAGGAAAGGAATTGCATGCCAGCATGGCTCCCATGCCTGTTCCGCAGCCTGTAATGACAAAATCTGCGGCTCCCGAATTCAGAAGTATTCCTGCAAGCAGGCCTGCCTGTACATACGTCCGCTGATATCCGTCCTCTTCACTGTACCGTCCGTAATTATATACCGTATGTCCCATGGGCTCTGCCACATCTTTCAGCGTCCGGAAGATCAGCCCGTTTTTTCCCGCCTGGCTGTTCTCGTTAATAAGTGCAACTTTCATATGTCTAACCTCCGTAAGTTTGTATAAGAAAACGCTTTTATATATTTCCATTATACATATGTGTGCTTTTTAGTCAATAAAATGTTTTAAACTTTATCTTTTTTGTATATTTAGTATGATTTTAATTCCGGTTTTTAGCAAATTCGAATAATGCTTTCATATTTCTTTCATGTTTCTTTCATATGTTTTCATCTTTTTCGAAAATAAGACAGCAGACTTTTCCATATCCTGTGTTCGGAAAAGTCTGCTGTCTTATTTGGCGGCACTCTGCCTATTGTGGCAATTTCTATCTATTGTAATGATTGATTGCAGGGAATTGGTACACGGCCTCTCAAGCCCAGGCCGTCACCTGTGATTCTTCTTCCTCTTTCACTGGTTTCCCGTCGCTTGTATATCCGATGGGCTTTGCTTCTTCCCCCTGTTCTTCGGATGATTTCTCTGTCTTTTCCTCTTTCGCTTTCTCCGGATCGCTCTTGGCCTTTGCCGCATCCGACAAATCCTGATTGGTCTTTCCCAAGATCTGCATCTGTGTGGAGCGTGCATTCTCCGCCCCCTGTTCGGCCCTGGCAAGCTCATCTGTTTTACTTTTGATGGTTCCCATGTTTCGTCCTGTGTCCAATTCCAGCTCGCTTTTCAGCACAGATGCTCTCCCCTCCATCCGGGCAGCCGTACTCTCCTGCACCCTGGCATTCTTCACGGCAGCATCTGAGGAAATCACAGTCTGCATTCCCGTCTCATCGTAAGACTTCTGCTCTGCCGTTTTTGTTCTCTCCTCTCTCTGCTCCTGACGCTGCTCGGCCAGATGCTGTTGAAGCTGATCCTGAAGCTCCATAATCTTATCCTGCAGTTCCTGCTTCTTCTTCAGCTTTTCCTCCATTGTCAGGCTCTCGTCGGCAATCACATTCTGTATCTGTCTCTGAACCTCCTCTATCTGACTTTGAAGCCCTCTGGTTACCGCATCCCCCATGGGCGATATTCGCATTTGTCCGGTCTGAATCCCTGACATGCTGATACTGTTGATTCTTTGCATTTCGTCTCCTCCCTTTTGCCATAGGTCTATATTTTATTATCGGTCAGATAAAGAGTTTTCTAACAGCATTACTGTTTTTTTATCATCATCTTTTAAATTGTTAAATATAATTTGAAAATCATCATTGTAGCCAAGCTGTTTTAAAGCATAAATAGCAAAATGTCCTAATTTGCAAGGCCCCAATATTTTAAAACTGTCATCCATAAATTCAGTATACTCTAAAAGTTTTGAATAAACTTTACTATTTTTTATGTTCTTTTCAATAATTTTTAAAATCGTTTGCTTTATAACAGTAATATTAGGAATGCTTAAGTAATTTTCCAGTTCTTCTACGGAAACATCTTCCACCTCTATTTTCTTAGCTAAGCCTAAATAACTCAAATCAGTCCCCCCGCAAAATATATTCGCCAATTTCATACTATCATCTAATATACTTTTAATTCTATTAATCAATTGCAGTTTTCTCTTTATGTACTAATTCAGTAATTTCTATTTCCTCAACAATTATATTTAACCCTAATAATTTTGCCTCGTTTGCGAGATCAACTGCATTCCCCCATCCCATTTTCCCCTCTGGCTCTCGCAGTTCCTGCTCTGCAACCGTCAAATGGTGACTTCATCACAGAACAAATCATTTTTCCCCTATATAATAGAAAAAAACAAAAGGAGTTTTTACCATGGCAAAAAAGAAAGCGGCTGTCAGTATCCGGGAATGTGTTGCCTGCGGATGCTGCATAAAGGTCTGTCCAAGAAATGCAATCTCCATTCCCAACGGCATCCATGCAATTATTGACAGGGAATTGTGTGTGGGATGCGGAAAATGCGTAAAGGAATGTCCCGCAAGCATCATCGCATTGGAGGTGGCGGAAAAATGAAACAAAAAAAGAAATGGTATGATTACCTGTGGATCTTCTCTCTTACCTACCTGATCCTTGGTTTTTTCAATATCCTCTTTGCATGGCTGGGGCTTCTCTGCTTCTTTATCCCCCTTGCCATAGCGATTATCAAGGGCAATAAGGCTTACTGCAATAAGTACTGCGGCAGAGGTCAGCTTTTTTCCCTGATCGGAGGGAGGTTCGGGCTGTCACGAAAAAAGGATATCCCCAGGTGGATGAAATCCGGCTGTTTCCGATACGGATTTTTGATCTTTTTCTTTGCAATGTTCTTCCTTATGCTGTGGAACACCTGGCTGGTATTCGCCGGAACCAAAAGTCTTGACACAGCGGTAACGCTGCTGTGGACATTCAAGCTCCCGTGGCATTGGGCTTACCACGGAACGCTGTTCTCTGACGGCGTCGCTCAGTTTGCTTTCGGCTTCTACAGCGTAATGCTCACTTCCACCGTGCTGGGCTTTCTTACCATGATTTTATTCAAGCCCCGTTCCTGGTGTGTGTACTGTCCAATGGGAACCATGACACAGCTTATATGCAAAGCCAAAAATGTGACCTCATCACAGAAACAGTGAACAGAAAATGATACACTGTGAGCAGATAAAATAAAAAGAAAAGAAAGGAAAATAAAATTATGTCCATACTTCATGTAAACAAAAATAACTTCGATTCCGTAAAAACCAGTGAAAAACCCGTGCTTCTGGATTTCTATGCCGACTGGTGCGGTCCCTGCCGCATGGTGTCTCCCATAGTGGAAGAGATCGCAGAGGAAAACCCGCAATACCTGATAGCCAAGATCAACGTAGACCAGGAACCGGAGCTGGCACAGAGATTCGGCGTCTTTAGCATCCCCACGCTGACCGTGATCAAAAACGGCAATATTCTAAGCCAGTCAGCAGGCCTAAAGTCGAAAGCGGAGATCCTCTCCATGCTGGCATAGCGTCACGAAAATAACCGGACTAAATATTAGGACATCATTGCACTTCAGGCACCATTTACTTCAAAATGAATGCAGCGATGTCCTAAAAAGTCAGTTCCCGCAGACGTTTCTTATCAAGGATTGTAACGCCGCCCCTTGTAACCTCCACAAGCCCCTCACCGGCAAAATATTTCAGCATTCTGGATACCACTTCACGGGCAGAACCCATATACCGGGCAATCTGCCCGTGGGTTAATGGAATGGTATCCGAACTCGTTCGGGCGGATTCGTCAGAAAGAAAGATTGCCAGCCGTTTATCCATGCTCATAAACAGGATCTGCTGCATCACCCACATCACGTCCGAAAAGCGGCTGACTGCGGTTTCCAACGCAAATATGCGGATGTCCGGATTCCGTTTTGACACTGCCGCAAAAGCAGGCCCGCTTACCACGCAGCACTGGCTGTCCTGCTCCGCATCTACAAACACCTCAAACGTGATGGCATCCAGCACACAGGAAGCGGACAGCATACACAGATCGCCTTTGTGGAGACGGTAAAGCGTAATCTCCTTTCCCTCGTCCGACATCATGTAAAGACGCAGGCATCCCGAACGGACAAGAATCACACCGGAACATTCACTGCCGTCATGAATATTCTTGCCCTTAGGATAAGTAACATCGTATGAATTCCGGCAGATGTACTCCCTCTCTGCGGCCGGAAGCTTCTCCCAAAAGGGAAATATCTCCCTGTAAATAGATTCAAATACGATTTCAGACATATCGTCTCCTCCTTTTCTCCCACACAACACATTTTCTGAACCATCCTACATTCCCCTTACTTTGCGGGCAAGCAGTCCAATCACACATACCATAATACCTGAAATTCCCAGCCTGATAAGGCAATTTTATAAAGCATTCCAACAGTGCCGTAATGAAAAAGCACAGGACACTTGCATACATGACGGGCTTCAAGCCAACTGCTGCATACAGAATCCCCCCAGCAAAAGGAGCGTAAAATTCCTCGAAAATAATCTCTGCTCCATCCGTCATCCTTTCCTTTCTTCCCGGCAGCTTCCCAATATCCCCTCTGCCCTCTCATACATCTCATTCTCGATGATTGGAAGCCCCATTGCCGAAAGAACCTCCGCAACAAATCCGCACTTGTGCAGTATCTCCTCTGCATCCGCCGGAAATACGGAGGGCAGCAGCCAGAAATTCACAAGCGGCAGCAGTTCGGAAAGCTCCTTTGGGTATTCCGTCCGGATAGAGCCGTCACGCCGGCCCTCCTCAATCAATTCATACCATAAAGGAGTCAGCACCCGCCGGTTCGCCGCCACCGCAGCCGCCAGAATGTGCGGGTCTTTCAGGATGGAGACTGCCTGAATATTGATCTCTTCCCGTTCCGTGTCGGCCCTGTCAAGGGCAAGCACCTCCCGTATCTTCTGCAGTCCGTTCAGATCTGAACGCTTCCTGACCTCCTCAAAAGGATTATTGGTGAAAAACATCTGATCCCCCAGGGCATGTATGACCTCTTCCTTACTCTGAAAGAAACGGTAAAACATCCCCTTTGCACCCCCCGCCGCTTCCATAATATCCGTAATGGCAGTTGCTTCATAGCCCTTTGATAAAAATAATTCCTTTGCCGCATCTAAAATCTCTCTCCTCCATTGTTCCGGCTGTTTTTTCACTGGCCTGGCCAATTTGCACCGCCCCCTTTTTCATAGTTATTGACTTATGGTCAATAACTATTGTACAAAAGATCCGCTGCAATGTCAACCGCTTTTACAGAATTACTTTTACGGGTATTACTTTTGCGGATATCATGATGCCGTCTTCCCATGCCCGAAGAGGAAACATACCGTCAGGGTCAATGTGAGTGCTTCCGCAAGGGGAACCGCAAGCCATACGCCTGTCACCCCGAAAAATTTCGGCAATATCAAAAGAAAAGCCATAATAAATCCAAATGTCCGCAAAAATGAGATCATTGCCGAAACTTTTCCATTTGACAGTGCCGTAAACAATGCCGAGGAAAAAATATTGCATCCGGAAAAGAGAAAACCAAAGGCAAAAATAGTAAATCCTGCTTTTGTAATTTGGAATACATTCTTATTATCCCCTGCGAATATCCGTGCAATATTTTCTCCTGCAAAAAAGGAAAACAAAAATACGCAAAGAGAAACAGCCAGGATAAAGGAAAAACCGATGCGGACGATTTTCTTGAGCTGCTTTGTATTTTTGCTGCCGTAATTATAGCTTATGACAGGAGCGATGCCCATAGAAAATCCAATATAAAGAGCTGTCAATAAAAACTGTGAATATATCATAACGGTAATGGCCGCCACACCGTCCTCGCCTGACAGCTTCATCATTGTCCCGTTGAACAAAAAGGTAGTCACGGCAGCCGCAAGCTGACTTACCATTTCAGAAGCACCATTGGAACAGCTTTTTACCAAAACCGCAGCATCCATCCTGGTCTTGCAAAAATGCAGCTCGCTTCTTCCGGTGAAAAAAAATATTGTTCCTGCAATCGTTGGTATCATATACCCCATGGCCGTTCCAAGTGCCGCCCCTTTGATCCCCATCTGCATCACGGGGATAAAGATATAATCAAAAACGATATTGGCAAGCCCCGCCAGCACAGAGAGTACAAGTCCCAAATCCGGCTTTCCCGCCGTCACGAAAAGATTCTGATACAGAACCTGCATCATATTGCCCGCAGCAAACAAAAGCTGTATCATCAGATAATCCTTGCAATAAGGGAACAGTATTTCACTGGCCCCCAGACTCCAGATGATTCTGTCAATAAAAATAAGGCCTGCCACCGTGATAACAAGACCCGTTACAATACCCGTTACAATAATGAGCGTAAAGCTGCTTCGGGCCTCCCCGGGCTTTCCGCTTCCCATTTTTTTTGCAACAATGGCACTTCCGCCCGTTCCCAGCATGGTTCCCAGTCCAACAATCAGGTTTATGACCGGACACACGATATTGATGGAGGACAGGGCATTTGTGTTTACAAACCGGGCAATAAAGATCGTGTCTACAATGGTATACAACCCCACAAAAAGCATCATAACCATACTGGGAAATGCAAACCTGATAAGAGATAGGGCGTTAAAATTATCTGACAGGGGATTTCTCTGTGTTTCCGTCATAATAAGCTTCCTCCCAGAAGCACAAAACGCTGTACAGGATACCCGTACTCCACAAGCAGTTCTTTTTCCGCAAACCCAAGGCGGCTGTATTCTTCACGATAACCCGTATCCGCCCTGTCGCCCGCACGGTAGGTCGTCAGAGTGATTTCTCTCCCGCAAAGCAGTTCATCCATGAGCTTATGGAGAAACAGCTTTGTGATGCCAAGGTGCCGGTATTGCGGATGAACGGCCAGGAAATCCACGCTGCCCCTATGGGATGAAAATCCCATCACGCCAATCGCCATATCTTCATCCCGCAAAATCAATGCTCTTTTATCATCCATATACTGCTGCAGCTTTTGGATATATTCATCTTTATCAAGACACGGGTATCCGTCAATCGTCAGGTTCACCAGCTCCATCCAATCCTCTGCATCGGAAGATGCGGCAAACCTTATATCCTCTTTTGTAAAATCCATCCTGACCGTCTCCTCTTTTAAATGGATCTCAAGCTGTAAAGGGTAAAATTCCTTTACCTCCCGAAATTTTGCAGGCGTAGTTTTGTACATGGCCTTAAAGACATCCGTGAATGCCTGCTGACTCTCATATCCGCTGACAAGGGCAATCTCGAGAATCGGTTTTTGGGAAAATGCCAAAAGCTTTGCCGCTTCTGTCAGCTGCCGTCTTTGAATATACTCATGGACCGTCAGCCCAACTGTCTTTGTAAAAATACGGTGCAGGTGAAATTGGGAATAGTGCAGTGCAGCCGCAACCTTGTCAAGCTCCAGCTTATTGTTGAGATTGTGTTCTATATACCGGATAGCCTGCGAAACAATGCGAACCGTCTGATCCTGCATCAGGATCCCTCCTTTCTGAATAAAATGACTTTTGCCTTATTTTATCATAAAGAGATTTTTGCTTTTTCATTATTCTTGCTGTATTTTCATAAACATCTGTTTTCCGGCACAAAAAACCGCCATCTGATGTCAAATGACGATTTATGCTCCGACTATTTTCTTGTTTTCTGAATGCATTTAAATATACTGTCTTCATGAAAGCCAGATTCGTCTACCTCCTGTGTGATTCCTTACAGCAAGTAGTTATTTTCTCGATTTGCAATCTGTAAACCGACCAATTTATAAGTTGCATATCCTCCCAGAACCAACGGCTCCGATTTGCATATTTCTTCTGCTTCTTCACGGCTCTTCGTTCTCAGGATATACATGCCTGCCATTCCCGGATAACCTTTAAAGACACCGCAGATCTCCAGCTTTCCCTCATCATCCAGCTTTCTTATATTCTCAACGTGTTCCATAACCGCCTGTTTTGTCATTCTGTTATAAGTCTTACTTTTTTCAATCATCATCATGTACATCAAGCTTTCCATACGATTTTCTCCTTTACATTTTATAAGGTATCATTTTTGTGGCATATTGAAAATGGAATACAGATAGTTTATCATAAAATAGTGACAAAATCTGTCGCTATTTGGAAAGGAGTTCAAAAATGTCAAAAGCAGAACGGCTTATCGAAATGATGATAACAATAAATGCAAAAAAGAATTTTACAGCAGGCGAACTGGCAAATGAATTTTCCGTATCAAAAAGAACCATACTGCGGGACTTGCAGGAATTGGAGCAGGCGGGTCTCCCTCTTTACTCCGAAGTAGGGGCGGCGGGTGGATACCACATCTTAAAAGAACGCATTTTGCCGCCTATTGCGTTTTCAGAAAGCGAAGCAAAGGCTATCTTCTTCGCCTGTCAGGCCTTGCAATATCACCATGACCTGCCGTTTGAACAGGAAACCATATCCATCTTGAAGAAATTTTTGAATTGTCTGCCATTAGATGTACAAAACAGTATCACGCAAATGCAAAACAAAGTAGTATTCTGGATTCCGGACAGACAATGTGATTCCCCGTTGCTGAAATCAATGTTTCTTATTGTCATAAACCGCCATGCTGCAACAATACGGTATTCGTCAACATATTCCGAAAGCACACGCACGATTATTCCGATCGGCTTATATGCCATGAATGGACTTTGGTATTGCCCCGCTTACTGCACGACAGCAAATCAAATCAGAGTGTTTCGGGTTGACCGTATTAAAGAAATTATAGAGGAAAAATCCTATCCAAAAGGAAAATACTCCATCCCCGCTTCAATTCAAGAATATCTTGAAAAAACAGAGGTTAAAAATGATTACCACATGAAAATCCAACTGACGGATATAGGTGTCAAACGCTGTGAAAGCGAGTGTTTACTGGCAAGAGGATTGAAAACATTTCCAACGGGCGGCGGGATAATTGACATGGAAATAGACCATGCCGCCCTGGAATGGGTTGCAGATTATATGCTTCCCCTGGGAAAAAATGCCACTGTGTTAGAACCGGTGGAATTAATAAAGCTAATACAACAAAAAATATACGAATTGCATCAACATTATTGCAAATGCTGAAAACCGACCATCACAACTCCAAGTACCATAAGCACCACGCCGGCAGCCCGGTTGAGCACTGCCGGCTCCGCCTTATTGGCAAAGATTAAAAATCACTATATCATCCAAATGGGAATCATCAAATCATTACTGTTGAAAGCAGACAAATCCGCCCTTAAGCAGAGCACTCCTCCCCTCTCCCGTGGAAGAGATGCCTTATCCAGAATCGAGAATACACGGATGCCTTTCTGTTCCGGATTGGCTGACCGTTTCACCTCCAGGGGACACAGCCACCCGTCACGCTCCAATATCAGATCAATCTCTTTGCCCTCCTTGTCACGGTAATACCAGAACCGGCAGCCGTTCCTGTCAGCGGCATAAGATTTCATAATCTCGGCCACCGCATAATTTTCCAGAATTCCGCCGCTTAGGGCACCGTTCATCAAAATATCCGGGGAAGCATATCTGGTCAGATAAGCAGCCAGACCCGTATCAAAGAAAAAGAGCTTTGGTGCCTTAATCACACGCCTTAACTTCGGATCCTGATATGGGTAAAGGCAGAACACCAGATGCGTCCGTTCCAATACCTGCAGCCATCTTCTGGCCGTATCGTCAGAGATCAGAACCTCCTGTGCTATCTGATGCAGGTTCAGCATCTGTCCCACACGGCAGGCAGCGGCACGTATAAAATCACCAAACTGCATTTTGTCCGCCAAAGACACCAGCTCCCCTGCATCCCGTTCTATATAGGACTGTAAATAACTGTTATAAAAGGCATTCCAATCCCCTGGCTTACCACTCTTTGCTGCTCCACAGATATATTCCGGCATGGCTCCTTTCCAGATTCGTTCATACAGATCTTTCAAATCAGCCGGGCTGTGGGTACGCTTTCTCTGGACCAATGCATTCAAATGCACGGAAAACGGTGCCTGCTTTCCGCTTCCGTACATCTCATGCTGAGACAAAAATGACAGAGAACAGGCCGCCACGCCCTCCATGGAGGATTCGCAGAGGGAGGTAAGCTCCGGAAATATCTGAGAGGAAGCCAGCCAGAACATTCCCGGCTCCGCCCCATTGTCCACCGCAATCTTTATGTAAACCAAAAGCTCCGGTGCATACTGAACCTCATCAATAAAAATGGGCAGGGGATGCATCTGCAAAAACAACACCGGCTCTTTCTTAGCCATCCTCCGTTCCTCAAAATCCTCCAGATTTACATAAGTTCTTTTTTCATCCATAAGTCCCTTTAACAACGTAGTCTTTCCCGCCTGCCGGGGGCCCGTCACTACAACACAGGGATATTTCTCTGATAAAACAGGGATTTGCTCCTCCAAATCACGTTTGATATAGTCCATATGCCCTCTCCCTTTTCCGACTATTATTCGATATATTCCAATTATAGTCCAGTTTATCAATTACGTCAACGCATGATTAAATCGTATTTTAGCCAACAATTAATATGCCAGCCACTCATCCGGAATCCTAAGCGTCTGTCCAGGCAGCAGCAATCCCTGATCCTCAATCTCATTGACAGCCGCAAGCTCCGGATACCGGTTTCCGTCTCCCGTGTATTCCTTTGCCAGCATATACAGACAGTCCCCTCTCTCCACCCTGCGTTCACAGGGCAGCCAGGTAAAATCTTTCAAAAATTCATCAACCTCATATAATGAGGGCCGGTAATTATCTCCCTTGTTTGTAAAGACCATCAGCCACTGGGCTTCATAGCCCGTCTCGCTTGAGTGTTGAATAGGCAGTGCCACTACATTGTCAATCATTCCCAGGCCGTCTCCCACAGCCGCATGAGCCAGCATGTCGTCCCGATAGTGTACCAGCCAGGTTCCCGGCTGTCTGCTCTTTTTGGAGACCATTGTCCTTACATGAATGTCATCCTTGTAGCTCTGCCCCGGATGGAGCCAGTGAGCACCCTCGATTCCAAGCCACACCTCATGCCCCGTATCCTTTGTAAAGTTTCCGTATTCATCCAGATACTCCTCAATATCCGTAAGATTTTCCGGCACCCGCAAAAGCCACACTTGCATTTTGGAGGGTTCTTCCCCTGCGGTCTCCCCTGTATTCTGCTCCATGCAAAGGGCATAGTCCGACACCTTGCGAACAGAATATCCCGGCTCACTTTCCAGACAGAATTCCTCACATAGATAGATATCATTTCGTCCCGCTGTCAGTTCGGATTCCGTCACTCCAAGAGGTATCAAGGGCAGCTTCTCCTTTACCTCCTCCAAGTCAAACTCCCAATTATTCGCCACGCATGAGACGCTCTCAGGAGCCGCAAGCCACCGTTCCAACTCCTCCATCTCCAGTTCCGCCACGCTCTCATGCCGCATAGAACCTTTCGCCGTACCCTTTAAGCTGACACAGCCGCTGACCGTATGGATCCAGAAAAGCGTATTTCCGGCAATGGCATAGGTATCCTCCGTCCCCTCCTCCAGAATCGAAATCTTTCCTTTATTATAGCAGTTCTCCAGATTATTCCACCCCATCCGACCGCAGATTCCTCCTGCCATGGCTCTCTCATACCAGCCCGGCTCATCCGGGTAAATATACCCCTTCTGAAACCTGACGGACACCTCCCCCTCATTTCCGCACTCATAAATATTGGCACAGTCATTGTAAGCACAGATCCCTCCTGCCTCCCACGCTCCGCAAACCGTTCCATAATTCACGCAATTTCGAATCTCCGGAACAATGGGATCCTCCTCACTCTCTCCCTCCAGAACCTCACATTTACTAAGGCCTGCGATGCCCCCCGCACCATAATCGCCAAGGCTTTCCACCACAACCTCCGCCCGGTTCACACAGTTCTCTATAAACCCACGGTTAATTCCGGCAATGCCGCCCACATAGCAGTCCGTTCCCTCCACACGTCCTCTTGTCTCACAGTTTTGGATTGTCCCATAATTGATCATGCAAATCAAGCCCACGCCATACTCATCCATCTCCCATACAAGAGACGGGGCATCAAAGGTAAGATTGCGTACCTCCCCCTGCCGTTCAACGCAGACAAACATTCCATTGCCGGCATCGTCCACCCAGGTAATTGTGTGTCCGTTTCCCTCAAATATTCCGTTATAATTTAAAATGGCCTGCCGGATATAGGGATGATCTTTCAGCCGGTATCGCTCGTCCTCCTGCATATTCACATCAGCCATCAGTCTTGCATCCACCGCCGTAGCCATCTCATTGTCCGGCTCTTCCTTTCTGGCACGATTCAGGTATCCTGCAAATCGAAGATAATCTCTGGCATTATAGATCTCAAAGACACCATCCACGTAACAGGGATCCTCCTCCACGGACTCACAGAGGGGATCCCTGTTTACCTCCCCCAATCCCAGAGGAGAGGGCAGAAAAAAGGCTGTTACTGCCAGCAATAATGCAATTCCAAAAATAATCTTAAAGCGAAGTGTCATATTCCCCTCTTCTCAACTCCCGCCTTATTTCTCTCTTAACTGCTCTTTCTTTTCATTAACCCATACAACCCGGTTGCGTCCCAGCTTTTTAGCGTCGTACAACATGGCATCTGCAGCTTTCAGATGAAGATCATAAGAATTTTTCACCTGGGGAATGACCGTGGCACCGCCGATGCTGACTGTTACCCACCGGGATACGTCAGGGTTGTGCGGGATATGCAGATCCTCTACGGCCTGCCGGATTCTTTTCAAATGTGTAAATACTTCCTGTGAATCGTCTCCTATCATAAAGGCCACAAACTCCTCTCCCCCATATCGGGCCAGAAAATCCGTGCTGCGTTTCAAATAAGAAGATGCCGTCTTTGCCACGGCAGCAATCACCTTATCCCCTGCAGGATGCCCGAACGTGTCATTATAAGCCTTGAAATGATCGATATCAAACATACAGACAGAGAAAGGAATCTGCAGGCGGGCCGCCTCATTCCACTTTGTTAAGCTGTAACGATCATGCTGCCTGCGGTTCGGGATGCCGGTAAGCTGATCCGTTCTGGACTGGTATTCCACCTGTCTCCGGTAATTATAAAGTTTAAGATGCGTATTAACCCTGGCCTTAACGATCAGAGGGCTAAAAGGCTTGGTAATGTAATCAACCGCACCCAGGATAAGCCCATGCCACTCATTTTGCTCATCCGAAAGACTGGTGATCAGAATTACCGGAACGCTTTGGGTAATGATCTCCTCCTGCAGTCTTTTCAGCAATTCAAATCCGTCCATTCCAGGCATAATGACATCCAAAAGAATCAGGGAAAAATTTTCCGTACTTGCGAGCTGAAGCCCTTTCTCCGCTGTCTGTGCGATGGTAATGTCATACTCATCCTCCAAAATGGATTTCAGCTGAGCCGCCTGCAGGCGGCTGTCATCAACGATTAATATCTTCTCCATAACCACACTCCTTATTTATACTCTTGAAATATTTTTATGTAAACAGTATTTGCTTCAAGTCAAAAACAAACTGCCCTGGGGCAGCATATCTTTCATCACTCTTTTCATTTATAAAAATTATAGTCTGTCCGCCCCTAATTAGCAATACCCTTTTCAACATTCTGCAGTATAATTTCCCGGATATTCATTGTCCATTGACTTAATAGGTTATCTAAGTTATGCTATATAGAATAATCAAGAAATCCACAGGAGGATATGTTTATGTACAAATTATGGGAAGCATTGAAAGAAGCAAAGAATTACAAGTGGGTGGAACTCTCCCATTCCCTGAATAACGAAAGCCCCTACTGGGCGGGAATCCCCGAGGGAAGCGTGGAACTGGGTATCATCTGCTATGACTGGGGCAATCCCATGCTGGATTGTCTGATTCAGACCTTTAAGTTCCCCGGACAGTTCGGAACTCACGTTGATTTTCCCGGACATTTTATAAAGGAAAAAGATTTATCGGAAAAATATGATGTTCATGATCTGATTTTCCCCTTATGCGTGATTGATGTTACGGAAAAAGTAAAGCAGGACGAAAGATACGCCGTATCCGTAGAGGATATCAAGGCATATGAGGAGCAATACGGTCCCATTCCGGAGGGTGCTCTCGTTGTTCTCCGCACAGACTGGTCAAAAAAATGGCCGGATATGGACGCCCTTTCAGGCACAAAGGAAGATGGAAGTGAGAACTTCCCCGGATGGTCTTTAGAAGCGTTAAAATACATCTACGAGACACGAAATGCGGCGGCAAATGGCCATGAGACCTTGGATACGGATTCAGCAGCAGTTGCAGAAGAAGCCGGAGATCTCGCATGTGAACGGTACGTTCTCGATCAGGAAAAGCTGCAGGTAGAGCTTCTTACCAATCTGGAGCAGGTTGCTCCGGCAGGAGCCGTAGCCATTGTGTCCTACCCACGAATCGAGGGTGCCACCGGACTTCCGGCAAGAGTTTGGGCGATTACGGAATAGCCAGTACAAGGGTCTGTCAGCAAATAAGACATCAGCCATTTCTGTCTTATTTGTCGACAGACCCTTTCACGTAGAATCGATCAAAGCTCTTCCAACATCTTCTGCGGATCCTCAGCCGCTTTCACCTTATCATTTGCCCTTATGATGATCCCCTCCTCATCAATCAGATAAGTTGTGCGGACAACGCCCATGGATACCTTTCCGTAATTCTTCTTTTCCTTCCACACATCATAAGTCTCAATGACCTTGCGTTCCGGATCCGCAAGAATCGTAAATCCAAGATTCTGTTTTTCTTCAAAACGCTTATGTGAAGCTATGGTATCTTTGCTGATGCCAAGGACCACCGCACCTTTCTCCTGAAATTGGGGATATCTCTCGGAATACCCACATGCCTGCTTTGTGCAGCCCGGTGTATTATCCCTGGGATAAAAGTATAAAATAACCTTTTTCCCTCTGTACTCTTTCAATGTGTGCATCTTTCCATTTTGATCCGGCAGTTCAAAATCCGGTGCCTTGGTTCCTACGTCTAACATTCTCTGACCCTCCTGATTGATTACTTTCCTCTTCATGCTTTGTGCATGCATGAGTGCTTTTTTATTATAACAAATCGTGTGTCTAATAACCACAACAAAAGATAAATATTCTGCAGACGGGGCACGGCTAAACCGGCCGTACACTGGATATCGGAAATGGCTGATGGCTTATTTTGCGACGCCCTCCTAATCTATTGCTTTTCTTTTCATGATTCGTGGTACAAATGTATTACCTTAGTACCCATATTTCCCCCTGTACCTCAAAAACATCACCGCCGACAAAATAAGTGCCATCAGCTCCGCCGCAGGCGTGGCCATCCAAATCCCGTTCACGCCAAAGATCAAAGGAAGCAGGAGCATGGTGATCAGCATAAACACAAAGGACCTTGAAAATGCAAGGACAGCCGAAACGATCCCATTGGACAAGGCCGTAAACATCCCGCTGGCAAAGATATTAAACCCAATAAAAAGCAACGCAACCGTACAAATCCGGTTTCCCGTTACCGCCAGATCGTAGACCGGGTTATCCGGATGTGCAAAGACAGACACCAGCGGCCCTGTAAGCATCAAAGAGAAAGCAACCGTTATCACGGAAATAAATCCAATTACTTTCAGGCTAATCCCTACCAGCTTCTTAAGCTTCTCAAAGTTCTGTTCCCCATGATAAAAGCTCAGCATGGGTGCTACCCCATAGGAATACCCGGTATAAAGGGAGCTTGCAAACATCAAAACATACATAATAATAGTCACAGCCGCAACTCCATCCTCCCCCACATAATGAAGCATCGTCCAGTTGAACATCATGGTAATAATTCCGGTAACAAGGGCCGTTGCCATCTCAGAGCATCCGTTTGCAGCGGCATTTGCAAGAACTCTTGGCCGGAATACCGGCTTTTTAAAATGAAGCAAACTCTTCTTCCGGCTAAAAACCACCAGACCCACAACTGCAGTCACGGAATATCCCAATCCCGTCGCAATCGCCGCACCGCTGATCCCCATATGAAATCCCGCAATAAGCACATAATCCAGCACCATGTTCAGCACGCCGCCTGTTACAGAACAGACAAGGGATAATGTGGCCTTTTCACTTGCTATCATATACAGGGTAAAATTATTCATCAGCAGGATAGGAATGGTAAACAGCAGATAACGGCTTAAATATTCCACACAATACCCCTCCACGTCCGCTGAAAGATTCATTCCCGCAAATACACGGCCCATTGTCCCATAACCAAGAACGCACATAAGTGCCCCCACCAGTACATTCACCAGAATGAGAGCCGTAAAGTCTTCTTTTGCCTCTTCACTTTTCCTCTCCCCCATCTTTTTCATAATGACCGCACTGCCGCCGGTGGCAAGCATGGTGGAAACGGCCGTGACAAGCTGGATGATCGGTGCCGTCAGGTTGATGGCCGAAAGAGCATTCGTTCCAATCAGGTTGGATACAAACAGGCCGTCAACCATGGTGTAGAAAGACATAAACACCGTCATGGCAATGGTAGGCACAGCAAATTTGAAAATATTTTTTAATGTTACAGGCTTTAAATATACATTTTGATTCTCCATTCTTTTCCTCCTATTCCAGTTCAGTAAGTGCCTTTGTATACACCTTTATCTGATTCAAAGTTGCTACGCAACGGTACTAAAGGGTAAAGTCGCTTCGACACACCTGTAATGAGAGAAACTTTCATTCGAAAGAGCACTCATGAAAGTTCCTCTCGTGCATCTTTGCAACTTTGCCACCTTGCATTTTTCTCCTGTATCCGGTATCATAAACTATACAGTAACAGTACAGTCAATAGCCAAAAGAAAAAATGAACAAAAAAAATAAACTACTTACAATCGGACAATTTGCCGCACTTCACGGCATCAATAAAAAAACACTCATGTGGTATGACGAGATTGGTCTGTTTTGCCCTGCCGCCGTCAATCCCGAGAATGGATACCGCTATTACAGCTACCACCAAAGTCCCATTCTGGAGACAATTCTCTTGCTGCGGGAACTGGATGTGTCCATTTCTGAGATACAAAGCTTTATGAAAAACCGTTCCGCCCAGCATCTGAAATGTCTTCTGGATGAAAAAATAGCGGAACTGGACCTGCAGCTTATGCACCTGCAGGCAGTCCGGAAAACCCTGGTGAACCACAGGCAGGACATGTCCACGCTTCTTAGCATGGATTTATCAGAAATCAGCATTGTGGAAAAGGACGAACGCTGTCTGGTAACCGTAGACATTGACCGGAATATTACATTCGAAAAAGAAGTGGAACTAATTACCGCAGAAACAGCCAGATACCAGCTTGGACGGCTCCATGATGCGGCCTACGGTTCCATGATCCCCGTCGCCAGCATCTTAAAGGGCAATTTTGACAACTATACAAAGCTGTTCATCGAAATCCCCTTTCTCGGCCACAAAAGCGGACTGCATATACAGCCAAAAGGAAAATATCTAAGGGCCTATCACAAAGGCTCCTGGGACATGCTTCCCCTGCGGTATCAGGAGATCTTAAAGTATGCCCATGAGCAGAACATGACACTGACCGGCTACTCTTACGAAAAAGGAATCAACGAAACAGTCATCAACCGGGTAGAAGATTACATTGTGCAGATAGAAATCCCCATTATCCTTTCCTGACAAAAACTGTCTGCCACCCTATTTAGTAATATTCTAAAAAATTATCATTATGTGTCACACAGGAAAGTAAACCTTGTCTAATAAAATAGTCCAGCTAAGTAATGTCAATTGTTTCCCTGAAATGTTTTCTGCTGGACGGTAAAGTCGCAAAGACGCACGAGAGGAACTTTCATGAGTGCCCTTTCGAATGAAAGTTTCTCTCATTACATGTGTGTCGAAGTGACTTTACCCTTTAGTACTGTTGCGTAGCAACTTTAGATAGGAGGTAAAAAAGCATGACCAAAAAAACAAATGAAGAATTACAGGCTTTGGTAAAGAAAGCCACAGCCGGGGACAAAAAATCCCTGGAAACCCTTGCCGCAAGCGTGCAGGACATGGTATTCAATCTATCCTTGCGAATGTTGGGAACCTTTGCAGATGCCGAGGATGCCACCCAGGACATACTGCTGAAAATGATTACACACCTGTCTTCTTTTCGTGGTGACAGTGCCTTTACAACATGGGTATTCCGCATTGCAGTCAATCATCTGAAAGATTACAAAAAGCATATGTTTGCTCATCACCCCTTAAGCTTTGAGTATTACGGGGATGATATAGAAAACGGGAAAATACGTGACGTGCCGGATCTGACACAGAATGTGGAAAAAGAACTTTTAGCGGAAGAACTGAAAATGTCCTGTACCAACGTGATGCTCCAATGCCTGGATGGAGAAAGCAGGTGCATTTTCATATTGGGAACCATGTTTAAGCTTGACAGCCGCATTGCCGCAGACATTCTGGAAATAACCCCCGAAGCCTACCGCCAGCGTCTTTCCCGAATACGCAAAAAAATGGCGGACTTTCTGGGGCAGTACTGCGGAGAATATGGCAGCGGCAGGTGCAGATGCAAAGAAAGAATCAATTACGCAATCGAAAATCACAGGATCAACCCGCTACAGTTAGACTACACGACAGCCACGGAAATTCCTATGGAAACCATGCTTGATGTAAAAAACGCCATGGAAGCCATTGACGATTTGTCGCAGGATTTTTCTTTCTGCAAGCCCTATGAATCGCCCGAGCGAACTAGGCATCTCATACAGGAATTTTTAGCTTCCACCCAGCTTTCCATTGTCCAGAATTCATAAAGGAGACCATTATCCATGAACACACAATCCATACTAGATTACTTAACGGCACTTAGCATGAACAATAACCGTGAATGGTACCATGCCAACAAAGAAGCTTACAAAAACGCCAACACTGAGTTTGAAGCCTTATTGTCGGCCCTCATATTAGAGATCGGCAAGTTTGACAGCAGTATTTTACAGAACAATCCGAAAGAGCTTACGTTCAAGCTGGTAAGAGACACCCGATTCAGCCACGACAAATCCCCCTACAATCCTGCATTTCGTGCCCACATTTCCTCCAAGGGAAAGCTGCCCGTTCCCGTGGGGTATTATCTGATGATAAAGCCGGGCGGCCAGTCCTTTTTAGGCGGCGGCTTATTTGCGGACATGTTCAAGGATGCCACAAGGATGGTGCGGGATTACATTACAGAAAATGGCGAAGAATGGGAACGGCTGATTCATGAGCCGGAGTTTGAAGCACATTTCGCCGTACAGGGAACGGCCTTAAAAAACGTTCCCGCCGGATACGAAAAGGAACACCCCCAGGCGGAATATCTGAAGTTCAAAAGCTGGTATCTGGAATATCCCCTACAGGATGAAGAACTAAAAAACGGGGAAGCATTTGTTGCAAAGGCAACAAATCTTTTCCGAATCATGAAGCCCTTTAACGACTATCTCAACAAGGCTCTTGCAGACTTTCAGATGCCTGCACGGTAACAATTGAAGCGAAAACGCCCTCAAATAAGGAGCTGTCAGGAAATAAGATATCAGACTTTTCTATATCCGGTGTCCGGCTATAGAAATGGCTGATATCTTATTTCCGTACCACCTATTCCACCCGAATCCCCGTCTCCGCCAAAAGCCGCATCACCTGCTCCCGAATTCCGGCATCAAAAAATCCAAAAGCTTCGTCCGGCAGATCTTTCTCTGTCAGATTCCTCTGGAACCGATCTTTCCGATAAAATCCAATGGTATACAGCGTAAACCAGTAAACCCTCTTCGTATTGCCCGATCTCTGGGTGGCAGTCTTCTTCTCCTCGCCCCTGCCAATCCTGGCAATATCCGACAGACGAACCAAAATAGCGTAGGGCGTACTTCCCTCCAAAAACGCAAAATGAGGTGTCAGCACAAACCGTCCCGGTGTTCCTTTTGATCCCGGCCCTGCGATGGTATAAGAAATCTTATGCTTCTCATCCGCTTCCAGCATCTCCCGGGCCAGCAGTTCTTTCTCCGTCTCACTTAAAGACAGTCCTTTCACACTCTTTTCAATCTTCCTGGCATACCGTTTCGGATTCAAACCCGGCAGCAAAATCAGCAGATAAATGGCACAGATCATCGCCCCCGCCATAAAGCCGCCAAAGGCCCCATATCCAAAGTCCTCCATGCTCCCGCCAATAGCCGACAGCCCTCCTATAATTATCGTAGTTCCCACCAGAATGGCCGGTGTTGTAATGCAAAGGGACTGTCTGCGTATCTTGCCGCAATAAGTTCCAATCCATGCCTTTTCTTCCTCAAGCCATTTTTGATAAGTGTCCATATGATTCTCCCACCCCTTTAGCCAATTAATAATTCTCTGCTTTCACCTGGAAATAAGCCTGGGGATGAGCACATACCGGACATACCTCCGGTGCTTTCTTTCCCACACAGATATGTCCGCAGTTGGAGCACTGCCAGATCACATCCCCGTCTCTGGAGAATACCACATCACCCTCAACTCTCTTTAAAAGCTTCCGGTATCTCTCCTCATGCTCTTTCTCAATAGCCGCAACGCCCTCAAAAAGCTCGGCAATGTGATCAAAGCCCTCCTCCCTGGCTTCCCTTGCAAAGCCGGCATACATATCTGTCCACTCAAAGTTCTCGCCCTCAGCCGCTGCCTTTAAGTTGGAGATGGTGTCTTTCACGCTGCCGCCCTCCAGAAGCTTAAACCACATCTTTGCATGCTCTTTCTCATTGTCGGCAGTCTCCTCGAAGATCTTCGCAATCTGCACATAGCCGTCTTTCTTCGCCTTGGATGCAAAATACGTGTACTTGTTCCTTGCCTGAGACTCTCCTGCAAATGCAGTCATCAGATTCTGCTCTGTCTTGGTTCCTTTTAAATCTTTCATTTTTCTTTTCTCCTTTGTCTTTATAATATTATTGCATTACCACTTACGAAGTCTTAGCCCAGCCAAAGGCACAGCCCACCGCCTTTTTCCACCCCTTTACCTTGTCTGCTCGCTCTTTTTCCTCCATCTGGGGTTCAAAGCAGCGATCGATCTGCCAGTTCTTCCGGATGTCCTCCTGATCTTTCCAGTAGCCCACTGTCAGACCTGCAAGGTAAGCGGCCCCCAATGCCGTAGTCTCCACACAGGCCGGACGCTTCACGGGAGATCCGGTGATATCCGCCTGAAACTGCATAATAAAGTTGTTGGCAGAAGCACCTCCGTCCACTTTTAAATCTCTCAGTGGAATTCCCGAATCCGCCTCCATGGCCCCAATCACATCATTCGTCTGATAAGCCAGAGACTCAAGAGCCGCCCGAATCATATGATCCCGATTCACTCCTCTTGTCAGTCCCACAATAATCCCTCTGGCATACTGATCCCAGTAGGGTGCTCCAAGGCCGGTAAAAGCCGGAACCACATAGCAGCCCGCCGTGTCCTTTACACGCAAAGCCGCTTCCTCAGAAGCCGGTGCACTGTCAATCAGCCGCAGCTCGTCCCGAAGCCACTGAATCACTGCCCCTGCCACAAAGACCGATCCCTCCAAAGCATAGGTGATCTTCCCGTCAATCCCCCAGGCAATGGTAGTTACCAGGCCGTTCTTGGAGGACACTGGCTTTTCCCCTGTATTCATCAGCAGAAAGCATCCTGTACCATAGGTGTTCTTCGCTTCCCCGGCTCCAAAGCAGGTCTGACCGAAAAGTGCCGCCTGCTGATCCCCTGCCGCACCTGCGATAGGTACCGGACCGCCCAAAAATGCCGGATCCGTCATCCCGTAGAGACACCCTGAGGGCTTTACCTTGGGCAGCATACAAGCCGGAATGGAAAGCTCCTTTAAAATCTCCTCATCCCAAGTTAAGGTATGTATGTTAAACAGCATGGTCCGGGAAGCATTGGAATAATCCGTCACATGAACGGTTCCCCTGGTCAGCTTCCAGATCAGCCAGGTTTCTACGGTTCCAAAGAGAAGTTCACCTTTCTCCGCCCGTTCCCTGGCACCCTCCACATGGTCCAGAATCCATTTTAGCTTGGTTCCGGAAAAATAAGCGTCAATCTCAAGTCCCGTCTTCTCCCGGTACACCTCAGTCAGTCCCTTTGCCCGAAGCTCGTCACAGTAGGCCGAGGTTCTGCGGCACTGCCATACAATCGCCGGACAGACCGGCTCTCCTGTGGCCTTGTCCCATACAATCGTAGTCTCCCTCTGATTGGTAATGCCAATCGCTGCTATATCCGAAGCTGACGCTCCGATTTTGGACATGGCTTCCACCGCTACCCCAAGCTGTGTAGACCAGATCTCCCTGGCATCATGCTCCACCCAGCCTGGCTTCGGAAAGTGCTGGGTGAACTCCTTTTGAGCCACACTGCACATTTCTCCCTTTTCATTAAAAAGAATACAGCGATTGCTGGTGGTTCCCGAATCCAGTGCCATAATATACTTTGCCATGCTCTCTCTCCTACTCATTGCCAACTGTAAACTTATACCCGGTCATGCTGCGGTACTTTTCCCCGGCCCGGAATACAGGACTCTTGAAATTCTCATGGTGAACCGCATCCGGAAAATACTGAGATTCAAAGCAAACGGCACTTCTCTTTCCATATACCCGCCCATTCTTTCCACCGGCTTCCCGGTCAAGAAAATTTGCACAGTATAACTGCATTCCCGGAAGATCCGTATAAACCTCCATCACGATCCCTGTCTTCAGGGATCTCAGCTTGCAACAGAGGGCATAAGCCCCCTCATTCTTCAGAACATAATTGTGATCATATCCCCCGGCCTGCTTCAAAGGTTCATAATCCATCTCAATCCGTTCCCCAAGGGCATGAAACTTGCGAAAATCCATAGGCGTTCCCTCTACCTTGCGAAGCTCTCCTGTGGGAATCAGGCCATCATCCGTAGGCGTAAAGGCATCCGCATCGATCCACACCTGATGCTCCAGCACATTGTCAGACTCCTGTCCCTCCAGATTAAAATAACTGTGATTCGTCAGATTAAAAACCGTATCCTGATCCGCAGAAGCTTCATAACCAATTCGCAGCTCATTGTCATCTGTCAAAGTATAGGAGATCTTCACCTCCGCATTTCCCGGAAATCCCTGATCTTCATCCGGACTCTGAATCGAGAATTCCACCTTATTGTCATCCGCAATCACGCCTTTCCACATACGGCGGTTGTAACCGGGATTTCCTCCGTGAAGATTATTCTCCCCGTCATTTTTCTGAAGCTCATACACCTTTCCGGCAATCTCCACCTGAGCCTTTCCAATCCGGTTCGCATTCCGTCCAATGGCAGAGCCAAACCCCGGGGTATTCACCTCATAGCCGACAATGCTCTCATAGCCCCAGGCTACATCCACAAGATTGTCCTTTTTATCCGGCACATGAAGCTCTGTAATCACAGCACCATAATTGAGCAATACCGCTTTCATTCCCTGGCTGTTCACCATGACATACTGCTTTACCTGCTGCCCATCCGATGTCACACCATAGTCCCTTACCTCAATACTCATATTCCTTTCCCGCCTTTCTTATCCGCACATCAAAAAACCTCTATAACCATGATAGGTCATAGAGGTATGATAGTCAAGAAATGATTTTAACGTTTAATAAGCAACACCGCAACATCATTGACATTCGTTCCCGTAGGCCCTGTTATAATCAGTCCATCCGACTCCTTTAACGCATAATATGCATCATTTTCCACAAGTGCCTGATAAATGTCAATTCCCTTTTCATCCAGGACTTCCTTTGTCCTGCCATCACAGTAGCCGCCTGCTGCATCTGTAGGACCATCTGTTCCATCACTTCCCACACTGAAAACAGCCGTCTGCTCTAGCCCTGCAATCTGGCCTGCTGCCGCCAGTGCCAACTCCTGGTTACGGCCTCCCTTTCCTTTTCCCGTCAAATGTACTACGGTTTCTCCACCTGCCACAAAGGCAAGGCTGCTTTTTGTCCCCTGATAGCTTTTTGCGACCGCTCCCAGGAAAGAACCCGCTTCACGTGCTTCACAGGAAAGCTGATCTGTCAATATCACAGGCTGATAGCCAAGCACCCTGCAAGCCTCCGCCGCAGCCTGGCAAAGTTCACATACACTCCCTGTAATGATTGTCTCCACACCATCCAGTTCCTTTGGTGTCTCAATTCCCATAAGTTCCAATGCCTGTTCACTAAGCTTCAGATGATACTTTTCCATAATGGCAAATGCCTGGCTGCAGGTACTTGCATCCGGATAAGCCGGACCAGATGCAATCATATCCAGAGGATCTCCCAAAATATCACTGAGTACAATACTATATATCTGTGCAGGTGCACAGAGCCTGGCAAACTTTCCTCCCTTTACGGCTGACAGCCGCTTTCGGATGGTGTTCATCTCTGTAATATTCGCTCCGCATGCAAGAAGCTGCTCCGTAATGTCAGCCAGTTCTTCTCCTGAAACCAACGGTTTTTCAAACAATGCCGAGCCTCCTCCGGAAAGTAAAAAAATTACTGTATCCTCGCAGGCAAGCCCGGATACCATATCCAGAGCAGCCTGAGTACCACGAAAAGAATTCTCATCTGGCACAGGATGCCCTGCCTCATAACAGGTAAAATTGGGGATCTCCCCTTTCACATGATCATACTTCGTAACACATACACCGGCATCCATTCTCTCTCCCAGAATATCCGCCGCCGTTTTTGCCATCTGCCATGCTGCCTTTCCCGCTGCCACCACAAATATCCGCCCTGATTTAAACTTCCTGGCTTTTAATGCCCGTACCACCGCCTCATCCGGCATCACCCTGGCAATCGCTTCTTTCACAATAAAAAGCATTTCTTCTTTTAATGTCAACGCCTCTCCCTCCTGAATTTCCAAATCGCCTTTTAATCAAGATAGTGATAAGACGGAACACAGTAAATACTACATTTACCCTCTTTTGCAACACAAAGGAACTGTCAAAACAAACAGTTCCTTTAGCTATCATTCTTAATATTCTCAACCACTCTAAATCTATGCGTTCTTCTTTGCCCCTTTCAGGTAAAGAAACCAATATGTAACTCCCACCAGACCGCCTCCAATGATATTTCCGATGGTAACGGGAAGAAGATTGTTCACAAACATACTTCCCATATTCACACTTGCTTCTCCCAATCCATAGACACCATTACAGAAAATACCTGCCATAATATAGTACATATTCGCCACACTATGCTCAAAGCCTGCAAGAACAAACACTACAATGGGAAGATACAGAGCCGCAATCTTGCCGCCTGCCGTCTTTGCGGCAAAAGACATCCACACAGCCAGACACACCATGATATTGCAGAGAATTCCACGGAATATAGCGTCTCCCGCACTGATGGCTACTTTCGCCGTAGCCGTGGCCATCATGGTATCCATAAGGGCTCCGTCTATGGCAGAGGGCGTATGACCATATACCAGCAGGAATGCCAGGATCGTGCTTCCTATCAGGTTGCCAAGATATACAAAAAACCAATTCTTCAGAACGCCTGCAATCGTCGCTTCCTTCTCCAAAAGAGGAATCACCAAAAGACAGTTTCCTGTAAACAGCTCACTTCCGGCAAGCAGAACAAGTGCCAGTCCCGTAGGGAAGAGAAATGCTCCTACAAACTTTCCAAGATTTCCTCCGATAGTCGCCGTCGCAATCTGAAAGCCAATGGCCCCAAAACCAATGAACATGCCGGCCATCATTCCAAGAACAATCATCTTTACAATCGGCAGTTCCGTTTTCTTTCTTCCAATCCCCACATAATTTTGTGCAATTTCCGCTGGTGTATTCATTTCTAAATCCCTCCTAATTTTTAATCGCTGTGCGATAACACTAAAGGGTAAAGTCGCTTCAACACACATGTAATGAGAGAAACTTTCATTCGAAAGGGCACTCATGAAAGTTCCTCTCGTGTGCCTTTGCGACCTTACCAACTAACTTGTTAAAACTATAACACTCTTTCCCCCCATATACCATCGTACTATATGTAGGAAGATTTAAAAAGGGATGTCACAAAATAAGTTATCAGTCATTTCCGTATCCAGTATTCGAAAAAATCTTCTGACTTATTTTATGACACCCCTTCACCTTATCTAACATGTGTATGGGTAAACAAATGCTCCTGACAATATTCGTAATTTCCATTGCATTTGGAGCAGAATCGGAATTCCAGATTATCTCCGTCTTTCTCTGTCCTGCCACAAATGGCACATTTATGGGTTCCGACACTCTTTTCGCCCTTTTTCACACTCCGCACATAAGTCTGCCTGCGATGGATTTCCTTGGGAGAATAGCGATGCAAACTCCGCATACCAAAGAAAAAGAAAATAAAATTCCCCAGGGAAAGAAGAGCCATCAGGCTATAAGCAGGATGTACAACGATTCCAATCTGCATCAGTGCAACAACCATATTGATTGTTAAATGATTTGCAAGGAAGCCCGCCACAATCTCCACTCCGAAATAAATCCCATAGATAATACCTAAGGTTTTAGCCTTAATGGGAAGAATGAAGAACAGCATAAACTGCATATCGGGATAGGTGGCGGCAAAAGCCAGGAACAAAGAGTTGTTTAGCCAATAGGTTCCAAAATACTGCCCCAAATTCACACCAAAGAGAAACTGTGACACAAAGGCTCCTACAATATGCAGTAACACTCCCGTAAAAAAGTACAGGTTGAACCGAAAGGTGCCCCACTGATATTCCAATGTTCTTCCAATGGAATAATAAAGGTACAAGCTAATCAGAAACCAGAACAGACCGGAACTGGGCGGATAGATCATAAAAGTAAACAAACGCCAAATCTGTCCATGCATAATCGCCATCACGTCCAGCGATAAATATGAAGCATAGAATTCCGGTGCAAATAGCTGAACCACATATCCTACTGCATACAGAATAATAATATAATACATCAGATTCCGAATGGCATACCGCCCAATCTTCCTCTCCAGCTTATCCATCCAGTTCATGAAACTGCATCATCCTTTCACACATTTCTTTTGGTCTATTATAGGTGAGAGGATATTATTTGTCAATTACAATAGCACAGCACTCATCTCTTGGCCTTACCCTGCGGGGAATGCAGATCTCGTCTCCCACCTGGAGGTTGTAGATATTGACATAGGGATTGGCAGCAAGAACAGCCCACAATGGCACCTGGTATCTGCGGCTTAAAAGATAAAGAGTGTCCCCTTTTTGTACAACATGAAGAAAACCATGACAATTATGCATAGAAAAGTTTACCTCGAATCTTTCCTTATTTTATAAGATACTATATGCATCTTTTCCAATTTCTGTTTATAAAAGCAGACCTTTTTGAGTTTTGGGGGAACAAATAGGCATTTCTGGTGAAAATTAAGAAATTATTTTAGAATTTTTTTATTTGCCTTAATTTTTTAATTGTCGTATAATGTAACATCATGTAGTTTTTCTTATTTTAAAGGAGGCTGCAGTACATATCTGCAGAAAAATTGGTTTATGAACAATCCGACTGCATCTATGCTGGGAATCGACATTGGTTCCACAACTGTTAAAATCGCAATTTTAGACAGCAAGGGGAATCTGCTGTTTTCTGATTATGAACGTCATTTTGCCAATATTCAAGAGACTCTGGCCATGCTGCTTGGACGGGCAGAGGAACGGCTTGGAGAGCAGAACCTCTCTCCCGCCATTACCGGATCCGGAGGCCTGGCCCTTGCCGGACATCTTAAGATTCCCTTTGTTCAGGAAGTAGTCGCAGTGGCTCAGGCTCTGGAAGCGGAAGCCCCCAAGACGGACGTTGCCATTGAGCTGGGCGGCGAGGATGCCAAGATCATTTATTTCCAGGGAGGGAATATTGAGCAGCGTATGAACGGCATCTGTGCAGGCGGCACAGGCTCCTTTATCGACCAGATGGCTTCTCTTTTACAGACGGATGCCGCAGGTCTCAACGAATACGCCAAGAATTACCACTCTCTGTATACCATTGCCGCACGCTGCGGCGTATTTGCAAAATCGGATATTCAGCCACTGATCAACGAGGGAGCGACAAAAGAAGATTTGTCAGCTTCTATTTTTCAGGCCGTAGTGAATCAGACTATCAGCGGTCTGGCCTGCGGCAAGCCTATCCGGGGACATGTAGCTTTCCTGGGCGGTCCTCTGCACTTTTTGTCGGAGTTAAAGAATGCCTTTATCCGTACCCTGAAGCTGGACGAGGCGCACACCATTGCACCGGAGCACTCCCATCTCTTTGCCGCCATAGGTGCTGCGAGGAACAGCAAGCCGGAAGTAACTGTCCGCTTAGGAGAGCTTCGGGAGCTTCTAAAGTCCCATATTCAGATCGATTTTGAAGTAGAGCGTATGGAGCCCCTCTTTACCTCTTCCTATGAGTACGGCAAGTTTCAGGAACGCCACAGCCGCCATGAGGTTTTAAGGAGCGACTTTCAGGCATATGAGGGAGACTGTTTTCTGGGTATTGACGCCGGAAGCACCACAACCAAGGCTGCCCTGGTAGCCGAGGATGGTTCCCTCCTCTATTCTTTCTATAGTAATAACAACGGAAGTCCCTTAAAGACTACCCTTAGGGCCATTCGGGATATTTACCGCTTTCTTCCGAAAAATGCCCGAATTGCCCGTTCCTGCTCTACCGGCTACGGGGAAGCGTTGATTAAAGCTGCCCTGATGCTGGACGAGGGTGAGGTGGAGACGGTGGCCCATTACTATGCCGCTGAGTTCTTCGATCCGGAGGTGGATTGTATCCTGGATATCGGTGGACAGGATATGAAATGCATCCGCATTAAGAATCACACCGTGGACAGTGTTCAGCTTAACGAAGCCTGCTCCTCCGGCTGCGGATCCTTTATTGAGACCTTTGCGGGTTCTCTCAATTACAGCGTGGAGGATTTTGCAAAGGCCGCCCTTTTTGCAAAGCACCCCATTGATCTGGGAACCCGCTGTACCGTATTTATGAATTCCAAAGTAAAGCAGGCTCAAAAAGAGGGAGCCGAGGTTTCGGATATTTCCGCAGGTCTGGCTTATTCCGTCATCAAGAATGCCTTATTCAAAGTGATCAAGGTTTCCGACGCTTCCTCTTTGGGAAAGCATATTGTGGTTCAGGGGGGTACTTTCTACAATGACGCCGTCCTCAGAAGCTTTGAAAAAATCGCCGGCTGCGAGGTGATTCGGCCTGACATCGCCGGTATTATGGGAGCTTTCGGAGCTGCCCTGATTGCAAGGGAACGTTATAGCAGGGGCATGGAAACCACCATGCTCTCTATCGATCAGATCAATCAGCTGGAATTTACTACCACCATGTCCAAATGCAAGGGATGCACCAACAACTGCCGTCTGACCATTAACCGTTTTACGGGAGGCCGCCAGTTTATTTCCGGCAACCGCTGTGAACGGGGCATTGGAAAGACCCGGAATCAGGAGCAAATTCCCAACCTCTATGAGTACAAGAATCAGCGGCTCTTTGGCTATACGCCTCTTGCCCCTGATGAGGCTGTAAGGGGACCAGTGGGCATTCCGAGAGTTTTGAATTTTTATGAAAATTATCCTTTCTGGTTTACCTTTTTTACGGAGCTTAAGTACCAGGTGGTACTCTCTCCGGCATCCAACCGGAAGATTTATGAATTGGGCATTGAATCCATTCCCAGCGAGTCGGAATGCTATCCCGCCAAGCTGGCCCACGGTCATGTGACCTGGCTGATACGCAAGGGACTGAAGTTTATCTTCTACCCCTGCATCCCCTATGAGCGAAATGAATTTCCCGAGGCAGGTAACCATTATAACTGTCCCATTGTCACTTCTTATGCAGAAAATATAAAAAACAATATAGACGAGTTGTTGGATGGCTCTATCGACTTTTTCAATCCTTTCCTCTCCTTTGAAAATGAAAGGGTCCTGGAAAAACGTCTTATTGAGGAATTTGAGGGAAAATACCGCATTCCTGCTGCAGAAATTTCTTCCGCCGTACGCAAGGCGTGGAAAGAACTTGAGAACGTCCGGGAAGATATGATGCGAAAGGGCGAGGAAACTCTTTCCTATTTAAAAGAGACCGGCAGGAGGGGCATTGTTCTGGCCGGACGGCCCTATCACATCGATCCGGAGATCAACCACGGCATTCCGGAGCTTATCAATTCCTACGGAATTGCTGTGTTTACGGAGGATTCCGTCAGCCATCTTTACGGGGTGGAACGCCCTCTGATGGTTATGGACCAGTGGATGTACCATTCCCGTCTGTATGCGGCGGCTAACTTTGTGAAGACCAGGGAGGATCTGGATCTCATTCAGCTCAATTCCTTTGGCTGCGGTTTGGATGCGGTCACTACGGATCAGGTAAATGATATTTTAAGTAATTCCGGGAAGATCTACACCTGCCTGAAGATTGACGAGGTAAACAATCTGGGAGCAGCCAGAATCCGTGTCCGTTCCCTGATCTCTGCTCTTAGGGTTCGGGAACAAAAGGCTGTCTGCCGTTCCATTGTATCCTCTTCCTATGAGAGGACCATATTTACAACAGAGATGCAAAAAACCCATACCATCCTCTGCCCCCAAATGTCACCCATTCATTTTGACATCATTGAGCCTGCTTTCCGGGCTTCCGGCTTTAAGCTGGAGGTTCTGCCGGATTCGGACAAGGCGGCTATTGATATGGGACTGAAATATGTAAACAACGACGCCTGTTATCCCTCCCTGGTGGTAGTGGGACAGATTATGACCGCCATTCTCTCGGACAAATACGATACGGATAAGCTGGCGGTCATCATCTCCCAGACAGGCGGGGGATGCCGGGCTACCAACTACATCGGCTTTATCCGCCGGGCCCTTGAAAAAGCCGGGTATCCGGATATTCCTGTGATTTCAATCAATTTAAGCGGTTTGGAGAAAAACCCCGGGTTCAAAATCACACCCAGATTGGCTGTGAAAGGCTTGTACGGATTGGTATTCGGCGATATTTTTCTTCGGGTGCTCTATCGGATGCGTCCCTATGAGAAAGTACCCGGTGCCGCAGACCGGCTTCATGAGAAGTGGAAAAAGATCTGCCAGGACTTCCTTTCCGGCAGCCGTATCTCACATCATCGTTTTGTAAAGATCTGCAGGGGAATTATTGAAGAATTTGACCGGCTTCCTGTTTATGAGGATCTGAAAAAACCCCGTGTGGGAGTGGTGGGAGAGATTCTTGTGAAGTTCTCGCCCTCTGCCAACAATCACATTGTAGAACTTCTAGAATCCGAGGGTGCCGAGGCCGTTGTGCCGGATCTGATGGACTTTTTGCTTTACTGCTTTAAGAATAATGAGTTTAAAGCCCGATATCTGGGTAAAAAACGTTCCTCCGCCCGGAATGGCCGCTTAGGGATCAAGGCTATGGAATGGATTCGAAAGCCAGCGGTAAAGGCGTTCCAAAGAAGCGTTCACTTTGTTCCTCCCGGCAATATTGACCGGATGGGGGAAATGGCTTCAAAATTCGTGTCTCTGGGCAACCAGACCGGAGAGGGCTGGTTCCTCACCGGGGAGATGCTGGAGTTGATTCACAATGGCGTACATAATATTGTCTGCACACAGCCCTTTGGCTGCCTGCCTAATCATGTGGTGGGCAAGGGCGTTATCAAGGAGCTCAGGAGACAGTATCCACAGTCCAACGTAGTAGCCATTGACTATGATCCCGGGGCCAGTGAAGTGAATCAGTTGAACCGATTGAAGCTGATGCTGGCAACAGCAAATAAGAATTTAAATAAAAGCAATACATAAAAATCCCTGGTGGAGGGAGGGTATCATTCATGCTTTGCTAAATGATACCCTCCCTCCACCAGGGATTTTAATATCTCTTATACATTCTCAATCTGCCAGTCGATGGGCTCTAATCCGTTCTCCTTAAGAAACTCATTGGTCTGGCTAAAAGGCCTGCTTCCAAAGAATCCCCGATATGCAGACAGGGGGCTTGGGTGAGGTGCTTTTAAAATCAGATGCTTCGGGTTATGCAGCATCATTGCCTTTTTCTGAGCCGGGCTTCCCCACAAAATAAATACAATGGGACGATCCTGTTCGTCCAGAATACGGATAGCCGCATCGGTAAATTCCTCCCAGCCTTTTCCTCTGTGAGAATTCGCCTGGTGTGCCCGCACAGTCAGCACCGTATTCAGCATCAGCACCCCCTGTCTGGCCCATTTGGTCAAATACCCGTTATTGGGAATGTAGCAGCCCAGATCATCGTGAAGCTCCTGATAAATATTGACCAGTGACGGAGGAATGTCCACCTCCGGCTTTACAGAGAAGCAAAGTCCATGTGCCTGTCCGTCATTATGATAGGGATCCTGTCCCAGAATCACCACCTTTACCTCCCCAAGGGGAGTCAGGTGAAAGGCATTAAAAATATCATCTGCGGGAGGAAACACCTTTCTTGTAGCATATTCTTCCTTCACAAAGCGAAACAGCTCCGCATAATACGGCTTGCGAAACTCCGGATTCAATGGCTCCAGCCAATCATTTTCAATCATTCCCATAACAGTTCTCCTATCTTTCGTTCTGTAATATTTCCAGTTCCGCTACAAACGTACCGGCACCTGATGCTCCCTTAAATATTCCTTTAACTCCCGAATCTCAAGCTCCTTATAGTGAAAGAGCGAAGCCGCCAGCACCGCATCCGCTTTCCCGTCCGTCAGGGCATCCAGAAAATGCTCCTTTGTGCCGGCTCCTCCGGAAGCAATCACCGGAATGGACACATGCTCCGCAATGGTACGGGTCAATTCAATATCATAGCCTGCCTTAGTCCCGTCACAGTCCATGCTGGTGAGCAGTATCTCACCGGCTCCTAATCGCTCCGCTTTCACAGCCCACTCTACCGCATCCAGCCCCATATCTACCCGACCACCATTCTTAAAGATATTCCAGCCGCTTCCGTCACTTCTTCGCTTGGCATCAATCGCCACCACCACGCACTGGCTTCCGAACTTGTCCGCCGCCTCGCTGATAAGCTCCGGCCGCATAATGGCTGCGGAGTTTACGGAGATCTTGTCCGCCCCCTCCCGAAGAAGCACCTTAAAGTCATCCACCGTCCGAATACCGCCGCCAACCGTAAAGGGAATAAATACTTTTTCCGCCACTTTTCGGACCATATCCACCACAGTATTGCGGGCATCGGAACTGGCCGTAATATCCAGGAATACCACCTCGTCCGCACCGGCCTTATCGTAAGCAGCCGCAATCTCTACCGGATCCCCAGCATCCCTAAGGTTCACAAAATTAACACCCTTTACCACCCGGCCGGCATGTACGTCCAGACAGGGAATAATTCTTTTTGTAAACATCTTCTAACCCTCCAGCTCCGCAAAGTTTTTCAAAATCTTAAGCCCCGTGCCGCTGCTCTTCTCCGGATGGAACTGGCAGGCAAATACATTGTCCCTCTCCACGGACGCATGGATCTGAATCCGGGTTCCATACTCCGTCGCTGCCTTTACAATCTGCTCATCCTCCGCTTTCAAATAGTAGGAATGAACAAAGTATACATAGGGTTCCTCCTCCAAGCCCTGAAACAACCTTCCCTCATTCTGAAGCATTAAAGAATTCCAGCCAATGTGCGGAATCTTAAGTCCCGGCTCCTCCGGAATCCGAAGAATCTTCCCCTTTAGAATTCCAAGTCCCGGAACGCCGGGGGCTTCCTCACTTTCCTCAAAAAGCAGCTGCAGACCCAGGCAAATCCCCAAAAACGGCGTTCCCTTTTCCACCACATCCCTTATCACTTCATCAAGTCCGTAGGATTTTAACTTTCCCATGGCGTCACCGAAGTTCCCCACTCCCGGAAGAATCACCTTGTCCGCCTTAAGAAGCTCGCTCCTGTCTCTGGTTACCACGGCTTCCTCTCCCAAAGACAGCAGGGCTTTTTCCACGCTCTTTAAATTGCCTGCATCGTAATCAATAATTCCAATCATTTTTACATCGCTCCTATCCTTTTACGTCAAAAGGCGAAGTCTCCTGTGTGCCTGCTTCTCCCGCCCTCCGGCTGTATGCATAACTGCTCACAGCTTTTGCACGCTTGATTTTCTGCAGCTCCAATTCTTCGTCCTGATCTTCGTTTTCCTCTCCTTTTGTCTCCCCCATATTCTCAGCCTTATCCGGAAGTTCTTCATACCCGGCACTTTTCGTAAATTCCCCAATGACCTCTTCCATAATAGAAAGCTTGGTATCCTTAAACATGGTGTATTCCAATTTCTTCTCCAAAGGGAGCACCGGATTACTCTCCACCAGACTAATTCCCAACAGCAAACCGTCCTCATAAGACTCTTTGAGTTCCTCCACTTCCTCTTTGGAACCACATTTTTTTAACTTTTCCCTATAAATCACAAGTTCTTGCTCCAGAGATTCTACCATCTCATAAAGCTCCGGATTTTTTTCTTTCAAATAGGCTTTGTCCTGCTCTGGCAAACGCTTTTCTCTCTCAAGCTTTTGAAAAAAACCCTGATAGACTGCTCGATCTCCGCCCTGGATGAATTCCTCCATCTTAAGCTCTCCTTTCTATCTTCTGCCAAAGCAGATACAATTCTTTCTCAACATCTTTCATTAGTTTACCATATTTTTTACCGCTTGACCATAGAGTGAAACCAGATATCACATTATTTTCACATTGCTATTGCGTAAGGATTTCCTCAGTGGTAAACTAAGTATTATGAAGTATTCACATGGAGGGGATGAAATTTATGACCTGGATCTATCAGATGAATTTTCAGACTGTAAAAGAAAATAATGCCGCTTTAAGAAGAATAAAGGGAACATCCGCCCGAAAATCATTTTATTTCCAGACGCTGTTCCCTCCTGCTATCGTTTTATTTGTTGCCTTTATCCATCCTGTAATCGACGGAGATTTTAACCTGGGTTCCAGTCTTTTTTCTGCGGCATTCTGCTATCCCCTCTTATTGGTGATGATACATTTTGGCAATAAAAGAGTATTAAAGAAACAGCTTCCCGCTTTCTATCAGGCTGCTTTGGCGGACGGCGTGCTGACGGAAGAGATTACCCTGCGGGACGGAACGGTCTCCAACGCACAGCATCCTCTGTCGGATCTTCTTGAAGCAGTGCCTTTTCGTGGCGGCCTGTTGTTACGCTTTTCCGGTCCTGTGGCTCTTTTTCTCCCACAGGCAGCTTTTAGCACAAGCACTCCCCAGCAAAGTGCCGCTTTTATACGGAATGCCGCATCCATGGCTGAAAGTGAACTTCCCCGCACGGATTCTGAGCTGCCCAAAGAGACCGATGAAGCCCCTGCATACGGAACGCTGTATTTTGAGCTTCCGGAATCTCACGTATATGCTTTATACAGGCAATGTAATCTGTATATAAACCGGAAGCCCTTTTTTCTATATGGCCGTGCTCTGAGAAAAATGAGGGGCATTCTCATCTTTCTAGCTGTTTGTTTTGCCGTGTCGCTCCTTGGAAATGCCTTTTACGCACCCCAGCTCATTCTTCCTACGCTTTTAGGTATTTTCCTGTTCTTTCTGAGCATTCACATGATTACTCTGCTCATAGTACTTTTTGCCTGCTACCGAATAAAGAAGAGGAATGGACTTGTGTCCTTATGCGGCCCCCAGTACATTGCTTTCTACGAAAATTACTTATTCCTGCAGCGGCGGCAGAATTCTCAGAAAATCTATTACCGTGAATTTGACAGGCTTTATGAAGCAAAGGATGTCTATTTTCTCCTGCAAAAGGAGATCTCCGCCCTCATTATGATTCCCAAATGGGCGTTTACGTCTCAGCAGGAAGAGACCATGTTTGTTCGAACCTTAAAAGAAAGGCTTCATCCATAATCCCTTTCCCAAAAAGCCGCCGGACTACGGGCATTCCTTTATGTATATCTGCCACGCCTGAAACCCATTCACCGCCTCCGGGACAATCAGTCCAAACTGCCTTAACGCAGCACCGCTGAGCACCTCGCCCGGTCCAAAGCCATAGGGCAGCCGCCTGCCCGGATATTTCTCTTTAAAATCCTCGTTGAGAAAGAGCTGATAGACCGCCTTGTCTCTTAAGCCCTGCACCTTTACCCGGACCGGAACCGGGTTGGCCTGCACATGGTGGTAGACCGCACTGACGAACGCTTCCCTGCCGGAGGGATCCGCAATCTCCCATACCGTACATGTCCCCTCCAGGGGACTGGATATCCGATAATAATCCCCCTGCTGTATCAAATCGTAATACCTTTTAAATGTGCTTATCTGCTCTTTTACCTCTTCTCTCTCTTCCTGCGTCAGACTTCCAATATCCAATTCATAGCCGAATGTGCCTGCCATGGCCACACACCCTCTTGTGGAAAGCGGCACCACCCGTCCCGTCTGATGGTTGGGGGCCGTAGAGACATGGGTCCCCATGGCACAAACCGGATATCCGAAAGAAGCCCCGTACTGAATGCTCAGTCTCTCAATGGCATCTGTAGTATCACTGCCCCACAGCTGCGGCATATAGTAGAGCATTCCGGCATCAAACCGGCCCCCTCCGCCCCCGCAGCCCTCAAACAGTATTTCCGGGAATTTTTCTGTCAGCTCCTCCAGCACTCGGTACAGCCCCAGCACATATCTGTGTGCGAATTCCCCCTGCCTGCCGCCATCCAGCATTCCGCTGAATTTATCACAGATTGCCCGGTTGCAGTCCCATTTCACATAAGAAACCGGTACTCCGTCGAACAATTCCGAGATTTGCCCTATGATGTAATCCTGCACATCCTTTCTGGAAAAATCCAGAATCCACTGGCATCTGCTCAGGCATGGCTTTCTCCCGGGAATTCCTACCACCCAGTCCGGATGGCATCTGTACAAGTCGCTGTCCTCGGATATCCCCTCCGGCTCCAGCCAGATGCCAAACTGCATTCCCTCTGCCACAATACGCTGTGCCAGCTCCTTTAACGTGCAGCCCAGCTTTTCTTCATTGGCAGACCAGTCCCCCAGGCCCGTGCTGTCGTCCTGCCTGTTTCCAAACCAGCCGTCATCCATGGCAAACAATTCAATCCCCAGATCCCTGGCCTGTTTTGCGATATCTATCAGCTTATCTCCGGTAAAGTTGAAATAAGTCGCCTCCCAGTTATTAATCAGGATCGGCCGGCGTCTGTCTTTCCATTTTCCCCGGCAGATATGCTCCCTGATTACCTTATGGAAGTTTCTGCTCATCTCTCCCATGCCGCTGCCGCTGTACGTCATGATGACCTCGGGAAGCCAGAGCGTATCGCCCCTATGGAGGATCCATGAAAAATTATCGGGATGAATCCCGCAGATCAGCCTAGTCCTGTCAAGCTGGTCTTTCTCCGCTTCTATCAAAAACTCCCCGCTGTAGACAAAGGAAAAGCCATAGCAGCTCCCCATCGTTTCATTGGTTCCGTTCTCACACAAAATGACAAAGGGATTGTACTGGTGGCTGCTTGATCCCCGGACGCTTCCCACCGCCTGTATGCCGTGATGAACGGCTTCCCTCTGAAAGTTCATCTCCATGCTGTGCCGCCCGTAAAAAGAAATCCACTGAAAATCGCCATATTCCCAATCCAGATTCATGCTGGCCGCTTTCCTTAAAACCACGTCATCCGTTCCCTGATTTGTGATCCTTACGGCCCTGGTAATGACGTCGATCTCCTCCAGTATTCCGTAATAAAGCTCAACCTCCAGGCCGGAATAGGGATCCTTTAGCCGAATCATCAAGGTTTCTGCTTCCTCATTTTGAGCATACACCGCCGGCAGGCCGGGAATTGCATATTTTCCCTCCTGTACACGGTATCCGGCATATCTCAGGTCCGCAGCCTGGCTTCCGTCCTTATTTTGCACCCGCAAAGAAGTGATCCTGTAATCACCCGTTCCGAAGCTGCTGTATTCCTGGGGAAGCGAATCCAGAGAATAAGTCCTGTCAAGCTTTCCCAGCTCATATGGGTTGCCGGAAAAGCCCCTGTCCGCCCGGCTGAACAAGAGAGACTTGTCACTTTCATCCGTTTTTTCTCCGTAATAGGTGTGGAGCAGGACCTTTTGGGCATCCGCTTTCATCTGATAGGTGGTATGCTTCGTATGCAATGTAAAAATTCCACGCAATTCATCAATGATTATCGCCATATTTCTTTTCTCCGTTCCATTGTTCCAGATAATAAAAACCGTAAGCCGGGACAGACAGATCCTGCAGCAGGCAGGCTTCCCCCGTGAGCATATCCGTAAACTCCCCCGGATCGTAAGGGAATGTAACTGTCTTTTCCCACTCCCTAAAGTTAAATACACCGATGATTTTCTGCCCTTTCGCATACCGGCCGATAGCCAGCAGGCCGTCGTCGCCGGTGTCCAGGGTCCACACATCCGCCGTAGTTCCGAACGCCGGTGAAATCCCCCGCAGAGCCACCAGAGCATTCAGCCCGCAAAATACCTTTCCCTCCGGGGTCTCCAAATCATGTATATGCTCCGTCTGCTCCCATCTGAGCTTTCCCCGGTGAAGATAGCGGCTGTCATCCGCTTTTTTCGGATCCTCCTTGTAGCTGTAGTCATTTACCTGGGCCAGCTCGTCGCCGCTGTACAGCATGGGAATGCCGGTCTGCATGAGCATTATGGCATGCAGCGTCAGATCAAACTGTACCGCCCGTTCCATGGCCGCCTGATCCTGCTCAAATCCTGCCTTTTCGATCCCGCAGAGACTTGCCGTAGTACCGCAGAGCCTGGCGTCACCGCTGGCAATATCATCATTGTAAAGCTCTCCCCGGCTGTTGCTGTTACCCGCATATCCCTGAAAATAATCGTTCAGATACCGCTTATGGAGCACCTCATCTGTGCCGAAGTTCTGTTTCAGCCACTCATAATCCAGACCCCAGCCAATGTCATCGTGGCAGCGGAGATAATTAAGAAACACGTATTTCTTAGGCAGGGCATTTACCGCATCCAACTGCCTGCGGAGCAGACGGGTATCCCTGGTTGCCACCGTATGCCACGTGGTGCACATGGTGGTCACATTGTATAACAGATGGCATTCCGGCTTCTCGATACTGCCAAAGTAAGGAACGACCTTGACCGGCTCCATGACTACCTCGCCCAGCAGGATGACACTGGGACAGACAATCTCACCGATCATCCGCATCATCCGCACAATCGTGTGGACCTGGGGGCGGTTGCGGCAGTCCGTCCCCAGCTCTTTCCATATGTAGGGCACGGTGTCAATGCGGATCATATCCATGCCTTTGTTTGCCAGGAACAGGTAATTGTACATCATCTCATTGAATACCCTTGGATTCCGGTAGTTCAAATCCCACTGATAAGGGTAAAAGGAGGTCATAACATAATGCTTACAGTCATCAAGCCATGTAAAATTCCCCGGTGCGGTAGAGGGAAATACCTGGGGCACGGTTTTCTCATACTCCGCCGGTATGGACGGATCTGCAAAAAAGAAATACCGGCTCATGTATTCCCCGTCTCCCTGGCGGGCTTTTCTGGCCCATTCGTGGTCCTGGCTGGTATGGTTCATCACAAAATCCATACACAGATTGATTCCCTTTTTATGGCATACGTCTGCCAGCTTTTCCAGATCCTCCATGGTTCCCAGATCGGGCCGGACCTTACGGAAGTCCGCCACGGCGTAACCGCCGTCGCTGCGGCCGGGCACCGTGTCCAGAAAGGGCATCAAATGCAAAAGATTTACTTCTGCCTGCCGGATATAAGGCAGCTTTTCCCGAAGCCCCTCCAGATTTCCGGCAAAATTGTCAATGTACATCATCATCCCCGTAAGAGCGTTGGACTTGTACCACTCCGGATTCTCCTCCCTCTCCAAATCCCGTTCTTTCAGGGCCGCCGACCGTTCGGCAGCAAAGTCATAAAGCTTCTGGCACAGCTCGGCAAACATGGAGCCATTGTCATAAAGCTCCATATACAGCCACCGCAGCTCGTCTATATGACGGGCCATGCGTTTCTGAAACAATGCTTCTTCTTTCCCGGTCATTCCTATCACCTGCTTTCCTATAATAAATTCAGTTTTTCAAACCCGCTGTAGAGACCGTCCTCCGTCACCGGCGGACAGACCATGTGGGCAATCTTTAAAAGTGTGGGACTGCCGTTGGCCATACAGACACTTGTCCCCACCTCCTTTAACATCTCCAGATCGTTCATGCTGTCTCCGAAAGCAATCGTATCCTCCCTGGCAGCTCCCAGGAACTCGCATAGCCTTTTTACCGCACTTCCCTTATCAAAGGCCTTGCTCGACAACTCCCCGTTCACAATGCCGCAGGTATCCTCATCCTGTATACAGAAATCAAATTCCTCCCCAAGCAGCTCCATGGGCTTTTGCAGCCGTTCTGCTCCACGGCTCATGAATGCCATGCCGTAGATGGGCTCGCCGTCATATTCGGACATGGGGCGAATGTCCAGCTCGCTTTCAATCTGAATCCGCCACCGCAGCAGCTCGCTGTTGGCCTTGGAGTCCGTATTTTCTGCAAGAAATTCCTTAAAGCCCTCGTCCGTGTAGCTATGATTCCGACCCCCGATGGTGCGGTAAATGCCGCTTTCCTTAAAAACATCCAACACCCTGGCCTGCTGCTCCGGGGTCATGGGGCAGTCGTAAACCACCTGGCCGTTATATTCAATGTAACCGCCGGTACTGGCAACCAGCCCGTCAAATCCAAACTGCAGCACCGGAAAGAGCATTCCGTAATTTCTCCCGGAACACAGTACAACCCTGTGCCCCCTTTCCCGGGCCCGTCGGACTGCATCGACCGCAGATTCGGGCGGAACATTTTTCCCCGGTTCCGTCAGAGTCCCGTCAATATCCAGAAATATCAACTTCCGATCCATAGTAACCTCCTCAAATCAAATCAAATTTCCATTTACAGTCTTATGTACTCGCTTTCATTTTGTTTATTATATAGTCCGGAAATCCATCTGTCAATTCGGGAATCTACTTTTTATGTTTTGTACAAATTCCCTTGGTGTTTTTTGTATAAAATGCTGATTTTCAATTTTTTCCGGCTTTTCTATTGACTTTTCTTTCCCTGCCATGTTATTCTCATCCAAAATGAACACGTGTACATTGTGTAATATTTTGTTCCAATGAACAATGAGTCAAGGGGATGAAAAATCACCCATTTGACTTGATGTATCGAACAAATTATCAAGGAGGAAACTATGAACTACGATTATGCGAAAATCGCAAAAGAAGTCATTCAGGCTGTGGGCGGTTCAGAGAACATCAGGTCTGCCGCCCATTGTGCCACCCGTCTGCGTCTCATTGTGGCAGACCGTTCTCTGGCGGACGATGAAAAGGTCGGTGAAATTGATGCCGTAAAAGGAACCTTTTTCACGGCGGGCCAGTATCAGATCATCTTCGGCACGGGCCATGTGAACCGTGTCTATGAGCAGATCACAAAGCTGGGGATTGCGGAGACTACCGCAAGCGAGGCGAAAGAAGCCAAAATGGATGGTAAAAACCAGCTTCAAAAGGCCATTCGTACCTTTGGAGATGTGTTTGTGCCCGTAATTCCCGCCCTGGTAGCCACCGGTCTGTTCCTTGGCTTAAAGGGAGCTTTGCTCAATAACAATTTCCTGGCTTTATTTGGTATGACCAACGCCGATATTCCCCAGACATTCCAGGTTCTGGTGGATGTGCTTTCCGGAACTACCTTTGCATTTCTGCCTGCCATTGTGTGCTGGTCTACCTTTCGTGTATTTGGCGGCTCCCCGGTTCTGGGACTGATCCTGGGACTGATGCTGGTAAACGGCTCCCTACCAAATGCCTACTCCGTGGCGGACCCCTCAAGCGGCGTCACGCCCCTTATGCTTTTCGGCTTTATCCCCATTGTCGGCTATCAGGGCAGCATCCTGCCGGCCTTTGTAGCCGGCGTTATAGGAAGCAAGCTGGAGAAGAAGCTCAGAAAAACGGTTCCCGCCGTCTTTGACTTTATGATTACGCCTTTTCTGGTACTGTTTGTTATGCTGATTCTCTCCCTCCTGGTAATCGGACCGCTTCTGCATGCACTGGAAAATGTTTTGTTAGTCATCGTTGAATATGCACTGGAGCTTCCTTTGGGAATCGGCGGCCTGATTGTCGGCTTCTTCTGGTCCATCATCACCCTTACGGGTGTGCACCACATTTTCAATATGCTGGAAATCAGCCTGTTAGCCAGCACCGGCTTCAATCCGTTCAATGCCATTTTGTGTATGTGTGGCTTTTCCTCGGCCGGCGTATGTCTCGCCATCTCCATAAAGGCCAAGAAAAAGGAAATCCGTGCCATCGGACCCAGTGCCACCGTGTCCGCCCTGCTGGGCATCGGCGAGCCGGCATTGTTCGGTGTTATCCTCCGTTACGGCATGAAGCCGTTTCTGCTTAGCTGTTCCATCAACGGTATCGCCGGTATGATTACCATGCTGCTGGGCATGAAAGGCACCGGCAACGGCATCACCACCATTCCGGGTATGCTGCTGTACATATATAGCCCGTCTCAGCTTATCATGTATGTGATCCTTGCCATTGCCACCTTTATCACTGCTTTCGCCCTGTGCTGGTTCTTCGCAGTGCCGCCGGAGGTTATGGTGACCGAACAGCCGGGTAAAAAGGAAGCTCCCAAGCCCGCCCCGGCACCTTTCCCGCATACGCTGGGTGCAGCGGCCCAGGGAACCTTTGTCCCCATGGATGAGATTCCCGACCCGACCTTTTCCCAGGGCATCCTTGGAATATGCTGCGGCATTGAGCCGGAAACCGGCAAGGTCTATGCTCCCATGGACGGCACCATCAGCCAGCTTGCCGATACGCTGCATGCCATCGGCATCGAAGCAGGCGGCGTGGAGCTGCTCATCCATGTGGGGATCGACACGGTAGAAATGAAAGGCGACGGCTTCAAGAGTCACGTTAAGGAGGGGCAGGCCGTGAAAAAGGGCGATCTCCTGCTAACCATAGATCTGGAAAAGATCAAGGCGGCCGGCCACCCTGCAACCATTATGGTGGCAGTTACGAATTCCGACGAGCTGGCATCGGTGGAAGCTTCGGCGTCCGGCAAGCTTATGCCCGGCGATCCGCTGATGAGCCTGAAAGCGGAATAGTAACCCGTAATAGAATCGCAAAATAAGACACCTAAAGGTTCAGACGTGCAGTAGTGGAGCAGTCAGACAGGACTTTCCAATATCAGGTGTCCGGCTGTTCACGAACATGCTGTTTGATTTGGACGGACATTACCTTAAAAAAATACAGTTTTCTCGAAAGTTTCACAGTAATGTCCGCCCAAAGCAGACGGCGTGTACGTGAACCGTCCGAACACCGATATGGAAAATCCTGTCTGACTGCTCCGCTGCTGCACGTCTGAACCCGCTAAGACAAAAGGCTTATTTTACGACCCCCTTTTCATTCTTGACAATAAAGTGTGTCTGGAATAAAATATTTTTATGTGAAATTATGAAAGGAGAGATTGCCGTGGTCAGTATGCAGGATATTGCCGACAAAGCGGGCGTTTCCAGAGTTACCGTTTCCAGAGTTCTTTCCAACAACCCCTCTGTCAAAGCCGAGACACGGCAAAAAGTGCTCCACTGGGTAAAGGAACTGGATTATGAGCCGAATCTCATTGCCCAAAGCCTGGCGGGAAACCGTACAAATATCATCGGCCTGCTGGTTCCGGAAATCGCCTACCCTTTTTTCAGTGAAATTATTGAATCCATAGAGAATCAGGCGTTTTACGAGGGGTACAGCATCATTATCTGCAACACCCACCGCAGTCTGGAAAAGGAAAGAAACATCCTCACCCAGCTGCGTCAGCGAAAAGTGGACGGCGTTATTGCCGTTCCCGTTTCTACAAAAGAGAGCCTGCCTGCCTACCAGCGTCTGACGGTCCCGGCTGTGATGATCACCAAGCCCCTGGAGGGATTCAGCAGCGTATATATCTCTCACTATCACGGCGGCCAGCAGATAGCCCGGCATTTTCTGAACATGGGCTTTCAAAAAATCGGATATATCGGTCCCACCAAGGAATCTACCTCCGCTCTGAAGTACGAGGGGTTCCGGCAGTTTTTGTCTTCCAATCAGATAAATCTTACCGATGTGATTGAATGTCCGGTACCGAAAAACCTAAACGCCAGCATTGTCTATAAGCTGGTGAAGCAGTATGCATCAGACTTCGGACTGCATTGCGAAGCGTATCTGGCCAATGACGACATTACCGCCTGCGAGGCCATCACCGCCTTTCGTGAATTGGGTTATTCCATTCCCCGGGACATCGCCATCGCCGGCTTTGACAATTCGCTGCTGGCCAAGGAAATCAGTCCCAAGCTCACTGCCCTGGCACAGCCTTTGGACGAGATCGGGAAAAAATCCGTGGAAATCCTGCTGGATCAGATAAACAACGGTACAGAGCCACGGATGTATGAATTAGAGTCCCGTATTATTGCAAGAGAATCTACGATCCGCTTTGTGTCTGACTGACGGCAGGGGGTATGATTCGCAAAACCCTGTGTCCCCTTGTATACAAATGGTAAGGATTGAAATATTATTTACGGGAAACGTTTTGATAAAACAATAGAAAATTTTTTCTGGCCGGAGGTTTGAATTTATGGACTTTGAAGAAGAAAGACGCCGCCTAAATCCTCTTTACGGAATCGGTTTGTTTTTGATTGTTATGGTTTTATTTATCTTTGTATTTGCTCCCCTGCAATACCACTTTGGCATGATGGGGCTTCTTTTGACAGAGCTGGGCCTTTTGGCCGTGACTCTTTTAGCCGTTCGTTTCACCGGACAGAGCTTTAGGGAAGTGTTTCCCATCTATCGTCCCCGCTTCGGACAGATTCTGGGAACCGTTCTTCTCTGGGCTGGATGTTTCCTGTCCGTTATGCTGGTAACTCTGATTTCCATGTACTTTTTCCCCGAGGGATTTCTGGATGTAAGCTCCAGTATGAGTTCCATGTTTGCATCCATCCCTGCCTTTTTTTCTTTTTTGATCGTGGCAGTTTCCCCGGCCATCTGTGAAGAAGCCATGCATCGGGGCTTTATTATGCATACCTTTCGGGGAATCTCCAAGGACTGGGTAGCAGTGATCTGTATCGGGCTCATCTTTGGACTCTTTCATCTGGATCCTTATCGCTTTCTGCCTACGGCACTTTTGGGCATGGGGCTGGCTTACATTATGCGAAAGACCAATAATATGCTGCTTCCGGCTCTGTTTCATTTTATCAACAACAGTCTCTCTTTCGTGTCCAGCCTGGGTGCTTCTTCCGTTGAAATAGAACAGCAATCCGCCCAGTTGTTATCCGATCCGTCTTTCCTGCTGCTGAGCCTGGGTTCTTACCTGGTCATAGGTTTCCTTGCACCCATTCTTCTCTTTACAGGAAGCTATTTTTTACGCAAGTCCTCCGGCTGCCTTAAGAAATACTCTGAGCTCCGGCTGGTCCTTACGATTGTTGGAGTAGTCTCCCTAAGCTTCCTGATGTTAATTATCGGATATGCCATCATCCTACTGAATATGGACACTGCCATGGATATGGAGAATATCCAGCAGTTTCTCTATCTTATTGGGTAATGAAACTCTAAATACGGGGATGCCGGAAAAGCTTTCTGCCTTATTTCCCTGACACCCCCGTATCTAATTCTTATGAAACTGCCGCCAGTTTTTTTGCCAGGATGGCTGCTCCTGCCGCATCCGCCGAATAGCCGTCTGCACCAATCTCATCCGCAAAGTCCTGGGTGATAGGTGCACCCCCCACCATAATCTTTACATCATTTCTGAAATCTTCCTTGCTCAGAGCCTCCACCGTCTCCCTCAGATCCGGCATGGTCGTAGTAAGAAGTGCGGACAATGCAATAATCTTGGTCTCCGGATTTTCCCGATAACACTCAATAATCTTTGCAATCGGCACATCAATTCCCAGATCCAGCACTTCAAATCCAGCACTTTCAATCATCATAGCCACCAGATTTTTTCCGATATCATGGAGATCGTTCTTTACGGTAGCTATAATTACCTTACCCAGGGCACCTGTAGATCCTGCTGCCAGATGGGGCTGCAGTACCTCCACGCCTTTCTTCATAGCTCTGGCCGCCACCAGCATCTCCGATACAAATATCTCATTCTTTGTAAACTGCTCTCCTACCTCAGACATAGCCTCCACCATGCCCTGGTTCAAAATCTCAGAAGCATCACAGCCTGCGTCCAAAGCTGCCTGTACAGCCTTTCCGACCTTTTTTGCACTTCCTTTCACCACTAAAGCCTTTACTTCTTCTATCTCAGGTCTCATAATCTACCTCCTATTTTAAGTTCCGCAATACCCTTTCCTGCACCTCTTATCTAGAACAATTTCCAGCCACAAGAACATGTGTCCTTAAATTGTTCTGGCACTGTCAGGGTATTGCTGTTTTAAGTTCCGCAATACCCTTCCTGCACCTCTTATCTAGAACAATTTCCGGCCACAAGAACATGTGTCCTTAAATTGTTCTGGCACTGTCAGGGTATTGCTGTTTTAAGTTGCTACGCAACAGTACGAAAGGGTAAAGTCACTTTCTATTTCTTTGATGCCCCAAAAAGCCCGTCCTTGTAGGCTTCTATATATTCCATACAATAGCCGTCCTCGTCAAGTCCCAACAAAGCCTCCGCCGCATAGATAACACCCAGCATCCCCTCATTCAACGGATCCAGGATGCCGCTGTCAAGTCCCGCTTCCAATACCAGTGCAGTAAATGCATAATTCATAAACTTACGGGCCGGCAATCCATGTGAAATATTGCTGATGGCTGAAGTTATGTGAATGGTCGGATATGCCGCCCGAATCGCCCGGATCACTTTCGTATTGATGGCAATTCCCGGTCCATCCTCCCGATCCGGATCCATCAGAGCAGCCGCTTCAATAATGGGATCAATATGAATTCGGGAGGGATCGATTCCATACACCTTTGCCTTTTCCATGATCGCTTCAAATACACGAAGACGATCTGCTGCAGATTTGGGAATTCCTGTATCATCACAGAGCATGGCAATTACTTCCCAGCCCGGATTCTCCGCCATAATCTTGAAGATCCCGTCAATCTGCTTTTTGCTCTCCATAGATACGGAGTTAAACATCCCCGGCCGTTTGCAGAATTGATAAGTCTTAGCCAGCACCTCTGTGCTGGGGCTGTCAATACAAATCGGTACATTGGTCACACTCTGAACCAAGTCGATCATCCAATGAAGCGTTTCCACCTCGCCAATCTCTACCGATGCACATACGTCAATAAAATCGGCTCCCGCATCCGCCTCTTTTTGTGCTATCCCCTTAATCCATTCTTCATCACGTCCGGCAATGGCTTTGGCCATAGAGGGAATCGTTCCATTCAGCTTTTCGCCAATAATAATCATCTTTTCTCTCCTCTTTCCATCGGGCAGTACCGTTCTCTTACTCTGTCAGCTTATTTTCAGAGATTCCTCCAGCATCACCCTGGGATAATATTTCTGTATCTCATAAACCAGCTCCTTAAGCCGGTACTTTGGAAAAAACAGCTTATAGCTCCGTTTGTTGGCAGAGCACAAAAGCACCAGCTTATTCATCTGATAGGAAGCAATCTGAATCCCCGTAATCTGTTCCCATGGAACCACAAAGCCCAGCTTTTCAATTCCCCTTTTGCTGATTCCCCGCTTTACGCCTATAGAGAAAAAAAGTGCCATAAGTATTAAGGTATTGCGTAAGCTTTCCACCAGTCCCGCTTCCGTACTTGGCCGCAAAAACAGCATGGCAAAGAGCATTACCAGACAAAGGGTAAAGTAATCATCCTTTCCCTTTACCTGAATGGTCCGATTACGCCTGGCAATCAGATAAGTCTCTCCTCCAAGTGCAAGAAGTGCGAGAATACAGAGTGCATAGTTTAAAATCAACGTCATCATTACCCCTGCTCTTTATACGTTCCATACTTCTCAAAGCATTCCAGTTCAAAAAGCATGCTTTCTTTCGTTGTTCCGATTGCGTCCAGATAACCGTATTCCACTCCGATGAATCCGCCCTCTCTGGTGCCCCATTTTTCAATCAATTCTCTGGCTTCTTTCTCAATCCGTTCCCTGTCACCGGTAGGCAGTGTAGTCTGAATATCCACAGATGCCTCAAAGCAGATACGCCCCTGGGCAATCTTGGAGATCTCATCAATCCCTACCAGATTCGGCTGATGAATATTGATAATATCCACACCCAGTTCAATCAAATCCTCCAGAATGTCATTAATCTTTCCGTCTGTGTGGAAACGGATATCCATGCCGCACTCATGAGCCTTGTCAAAAATCCGCTTATACTGCGGCTTAAAGATCTCCCGAAACTTCTTTGGGGAAATCATCAATGCCTGCTGGGTTCCCCAGTCATCTGTGGTGTCATAGCAATGAATTCTGCCCTTTCCCAGGCGATAAGCCTCCTCAATAATTCCTATCTGGTAATCTGCCAGCTTCTCGGCCAGTTCCGCCGTCTCATCCGGCAATTCAATAATGTCACAGAGGGTATCCTCAAAGCCATGGAGAAAATGCATCCGTTCAAAAATACACTGGGGACTGTTAAGCTGCACATAGAGATTCTTCTCCTCTGCCTCCTTAAGGGCTTCCTCCAGGCCATCAAACCGTCCCTCTGCTTTGGGATCCGGAAATGCGAAGTCCTTCAGATCCTCTTCCAGATCCTCCAGGGCTACATTGCAGGGTTCTCCCATACTGGAACCCTTTCCATCACTTCTCCACAGACATCCCCACTCATCATACTCATTATCCCCGGGACGCACTTTCTTGGACACACTGTAGGTCTTACTGTTATCTCTTTTTTCTTTGGGCGGAAGCACAAAGATTCGGCATACATCACCCTTTCCAGCAATCCGGTCAAAACGAAGTCCGATTCGATCCGGATTCTGAAAATGAATATTGGCTTTCATAATCTCATAACTGGTCATATCAATTCCTCCGCTATGCAATCTCGTCCGGAAAATGTTCTTTCACCGCATCAACAAGCAGTCTTGTTACCTCTGCCTTGTCCATCAGATTGGTAGTTGCAATAATTTTCGCATCCGTAGCCGGAAGAAACTCTACAATCTCAGGGCTGGTCAGTACAATATCCGTGTTCATCAGAAAGCTCATTGCCTCCCCATGGGCACAGGCTTCAACAGTGGCACTGATTCCGTTCTCATTACATATATTTGTTACATTGATCTTTAACAGCATACTGGTTCCCATACCATTGTGGCATACACATAAAAGATTTAACATAGATAACCTCTTTTCTTTTTGAATCCGGGCCGGGGATGTCGCAAAATAAGACAGAAGACTTTTCCGATATCCAGTGTCCGGCTGTTCACGAACACAGGATATGGAAATGGCTGATGTCTTATTTTGCGACATCCTATAGCCCTGTTTACTTGTTACATAACTGTTGCTTCTATCAGCCTGCTACCGGGATTCCCAGGGCAGAGCCAATCAGCTTAAAGATTGCGATAATTCCGACCCAGACAGTAGCATAGTCAGCACTTCCCTGCCACCAGGTCAGTTCCATCATGGACACTGCCAGCATAGATCCCATAATCTGAATCAATCCGTTGGCAATGCAGATACCTGCTGCCGCCTTATAGCCGCCAAACTTATTCGCAAAGATCGCAACGGTTGCATTATCAAAGAACAGCGGAATAAAACCAGGTACCAGGAAGATAGGGCTCTTAAATACAAGAAGCAATATAAGGCCCAGAATTTGTCCGACAGCACCGCAGATAAGTCCAAGAACTACCGACTTAGGTGCAAATCCAAAGATAGCGGCACAGTCAACACCGGCAACCGCACCTGGCAGCAGTTTCTCAGAGATACCCTTAAAGGACATCATAAGTTCGCCTACAAACATACGAACACCGGCTAAGAGCACCCAGATATTCGCTGTCAGTGTAATGGAGATCCACAAAAGGAATACCACAAAGTTTTTATAACCGCCCTGGTTAAATCCGTCTGCACTACGCAGCCAGTCTACACCGTCTTTTCCGATTACAAGCATAATGATTGCCGTAGAAATCAACATAACCAGCAAAGTGGCCAGAACGCTGTCCTGGAGAAAATTCAAAGACTTGGGCATCTTCTTCTTTTCGATGTCATCCTCCGGATTGCCAAGCTTCGGAGCCACCTTATATGCCACAAAGCTCATAAACATCTGCTGATGGGCAACGGTCAGGTCCGCACCTCCGGTAATCACTTTCGTCGGCTTAATCAAAGCCGTAGAACAAATGCCCCAGTAAAGAGCCGTAACTAAGGATGCGATCAGCACCGTGGCAATCATTCCGGTTCCTAAGAATCTCCATACAATATAAGTACTGATTCCGCACTGTACAATCATGGCATTTCCGGTCAGGTACACCGCACGGATCTTCGTCCATTTCCGCAGAGCAACCAATACCAGATTCATCAAGAAAGCTACTAAAAGTACATAAATGCCCCAGGTTGCACCGGTACCCTCTCCCAATATTGCATCCATCTTTTCATAACTGGCCGTCATGGTAGGATAAGTATTCAGTCCGGCTCCCTGAATGCCGGTAGCATTCTGAAGAGCAGTCAAAAGCTTTCCAAAATTAGTAATCAGAGCTCCGGATCCCATTCCCATAACAAGAATACCGATGGATGCTTTGAAAGCACCGATAATCGCTTTTCCAACTGTCTGTTTCATAGCAATATAGCCAATAAATACTACAATTGCCAGCAGCAAGAACGGCTGACCAAAAATCTGTTTTAATAACAGGTCAAGAATATAATCCATACATTCCCTCTCTTTCTCTTCTGTTCATGAATCGATTTTCAGCTTTTATCTGATATACAAAAGGCCGCATGCAAACCTCTCATATGATCATTCTTCAAAATACATTGCGTCTACATAACAATCCTGAAATTCTGGCTCCCTGGCCAGTGCCGTCTCCTGGCAAACCCGGCGTACTGCCTTAAGACGCTTTGGTGCATCTGAATCTGTCAGGTACATTCTTGCCCCCAAAAGAGCCGTATTCCCTACGATCTCCACCCGTCCTAACAACGCTCCGGGCAATAATCCAATCCTGGAGGCCTTTCCCAGATCCATTCCGTATCCGAATCCTCCGGCCAGGAATACTCGGTCAATATCCTCCCAGTCAACTCCGTATTTATGTGCCAGTATGGTAAGCCCTGCACGAACAGCCGCCTTAGCCAGCTGCAGCTCCCGAATATCTTTCTGGGTCAAAAGAATCGGATCTCCCCTCTCTGTCTGTGCCAGAAGATATCCCTCCTTGTCATAAGGGCTTGAAAGTCTTCCCGTTTCATCCAAAAATCCATTTCTCACAAGCTCCGCAGAAGCTTCCACCAGTCCCGTTCCACAGATGCCTACGGGTGGCTTATTTCCAATGGTTTCTATTTGACAGCTTCCATCTGTCCCAATCCTTACATGGCAGATAGCACCCGGGATACTGCCGCATCCGCAGTGAATATTTCCTCCCTCAAAGGCCGGCCCTGCCGCTGTGGAAGTCGTATAGATTCGTTCCCGGTTTCCAAGGGCCATCTCCCCATTGGTTCCCAAATCCAAAAAGAAGCTTACCTTTTCCCGTGTGTCAAACCCGCAAGTCAAAAGTCCGGCGGCAATATCCGCTCCCACAAAGGCGGATATCCCGGGAAGCAGGCAAACGGGCACATTGTAATCCACTCCGGCTCTTTCGATTCCTTTTCCAAGAATTTCCCCTGCTTTTCCTACAATCTCTTCAATATTCACCGGGGCAAACGGCAGCCGTCCTAGGGTTTCGCAGGAATATCCCATCAAAAGGTGCCCCATCGTTGTATTCCCCGCAATGCAAATAGCCTCAAGCTGTTCTCTTGCCTCTTTACAATGCAATAGCAGCTTCTCAATTAGCTGCAGCAGATCTTCTTGAATCAACTGCCGTAATTCTTCCTTTTTCCCTGTGTTCGAAGCCTGAATTCGTGAAATCACATCCGCACCAAAGCTTCTCTGATGATTGATGGATACTGCCGTATCAATCACATTTCCATTAGACAGAGCAAGGAGCTGTGCCGCCAGAGTTGTAGTCCCCATATCAATGGCAATTCCATAGCCCTGCTTTTTTGATTCCCCAGACTTCCTGCCATTGCCTTCCTCATTTTCTCCATTTGTCAGGACCGCAAAGTCTTCTTCTCCAAAAGAAGCCTCCAGCTCGCACCCGGTCAGAGGATACGCCTTGCAGGAAAGTCTCCATCCGGACTCCAGTTCTTCCTCTGTAAAATAATCTCGATCCTCCGGGGACGGCGGCACCTGGCCATGCAAAATGCGAACCCGGCATTTTCCGCAGACTCCCCGCTTTCCGCAGACCGCACTATAATCAGGCCACACCCTCTGGAGGGTATCCAGGATGGTCTCCTCTCCCCTGTTTTCTATCAGCTCAAGAATCCCTTTTCGGTGTACCCGCAAAGTAGCCGGCTGAATCTGACGCATATTGCAGCTTCTGTTGCGGCAGGTACGACAATTATGTTCAATCTCAAAATGCTCGGCTTCATCACTGAGCAGAAATACATGGCAAATGCTTTTCACCGGATAAAACATATACCCTTCTGAAAGCCGCATACCAGGCAGTTCTTCCTCACCAATCGTTTCAAAAGCCGCTTTTTGGGTCTCCATTGGAAGATCCTGTGGAATCTCCAGGCGTCTTGCTATGCCCAGGCCCTTTTTCCTGCATTCTTCCATCACTATATGTCCCCAGCCTTTTTCCATTTCAAAAAGACAGATATCTGCCAGGGCATCCGCCAGCATTCCCTTTACGTAATCGCCCTCTTCAAAATACTTCTCAATATAGCCGCTGATCTCGTCACCTACCGTAGTAATCACATAGACGACCCTGGTCCTTTCCGGATATTCCTTTGTAGCAACCTGTCCGGAAAGTTCCCCGAAAGCCATAGCACCAAAAGGATGAAGCATTCTCTGTGCCTCTTCCTTAATCTCCAGCAATTCCTCCAAAAATTCATCGTGAAGAGGAGAAGCCATGGTGCAATTCAGTTTTTTCAGAATTTTCTCATTGGACAGTTCCGTTTTCAGATTCGTGAACTTCATGCTTCCCTCTCTTTTCCAACATGGCTTTTCGTGCCGCCTGAGCACAACTTACCGCATCTGAGGTATAAATGTCTGCTTCAATCTCTTTCGCAAATCGGGCATTCACCGGTGCTCCGCCTATCATCACAATGTATTTATCCCGAATTCCCCTTTGTTCCATGGCTCGTATCACTTCCTCCATGGAGGGCATGGTTGTTGTTAGCAGTGCCGACATGCAGATAATATCCGCATGTATCTCCTCTGCCGTATCCAGAAACAGATCCGCATCCGCATCGTAACCGATATCCGTCACCTCGAAACCTACGCTTCGCAGCATCATGGATACCATATGCTTTCCGATATCGTGCCAGTCTCCCCGAACCGTTCCCAATACTACTCTGCCTACAAAAGGTTCGTCCTCTGCAACCAGATGCTTCTCCAAAAGGGTAAGGCCCACATTCATTGCCCTGGATGCAACCAGAACCTCCGGCACAAACACCTCATCCATTTTAAATTTATCTCCAAGAGCCAGCATTCCGGTCAAAAGCCCTTCATTTAAGATTTTTTGCGGCTCAATTCCTTCCTCCAAAGCTTTGGAAACCAGATGTCTGATATTTTTCGCTTTTCCAAGCTGAATATTTTCTGATATATCCTGAATCAATGACATTGCAAAACTCCTCTAATTCATCCCATGCACAATGTTATTCTAGTAAATTTTTTTGTCCTTTGATGGAAATATTTTTGGAAAACTTGTATTTTTTACAGATTTTATGGTATGATTACAAAAACAGTACCCCAATTTCCAAACAAATACGTTTATGAGGGTCTGTCGCAAAATAAAACAGACCTATGGGAGGATCACTATGCAGCCATATCTTTACACCATTATTAACAGCCAGAAGCTGAAAGAAATTTTAGAATGTTTCTATTCCTGCTTAGGTCTCCCCATTCAGGCCCTGGATGAGACAGGAAATACCTTATGCGGCTTTGGTACTGCTACAGATTTCTGTATGCAATTCAAAAAATTGCTTCCCGATTCTCCAAAACATCAGAATTCCTGCAGAGATATTCATGCAAAAGCCAGCCGTCGGGCCATGGATCTGGGAGAATCTTACATCTTTTCCTGTCATGCTAACCTAAATCATATCATATATCCATTGGTAAATAAAGATGCTCTGTTTGGGGCCATTTTGGTGGGCCCTTTTCTTATGGAAGCCGCCGATTCCATGATGCTGTTGGACATTGCAAAACGCTACTCCCTATCTACGGAAAATATTTTGGATCTCTATGAATCCACGGACAGCGTTCACATCATTACCCCGGAAAAGGCTACGCAAATCAGCCGTTTGCTTGCCTACACCTTCAATCATCTTATCCCTTCCGCCAACCGGCAGATGGATGAGAACCGAAGTAAAATCGTTCAGCAGTCCCGCATCAATGAGTCCATTCAAATGTATAAATCAGAAGAGCCTTTAGAGGAATCCTCCTACCCCTATGAAAAGGAAAAACTGCTGATTCGAAAGGTTAAGGAACGCAATGTCCCCGAATCCAGACGGGTATTAAATGAACTCCTGGGATATGTGTTCTTTCAGGGCGGCAGCAACCTGAGCAGTATTCGTTCCCGTTCTATTGAGCTCTGTTCTCTTCTCTCCCGGGCTGCTATGGAGGGCGGAGCCAATACGGAGGTTGCTTTAAAGATTAGCAACAATTTTCTTCAGGACATCAATTCCACCCGCAGCCAGGAAGACCTCTGCTGGCAGCTTCAAAGAACTGTAGAGTTTTTTATTGAAAGCATGTTTATAAAAGCCTCGGACAAAAACAGTGAGGTTGTTAAAAACGCTGTCCAATTTATCTCTCAGAATTACAATCAGCCTATCACTCTGGAGGATACCGCACGCCATGTTCACCTGAATCCCTCTTATTTTTCTACCCTTTTTAAGCAATCTTTCGGGTCCTCCTTCAAGGAATATCTGAATTATATCCGCATAGAGGAAAGTAAGAATCTGCTTACAAATACAAACTACTCTATCATTGATATTGCGATTGCCGTAGGTTTTGACAATCAAAGCTATTTTTCCAAAGTATTCAAAAAGCACACTGGACTCACACCAAAGCAGTACCGAAATTAACAATTGCAATTCGTCAATTCCCCTGAAAAAATTACTATTTTTATAAAATTATTTGTAATTTTCCCGTTTTAATTCGCTATACTTATAAAAAAATAGTTGAAATCACCTAATAAGCGGACAATTGTGGGGCTGTTGGAAAACCGCATTTTCCGACAGTCCCGGGAAAGGAACATTATGAACTTTCAGAATCTATATGCCGGACATTTCACTGCTCCGGAATTCAAAGAAAGGGTCGCCCAATCACGAGGTGTTATTTTGGTGTGCGGCTCCTGTGAACAGCACGGATACCATCTTCCCTTGGATACGGATAACATAATCGGCTTTGAACTGGCTCTTCGTATTGCAGATCGTTCAAAGCTTCTTGTAATGCCGCCCGTTTCTTATGGACAAGTCTGGTCCGCAAAGGGCTTTCCCGGTACCATTTCCCTTTCTGCCGATCTTCTCAAAAAACTGCTTCGTGAACTTATTATCAGTCTGCATCAGCAGGATATTCCCAATATTATTCTTATGAGTGGCCATAATGGAAATTATCCTTATTTAAAAGAACTGGCACGGGAACTTTTGGATGAATTCAGATGGAACAATATCTGGCATTTCCCCCTCACGTTTTCCAAAGAGGTACTTTCTCTGGCAAAATCACCACAGCCAATGGCCCCCCATGCCGGAGAACTGGAAACAGCTCTTATGCTTTATCTTCACCCGGAGCTTGTGGATCTGTCAAAAGCCACCAGGGAATACCCCCAGGCACCAAAAGACTATCCCTACCGTCCCATGCATTGGAAAGAATTTGTAAAAACAGGGTCATTTGGTGATGGGGGCTTAGCCACTGCGGAATTCGGAAAGGCTCTGGCAGAAGATGTGGTTCTACGCACCTCGAATCTAATCAATCAATTGCTTTAAGGCATTCACCAACAGAACCGGTAATCTGCTTTCCGTCCACATCCCACAGGTCCTCCCATCCGGATGCTCCCGGCCAGAGGAATACCTGTCCTTTCACCAGACGGCAGCCCTTATCCGCACCGGCTATCCGCTTCATCTCTTCCTCCGTCAGCGGATCCTCCATTATGCATTTCAGGTTGCTGACATATTGCGGCTCCTTTACGGAGAAAGGAATGGGAATCTGTCCCCTCTGCACCGCCCATTTCAGGCAGACCAGTGCCGGATGAACCTGGTGAGCTTTTGCAATCTCTACAATCTCTTTCATCTGGGTATCGGCTATATCCTCCGGGGTCCGATCCCGTTCTGGTCTGGAGGGTGATCCTAAGGGACAGTATCCGATAGGACAAATTCCCTGCTCCAGTGCATAATCAAATAATTCCTGCTGCTGAAATCCCGGATGGCACTCCAGTTCCAGGGCCGCAGGGCGAATTCTGCACAGGGGCAGCACTGCCTTAAGCTTTGGAATCGTCATATTGGACATTCCGATATAGCGTACCAGTCCCATATCTACAAGCTGCTCACACTGTCTCCAGGTATCCATAAATTCTTCTATGCTAAAGGGCTTCGAATCCGGATTCCTCGCATCCCCGTCACAGCCCGGTGCATGGTAGTTGGGGAAAGGCCAGTGCACAAAATACAGATCAAGCATATCCAGGCCAAGATCCGCAAGGCTCTTTTTGCAAGACTTCACTACCTGGCGGTGGCAGTCATTCCAAACCTTGGAGGTAATGAATAATTCCTTTCTTGTTACTGCCTTTTCCTCAAACAGCTTTTTCAATACTTCGCCAATCTGATCCTCATTCTGATACACGGACGCACAGTCAATCAGACGGTATCCGCTTTTAATGGCTCCGTAAACGGCTTTTGAGACCTGCTCTCCATTGTATTTATCCGATCCAAAGGTTCCCAGGCCAATGGCCGGGATCTCCTCTCCTGTGTACAATGTTCTTTTAGGCACTCTGCCCGGATCGATTCTCTCACTCATATGCTTATCTCCTATTCCAGTTCCGTAATATCCTGTCAGTACACCCTAATCTAGATCAATTTCCAGCCACAAAAAGATGTGTCTGTAAATCGATCTGTGCACTGACAGGATATTACTGATTTAAAGTTGCTACACAACAGTACTGCCAGACTACTCAAACACAACAGCTACTTTCCCGCACTGGCCGCCGGCCATCAGTGCATATGCTTCTCCTGCTTTCTCCAACGGGAACTCGTGAGTAATCAAATCCTCCGGATGAATCCCCCAGCGTACCAGACGCTCTACCAGTTCCTCCATTCTCCACAATGACGTTACCCAGGAACCGTAGATGGTTTTCTGCCCGTGCATAATGTCAGGACTGGGCTCAAAGGTACACGTATTTCCTTCTCCCACCAGGGCTATCCTCCCCCACTCTCTTGTGGCCCGAATTGCAAGCTGTCTTCCCGGATCGCTGGCACTGGCGTCAATGGCACGCTCCACACCATGGCCACCCGTAACTTCAAGAATCTTTTCCAGGGTATTATCCCCCGGCTTAAACACATGATCCACAAGTCCCAGCTTCTTAGCCAGTTCCATGCGGTAATCGTTCATCTCCACGCCAATCAGCATATTGGCCCCCATGGCCTTTGCCACCATCAATGCCGCCAGTCCCACCGGCCCCAAACCAGTTACCAGTACGGCATCATTTCCGCATACGCCAATCTTCTCAATGGCCTCATACACCGTGCCAAAGCCGCAGGCCACCTGTGCTCCATCCTTATAGGTCAATTCATCCGGCAGTACAATCAGATCTTTCTCTTCCGCCAGTATGTAGGGTGCCATTCCACCGTTTCTCTGCCAGCCATAAGCCGCACGGTACTTGCTTTTACAGGATATAAAATACCCTCTCCGGCAGTCATTGCAGACACCGCAGCCGGAGATATGGTATACAATCACCCGATCCCCTTTTTTAAACCGCTTAAGTCCCTCTCCCTCTTCTACAATTACGCCGCAGGGTTCATGCCCTGCCACCAGTCCAGGAATATAGCCCTCCGCTCCCTTTCCCGTATGTTCCCGGTAAATACAGCGGATGTCACTGCCGCAGATGGTCGTGGCCTTTGTCTGAATCAATACCTGCCCATGTCCCGGCTTTGGCACGTCAAATTCTCTCAATTCAACCGTACTGTTTCCCGGCAAAATAGCTCCCATCATTTTTTCCATACCTTTTTACCTCCATTTTCATAAACGTTCTCTGCCCTCAGTGAGTCGAATCCCTCGCAAGCTTCAAAGGGCAGCTTTTATTTTATAAATTTATTATAGCGAATCATCTCTTTCCTGTAAGAGAAAAACCGGACATGATTCCTCTTTTTATGTCGCCTTTTCGAAGTTTTCTTGCAATTTTTACAGGAAAATGATACACTGGGGCCAAAAGAAACTGCGGAGTAAAATCTATGCGTGAACTATACACGGATTTGAATATTAAATTTTCGGTGGACGGTACGGATTTCTATGCTTTGAATATCTGCTACGAACGTTTTCTCCGGACAATGCCCAGCCATAGCCATGGAAGCGAAAGCTATGAAATCCACTATATCGCTTCCGGCTACGGACATGTAAAAATCCGGGAGGTTCTCTATGAGATTACCCCCAATACTCTGTATATCACAGGCCCGCATATCGAGCATGCCCAGGTTCCCTCTTTGGAAGATCCCATGTGTGAATACTGTGTTTATCTGAAAATGGGAAAACAGAGACTCCATAAAATGACTCCCACTCTTACGCTCTTTAAAGAAACCTCCTTTTGGTTTGGACAGGACAGGCAAAATGTGGGAATGATTATGAAACAGCTCTTTTTTGAGTTGGAAAACCAATATACCGGATATGTGACACAGGTACAGACCCTGCTCACACAGCTTATTATCTATATGGTCCGCAATTATGAAATGAAGCAGAAAGCTCTGCTGCATTTTGGCCCCTCGAATCTGGGCGATAGTAAATTTATTATTTTAGAAGAATATTTTCTGTATGAATATCAGAATCTTTCCTTGGAAGCTCTGTCGGAACGGTTGGGCTTAAGCTGCCGCCAGACAGAACGGCTTTTGAAAGAACACTATGGAAAAACGTTTCTTCAAAAAAGGACAGAAGCCAAAATGGCTGCTGCCCTCCTGCTTTTGTCTGACAAAAACCGCAGTATTTCTTCTGTCTCAGAAGCACTCGGCTATTCTTCTGCAGAGCACTTTTCCACTGCATTTAAGCGTTACTTTCATGCGTCTCCTAGGGAGTATCGGAAGCGGAGCATCTTAATCACCTTTTTCCCATAATAACGACTCAGATAATTTGATAAAGCTTTCAGGGAAACGGACGCTTCATGATCCTCCATATCTACAGATATATGCTGAAAATCTACTTTTTCATGATCATTGAGCAGATCGCTCTTTAACAGAAAGTCATGTGCATTGTAAATGCCTTTGATAATATGGCAGATAGCTTTTCGTGCCTGTGTGAAAGAGGTCTCCTTTACATCCGCAAAGCTCACGGACAATACTGGAAAAGTTCCTTGCAGCTTGCGGAATCGTTCCTCTTTCCAGATGGAAAGTCCCTCAAACAACTCGGATCGTCCGGCATGATTGACGGAAAAAAACTTTTCCACCATACTCATAGTCAAAGTCTTTCCGAATCGCCTTGGCCGGGTAATCAACGTCACTTCGTCATCTGCATCCCACCATTCCCGGATAAAATCGGTTTTATCTATATAAAAGTTATTTTTCATCCTTAGCTTTTCAAAACACCTTTCCACTTTCATTATCAAAACAGTAAATCCATTCATCCACATTTCTAATTACAATGTATTTGTCTGACAGACCATATCTTCTAAATCTCTGAGTTTCTCTCTATGATAAATATTCTCCCTTTTCGAAATTGTGTACCCATTGGGAAAGAACTTATAAATATACCTTGTAAATGGCAGATGAAAATTTTATAATCAAATATATAAATCAAAATTTGTGAAAGAGAAAAGTGATACATGGAATTTATATTATTACTGTATATAATTTTTGCATTTATTTTAGGAACTTTAGCCTTTGTATTGAAGAAAAGACACTCTCAATTTCCTGATTTTAGAGTAGGATACCATAATAAAAAGATAATGGAAAATAAAGAAAAGTGGGAATATGCAAATAATGTTGCAGGAAATTTGTGTGCCTTGTTTGTGGTTATTGATATTATTGTTTCTGTAATTTTATATTTTGTTAAAGCAAATATAGGCACAACAATAATTACATTTTTTATATATTCTATAACTACAATATTAGTTATTTTAATTGTACCCATACAGTTATCAAAAAAGTAATTATTATACTTAATGATACAATTTTTAGAAATTAATATTATGCACTGGGAACACTTTTCCGAAAAGGGAGTAAATATTTGATCTCGATTGCTCTGTATAAATTTCTCTAACTCCTCTAGCATTTATGAAATCTCCTTACTATCAAAAAACAGCCTTTCTGCAATAGAAAGACTGTTTCTATGGTCATATTACATATGCCTTCAAAACTATATACTGATTTATCTCCTACATCTTGGTCTTCCTTCTTCTTCCTCTTCCTATGACGCACGCTTAAGAATCAGTCATTCGGAATCCGCTTCGCTTCTTCCTCATGCCTTTTGCTTCGCAAATGTCTGTGGGAAAGCCTCGTGCCTTTTCGGAATGCGAGCATTCCTCCCCTGCACAATCCTTTCCCCCAGCCGCTCTTAAGCTTCCTGGTCAAGCCCTCGACCGATTAGTAGCAGTCAGCTCCATGCATTGCTGCACTTCCACCCCTGCCCTATCTACCTCGTCGTCTTCAAGGGGTCTTACTTCTTTCGAATGGGACATCTCATCTCGAGGGGGGCTTCACGCTTAGATGCCTTCAGCGTTTATCCCGTCCCGACTTGGCTACTCTGCCATGGCCTTGGTAGGCCAGCAGATGCACCAGCGGTCGGTCCGTCCCGGTCCTCTCGTACTAAGGACGGCTCCTCTCAAATATCCTGCGCCCACGCCGGATAGGGACCGAACTGTCTCACGACGTTCTGAACCCAGCTCGCGTACCGCTTTAATGGGCGAACAGCCCAACCCTTGGGACCTGCTACAGCCCCAGGATGCGATGAGCCGACATCGAGGTGCCAAACCACTCCGTCGATGTGAACTCTTGGGAGTGATAAGCCTGTTATCCCCAGGGTAGCTTTTATCCGTTGAGCGATGGCATTCCCACTTAATACCACCGGATCACTAAGTCCTACTTTCGTACCTGCTCCACCCGTCGGTGTCACAGTCAAGCTCCCTTCTGCCTTTGCACTCTTCGAATGGTTTCCAACCATTCTGAG
>CAOJBY010000014.1 GCA_948330435.1 uncultured Lachnoclostridium sp. | reverse complement strand
ACGTCTCCCATTATTTGTCACCTCCGCAATTTCCGCAGCCGCCGTGATGGGTATCACCCTCCTGATATGCCAGGAGACGTCTTCCCTCTTCCGTCTTATACATAGCCGCACGCTTCATAGCCTGGTCAAAGTCAATCAGATGACCGTCAAACTCCGGTCCGTCCACGCAGGCGAACTTCACTTCATCACCTACCAGCACACGACAGGCACCGCACATGCCGGTTCCGTCTACCATAATCGGATTCATGCTGACAATCGTCGGAATCCCCAGCTTCTTTGTGGTCAGACATGCAAACTTCATCATAATCATGGGACCAATGGCCACACAGAGATCATACTGATGACCTTCGCTTACCAGCTTCTCCAGCATAGCGGTTCCCACACCGTGGAAGCCATAGCTGCCGTCATCCGTACACAGATGCAGATTACCTACCTTGCTCATTTCCTCTTCCAGAATCAAAAGATCCTTTGTTCTTGCACCCACGATAATGTCACACTCAATGCCGTGGTCATGAAGCCACTTTGCCTGGGGATATACAGGTGCTGTTCCAACACCGCCAGCGATAAACACAACCTTTTTCTTCTTTACCTCTTCAAAATCATCTGTTACCAGCTCGGAAGGCTTACCTAAGGGACCTACGAAGTCTTCAAAGAAATCCCCTTCCTTCAGATCTACCATCTTATGGGTAGAAACGCCAATAGGCTGGAATACGATGGTTATGGTTCCGGCCTCTCTGTCGTAATCACAGATGGTCAGCGGAATACGTTCTGCCGTCTCGTCCACTCTTACGATAATAAACTGTCCCGGCTCGCAAGACTTTGCCACTCTTGGAGCATGGACCACTTTCATGTAGACATTTGCAGAGAGCTGCTCTGCTTTCAAAATCTTGAACATAAGCTTCCTCCTGGAGTATTTTTTAGAATTACTCATCTATAACATCATAATGCAAATTCACAAAGATTTCAATAAAAAAATGTGTCCAATCATACCTCATAATCAAAGCAGACACGATCACAGGCCGCAGGCTTGATGACCTCTTCCGCCACTGCCACATGCAACGGGTGTACCTGATAGGCATCCAGATCCTCCGGTGTCTCAAGCTCTGATACCAGAAGAAGCTCCCGATTACTTCCATGAAGCTTATTTAGACGCATTTCTGCGAAAGTCAGGCCCTTTACCTGCCCCACCAGAGCTTTCAGACGGGCATCCGCCTCCTGTGCCATAGCCTCTTTCTTCTCTTCCGGAAAATCTTCCTTAAAGTTCCACATAACCAGGTGTTTTACCATTTGTCAGTCCTCCTCATCCATATTTGGGTCATATTTAAATTCCAGTCGGTAGATCTGTACCAACGGTTCACTGACCATTCCCTTTTTATTGATTGCCACCGCACTGAGAAGATTTTCCCCTTCTGTCAATTCAATGGGCTTTTCATAACGGGTACTGTCCTTTGTAGGCTCCGTACCATCCAAGGTATAGTAAATCGAACCATACTCAGCACTAAGTTCCAACATTACATAATAATTATAGTTCCCTTCCGGCATATCACAGGTAGGCTTTTCGATTCGGTAAGGAAGCAGCTTTTCCCTGATTTCTTCATAATTACAGGATTCAATGATTTCATCCACTAATTCTGTTTGCCCGGTCTGATTCAGGATATCCATTGTCTCCAGATATATTTCTTCCAGTTCATAATTGCCCCCTCTCGCCGATTCTTCCATAAGAATGGCACTCTTCATACACTCTACAGCCAGTTCTTTCGCATCCACCTGGGCATATGCTTTTGCAAGGGAACGTAGGGGAGTGGTATCTGCACCCTCCATATCTTTCTGAAGATTCTGGGCCTGTTTCAGATAAGGGAGGGCTTCCTCATATTGTTCACTCTCTATCAGTTCCATTCCTTTTTTTAGCTGATAGGCGTAATTATTCTGACGTCCCATAGCCTGATAAGAGAGCATAAAAGCCCCAAAACAAACCAGAACTGCCAGAAACAGAAATGACAATTGCCAGAACAATTTGGATCTCCACAAGGTCTTCTTTGGTGTCTCTGCCGTATCCGATTCTTTATGTAATTGTTCTTTTAACTCTTCTCCCGGGTCCTCTTTCTCCTGTCCGATTACCAGTTCTTCTAAAGGATCGTAGTCCGGAACAATCTGTAGTTCCTGCAAACAGGAATTACAGTATATACTTCCTGCTTCCAGTTCTGCACCACACTTGGGACATCGCATACCTCTTTCCTCATTTCTCTATGTACTGTTCAAATTCTTCCATAGTCATCAGAATCTCTCTGGGCTTTGTTCCTGCCTCTTCTCCAACCACACCGGCTTCGGCAAGCTGATCCATAATTCGTGCAGCCCGGTTAAATCCCACCTTGAACCAACGTTGAAGCATACCAATGGACGCCTTATCTTTTTCAATAATGAATTTTCCGGCATCCACAAACAAGGCATCCCTTGCGGGCCCATCTCCCCCGTTGCCTGTCTCAGGGGAAGCCGCCTGAACTGTATTCATATGCTCCTCCACCTCATTGCTATAAGAAGCTTCCACATTATTATTTTTTAAAAATTCTACTACAGCCCCAACTTCTTCGTCTGATACAAAAGCTCCCTGAACACGAACCGGCTTGGGATATCCATAGGGATAGAAGAGCATATCGCCTTTTCCCAGCAGCTTCTCTGCTCCGTTCATATCCAAAATGGTACGGGAATCAACACCGGAAGAAACTGCAAAAGCAATTCTGGACGGCATATTTGCCTTAATCAATCCTGTAATTACATTTACGGAGGGACGCTGAGTTGCAATAATCAAATGAATCCCCGCAGCTCTTGCAAGCTGTGCCAGACGGCAGATAGCATCCTCCACCTCTCCGGGAGCAACCATCATCAGATCAGCCAACTCGTCCACCACAATAATAATCTGGGGAAGTTTTTTGGGTTTATTTTCATCATCAATATCTTCGATTCCTTTTATCTTCTCATTGTACCCCTGAAGATTCCGCACATTATAATCCGCAAATAGCTTATAGCGATTGGTCATCTCTGCTACTGCCCAATTCAATGCCCCAGCAGCTTTCTTCGGATCCGTTACCACAGGAATAAACAGATGAGGAATCCCGTTGTAGACACTTAATTCCACCACTTTCGGGTCAATCATAATTAACTTGACTTCCTCTGGATCCGCTTTATAGAGAATACTCATAATTAAAGTATTGATGCAGACAGACTTGCCGGAACCAGTTGCCCCCGCAATCAAAAGATGAGGCATCTTTCCGATATCCGCCACCATCGTCTTTCCCGCAATATCTTTTCCAACTGCAAAAGCAATCTTTGACTTATGATTTTTAAAATCAGGTGAGGATACCAGCTCCCGAAAAGACACTATGGCATTTTCCGAATTGGGAACCTCGATCCCCACTGCCGCTTTTCCCGGGATTGGTGCCTCAATCCGCACGTCTGCCACTGCCAGATTCAGCTTAATATCGTCTGAAAGAGATACAATCTTACTTACCTTTACCCCCTGGTCCGGTTGGAGTTCATATCGGGTGACAGAAGGCCCCTGGCTTACATCCGTCACAGTCACACCCACTCCAAAGTCCCGCAAAATCTGTTGCAAATGGATTGCAGTCTCATGAAGAATTCGATCCGCATCCCGGTTCTCGCTGTTTTTCACTTGCTTCAAAAGTTTTAGGGGAGGATAAACATAGGCTGACTTTTTGCCAAAAATCCTGCCCTGGGAAGACGCCGGTCTTTGCGTCGGAGTTTCTGAAGCATTTTGTTCTGATACTTCCCTTCGTACATTTCCAGAACCAACAACTACAGGCTGAATCTGTATCTCATCTGTTTCTTCTTCCAAAACACACTTTGAAAGATTCTCTGCTTTCAGGGGTTCTGCTTCCATATCCATATCTGTCTGTTCGAAAGCTTCTTCCATGTCCGGTTCCACGCTTCTGTCCTGCCGGTGAATTGGAATCTGGAACATCTCGTCCAGATCTTTCAGTTCCGGCTCATCTGACAAGGTAATCTCCCGCATTTCATCTGTATGCTCTTCTTTTTTAATCGTAGTATCTTCTAATGCCACACCGGAGATCTTATGCTCCATGCGGCTCTTTTTCCTTTCTTCCTCTTCCCTTGCCTGCCTTTCTTCCTGTGCTTTGCGGCGTATTTCTCTTCGCTCGTCTGCCTGAATCCGATGCCGTCTGGCATCCTCCCTGGCCGTGTTATAAACCTTTCTGCCACCGGTTTTCACACCACTGATAAAAGAACGCTCTGTAATTACAACGGCACAAATCACCAAAAGTACCAGAAGAAGAACCCATGCCCCAATGGTACCGAAAGCTCCCGTAAGCCCTTTGCAGATCATACCGCCAAAGAAGCCTCCTCCTGCTTTATGTTCTACTGCATAAGAATAAAATGCCCTGGCTGTTCCTGCTCCGTCTTTTTCTCCGCTTATCATCTGGGCAACAGCACAGAGGAGAAAAAATGCCGTTCCCATGGCAACTGCTTTTATCGTGGCAATGGTATTCTCCCGATTGGAGATGGAAAATGCCGTAATCAGAAATAAACCTACCGGTAATATGTATGCAAAAATTCCAAAGAGTCCAAACATTACGCTGCTGACATAACTTCCAGCAGCCCCACCTATGCCAAAATTACTGATAAGCAGTAAAACAGACACGGTGAAAAGGATGAGCACTGAAATCTCATCCCGAATAAATGCGGTTTCTTCTTGCTTTTTTAATGCTGCTTTCCTGGATGCAGCGGATGACTTCTTCCGTGAGCTTGTCCGGCCCTTGCCGGATGTGCCTGATGCCATTTATACTTCCTCCCAATTCATGCATAAAAGCCCAAAGTCGGGCTCTTTTGCAAAAATTTAATTCATTATAGCAGTTTTTTATTGAAAATGCAAATTTAGAGTCCCTTATTCCCGCAGCATGTTCCAGGTCTGAAATATTTCTTTGGCAATGGGAACTGCGTATTCGCTTCCGGAACCAGCTTCTTCTACCAGAACACAGACTACAATATCTGAACCTCCTGTGTCAGAAAAACCTGCAAACCAGGCATGACTTTCATTTTTATTACTGGAATACTCTGCAGTTCCGGTTTTACCAGCTATGGTAAAACCCATATTTTCAAGCTTGCTCCCTGTTCCCTCTGTTATAACGGCTTTCATATATTCCGTGAGAATATTTGCTTCTTCTTTTGTCATAAGACTTCCATATGCAGATGGGTGAAATGTCTTCACCGATTCTCCACTATAGGTCTCAACCCGTTCCAGCAAATAGGGCTTCATGAGAATTCCATTATTGGCAATACTGCTTACGACCATTGCCATATGCATAGGTGTCACCAGGGTTTCTCCCTGCCCAATGGATGTCATCATCCGTTCTGCGGGTGTGGAGCTTTCCTTTAAAGAAAAGGAACTCTTGGAATAAGGCAATTCTAAAGGAAGCTCCCTATTAAATAAAAGGCTTTCACAGTTGGTTTTAAAAACGCTCTCATTCAGAGATAGACCGATAGAAGAAAAGGCTGTGTTACAAGACTTTGCAAAGGCCTTTTGCAGGTCTTCATCCCCATGGGCATTTTTTCCATAACAACTGATGGTATAGTTTCCTTCCGTCATACGGCCATCACAATGAAATTGAAAATCTTCATAGGATGGATTTTCCCTCATATAATCTAAAAGTGTTATGATTTTAAAGGTCGAACCTGGGGGATAAAGTCCCTGAAGTGCACGGTTATACAGGGCACTGTCCGTATTATCCTCTTTGTTCAGTTCTTCCCAGTCCTCATTTACCCGATTGGGATCAAAGTCCGGTTTGGAAACCATAGTGAGAATCTTTCCCGTCTCAGCTTCCAGCACTACTACAGCCCCCCGATGGTTCCCAAGAGCATTATAAGCCGCTTTTTGCAGGTCAAAATTCAGGGTGGTGACTACATTATCCCCTATATTCTTCTCCTCTCGAATTTCCTTGGCTATCTGCTCTCCGAAAAAGGCATTGGAAGTTAAAAGGTTAAAATTCGCCAGGGATTCCACCCCAGTACGTCCTCTGGTGGAGTAACCCACTACATGAGCAAACATATTGCCATGGGGATAGCTTCGGGATTCCGTTCCATCCTCCATTATACTTGTTTCCGCCAGGATAGTTCCGTCGGAAGAGAGAATATTCCCTCTTATTACCCGGTTTGCAAAGGTATCCTGTCTGGAATTATAAGGGTTGTTAATAACCTCCGGACTCAAAACTGCATTGAAATAAACAAAATAGCCAATAAGGAGCAGAAAAAGTCCTGTAAAGAGATAGGTTATCATAGTAAGTTCACGATCTTTCTTTTGCTTTTGTCTTTTTCCTGCCCCCGGCTTTTTTTGTCCTTGCTTTTGCATTTTGTCTTCGTTCTTTTTCAATCCTTAAATCCTCGTCCTCTTTTAAAAGATACATGCCCTGAATAATGGAAAACATTGCAATAGTCGCTATCATGGAACTCCCTCCGCTGCTTACCAGAGGCAGTGTCACTCCCGTAGAAGGGATAAACTTTATGGCTCCTCCAATGGTCAGAAATACCTGAAAGCCATACAATGTTCCTAAGCCCAGGGCCGTATATTTATAGAAACTATTTTTGATCTGCATGGCAATATTCACAAACATAATGAAACAGCTCACACAAATCAGTATCAGACAAATGGAAAAAATTCCTCCAAATTCCTCTGCTATGGCAGAAAACATAAAGTCCTCTTCCACCACAGGAATCTTATTTGGCGTTCCCTGGTTAAGCCCCATACCAAACCAGCCTCCTGTGCCTATGGCAAAGAGAGATTGGGTTATCTGATAGCCCTCATTATCAATATATCGGAATGGATCACTCCAGGCCATTACCCGAACCCGCACATGAGAAAATAAACGGTATCCAATACAGGCAGCTACACTGCCTGCCCCCAGTCCGCTTAAAAAATACAGCGGATTCCTGGTCGCCACATAAAGCATTACCAGATAGGTTACAAAGAACAGAAGTGCTCCTCCCAAATCTCTGGACAGAACTAATACAATCACATGAAGCCCAGCCATCACAGTGGTAAGAGCCACATTCTTAAATGTGGTACTTTTGCTAAGCCTGGCCGCCGCAAAGAAGACAAAGCTGATCTTCACAAATTCGGAGGGCTGAAATGCAAAACCCATAATCTTCAGAGACAGCTTTGCTCCATAGCTGCTCTCTCCAAAGATTGCTACTGCTGTCAGAAGCAAAAGTCCAGCTACCCCATATACCCATGGAAGTTCCTGTAAAAAGGCACATTTTCGAATAAGCATGGGGATTACCATGGCAATTACCAGAGAGACAGCCGCAATCTGAAACTGTCTTACCGCTCTGTCATAGGATAACCTGGTCAGCATAATAAAGCCGATTGCCAAAAGCAGACACATATTGTTCAGCACCAGACGATTAATCTTTGGATAGATAACTCCACTGAAAACCAGCACTGCCTGCAGTAAAAATAATTGAAACAGATAAAAAACCAGTATTTTCACCTGCTCTGTCTGAAGATAAAGCACCACATAAGCCAGCAAGTGAAAAAAGAACATCAATAGGTTCTGCAGCTTCCAGCCGTATTTCATCTCCCCTGGGTTTTTCTTTTTCAGGACAGAAAAGCTTGACAGGGTATAAAGAGCAATCAATATAATAAATGCAAATTTTGATAATTCAACAATAAGATTTGTCATAACAGGGATTACTCCACTCCGCGCTTGAGATGGCCTCTGGTAAAGGTTCCATCCAACCCGGATCTTTCTTTATGATAGAAGAAAGCCTCCACATACTGCTTTAAAATTCTTCTGATTCGCTTCTGATTCTCCACTGTAAATGCTATTCGCATACTTTTTGCGGAGATATTCTCCACTTCTTTTTGATTTCCCAGAAGCGACAATGGTTCGCAATTGTATATTACATTATAGCACCACCGACATTCATTCACTACCGGAAACTCTTTTTTATATCGATCTACCAGACTCCATTGTTCACTTATTCTTTTACAGGAACCCATAGTCTTATGAAGACAGCCAGCTGTTACCATCAGGGGCAGATAGCCATATATGAGCATTTCACTTTCCTGGCAACCCCGAAGTCTTAACTCCCGTTCATTCAATTCCAGGGGCAATGTATCATAAAGGATGTCCCTCTGTTTCCAAAATTCATGGGCTTTTCGATTAAATGTATAGAGATTGTGATCCAAAATCACAGGAATGTTCAATTCCTGTTGTTTTAGAAATGCCAACTCTTCCAGATTCTTCACAATCACAGCATCCAGAAAAGCTTCTTTTATAAATGAAAGCCGTTCCATAAAATACTTTCGTTCCAAACTGCGGAATATAGCCGGAAAGACCAGTCCACAAGTTTTCCCCTTTTCATGACAGGCTTCTACATAGCTTTTTAGTTTCTTAAAATCTACCCGACTGCTGGAAATAGAGATCATGGAAACCTCGGGAAACTCCAAGACTGTCCCCAGGGTCTCCGGCTGCTCTATCTGAACATGAAAAACAGGTTTCCAGACCTTTCCTGAATGTTCATCCTTTTGCTTCTCTATGATTTCCTGCGACTCATCAAAAATCAATGAAAAAGGTTCCCGTATTTTGTATTGCATCAATGTCTCTTCAAGCTTTCTAAGAGCCTCCCTGCGCATAAGATTCAACTGACGAACCGGAAAAAATACACCTGTTTCTCCCTCGAGCTTAATTTCTTCAAACACAAAAGGAGATTCCCCTGTTTTTCGAAGCTGCTTTAGAATACTTTCCGAATCCATTGGTTGGCTTTTAGAAACCTGAGCCGGTTCTCCTGACACAGTTATAGAGTTCCCTTTGTATGTTACCATAAATTCTGTGGGAGTTTCTGTAGAAATACGGAAAACCCCATTAATTTTTTCTTTTTTCTCCGTATCCACATAGTCTTTTTTCAGATGGGATAAAAGTAGCTCATAGGCCTGCTTTTCTTTTAACTCCCTCTGTTTTCCCTTTTTCCTGCTGTCTCCGGTAAAATGTCCGGGTCTTGTAAGAGATATAAGTTCCCGTCCGTTTCGCACCTGATAATATCCTTTGGAAAAACCTCCCCGATTATAAAGGATCTTCAGTTCTTCCAGATCCTCTTTTCTTACCTGATATCCTTCTCTCCCATATTCCAGATAGCGATCCAGATACTTACGGTAGATCCGAACTACACCTGCTGTATACTCCGGACGCTTCATCCGCCCCTCAATCTTTAAGGAGCAGACACCTGCTTCCAAAATCTTTGGAAGCAGTTCAATGGTACACATATCCTTTGGACTTAACAGGTAAGCTTCTTCTGAAGAGTTCAATACCTTTCCCCCTGCTTTCACCTGATAAGGCAAACGACAGGGCTGAGCACAGCGGCCTCGGTTTCCACTTCTGCCTCCCAGCATGCTGCTAAAAAGACATTGTCCGGAATAACAGTAACAAAGAGCTCCATGGATAAAGCTTTCGATCTCAATATCCACAGTCTCATGAATTTCCCGTATTTCTTCTAAAGAAAGTTCTCTGGCCGTTACAATCCGGGTTACACCAAGTTCCTTTAAAAAGGCTGCCCCTCCGGCACCAAGAATCGTCATCTGTGTACTGGCATGTACGGGAAGTTCCGGAAAGTAGTCTCGAATATAAGATACAACCCCCAGATCCTGCACAATCACACCATCTAGGCCTGTCTCATAATAAGGCCTTAAATAGGTTCCCAGTTCTTCAAGTTCCTGATCTTTCAGGAGTGTATTTACAGTCAAATACAGATTGCAACTATGAAGGTGAGCATAACGAATGGCACGGCAAAGCTCATCCTCACTGAAATTATCCGCATAAGCTCTGGCTCCAAATCTGGAACCACCAAGATATACCGCATCAGCTCCCGCAGACACAGCCGCTTTCAGACTGTCATAGGAACCGGCCGGAGCCAGAAGTTCCGTTGCATGTCTCATGTTTTCCTCCTTGTTTATCAGGCTTTCTTTCACTTAAGACGAAAAGGCTGCGGCAAATAAGACCTTCGGACCCCATAAAATCCTCACTGCCATATTTTGCAGCAACCCTTTATTATACATTGATACACTATCGATTATAGGATTTCTGATCCAGCTTTCTGTTAAGATCCCGAATCTCTCTTTGAAGCTTTTCAATCTCTCCCTCATAATTGCGTTTCTGCTCTGCCAGACGCTTCTGAGCTGCCTGATTCTGGTCTTCCAGCTTTTTCTGTGCACTCTGCCGCTGGGTTTCCATTGCTTTTTTCTGATTCTCCAAAGCCTTTTCCTGATTCTCCACAGTCTTTTTAAGTTCCTGACGCTCCCGATCCACATCTTTCTTCCTGGATTCCAGCTTATCTTCAAATTCTTTTTTCTGGAGGAAAAGCTTATCTTCCAGTTCTTGCTTCTCTGTCATCAGTTTTTCCTTATCCATCTGGGCTTCTATCAGATCGTGACGGACACCATACATCTCCCGATCTTTCTTTTCCAACTCCGAAGAAAGCTTATCCGCCTGACGTTTGGCCTTGAAGAAATCATCCGCAAGATTCATATTCAGCATTAGCTGCTTCTGATCCGTGCTCTGCTTCCGATAGCCCTCCAGCTTCTGAAACTCTGCCAGTTTCTCATTGATATAGACTGCAACCTGATGCAGATATTCCGGACTTTCATAGCCGCTGATTCGAAAAACCTTTCCGGCAATTACTACTTCTGCCATATTCTTCATTGCCATAACACTCACTCCCTCTTCCCTGTATATCATGCAGACAATTTCCTATCATTTCACGATACGTCGGACTGTTTAACCCGCAGTGCACATTCGGAAAACCTTAGTGCCTTTGTGTACATTATATCGGATATGGATAAAAAAGCAAGCAAATCATGGCTGAAATAATCCCAGATGCTTATATCCTAATTCTGTTACCATACGTCCCCTTGGAGTTCGGTTTATGAATCCCCGCTTAATCAAATAAGGCTCATAAACATCCTCTATCGTTCCGGAATCTTCTCCAATGGCCGCCGCCAGGGTATCAAGACCTACGGGGCCTCCTGTAAACTTCCCGATCATAGTATTTAAGATTAATCGATCCATTTGATCAAGTCCGTAACGATCTACCTCAAGAAGATCCAAGGCAAAATTTGCAATTTCCTCTGTAATTCTTCCGTCATATTTTACCTGGGCAAAATCACGGACCCGTTTTAAAAGTCGATTGGCCAAACGGGGTGTTCCCCTGGAACGTCTGGCCAGTTCCATCGCTCCATTTAGATCAATCTCCACTCCCAACACCTGGGCAGAACGCAGGACAATAGTCTGAAGTTCTTTTTCTGTATAGAATTCCAGATGATGTATTACTCCAAAACGATCCCGCAGGGGTGCAGTAAGAAGTCCGGCCCGGGTTGTGGCACCAATCATGGTAAAGTGAGGTAAATCCAACCGAATAGAACGGGCAGTTGCCCCTTTTCCAATCACAATATCTATGGCGAAATCCTCCATGGCCGGATACAGCACTTCTTCTACCTGCCGGTTCAAACGATGAATCTCATCCACGAAAAGAACATCACCTTCGGAAAGGTTGTTTAAGATAGCGGCTATCTCCCCGGGTTTCTCAATGGCCGGTCCGGAGGTTACTTTCATATTCACACCCATTTCGTTCGCTATAATTCCGGCTAATGTAGTCTTTCCCAGGCCTGGTGGTCCATAAAACAGTACATGATCCAATGCTTCTCCTCTTTCCCTGGCTGCCTGAATATAGACTTTTAAGTTTCCTTTTGCTTTTTCCTGTCCAATATATTCGTTCAGTGTCTGAGGTCGCAGGCTGTATTCCGTGCGAATGTCCTCTTCTATAGCCTCTGTTGTGATTATCCGTCTTCCCATCCGTCTCTACCTCGAACTGACTGTAATCTTTTATAAAATATCAATCCCGTCTCCAACTTAAAATGTTATACACTTTAGTGCTGCTTTCAGAATATCCTCTGCACTCATTTCCCCTGTAAGTTCCGCCTGACGGACAGCCTTTAAAGCTTCTGTCCCTGAATATCCTAGTGCTGTCAGAGCTTCCACAGCCTCGTTTTTCGCTTCCGTAAGACCCGACAAATCTGCCCCAGCTTTCAGTTCTGCCTTGGCAAGCCTTGCTTCAAAAGCATCCTCCAGCTTTAATTTATCTTTCAATTCCAGAATCAGCTTTTGTGCCGTCTTATGCCCTATACCGGGAGCCTTGGCTATGGCCTTTGCATCATCTGCCAGCACCGCAAAACGCAGATCATCTGCGGATAAAGCAGTCAGGATTCCAAGAGCACCCTTAGGTCCGATTCCACTGACACCAATCAGCATCTTGAACAGCTTCTGATCTTCCCGGGTCAAAAATCCATAGAGTTGTAGTCCATCTTCTTTTACTTGCAGATACGTGTACAGTCTAAGTTCTTCCCCATGACTGGGCAGCAGGTCCAGATCCTTCCCGGAAATCAAAATCCCATATCCCACACTGCCGGTCTCTATAACTACAAGCCCCTCCTCAGGTTCTGTATAAGCCAGGATTCCTTTTATATATGAAATCATTTCTTATTTCCTCCATTGTCTTCTGCTATCATACCATAGGAAATTTATAAAATCAATCATATGTTCGCTCCTGTGTGTTCATCTATTGTATTACATTTCACATCTGTCTTTTGGCATTTCACATCGCTTCCTTGCAATACTTTCTTGTTTTCTGTATACTAATGGAGGTCATACAAAAAATTAAGAGGAAATAATTATGATCCAAATTGCCATCTGTGATGATGAGCCTTTTATGTGTCGGCTCCTGAAAGAAAAACTTACCACTTTGATGGAATCACGTCATGTTCCATATTCCATCACTTGTCATACCAGTTCATCCGAGCTTTTAAATGATCCGGTCGCCTATGACCTGATTTTTCTGGATATACAGATGCCCGGGTTTGATGGAATAGAAGCTGCAAGGCAGCTTCGAAATCGAATTGCAGATTGTATTCTTATTTTTGTTACCATTCTGAAAGATTGCATGCCAAAAGCCTTTGAAGTGGAAGCTTTTGACTACCTTATGAAACCTGTTGAAGACTTTCGTCTTGCTTTCACCCTTGACCGGGCTCTAAAAAAACTGAATCGCCGGAGAGAACCACATCTTTTGATCCACACATTGAGTCAATACCGTTCGATTGCGTTAAGTTCGATTCTTTATTGCGAGGTCATCAACCGAAAGATTTACCTTCATACTCAGGATGGTACAATTGATTATTATGGGAAAATGGAGGTACTGGAAGCCCAGTTGGATAATCGTTTTTTCCGCTGTCATCGCAGTTATCTGGTAAATCTGGACTATTTTAAGACTTATTCAAAAGGGCAGCTTCTTTTGCAGGACGGAAGCCACATTCCGGTATCCCGGTTGCGACATGGGGAGTTTATGAAATCTATGTTGCAATACATGTCCCTTTTTGACAGAACAGATTAAAAACTTTTGGCTTTTGCATGTAAAGGAGTACTTACACTATGGATCGGGTTCTTCCCTATTTCTTCACTTTATTTCTGTTGCCTGGAATTTCATTCTTCTTTTTCTGTCAATATTTCCGTTTTTCCCGAAAACGCAAATGCCTTTGCGGCCTTGTATATCTTTTCTTGAATACCGGACTTTCTCTTGCAGAACTGTGCTTTCCTTTACCAGGTGGCCTCTGGCTTTTTCCCGAGTCCTGTCTTCTTGCTCTCTTGGGAAATTTGATACTTCATTGCTCATTTCAGGAAGCATTGACTTGCTCTGCACTGTCCGCCTCCATTTTGAGTGTGTGTCAGGGGTTTGTTCAGTGTATAATTTTCTGGCTTGCCACAGAGCTTTCTCCCCATGTCCCCTGTCTCAAATATTTAGATTCCATTCAGTTTTTTTTGATAACCATACTTTTCTCGTTGTCGTTGTACTTTGTTATAAAAACCTTTCCGCCACCTGTTTTTACAGGAGCCAAAAGGCCCGTTCTGCTGCTGTTAATCCCGATTTTCTTCATTTCTCTCACAGAGCGAACAATCAGTGACTCGGTCTATGGTTCCGTAGTGATCTGGGATAACCAGCTTGGCTTTGTGTATCCAATAGTTGAGCACAGGTCGATCTTTCTTTTACAGCTTTTTGCCGGGATCTGTCATTTTATAATTTTATTTATATGGAAAAAGCTAACAGATTCCATGCTTTTGGAACAGCAGCTTCATGCACAGGAACTTTATTTAAGGGAGGTCTGTTCTCGTTATGAAGAAACCCGTTCCTTTCGCCATGATGTGAAAAATCATTTTACAGTGGTCCGAGAACTGTTAAACGCACAGGAAATTCAAAAGGCCACAGAATATCTGTCCCACCTAGATCAGGAGGCTGATTCTTTATCCTGCCCAATCCATACGGGCAGGAGTGCCGTGGATGCACTTCTTGGAAGCAAACTGGCCCTTGCCAGGCAGCATCACATGAATCCACAGTGGGATCTGTTGCTTCCCGGCGGGAAAGAAGTCTCCGATATGGATTGGTGTATTCTTCTTGCCAATGGGTTGGACAACGCCATTCACGCAAATGAAATGGTGCCGCCAGAGCAACGTATGCTTAAAATCAACGGAAACCAAAAAGGAAATCTCTATCTTCTTTCTATTGAAAACACATGTACAGATACTTTGGAAAAACCTCCCAAAGAAAGCACCGGGCTTTCCAATATCCGTACTGTAGCAAAAAAACACGGAGGTACTGTACACATCACCCTTTCTAAAAATTGTTTCCGTTTGGATATCCTGCTTATCATTTCATAACATAAGAATATCTTTTCACACCAAAAGAATTGCCTTTTCTCCTGGAAAGTTTTATATTTTCTTTACCGATGAGTAAAAAATAAGTGAGGTGCAAGTTTATGAACATTCATTCTGTAAGTTCCCAAAATCCTGTAAATGTTAAAAGTCCTCGTAATGTTATGGAAGATCCCCAGATAAAAAATCTGGAGCAAAAACTTTTACAACTGAGCAAGGAGAAAGATGATGCTAAAAAAGCAAAGGATTTAGATAAGGTACGGGAACTGGAACAAAAAATTCAAAAGATTGAACGTCGTTTGGAAGAACTCAGAAAAAAGAATGCCCAAAAAGAAAATGAGGCAGAGACAGATAAAACATCCTCCCAGCCTCCTATTCCAAAAGATGATATAGGAAATTATGTAGATGAAACAGTTTAATGTCTATTAAGATAACCTACCCCGTCTTTCCCGTCAGTACAATCACGCTTCGAGGACCAATAGCAAGACTATCCCTTACAAGTCTTCCTGACTTCTGTTCTTCTACCCAGGTATCTGCACTAACTTCCCAGTGCATATCCCTGGGCAAGACGGGAAGAGATACCATAAGTTCCTCCCAGTAAGCATTGGAGGCAAGGTATATCACTTCTGGTCGCAGTCCCTTTTCCTGTCCGGCAAACATCACACCTACATACCGATCATATTCCTCAAATTCACCTTTCCAGGGTTCCACCCCATGAAAGCTTACATCTGGAAATCCCATGGCACCATCACTGATATTCGTCCGCAGTACACGATGCTCTTTACGGAAACGAATCATATACTGGAAAAATCGAAACATTCCCTGATTCCTGGAAAGCAAACGCCAGTCCAGCCAGGAGGTAAGATTATCCTGGCAGTATGCATTGTTATTGCCAAACTGAGAATTGCAGAATTCATCTCCGGCCAGGAACATAGGAATGCCCCGGCTGCACATAAGCACTGCAAAAGCATTGCGCATAAGCCGATACCGCAAACCCAGAATAGCCGGATCATCCGTCTCCCCCTCCACGCCACAGTTCCAGCTATTATTGTCATTGGCTCCATCCGTATTATTCCAGCCATTCTTTTCATTGTGTTTCACATTATAGGAAAAAAGATCATTCAGAGTAAATCCGTCATGGCAGGTAATAAAATTTACAGAAGCATTTTCCCTGGAAAGGTCTCCATATATATCCTGGGAACCACCAATCCGTTGTGCTGCCGCTTTCGCCATCCCTCCGTCACCTTTCAGATAGCGTCTCAGATCATCCCGGTAGCGTCCATTCCACTCTGCCCACCGGTTCCAGGAAGGAAAAGTCCCCACTTGATACAATCCATCTGCATCCCAGGCCTCCGCAATCAGCTTCACATCTCCTAAAATGGGATCAAAGGCAAGAGACTGCAAAAGAGGCGGGTTGCTCATAGGTGTGCCATCCTCATTTCGGGATAAAATAGATGCCAAATCAAAGCGGAACCCGTCCACCCGGTAGGTGGTCACCCAATAGCGCAGGCAATCCAGAATCATCTGCCGTACAATGGGATGATTGCAGTTTAGGGCATTGCCGCAGCCACTGAAATTATAGTACTTTCCATCTGGTGTCAACATATAATAAATATTGTTGTCAAACCCTTTAAAAGAAAAGAAAGGTCCGTTCTCATTTCCCTCCGCTGTATGATTAAAGACTACATCCAGATAAACCTCTATCCCATTCTGGTTAAATTCCTGTATAAGGCTTTTTAGTTCATTGCCCTCCCGATTATATTCAGTGCTTGCCGTATAACTGGTATTGGGAGCAAAAAAGCTTACTGTATTGTAACCCCAATAATTGCAAAGTTCCTGCCCGTCTACCTGCCGATAGTCCTGCATCTCGTCAAATTCAAAAATCGGCATCAACTCCACCACATTCACTCCAAGTTCCTTTAAGTAAGGAAGCTTTTCCTTAAGTCCGGCAAAGGTACCCGGTTTCAATACCCCGGAAGATTTGTGCTTTGTAAACCCTCGAACATGGAGTTCATAGATAATCAAATCCTCCATGGGCAGAAGCGGCGCTTCCAGATCTCCCCAGTCAAAGTCATCTTTCACAACTCTGGCTTTATAATTCTTTTCCGGAGAAGAAGAAGCACCCCATTTGCTCTGTCCGGTAACTGCCCGGGCATAAGGATCCAAAAGGTACCTGTTTCGGTCGAAAATAAGGCCTTTCTCCGGCTCATAGGGTCCATCCACCCGATAGGCATATTCAAACTCCTCAATATTCAATTTAAACACAATCATAGAGTATACATTACCGATACGGTAATGCTGGGGAAATGGAAGCACTGCAAAAGGCTGTTCTTCCTCTCGATGAAACAATAGAAGTTCAATGGAAGTGGCACCATGTGAATGTACAGTAAAATTCACGCCGCCCGGAATTGCCGTAGCTCCGTTAATATCATAAAAACCAGGACGAACTTCAAAGCCGTCCAGATAGTCTAAGGGTACCAGGTGAATAGTTCTTGGTAAACCCAATGCATTGATTGAGCCGTTCCTTTTCTTTTCTGGCATCACAGGCTCCGCTTTTGTTGTAAAATCTCCAATCATAAAAATAAAATCCTCCTAATATGTTTGTAAATCCCCTTGACAGCCCGTTTTCTTTTCTTTTACTATATTATAGAATGAAAGGGGGACTGTATAAATGAAACAACATATCCATTCCATTTCTTTTTTCAGCCTTTTCCTGCTTCTCAGCCTTTTCCTCACAGGATGCAGAAAAGCACCAGATCCCATTACAAAAACCAGTTTTAAGTTAAATACGGTTGTAACCATTACTATTTATGATTCCTCGGACACTTCTCTACTGGATCATGCCCTGAACCTTTGCGATTATTATGAAAATCTTTTCAGCCGCACCCGTGAAACCAGCGAAATCCATCAAATCAACCAAGGGCTTCAAAAGGAACTCTCCCCCGAAACAGAAGAACTGCTGAATACCGCCCTCTACTACAGCCGCTTGTCCGGCGGACTTTTTGAGCCAACCATTGGACCTGTGTCAAGCCTGTGGGATTTTCATACAGAACAGCCGAAAGTTCCGGATGAAACACTCATTCAGTCCCGTCTGCCTTTGATTGATGCAAAAAAGATTCGTCTCTCCAACCATACCATCACAATGGAAGAGGGAATGATGCTTGATCTGGGTTCCATTTCCAAAGGTTATATTGCTGACAGCATAAAAGAATATCTTATAAAACAGGGGGTGAAAAGTGCCGTTATCGATCTGGGCGGCAATGTACTTTGCATTGGAAACCGTCCGGATGGAACACCTTTTCAGATCGGCATCCGTCAGCCCTTTGCCAAAGCCAATACTGCCGCTGCTGTACTTTCCATTTCCGATCAGTCAGTGGTCACTTCCGGCATCTACGAACGCTGCTTTGAACAGGATGGCATTGTCTACCATCATCTCTTAGACCCCAACACAGGTTACCCCTGTGACAATGAATTGGCCTCTGTGACTATTATTTCTAATCACTCAGTAGACGGAGATGCCTTGAGCACCTGCTGTTTCCTGATGGGAATGGAACAGGGAATGTCTCTCATTAACAGCATTCCGGATGTTCATGCTATCTTTATTACCCGTGATGGAGAACTTTATTACTCTGAAGGATTTCCTGATTGAATCAATGCCGTCTTCCAAAAGCTCTGGGAACTGTTATCTTTTCAATGATCGGAGTCAGTAAGTTAGCCAGAAGAATAGCATAGGATACTCCCTCCGATGCACTGCCATATAACCGAAACAGAGCAGCCAACCCCCCTATAAACACTCCATAGATAATCTGCCCCCATTTTGTAAGGGGCGAGGTCGTATAATCTGTAGCCATAAACCAAAAAGCCAGCATTAACCCACCACTACAAAGTTCCCGAACCATATGGATTTCATCGAAGCCGCTGCCTCTCCCCAAAATTAATATTCCAAAAAAGGCCAAAAAACAGGAGACCGGAATTCGAATATTGATAATTCCAAGTGCCAAAAGAAGAACTGCTCCCGCTAAAATAGCAATGGTTGATGTTTCTCCAATGCATCCTCCTGTTGTTCCTAGAATCAAGGATAAAGGATCTGTTTCCTCCCCCAGTTTCAGAGCCTCCAGAGGTGTAGCTCCCGTATAAGCATCACAAGCAAAATTCGTCATATGCTTTGTAAAAGAAATCAACAGAAAGCATCGCCCAGCCAAAGCCGGATTCACAACATTCTGTCCGATTCCTCCAAAAAACATTTTTACAACCAGAATTGCAAAAACCCCGCCCACTACACCAAGCCACAAGGGTGCACCTACCGGAAAGGATAAGGCCATTAAAAGTCCGGTTACCACCGCACTAAAATCCCCTACTGTAATCGGACGATCTGCAAAGGCCTCATAAGTAAACTCTGTCAACACACAGGTTACAATACAGACAATCATATGATACAAAGCCCGCACTCCAAAATTGAAAATCCCGAATATTGCTGTCGGCAGCAGGGCAAGAATCACAAGTCGCATAATTCTGGAGGTAGTCATCGTTCCCCGTATATGAGGGGATACTGATACACTCATTTGCTTTTCCATTCTATTTCTCCTAATGTCATTCTATAATATTTTCCTTTTATCGTTTTCCTTTGGCCAGGAGACTTCGACGCATGGCCCGAATGGATTGGGTCAAATGCCGTCTGGCCGGGCAAACATAACTGCAACTTCCACACTCCAGGCATTCCATTCCATACAACTTTCGGAATTCCTCCTCCCGAAAATGCTCCGCCAAATCCGCAAGCCTGGCCGGAACAAGATTTTCCGGACAGGCTTCCACGCAGTTTCCGCAACGAATACAGGACCCCGGCCTGAATCGTGCCACATCATCCTTGCTCATGCACAACAACGCTGATGAAGTCTTGATTACCGGTACATTCAGATCGAAAAGACTGATTCCCATCATAGGCCCTCCGGATACAAACTTCTTTGGTTCTTTGGAGAAGCCCCCTGCAGCATCAATCAACTCAGAAAAACAGGTTCCAATAGGCACGTTAAAGTTACAAGGGTTGTTAAGTGCTTTCCCTGTAACAGTCACCACCCGTTCCGTCAAGGGCTTTCCAAAAGTCAATGCCTGATAAATGGCACAGACTGTATCCACATTATGAACAATACAACCAGCATCTGCCGGAAGCATGGAAGAATTGATCTCTTTTCCCGTACAGGCATAGAGCAGCATCCGTTCAGACCCCTGGGGATATTTCGTCTCCAGTACTTTTACCTCTATACGGTTTTCTTTGCCGGAAGCAAGCTGCAAGGCTGTTATGGCATCCCGTTTACTGTCCTCAATGGCAAAAATGCCTACTGCCCGTTCAAAAAGGCTTAAGATCATCTTTAGTCCCAGCACCAACCACTCCGGATTCTCTACCATTCGACGGTAGTCGGAGGTGAGATAAGGCTCACATTCAGAACAATTAACAATCACATAACGAATCTTTTTCGGATTCTTTACTGCAAGTTTTACATGAGTCGGAAAACCTGCTCCCCCCATACCCACGATGCCCGCCTTTTGAATCTTTAAGATCCGTTCTCCCGGTTCCAGATCCTGCCAGGGCTTTATAGACTCCAGAGGCATCCGTTCATACTGGTTGTCATTCTCTATGACAACAGACTCCATCATATTGCCAGAGACAGTCATCCGTGGCTCAATCGCTTTTACAATTCCAGATACAGAAGCATGAATAGGGGAAGAAATATAACCATCTGCCCTGGCAATCATCTGCCCCTTTAATACTCGTTCCCCTACCTTTACTACAGGAACAGCCGGACCTCCGATATGCTGAAGCATGGGATACACCAATTCTCCTCTGGGATAATATTCCTGTATGGGCTTTTCTCTTGTAAATCGTTTCCTTTTGTGGGGATGAATCCCACCTTTAAAAGTTGAATATGCCATAGGTTCCTCTCATTTTTGTTAATATCTGATTTTGTACTCTCTTTTTCCAAAGAACTTATTTATTTCTTCGCTCACGCAAAACCTGAGTTTTCGACTTCATGTGAGGATAAGCATTTGTGATTCGACGGGTAAACAGGTTGCCATGACCTTTAATCTGCTCATATCTGCTCTTAAATCCTGCAATCCGTTCTTCTATCTGAGCCTTTAATTCTTCCTGCTTTGCTTTCCTCTCTGCCAGCGGCAATTCACCGCCAAAGGCTATCATAGCATCCATTCGGGCCTCAAAGCGTCTTCGCATCTCCGTTCCAAGTTCAAGACCACGATAAGCTCCGATACGCTCCTTTAATTCTTCAGTAGATTTAAACAGTCTCGTAGACTGCATATATTCGTAAAGCTCGTCTATCACTGCATCCATATTCCGAAGCTTTTCGCCAATCTGCATTGCACTCATAAAAGACATGCCAAAATCCACTGCATAGAGAAAAGATGCTACTGTCACAAGAAGCTTTCCCACCGATACGGAATAGAGAGCTACAATTCGATCGACAACCGGTTGAAACCCATAAAAAAGGATAACAGAAAAAATCCCCCATCCCAGGGATGCCCCAAGGCAAACCCGTCCCTGAAAATTGTACTTATTATGACTGTAATCCCACCAACTGGTATGAAAAATGTTCTCCATCAAAACTGCCGTAACATACTCCAGAATGGTTGGAACCACCACGCCGCCCAGGTAAAGCCAAAGCAAATTTCCGGAAACAGGCTTTAGAATCAAATAAACACTTACAGCACCAAAGCCATAGATAGTACATACCGGCCCTGTTACAAAGCCACGGTTTACAAGCTTCTTTTGCTTTACAGATACGTAGCAACTTTCCCATACCCATCCCAAAAAGCTGTAGATAATAAGCCAGTTAAAAATATGGTAGAGATCCTCTCCCCCTATCTGTAGTTCCCACATAGAATAAGCCTCCTATTTCAGCTTATGTTTTTCCTGATGTATCTCCTTACAAGGCACGAGGACACGCACGCTGGTGCCTGTCCTCCCATCAACCTATCTCATTTTCAATTATACTTTACTCTTCTGTCTCTGCGGCAACGGAATCAATATCCACATCAACCACGTCTTCATCGTAGTCTCTTACCGTCTCCTCCCGAGGTGCCTGAAGAGCTTTCATGCTCAAGCTGATCTTTCTGTCTTCCTCATTAAAGTCTACAATCTTTGCCTCAATCTCCTGACCAATGGAAAGAATATCTGCGGGCTTCTCCACATGCTCTCTGGAAATCTGAGATACATGAAGAAGTGCATCCACACCAGGCTCCAGTTCTACAAAAGCTCCAAAATCTGTCATCCTGGCAACTCTTCCCTCTACAATGTTGCCCGGTGCATACTTCACTGCCGCATCCAGCCAGGGATTCTGATCCTCAAACTTCAGGCTTAACGCAATCTTAGTGTCATTGATATCTTTAATGAGTACCGTAATTTCTTGGCCTACCTTAAAGACTTTCTTCGGATTCTCTACACGTCCCCAGGACATCTCAGAGATATGAAGCAGACCGTCTGCTCCGCCCAAATCCACAAATGCACCAAAATCTGTCACATTCTTGATAACGCCGTCTACAACATCTCCTACATGGATACGCTCAAAAAGTGCTCTCTGAAGCTCCGCCTTTTCAACCAATACAAGCTGCTTACGGTTGCCGATAATGCGTCCTCTTCTGGGATTAAACTCGGTAATAATAAAGCTGATTTCCTGTCCGTCATACTTGGACAGATTCTTTTCATAGGTATCAGATACAAGACTTGCGGGGATGAATACACGGGACTCATCTACCACAACACTCAAACCGCCATCCAGCACCTGAGTTACCTTTGCAGTCAATACTTCCTCATTCTCGAAAGCTTCTTTCAAACGCTTGCTGCCCCGTTCCGCAGCCAGTCTCTTGTAGGTTAAAAGTACTTGTCCTTCTCCGTCATTTACTTTCAGAACCTTTACTTCCATGGTATCGCCAACGGATACGCAGGTAGTCAGATCTACCGGAGTGTTGCTGTATTCGCTCTTGGTAAGAATACCGTCTGATTTGTAGCCTATGTTTAAGATAATCTCATCTTCTTTGACATCAATAACAGTGCCTTCGACAACCTCTCCATTCCGTATTGTTTTTAATGAATCTTCCAGCATTTGTTCAAAACTTAATTCCGACATGTTTTTGAACCTCCTCAATAATTTTCTTTGGGGTGGAAGCCCCTGCGGTAATACCTACGCAACGGATGGATTGTAACGTCTTCAAATCCAAATCATCTAGTTCCTGTATATGGTAAGTATTTTCACATTCTTTTTTACATATTTCAAATAGCTTCTGCGTGTTGGAGCTATGGCTTCCGCCTATGACAATCATGGCATCAACCTCCGATGCTATCTGCCTGGCTTCTGTCTGACGCTCCTCTGTGGCACTACAGATCGTATTTAAAACAATTATATCATACCCCTTTTTTGAAATAATTTCAACCAGATCTTTAAATTTCTTGTAGTTAAATGTCGTTTGAGACACCACACAAAGTTTTTTTCCCGGATCCATTGTAAAGTTTTGGGCTTCTTCTACAGATTCTACCACAAAAGAGGGAGTTGTACACCAGCCACGGATTCCTTCTACCTCCGGGTGCCTGGCATTGCCTATGATTAGAATCTGTCTTCCGTTCATGCCCTCTTTTTGAACAATGCGGTGAATCTTGCGGACAAAAGGACAGGTGGCATCTACCAAATGAATGCCTTTTGCTTCCAGAAGATCATAGATCTCTTTTCCTACGCCGTGGGCACGAATGATTACGGTTCCTTCTTTTAGACCTGATAACTCTTCTTTTGTGTTCAGGACTCGTACTCCCTGGCTTTCCAGTTCTTTTACTACGGTTTCGTTGTGGACAATGGGGCCGTAGGTGTAGATGGGGGCGGTGCTTTCTTTGATTTGTTCATATACAGTGTCTACGGCACGGTGGACGCCAAAGCAGAAGCCGGCGGTTTTGGCAAGTTTTACTTCCATGGGGGTCCTTTCTTTGTTGGTTGTGTGTTGGATTTTCGTTTGTTTAAAGTGGATGCAGACTGGCCATTTTTCCGATTATGGACCAATCATGGAGATCGTAGTAATAGGGATCCAGCGGAAAGTGTTCGGAGGACGGGTAGATGTAGAGTGTATCGGTTCCATCGCAAAGGCTACAAGGGGATGGATGGCTATGCCATCCGGTCTGCGGGGGCGGTTCATCCCCTAGTCAAATCATACTTTAACATACATACAACCTCACTCTATGCCACACCACGTTCCACTTATCTACCTATCCTTCACCAACCCCAGAATCCTCTCCACAACCTCCTCAATCGTCAGGTCGGAAGAATCCAAAAGAACCGCATCCTCAGCCTGACGCAGAGGTGAATGCTCCCTGGTCATATCCTGATGATCACGCTTTGCAATGTCAGCTTCTATAACAGCCAGATCACACACCTCACCCTTGGCTGTTAATTCATCATAACGACGCTTGGCACGACAGGCTGTGGATGCAGTCAGGTAAACCTTCACATTCGCATCAGGCAGAACGCAGGTTCCGATATCCCGTCCGTCCATCACTACATTTTCCCGTCTTGCCAGCTCTTGCTGCAGTTCAACCAGCTTCTTTCGCACGTCCGGATTTGCGGAGGATACGGAGGCCATATTTCCCACTTCCTCGGTACGTAAAAAAGCCGTTACATTTTCTTTATCAAGAAGCACTTGCTGCAGACCGTCGTGATAGGTAAGGGTAATAGCCGCCTTCTGACTGGCTGTGCTGATTTCCTCCGGCTTATCAACCGGGATTTGTTTCCGCAGCAGATACAGTGCCATAGCCCGGTACATGGCTCCTGTATCCACATAAATAAATCCAAGCCTCTTTGCGATCTCCTTTGCAATCGTACTTTTCCCGGCTCCTGCCGGGCCGTCAATGGCGATTTGATAACTCATAATTTTTGCTCCTCCTTTTTGAAACTTATGAAAATAAGACATATTTTCGTTCGTTTCATTTACTTATGTCTTTCTTTTCCAGTATACAGTTTTGGTATGATTCCTTCAATCTCTCATATTTAAACCCTGACCGTGCCTGGGAAAACCTTCTGCCATAGTCATTCGCCTTTTTCTCCATGTAAGCACTGACTGCCAAAGAAAAAACCTGGCCTTCCTCATCCATTTGCAGCTCCGGAAGCTCAATCTTGACCTTATGGATTCCGCTTCTGTCAAGGAGAATAAAATAGGCCCACCAGTTTAAAGCACTCTTTATGACGTCCAGTGTAGTATCTGTTTTCTCGTCCTGCACAATCTCTTCTGCCTGCCGCAGATCATCCTCCAGCCTGTCGAAACATCCTTCATAAGCACAGAGCAGTTTCTTAAAATTATAAGCAGTCGAAGCACACCGGCTTTCATACGGCAGGCTCAGCCAATACTTTTCATAAAAATAGTGAAATGCTTTTGTATTCCCCGCATTACGACAATTATATAATATATTTTTGTACATGCGGTCAGATTGTGCAGATTCACAATATTTGTAACACCATTGATGTTTTTCGGGGATATTCTTATGGAGCAAGTCCAACATCAGCTTTTCTGCTTGCTGTATCTGATCTGACAGCAGCAGATACTCTAAATATGGATCATGTGCACAAATATAACAGCTAATGATGTCTCTTTCATATTTTAAAAAATCATGTGCAGCAATCCTTGCTCCGTCCAAATCTCGATATATAAGAGCCAGTTTCAGTTTATCACGGTGATAATAATAATTATACTGGCCTCCATACTTTTGCACAATCTGTTTGTATTGCTGCATAAAAATTTCCATTTTCGCATCGTCAATCTGATAATATTCATAATAAGCTTCGAATATCAGCGTATAAATGTAAACATTCAGCATGGCCATTTCTGTATTTGGATAGTTTGGAAGTTCTCTGTCCATATGTAGGGCATAGTCCCTATAGTAAATTTCTGCATATTTGACCACTTCCTTTTGCTGCGATTGCCGTTTGTTCAGATATAGAATATCGTAAAGCGCATAAAAATACACATACCATTCCTTTTCCTGCTTGGAAAGCTGTAAAACTCTTTTGCACAATGCAAACAGGGTATCATAATTCTTATCATACATTGCAAGCTCGCCTCGTGACAGATTTTGTGCCCTGCGTACAAGATCCGCAAGCTTTCCATTTTTAATTTCTTTGGCTTTCAATTTATCAAATACCATTACTTTCATCCTCCCCGTCATCGGTCAGAAGTGCATATTCCATCAATTGCTGTAGGCTTTTGTTCATCAGCTCCAGCTCCTGTCCGCCCAGCTCATAATGTCCGGCAAGCAATGCCTGTATATAAATAACCTGTATCATTGTACAGGCAAGCTTTGCATCCCTGATCCGCCTCAGGCTCTGAACAAAATAATTGTCACAGTTTAAATACAGCCTTTTGCCATCTGATTCTTCATCCTGTTCTCCAAAGTCAAAGTTCTCAAAGAAGCCGGAAAAGCTGCCTTCCTTCAAAGTATCATCAAATACTACATCAGCCCCGGGAATAAACAAAGCCTGAAGAGATTTCGGTGAAAAGCTTTTAAAGGAAAGGCCGCATTGGAAACGCTCGAGACCCTGCATGGCAAGGCACCGAAAACTTTCCATCTGTAATGTAAAATCCTCCGGAGGATCCGACAGAAGATTTTCATAGGCGTGCTCATCAAAAAGTGTTATTTTAACATTTTTATATAATTGAGGAAGCTTCTGCAAAATTCCGGCATCATAGATATAGCCTCCGTTCACCAGCAGACTTTTTGTTCCCTCTATCAATGGAGATAACCGTCGAAAATCATCCAGATCCACACAGTAACTCACAGGAACCCTTTTTGATGCATTCACAATCTGAAATCCCGTCAGCGTGCCCTGATTGGTAGGAAAGGTCAAAAACGGAAAAAAGAGCTTGAAAATCTGATCATTTTCTATTACCAGGGATTTGATTGCCACATTGTGGTACAGCACAATATGCTTCAATTTCCGCACATCATATTCAGACAAAGACAGAAAGTAATCAAACATACTCTTTTCAATCTGATTTCTTGCTGACAACAACTTACTATTTCTGATAAAGCCTTCTCTTGATGCTGTTGGAGTCAAATCATCAAAATTGACAATGCAGCGGGTGAAAAAGGCCCATTTGGGAATCAGATCCCTTCCATCCTCTGTGACATACATATTTTTCAGATAAATCTTATGCCCAACTGTTATGCTGGTGCTCATGTGTCTGATGGAAATATAAGCGTAGCCCTTAATGCCGTCACCATTTAAGGGAATCATATCCAAAAAGCTTTCACCAAAAAGCTTTTCACCAAAGCTCATAATCTCATCCGCCATACTAAACTGCCGACGCCATGGGATAAAATCGCCGTTTAATGCTTTCTTTCCCATTTCTCCATCAAAAGAAATAGGCATACGCAACATGAATCCGTATTCCGACAGAGCTTTTATGATTTCCTGCTCTGTGAAAAAATTATATTTTTCTCCTGTAAGCATCAAATGGACCTGTGTCCCTGGCTCCATCTGTTTTTTGGGCGATGTGATTGTATAAGAGCCGTCACTCTTGCCAATCCATTGCCACGGCTTTTCTTCTTTTACAGAACGGGTCAAAACCTTAATCTCGTTTGACACCAAAAAACAGGACAAAAGGCCAATACCAAACTGCCCAATAAAGCTACTTCGAACTGTATCACTGCCTCGCTTTGAGGACTGACCAATAACAGACAGAAAGGAATGTATCTCATCCTTGGTCAATCCGACACCATTGTCTGCAAAAATAAGCTCTGCTCCATCCTTTCTCTGACGATATATGACAGTGATTTCTCCCTCCGCCCTCTGCATGTATGCAGGATCTTCTTTTTTCCTTGCATCAACAGCGTCCACCGCATTCTGTAACAGCTCTCGCAGAAAAACCTTGTCACTGGAATACAGATTGTCACTTAACAGACGAATAATCCCCTTTAAATCGACTTTGAAATTGTAGCTTGACATGTGTATAATATCTCCCTTATTCAAATGAATGTGAAACAGCATTTCCGGCCGCATAAGCGGTAGACCATGCTATCTGAAGATTAAAGCCTCCGGTTACTGCGTCCAGATCCAGTACCTCACCAATGAAATAGAGACCGGAAATCAATTTAGATTCCATGGTAGAGGGATTAATCTCTTTGACAGACACTCCGCCTTGTGTAATAATCGCTTCCTCAAATCCCCTTAGGCCCGTGATGGTCATTTCCAGGTTTTTCACGAGGTTTGCAAAATGCTGCCGTTCCTCCCTGGAGATCTCGTGGACCTTTTTGTCCGGATCAATTCCGCTTAAAGAGATCATAACAGGTGTCAGCTTCGCCGGGAAAAGCCCGGATACCGCATTTTTAAAGGCTTTGTTTTTATTCTCCTCAAAATCCCGCAGAATCCTCTGATCAAGCTGCTCTACAGTAAGAGCCGGTTTCAGATCCAATGTCAGGGAAAGTTCCTGCTTTGCCGCAAGTTTTCCCACATAGCTGCTGGCTGTGAGAATCAGAGGGCCGCTGACGCCGAAATGGGTAAACAGCATCTCTCCGAATTCCCGATACAGCTCTTTTTTTCCCTTTCGAATGTGGATCTCTACATTTTTCAGGGAAAGACCCTGTAGGTCCTTTACAAAGGCTTCCCGAATGTTAAATGGAACAAGGGAGGGATGACAGGGATTTACTTTATGTCCAAGCTTCTCAGCAAACCGGAAGCCGTCTCCGGTTGAGCCGGTACTGGCATAGGACATTCCACCTGTTGCTGTAAACACAGCGTCTCCCATAATCTCTTTTCCGTCAGCCAGACGAATCCCCCTGACCTGGTTTTCTTCTATTAAAATATCCGCAACTTCTGCATGCAGATGCACCTTAACACCAGACTTTTTCATGCAGCGACGCAGAGCGTCCAGCACATCTGCCGATCTGTCAGAGACAGGAAATACTCTGCCGCCCCGTTCTACCTTTAATGCGACACCTGCTTCCTGGAAAAAGTTTATCACATCCTCATTGGTAAAGCCATAAAAGGCACTGTAAAGGAACTTTTCATTGGTGCAGACGCTGGCAAAAAGAATGTCAATATCGCAAGCATTAGTCAGGTTACAACGCCCCTTGCCTGTAATGTAGAGCTTTTTTCCGGTTTTCTCGTTTTTTTCAAAAATGTGGACTTCATGCCCCTTTTGTGCTGCAAATACAGAGGCCATCATACCGGCGGCCCCTCCGCCGATAATCAAAACTTTACTCATAGTGCTTCTCCTCTTTTGACAAGGTACAGTTTACCATATCTCCGAACATGGTACAAGCATTGATTAAGTACTTCATATTTTGAAAACTATGGAAAACCTGAAGTTGCAGAAAGCTGTAGAAAGAAACTCTTTTCTGAAATTTGAATAGGCTGCTGATCATTTTTGCCAGAGCCTTAATAGTCAAAAATACTTTGAATCGCATCTGTAATATCAATGATATCCGGATAATGAATTCGGGTTACTTTTTTAAAACCCCGATACCTCAAATCTGCCAATCGCATCTGCTCACACATGACGATTCCCTGAACCTCATCTGTCTCAATGGGAATATGTAAGGGATCCAAAAAGGTATCCTTCACGATTGGACACAGGATCGCCTGCTCCGTCCTGTTAAAAAAATTTTTACTTGTGACCAGATAATATCCCTTTAATCGATCTACGGCAATAATATCCCCTTGCTCTATCTCCATATTTCACCACCTTTCCCGACCTTCCGAAGTGCCCCAGTCAAATTCTTCATAAGGCCCTAACTGATCGCCAAATTCTTTGGCACGTTCTTCCAGGGTACGATGCTCTTTTCTTGTCTTTTTCAATACAATGCCTCCTTCGATTAATTCTATTTCTAATAAATCATTATTTTTAATTCCCGCAAGAGCCAGCAATTCCTTAGACAAACGGATTCCATGGCTGTTGCCCCATGCTTTTACCTGTGCTACCATAGCACACCTCCCACCTTTGTATATACATAGTATATCCACAAAACCGTCTTTCTGTCAAATAAATTTCTGACATTTTTATCATATACCATACAGGTATCCTTTCATACTTACTCCTACGGAATAGGGGGACTTCATCCGATAAGGTATGCCCTATGAGCATCCCATGAATACATGACCCTTCGGGGCGGGTGGACTTCGTCCGTTAAGGTCTGCTTAATAGTCCCATATCTCATATGCCGGATAGGAATGAGACGGATAATATCCGAATTGCTCTGCCAGAGAAAGAGATTCCTGATTCTGTGCATCCCAGCTTGGATACAGACCACGTTTCAGGCATTCCAGAATCAATGTGGCACCGCAGGCTCTTGCCAGACCTTTTCTTCGATGGTCCATTTGTGTATCAATCTGAATCTCAATTCCCTCCTTATAGGAAGAATAGGATGAGGCACCGGCCACCAATTCACCATCTTTTACAACTGCGAAGCCCAATCCCAGTCTTTCATATTCCTCAAAGCTTTTATATTGCCCTACCAAATCCCGGCTCCATTCCATTTTTCGGCACTGGTCATATAATTCCCTGGTTATAAGCTTAATCTCATATCCAGCAGGCAAATTGGAGGCCATTTTTTGAAGTTTTTCCGAAACAAAGTTGTTTTGCTCTTTTTTTACCGCATAGCGGGTAACTTCCTTTGCCTTTTCTCCCCAATATTCCCGAATCAACTGTCCCCATTTTTTACTTTGGGGAATCATAATAATAAAATTCTGCCCACTCTCTTTTGGTTTATAAGCAACCAGATCTTTACTCGGCTCTCCGGCGAGAAAGCAAAAATCACCAAGTATGGCTGCGGCCGAAGTCGGATGCTCCTGGTGATCTCCGTAAACCTTTCCCATAACGCCTTGAATGCATGACCAGATAGGTGTCTCCTCCCATCCTGCAAATAAATCTGCCGCATATTGAGGCTGACATATACGTTCCATCTTTTTTGTCATATTAAAACCCCTTTGCTAAAATAGTTCCTCTATAAATTATAGCAATGAGCTGTCTTTCGTAAGAATACCTTTCAGCTCAGCAATTGAACCGATTATAAAGCTTACAATTCTTCCAGCATCTGTTCCAGAATCTCCGCCGCATCCTCCACACACCCTCTACAGGTGCGAAGACGTGGCTTTCCCTTCTCGCCTCGAAGCTCCCGACAAACTACAGTTGTATTTTTTTCCTGAAAATGCTTCTCCAGTTCCCCAATAAGTGCCGTTTCATCAAGCCTCTGTTCCTTTGCTTTTGCCGAAAGGACCAACCCAGCCGCCATGACCGCTCCGCACTTTACCTTTGCACCGCCGGAATAAGGAGCTGCCTCACGCTTTGCCTGTTCTTCCGTCACTCCTGCCACATCACGAAATGCACAGTATACTGCCTGAGAGCAGCTATATCTGTTGGCATGCAGTTTTTTGGCCAATTCTACTCTTGATTCCATAATTAAGTGCCCCTTTTTATTTATTAATCCTATCATACAAGTTTTTCCCAATTTTCTTGGAAAATGCTGCTTCAAAATATTCTATTTCGTTACTCAGCCGATTACGGTATAAAAATAAATAATTCAAGCCCTCCAGCATTTTAGCGTATTCTTTCGCAGTTGCAATAATAATTCGTAAGGCTTCTTTCTTCGTATATGTATGCTTCACGCCCTTCTCCCTATTAACTAAAAAAGAGAGTTATAATACCGCAGCATTATCAACTCTCTTTTACGGCTAATTTTTGTGTTGTCCGCCAACGGCTAGCTCATTCGTCCAGTAAGCGTTTCAGGTTTTTGCGTTGCCTGCCAACAACCGGCACATTCGTCCGGTAAGAATTTCGGATTTAAGTGTTAGCCCACTAGATACAGCACGCCGTATCTTCTACATATTATTATACGAAATCACCTTTTTTATGTCAATGAATTTTATCTATATAATTTAAATTGTGATTTAAATTGAGGTGTTTCTGAATCCAGTTTTTCTATTGGCGGACTCATCTTTAATAATTAAAGGCATAGGGAAATCCACCCCTGTTAGAATTGCTTCACTCTCGCCCAAAACAGGCAAATATGCCAATGTGCTACTATCATTGTAAATCCACACTCATTTGCAGCCTGCTCAAATAACATACCATAATTTGTTGTAAAAAATTTTAACCTATTGTGTTTTAACTTTCTAGCTGTAATTCTTTTCAAAAACTCCTTATGTGGTGCATCTTCTGGCATAATAATAGTACAATTATTTATAATAATTTGTTTAATTTTATTAACAATCTCTTCTACTTCTGAATCTGTATCTCTATATAATAACAAAAACAAACTAGTATGGGACAAAAATCCTTCCAAATTAACCCAGGTAATATCATCAATTTTGTAATTAATTTTCTTTCCAAGATTTTTCATAGATTCTTCGCCACATTCTTTTAGTTTCATACTTTTTTAAACAGAAAAGACTTGAGATAAAACAATCCTCATTTCTTCGTAAAAGCACAAGTATATTTTTCTTAAAAATGTCCGAATAGCCCCAGAAAACCAACATTTTTTAATATGCCAGTCCAACTGTGAATCTAAAAAAGAACTATCACAAAGCTGCAAAACTTTATGACAGTTCCTTTTTAAATTTCATTAAATAAGCTATACCGGATATGCACCATTCTTTGTATCTGCCACGGTTGCATCCATCTTGGTCTTCTGTGCTTCTCTGTATTTGAAGAAGTCTGTTGCTACCTGCGGGAACAGTGCGTAGGACAATACGTCCTCATCCTGCTCCTTGTACTGTGCCATCTCTGCTTCCAGAGTTTCCAGCTCGTTGGGAACCAGATCCGCCGGACGGCAAGTGATCACTTCTGTGTCACCAATACACTTTTTCTGAACCTCGGGATTGAAAGGCTTTACTGTCTTTCCGTACTTGCCGGAAAGAACATCCTTGGTCTCTTTGGTAACCATCTTGTAGCGCTCTCCTGCTACTACATTCATAACAGCCTGGCTTCCCACAATCTGGGAGGATGGCGTTACAAGGGGGCACTCACCAAAATCCTTACGTACACGTGGTACTTCTTCCAGAACCTCATAGTACTTATCCTCCGCACCCAGATCCTTTAACTGTGATGTCAGGTTAGACAGCATACCGCCGGGTACCTGATACAGCAGAGTCTTGATGTTAACTCCCAGGTTCTTGGGATTCAGAAGACCGCTTTCCAGACACTCGTCACGGTAAGGACGGAAATAATCTGCAATCTCAGCCAGCAGGTTCTGATCATAGCCTGTGTCATAGGGCGTTCCCTTAAAGGTCTCTACCATAACCTCTGTTGCAGGCTGAGAGGTTCCCAGAGCAAAGGGTGACATCGCACAGTCAATCACATCCACACCTGCCTCTACAGCCTTTAAGTAGGTCATGGAAGCCACACCGGATGTATAGTGGGTATGAAGCTGAATCGGAATCCTGACAGCACTCTTAAGGGCCGTTACCAGCTCCGTTGCCTTGTAGGGCAGCAACAGACCAGCCATATCCTTGATACAGATAGAATCTGCACCCATGCTTTCGATCTCTTTTGCAATGTTGGTCCAGTACTCCAGGGTGTAAGCATCACCCAGCGTATAGGAAAGGGCGATCTGTGCATGGCCTTTCTCCTTGTTGGAAGCCTTTACGGCAGTCTCCAGATTCCGCAGGTCGTTTAAGCAGTCGAAGATACGAATAATATCAATACCATTTGCAATAGACTTCTGTACAAAATACTCTACTACGTCATCTCCATAGGGACGGTAACCCAGAATGTTCTGTCCGCGGAAAAGCATCTGCAACGGGGTTTTCTTTGCTTTTTCCTTGATCTTTCTCAGACGCTCCCATGGATCTTCATGAAGAAAACGCAAAGAAGCATCAAAGGTTGCACCTCCCCAGCACTCCAGAGAATGGTAGCCTACCTGGTCAAGCTTCTCTACAATGGGAAGCATCTGCTCTGTACTCATACGTGTGGCAATCAGGGACTGATGAGCATCACGCAATATCGTTTCGGTAATTTTTACCGGTTTAGTCTGTGACATTCTATAACCTCCTATTTATAGTTCCGTAACACCTCTAACAGCACCTCCTACTTAGAAGAATTTCCAGCCACGAAAAGATGTGCCTGTAAATTCTTCTGGTACTGCACGAGGTGTTACTGTTTCCAGTTCCGTAACACCTCTAACAGTACCTCTTACTTAGAAGTATTTCCAGTCACAAAAGCATGTGCCTGTAAATTCTTCTGGTGCCGCACGAGGTGTTACTGTTTTTTAGTTTTTATTTTACATGACACCAAAGATCGCCATAAAGGTTCCGGCTGCTACGGCTGTACCGATTACACCGGCTACGTTGGGACCCATGGCATGCATCAGCAGGAAGTTGGTGGGATCTGCTTCCGCACCTACTTTCTGAGATACACGGGCTGCCATAGGAACGGCAGATACGCCTGCGGATCCAATCAGCGGATTTACCTTGCCGCCGGTGGCCTTGCACATAATCTTTCCGAATATAACACCTGCCGCCGTACCGAATGCAAATGCAACCAGACCAAGAACAACGATCTTAAGCGTATCCAGGTTCAGGAATGCCTCGGCACTTGTAGTTGCACCTACGGAAGTACCCAAAAGGATAACGACGATGTACATAAGTGCATTGGAAGCTGTCTCCTGAAGCTGACGAACCACGCCGGACTCACGAAACAGATTACCAAGCATCAGAGCACCAACCAATGGTGCGGTTGAGGGCAGAATCAGGCAGACAACTATCGTAACGATGATGGGGAAGAGAATCTTCTCCAGCTTGGATACGGGACGAAGCTGCTCCATCTTGATCTTCCGTTCTTTTTCCGTAGTCAGAAGCTTCATAATGGGCGGCTGAATCACGGGAACCAGTGACATATAGGAATAGGCCGCCACTGCAATGGGTCCCATGATGGCTGTCTGCTCCAGTTTTCCGGCAAGGAAAATGGACGTAGGGCCGTCTGCTCCTCCAATAATGGAGATAGCCGCCGCCGCCTTGTCAGAGAAGCCCATGGCCATAGCTCCTAAGTATGCGGCAAAAATACCAAACTGTGCCGCTGCTCCCAAAAGAAAGCTTTTGGGGTTTGCAATCAGGGGGCCAAAGTCTGTCATGGCTCCCACACCCATAAAGATCAGGGACGGCAGGATTGCCCACTCATCCAATACATAGAAGTAATAGAGAAGACCTCCTACACCGTTTGCGGATTCCTCCGGACTAATCATAATATCCGGATAAATATTAACAAGCAGCATACCAAAAGCGATTGGAACCAGAAGAAGCGGTTCATAATCCTTTTTGATAGCCAGGAACAGGAAAAAGCATGCAACGCCGACCATAACATAATTTCCCCAGGTCAGATTGAAAAATGCTGTTTGATGCATGAGATTTCCCAATGTTTCTAATATATATCCCATGTCTTAACCTCCGTTAGTTTGATAGGATTCCAGTTTTTTGTCAGTTCAGGGATGCCAGCAAATCGCCGGATTCTACTGCATCACCTACTCCAACATTGATGCTGGCTACCGTACCATCCTCAGGAGCAACAACCGGGATCTCCATCTTCATAGCTTCCAGAATCACAATGCTGTCTCCGGCCTTTACTGCCTGGCCTACGGAAGCCTCTACCTTGAATACCTTGCCGGGAACGGAAGCTTTCACTTCAATTCCGCCGGCCGCTGCTGCTGCAGGCTTTGCTGCCGGGGCCGGGGCTGCCGCCGGTTTAGCTGCCGGAGCTGCTGCACGTACCGGTACACTTCCTGTGCCGCCCTCTTCTACGGTTACATCATATGCCACGCCATTTACGGTAATTGTATAATTTTTCATCTTATCGATTCCTCCTAAAATATGCATTACCGGACACTAAGTCCAATAAATTTGAATTATGCTTTTTTCCATTTCTGATTGCTTTTACGCTTGATGGAACGAACCACGAATCCGTCTGTTGACGTGGTTCCCATGGCTGCTGCTACTGATGCCGTAATCACGGCCACAAGTTCCAGATCGTCAGCAGGATTTTCCGCCACAGGTGCTGCCACCGGTACCGGTGCCGGTTTGGCTGCCGGTGCTGCCGCTTTCTTTTCCTCCGCTTTCTTCTTGCTGAACTTCTTTTCAATAGCAGGTATAAAGTTAAAGCAGGATATAATCAGGCTGATGAGAATCAGAACTGAAAACACAACGCCCATACCAAGCAAAGTGTTCATACCGGCTTTCTGAAGAATTTCACCTGTGCTGTAGATGGGATCCGCCGTTACTGTGATTACAACATCCTGACTGTCATATACCAGGGAAAGCCTCATGTCATGCTTTTCAAATTCATATACTACATCATAGGTGACTTCGCCGTCTTTCTCTACGCCGCCCTCATATTCCTTTACGCCCACATAGGCACCGAATTCATCCAGGTTGCTGGCATAGGACTTAAAGAGGGCCAGATAAGCATCCGCCGTAAAGTCAAACTTCTGTCCGGTTCCGCCGATATAGCGGTACAGAGCCACTTCCTGTTCAAAGTCCTCAAAGTTCTCTTCCAGCCCAGCAATCTGCTCCTCTAACTCTTCCTCACTCATGGAGGTCAGCATCTTCACATACTGGTCAGATTTGGTCTTGTACATCTCTTCCTTGGGCAGTGTCTCTCTTGTTGCACAGCCGGCTAAAGACATGACACAAAGGAGCAGTACAAAAAGACTGATTAATTTTTTCATGTTTCTTTTCATATTATTCACCTCTCTTAAACCGTTCCGTGTTTTCTGTCTGGGCGATCTTCTCTCTTTGTGAATAACATCTCAAATGCACCGATTACATACTTTCTGGTGTCCTTGGGCTCGATAATGCTGTCTACGTAACCTCTTCTTGCGGCCGCTTCCGGGCTTGCCTGAAGTGCGGCATACTCCTTTGCTTTCTCCTGCTGCTTTGCCGCATCAGCGTCGGCATACATAATCTTGGCTGCCAGCTTTGCATCCATCATGCCGATGGAGGAACCTGTCCATGCGTAAACCACGTCGGCACCGATTCCCTTGCTGTTCATGGATACATATGCACTGCCGTAGGCTGTGCCTGCAATCACGTTTACCTTGGGAACGGTGGCATTGGCAAATGCATAGGTCAACTTTGCCATTGCTTTTGCAATATTACGCTCTGTGCACATATTTGCCTTATAGCCCTTTACATTGGTAATGGAGAGCACCGGGATATTGAATGCATCGCAGAAGTTGATGAAGTCTGCCGCTTTCAGAGCACCCCTTGCGGTCATATCCGTATCATTGTTGGCAACTGCACCTACGGTCATGCCGTTTAATTTAATCAGGCCGGTTACCATGTCCTTTGCATAATTTGCCTTGGTCTCGAAGAATACGTTTCCATCGGAAATACTGGAAAGTATGTAGGGAGCAGAATACTCTACACTTCCCAGCTCCTCACATGCCCGGTTCAAATCGTCCATGCACTCTTCATAAGCGGCATCATCCTCGTTGTTGGCCGGAAGCATGGTTACAAGCTGACGGATCTGAGCCAAAATTCCTGCCTCGTCTCCGACTACGTCCACATTTCCGGCTTCTTCTGCCTGGAACTTGGCGGATGCACTGTTACATTTGGAGACTTCATTTCCCTCAATAGCGTTGGGGGAATTTACAAAAAGCTTTGCCTTGCTCTCCTCCATAAATGTAAAGTCGGCTAATCCCGGAACTACGGCAAGTCCGCCGCCGCAGGTTCCAAATACTGCTGCAATCTGAGGAACCACACCGGATGCCAGGGTCTGCTTCAGATAGATCTCTCCAAAGCCGTTCAAAGCGTCTGTGGCTTCCTGAAGACGGACACCTGCACAGTCAATCAGACCGATTACCGGTGCACCCATTTTGCAGGCCATGTCATAGAGCTTTGTGATCTTCTTTGCATGCATCTCACCTAAGGTTCCGTTTAATACGGATGCATCCTGGCTATACACATACACAAGATTGCCGTCAATGACTCCATACCCGGTAATGACGCCGTCAGACGGAGTTTCTTTCTGCTGCATGTTGAAATCTGTGTTTCTGGCTGTCACCATGCCGCCAATCTCAACAAAACTGTTCTCGTCAAGTAAGCTCTCGATTCTCTTACCTGCCAAGGTTTGTGCTGTACTACTCATTTTCAGCCCTCCATTTTTATATGATAATTCTAAACCATTTCATGCCGTTTACCATTTTATCAATATTGTGTCAAATAATCAAGTGTTTTGTATAAATTCGTGTGCAAAATGTGAAATTTGGGTAGTTGTTACTTGGCTATGAGTCCCAGGGCTTTCACCAGTTCCAGGACCACGATGGGGAAGAATGCCAGGGCAAAGCCGGTTCCGTACATTCTTGCCGGTAGTGCAGTCAGGCCGAATATCTGGGACAAGGGCGGAATAAACAGCACACAGGCCATCAGGATTATGGATGACATGGCGGCCAGGTTTAGCTTCCGATTGGTGAAGATCCCTGTCTGGAACAGGGATTTGGCGGAACGCATGTTAAAGGCATGGAGAATCTGGCTGTAGCCCAGAACCAGAAATGCCATGGTTCGGCCGGCTTTGATTCCAATCGAGGAGGTGCTGCCTACCCAGAATGCGGCCAGGGACAGGATGCCGAACATGATTCCCTGAAGGATTACCTGGATGCCTAAGCCGTGGGCGAAGATTCCCTCTTCTCTGGGCCTTGGTTTTGTGTCCATGACACTGTCTTCTACCGGCTCCATCCCCAGGGCAATGGCAGGAAGACTGTCTGTGACCAGGTTGATCCAGAGAAGCTGCATGGACAGTAAGGGGGATACTTTAAAAAGCAGCATGGAACAGAATACCAGAAGTACTTCTCCGATGTTCGTTCCCAAAAGGAAGCCTACGGTTTTGCGGATGTTGTTGTAGATTCCTCTCCCCTCCCGGACGGCGGCTACGATTGTTGCGAAGTTGTCATCCTGCAGGGTCATGTCGGCGGCCCCTTTTGCCACGTCGGTTCCGGTGATTCCCATGGCACAGCCTATATCGGCGGCTTTTAATGCCGGTGCGTCGTTTACGCCGTCTCCAGTCATGGATACGATCTGGCCTTTTTTCTGCCATGCTTTCACAACCCGTATTTTATCTTCCGGGGATACACGGGCATAGACGGATATGCTTTCCAGTTTTTTGTCAAATGCTTCTTCTGACAGGGCTTGTAGCTCTGTTCCGGTTATGGCCGTCTGTCCGGCTTCCAATATCCCAAGCTGTCCGGCTATGGCGGAAGCTGTGACTACATGATCACCGGTAATCATGATTGGACGGATTCCTGCCCTCTTGCAGAGTTCTACCGCCTGCTTCGCTTCTTCTCTGGGCGGATCGATCATGCCTACCAAACCTAAGAATGTCAAATCCCTTTCCAGGGAGTCACTTGTTATTTCCTCCGGAACTCTGTCAAGAATCCGATATGCCACAGCCAGCACCCGAAGAGCCTTAGAACTCATCTCTTCTGTCATCTTTGCCGCTGTTTCCATGTCTCCCTGTACGCACCTTGTGGAGAGCATGTCAAAGGCTCCCTTTGTGATGGCAATATAGGATCCGTCCATTTTCTGTATGGTGGTCATGAGCTTTCGGTCCGAGTCAAATGGAAGCTCTGCCACTCGTGGATATCGACCGGTTAACTCTTCCTTCCGGATTCCGTTTTTATAGGCTGCGGAAATGATGCTGGTCTCTGTGGGATCCCCGATGGGGACTTCCTTTCCCTCCTCAAAGCAAATGGATCCATTGCTGCAAAGAGTTCCGTATAAAAGAAGCCTGCGAACTTCCGGGGAATTTTCTGAGCTTATTTTCTCTGTGACCTTTCCCTTGTCCAGATATGCCTGGATCAGGGTCATTTTATTTTGTGTCAGGGTGCCTGTTTTATCGGAGCATATTACAGAGGTTGAGCCTAATGTTTCAACTGCCGGAAGCTTTTTTACGATGGCGTTACGCTTTGCCATGCGTTCCACGCCAATGGACAAAACGATGGTTACAATAACCGGAAGTCCCTCGGGAATGGCGGATACGGCCAGGGATACGGCTGTCATAAAGATCTCCATGACGGGCGTTCCGCCTGCTAAGCCCATTAGAAAGATGATGGCACAGATCACCAGAGCCAGGGTTCCCATATATTTTCCAAGCTGGGCCAGCTTTTGCTGAAGCGGCGTCTCTACTTCCCCCTCTCCCTCCAGCATGCCTGCGATTTTTCCCATCTGGGTATTCATGCCTGTCTCTGTTACCATTGCAATGGCGGTTCCATATACGATGCTGCATCCGGAATAGATGCAGTTGATTCGATCTCCAAGGGGTGCGTTTTCAGGAAGAATGGCTTCCGCATTCTTCTCCGCAGGGACGGATTCCCCCGTCAGGGCCGATTCCTCGGACTTTAAGCTGTGGGAGGTAAGGAGTCTTGCGTCCGCCGGGACGAAATCTCCTGCTTCCAGTTTGATGATATCTCCCGGCACCAGCTTTGCCGCATCCATAACCTGCTCCTGTCCGTCCCGAATGACCCGGGCATGAGGTGCTGCCATGCTCATAAGGGCTTCTAAGGATCGCTCTGCCTTGTTTTCCTGTATGACACCCATAATTGCATTTAATACTACAATCAGCAGAATTAAAAGTGGTTCAAAGAATGCGGAGCTTTCACCCTCGGAAAGGGCTACGAAAAAGGATACGGCTGCAGCCGCCAAAAGGATCAGCACCATTACATCCCGAAATTGTTCCAGAAATTTTAGGAAGAGGGATTTTTTCTTTGCTTCCTTTAGACGGTTTTCTCCGTACTCCGAAAGGCATCTTTCGGCTTCGCTGCTGCTTAAGCCCTCGGCTGTGGTATTAAGCTGTGATTGCAATTCTGCTATGCTTTGGCTGTGATTGTTTTTCATAACTCCTCCTATTTTAGTTCCGTAATATCCTGTCAGTACACCCTTATCTAGATCAATTTCCAGCCACAAAAAGATGTGTCTGTAAATCGATCTATGCACTGACAGGATATCACTGTTTTTGTTTTTATTTAACCTAAAACTCCTAAGTGCTCCAATAAAATCTTGATACCCATACAAATCAAAATAATTCCCCCTGCCAGCTCTGCTTTTGATTTCCAACGGCTGCCAAAGAGATTCCCGATACGGATTCCTGCTCCGGAGATTACAAAGGTGGTTACTCCGATAAAGGTTATGGCCGGAAGAATCTTTACCTGCAAAAAGGCCAGGGTAACGCCTACGGCCAGGGCATCAATGCTGGTAGCTATGGCCAGGGGCAGCATTGCCTGAAAGGAAAAGGGTCCCTGACCCTGAGGACAGACCTCACAGCTCTCTCCTGAGTTCTTTGCTTCCCGTATCATATTGATGCCGATGATGCCAAGGAGCACGAAAGCGATCCAATGATCAATACTGGTGATGTATTCTTTAAACTGCACTCCCAGCACAAAGCCAAGAAGCGGCATCAGGGCCTGAAATCCTCCAAAATAAAGTCCCGCTATGCCGCTTTCTTGGATTCCCGCCTTTGGCACGCTTAAGCCCTTGCAGATGGATACGGCAAAGGCATCCATGGACAACCCTGCCGCCAGTATAAATAGCTCCAGTAAACTCATACTTCTTTCCTCCTTTTGTAGTATCTCCCAAATATGGAAAAATAAAAGACCTATCCACAGATCGTCTCTGCGGATAAGTCTCGTCGTTTCAAACAAAACCAGACCTTTTGGTCATGATGTTGATTTTGTTACGTTCTGACTCTGTCCGATCTCTTTTGAAAAAATGAGAACCACCAAAACCGGGAACGCCAACTACTCCCTTATAGTTGCATATGTATCTCTATATGTGTTTTGAGGTATCATACTACATTTTTTGTGGAAATGCAAGGGGAAAATGCTAAAGAATTCCTCTGTGGATTCAAAAAAACTCTTTTTCCACCCAATTATAAAAATCATAATCATAATACATATTTATCAAGGCAAGGGTCCGTCTTAAGGCAAGATCCCCATAACTATAATATAAATACTTTTTCTCCTGCTCATCTATGCTGCTAATATAAAGCTTTTGCAAGTCCTCTTCCAGCATATTCCTGCTGCTTTCTTCCCAATGTCTCTGCTCCTCAGTTAAACTCTCCAGGGCTTCTCCGGATAAGCTTTCCTGGCATAACTGATAGATCTTATTCAGTTCATCATAGCAGCCATTGTAGTAGCTCTTACCATTTGCATTATATTCCTCAGGGATCTTCCAATTAAGAGTGTATGTCAAATCAAGCAGGTATGAGAGGGAATCGAGATAAGCCTGCCGTTCTCTTATATTTTCCGGCGTTTCCATGGGAATCTCTGTAAATGCCGGATTTTCCAAAATATATTTATCCACTGTCTCTTCCGTAAGATCATGCCATTCTGCCCCCGGAATGTCATAAAAAAAGGTTTCTACTTCCTTTCCAAGACTTTCCTCTGCCAAGACATCGTTGATATAGTATACATTGCTATAAGCATCCTCATAATGCTGCACTTTATCGTCTGGGAAAAAGGTATCTCCAATAAAATAGAACTTCTGTATTACATTATTTCCAGCACCACTGGAACCAATGGATGCACCGTTCTTTTTCAGCAACATCATTGCCCTGTAATCCACGAAATTACCATATATTTTTCCCTCCCTGTACCGGAGGATCATGTACCCGGAATACCCCTCTATCTCACCGGCCACTTCAGGAACGGCATCACCGTCTAAGTCTGCAACAGCAAACCGGCAGATCTCATTTTTATCATCATATCCATAAGGCAATTCACTCAAAAAGCCATAATGATGCATGGGAAAGTCTTTGGCCATACCTGAAAAAGGCATCTCGTCGAGAAGCACTGCCCGAAACATCTGTGCAACGGATAAAGGCTCGCTGTCCACAGGCAATGATGGTGTCAAAGTCTTTGCCTTAATCGGAACTGCTTCTATACTTTCTGCATTCATGATAATCCGGATATCTTTAAAAGCATCTATACGAACCGCAGCTTTTTCTGTGTCACCCTGTTTTTCACAGGAGCATAGTAATAGCAAGAGAAATGCAGTATAAAATAATATTGGTTTTATGGTTGTGAAAGACCAGGACTTTCCTTTCTCTCTTTTGCAGCATTCTTTGTACATTCCTAATTGTGATACCCAATCCTCTGAATATGCTTATGGTGAAGCCCCGTGATCCAGTCCACGTCATCGGTATACCAGCTCATAATCTCCAGCATTCTTGTCTCCCAGTCAATGGTGGATTGGCGGCTTTCCTCGGTCTCCTCGGCTTCCATGGTTACGTCAATCTCGTCATACCCAAAAATGTAGTCTCCGGCGTTCCAGATGGAAAAGTTACTGTCGGGACCCTGGGTTACTTTTCCGTTTCTTGTCTCTGCCAGTCTGTCATGACGCAGCTTGTACTCCTCCTGCATGCCTGGCTTTAGCTTTGTCACAAATACACGGTGACGTATAAGCTCCTTATTTTCCCGGACAATGCCGAAGTCCTCGTACATCAGACGCATAGGTTCTCCTGGAGTGGAAATCCAGGTAAAGGTGCCGTCCATGATTTCCTCCAGCTTATGAAAGTCCTCCCAGTCCTTTTGGGATATTGTCACGCCGTCCGGTGTCTCGCAGTAGCCGAACACCTTGTCCTCAATGTTCCAAAGGCTGAAATTCCGTATGCCGATTCGATCCAGGATTTCAACCAGAGGCTTCCATGCCTCTCCTAATTTCTGCCTGTAGGCATTGAAGCAGCCAGGCTGAATCCGCATTGCCACCGCATGTCTTTCCATAGTGATACCCTCCTGTTTCAGTTTTGCAGCACCTATACCGGTGCTGTTGTTTTATTGTTCTGTGAATTGGAAACTCTTTTTACTGCGTTTCTTTATTTTCCTTTTCGGCAGCTTCTTTTTGGAAGAACTCATCGATATCATCTTTTACTTTGTTGCCTGTAATTTTCTCATAGGCTTCTATGGTTCCGTTTTTTACTGCCCATTTGATAATAAAATATAATGCCACCAAGATTATAATTGCCGTTCCGCCGCTTATTCCTAATTCTTCCCACATCATTCATCTCTCCAAATCTTATAAGCCCAATTCTCATTGCGATTCCTTTTACATCATTACGTTCACCAGCTTGGGCCTGCACCCCATATCCTTGAGCTTATTGAAAATCCGGTTTTTATGCTCGGTTCCGAATGCTTCCACGGTGATGCGAAGTTCCACGCCCACATTTCGGTTGGTACTGACAAACTGGTTGTGATCCAGCTTGATGACATTTGCCTGCTCCTTTGCAATAAGATCTGCGATCCGCACCAGCTCGCCGGGCTTGTCCGGAAGCAGCACGGACACAGTAAAGATTCGATCCCGTTGACGCAGGCCGAACTGTACCACAGAGGACATGGTGATAATATCCATATTCCCGCCGCTTAAGATGGACACGATCTTCTTATTCTTCACATCCAGGTGATTCAGGGCCGCCACGGTCAGAAGTCCGGAATTTTCCACTACCATCTTGTGATTCTCTACCACGTCCAGAAATGCCACGATCAGTTCATCGTCCGATACGGTAATGATATCGTCCAGATTCTTCTGAATGTAGGGGAAAATCTTTTCCCCCGGCGTTTTTACCGCCGTACCGTCGGCTATGGTATTCACAGTCGGGAGGGTGGTCACCTTTCCATTTTTCAGGGATTCCTGCATACAATTGGCTCCCGCAGGCTCCACGCCGATGACCTTGATGTTGGGATTCAGCATTTTGGCCAGGGTGGAAACGCCTGTGCAGAGACCGCCGCCGCCAATCGGCACGAGAATGTAGTCTACCAAGGGCAGTTCCTTTACAATCTCCATGGCGATTGTGCCCTGTCCCGTGGCTACGGCCAGATCGTCGAAAGGATGGATAAAGGTATAGCCCTCCTTGTCCGCCAGCTCATAGGCGTGGGCACAGGCTTCGTCGTATACGTCGCCGTAGAGCACCACTTCCGCCCCGTAGCTCTTCGTGCGTTCCACTTTCATAAGAGGTGTTGTGGTGGGCATTACGATCACAGCCTTTACGCCAAAGGCCTTGGCCGCATAAGCCACGCCCTGGGCGTGATTTCCGGCGGACGCCGTGATGAGTCCCCTGGCCCGTTCTTCTTCGGTCAGTGTGCTGATCTTGTAATAGGCCCCACGGATCTTGTAAGCTCCCGTAAGCTGCATATTTTCCGGCTTCAGATAGACCTTGTTGCCTGTCTGATTGCTGAAATATGCACTGTACAGCAGCTTTGTCTCAATGGCTACCTGTTTTACCACCTCGGAAGCTTCTTCGAATTTTTCTAGTGTCAGCATGGTTTTGTTACTCCTTTTTTCCTTTTTCCCCTGTTTCCATTATTTTTATCATTTCCGCAGGGGTAACAATAAAATCCTTGAATGGATAGTGTTTTTGATTGCCCGTGACTAAATATGCGTTATTTTCTCTCTTTTCCATAGCTACTTCATAGAATACAAGGTCATCCATATCAATGAAAACCTCTCCCGTAGGTTGTGGAAACACTTCTATCCCATATTGGATAAACGCATTCAATACGAGCCGTATTGTTTTGTCTTGGAGATGAAATTTTTCTCTGTGAAGCACTTCCTCATACTCTGCTAATATATCCTGATGATAAAAAGGAATGATTCTTCCCTCAAAGACAGCATCCAATACTTTGACCGTAGCCGAAGCTTCGTTTTTAGAGAGCAGTGCTGATATGAGTACATTTGTATCAATTTCTGCATAATATTTCATAAATGACTACCTGCTTCTTTCTGTTCTTACTGCCGAAATTTCAGCGTTGATTTCATCAAGCGACATTTCCGGAATATCAGCGGCCTGCCTCCGTAATTCATGGAATGCATTCTTTGCTTCTGCTCTTGTTATTGTCTCTTTGGGCAGTGTCACATCAAAGGGAAGACCTTTTACCATTTTGCTTCTGGCCATAAACATACGGAATGCCGTAGGTAAATCCAGTCCAAGCTTCTCATATATTTCTGTTACTTCCTGTTTCAATGCCTTGTCTGCTCTAAATTGAATTAAAACCTGCTCTGCCATAGCGTATTCTCCTTATAATCATAATATAGTTGTTATGTATGTATTTGTAATGTTATTATACTATTTTTATCATATTTCATCAATAGAATCAATAGATTACAAAGAAAATACATAGCCATTTATACCCTTATTCGCAGTCAATCCGTTCAATTTTAAAGATAACCGGCCTTGTCCCGTCAGAGCAGCAGGTGATCATGGTATTCTCTTCTCTCATCCAGCCTTTCATAATGGAACCTCCCTGCAGTCCCGTATAAATGTAGCGGGCAATGGCATCCCATGCTTCGGAGCAGAACGGGATCCTGGGGCCGCCTGCCACGGTATCCGGATCGCCATTTGTTTTTACAAGAGTGCCAAGCCCCATGTGCCAGAAGTCATCCCTCTCATCATCACGGCAGAAGATAAATTCATCGCCCACGTTGTAGCAGGGACAGGCACCGGCATCCGGGTTCGCACAGTATTGGTGCTGTAGTTCCGGATACATTTTCTTGTCAAGTACTGTTACCTTTACTTTGTATTTCATTTTGTCACCTCTTGCTCTTTCTGACACAGACTACTCGTTCTTTTTCTGGTTTTCGGTTCATATTTTCAGCTCAGAGCCTTTTTCTGTAAAATCGGTTCATGGTGCTGTGAACAACCGATTTCGGCTTATGGATACGCTGAAATCCATTTTTTTCATACATTGCGATTGCCGTCTCAAGATTCGTGTGCGTTTCTAGGTAAAGGCTTTGATAGCCTAAGCTTCGAGCAAAATCCTCCGCAAGCTCCAACAGGCATTTTCCAAGCCCCTTTCCTTTTTCCTGATCAATCAGGTAGATTTTCTGCAGCTCCGCACAGTTGTCAAAGCCATTAAATTCTGCGATGCCAACGCCACCAATCACCTGACCCTCATGATTGGTCGCAATAAAATATCCTCTTTTCTCCGGCAGGCTGTGGTAATACTTGCTTAGATGATCCAGTTCCGGATCAAAGTACACGGTTCCGGGGATGTTAAGGTGATATTTCTTAAGACTTGTTCGGATGATTTCTGCAATCAGGGGATCATCCGCTTCGGTAATGGGCCGCACGCAGCTTGACCGCCATTGTTCTTTTGCTATTTTCCCGTCCATCGTTTTGCTCGCTTTCAGTTTGTGGATTTCCTGTACTTTCCAAATGCTTTTTCCTCATCCAGGTGCACATCTTTTAAGAAGACAGGGAACCATACTGCAAAGGCGGCTATCGCCATGTATTTCGAAACAAGATAAGACAGCATGGCTCCGATTCCCATGATAACAGACCATAGGAAAAATGCATTCCTGTGATCCTGGCTCATCCTCTCCCTATCATACAAGGCTCTCTCCTGCTTGGGAAGTGTGTTAAAACCGCTGATAAGGATTGCCGCTTTTCCTTTTAGCACTGTGAAAATCAGTGCGGCCAGGAGAAACAGCAGGCAGGGAACAGCACATGCAAAAGCTCCTTTGTTCAAAACCTCACCTCCCTTATTTCCCCTTTCTTCACCCACTATATCTATTCTGACATATCAGATCCTTTTTTTCAATAGCCTGGAATTTTAAATAATTTTATACACTCCCGCCACCCAGCCGTGCAATAATGGCCTGCAGGTACTCCGCATGATGGGGCATGCCGCCGCCCAGTCCGCCAAGCTTCGGAAGCAGAAGTTTGAAATAGCTTCCGTTTTTCATGGTAATGTGGCATTTTACGGAACCCATCCATCCCTTTTTTATCTCGCACTTTTGAATGTCCGTCAGAGGATAGCATGTTCCAATGTCGTCAAAGGGCAACTCTGATGTAAGCTCCTGTATATCCTCTTCACGCACCATCAGATCATCCTTAAATTGATAGAGATAGCTGTGCCTTTCACACCCCACGATGACGAAAGAGGACTGAGTAATGCCAAAATAAATATCATACGTGGAGTATTTTCTCTTCTTCAGTGCAACCGTCCCGCCGTTTTCATCCGGAATCAGACTGTCTTCCGTGCGGATACACTTTCCAAATACGCCTGTCACCATGGCCTCTTTTGCAATTGCATGTATGCCTGCCAGCAATTCCTCCCCGGCAGGTATGTATTCCTCCAGAGTCTCCCTCATGTTTGCTTCATTAAAAATATCTGCCATATCCAATGCTCCTATTGATCTCTCTTGGCTTTCATCCATGTTTTTTATGAGAAATAAAAACAGGCAAAAGATTTCCAAATGCCAATATCAGAAAAAATATCCCCGTCATAACGACAATTTTTGAGACGGTAACAATCCTGTCACCCACCAATTCCCCGTTCCTGTACGCATTCAGCAGGTAAATAAAAATTCCGAAGCACACCAACGCAGCACATAAACAGGCGAGAAATAAAATAATAATGAGTCTTTTTACTTTTCTGCGTTCTTCATCCATTTCAATCCATCCTTTGAAACACAACCGTCTGCTCTTTCATGGATATTTTTCCAACCTGCCAGCCATATTCCATAAGCTCCTTTTTATATTTCAAAAAGGAATGATCGATTGGGATTCCGGCGATTTGCTCGATCTCCTCAAAGGTAAGCTTAAAGGTATTGCTTTCGTTATTCTGTACATATTCCCACAAGGCTTTGTATTTACTCACGTTCCTCTGCTCCTTTACATTGCTTTACAAGTGTTCCGTTCGTTTTTTCATTTCATGGAAAAACCTTTCCTTATCCATGACCCTATCATCGTGCTGGCTTTGTTCCGACACCTTATTTCAATCCGATCCAAAGATGCGGCAAGAGAGGACAGGGGATTGTTCGTTGCCCTAAGAGCCGTTATCTCACTGTAGGGAATCCTCCTCCATAGGAAGCCAAAGACAATCAGCAGTGATTCCTCTTCAAGATCCACAAAATTGTGAATTGCAATGGAAACACAGAAAACTTCCACAGAAACAAATATTACCAGATTCATGAGAAACGCAGCGACATTTGGGTCTATAAAAGCACTGACAATGATAAGCGGTATCTGCAAGCCTGCAACGCCTATCATAATTGCATAAAACCACCATGACACCTTTCCCCTGAATCTCATCGTCAACCTCTTTCTAGAAAATCACAAAATACATGAGCATTTTTTGAGTACTCCAAATACCAAACTCACACCACAGCAAAAAACCATCAATCTCCCCAAAGTCAGGGGCTGCCGCCTTATTTTGCAGCAGCCCCGTCCGTCCCCACATCTTTCACCCTTGATGAAACAACGCATTCACAAACTCATCCGACTTAAACTTCTGCAGGTCATCAATACTCTCCCCCACACCCACATACTTCACCGGAATCCCCAGCTCCGACTGAATCGCCACCGCAATCCCGCCCTTTGCCGTTCCGTCCAGCTTCGTCAGAATAATTCCCGTCAGATCCACCACACTCTTAAACTGCCTTGCCTGCTCCAAAGCATTCTGTCCGGTGGTACCGTCCAGGACAACCAGAGTCTCCCGATAAGCATCCGGATACTCCCTGTCAATGATCCGGTTAATCTTCCGAAGCTCCTCCATCAGATTCTTCTTATTGTGAAGTCTCCCTGCCGTATCGCAGAGCAGCACATCCGCATTCCTGGCCTTGGCGGCACAAACCGCATCATAAACCACGGAAGCCGGATCTGCTCCCTCACAACCACTGATAATGTCCACCCCGGCCCGGGAAGCCCATTCGGTAAGCTGCTCGCCCGCCGCAGCCCGGAACGTATCCGCCGCAGCCAGAATCACCTTTTTCCCCTGATCCTTAAGCTTTCCTGCAAGCTTTCCCACCGAAGTCGTCTTGCCTACGCCATTGACCCCAATGACAAGAACCACAGACTTCTCTTCTTCAAACCGATAGGCCACCTCGCCCACCGCCATCTGCTCCTTGATACTGGAAATAAGAAGCTCCTTACACTGAGAGGGATCCTTTAACTTCTGCTCCTTAACCTTTGCTTTCAGATCCTGAATAATGGCATTGGTGGCATTGATGCCAATATCGCCCAAAATCAGCGTTTCTTCAATCTCCTCATAAAATTCATCGTCAATAGCCGAAAAGCCATTGAAAATATTGTCCATCCCTGCAACAATATTGGCCCGTGTCTTAGCCAGTCCCGACACTAATCTTCCAAAAAAACCCTTTTTTTCTTCTGGCACTCCTCATTCCCCCTTATTTTAAATTCCGCAATTTATAATTTTAAGTCAAATCCTCTTCTATCAGATTCACGGAGACAAGGGCAGACACACCTTTCTCCTGCATGGTGATTCCATACAGCCGGTCTGCCGCCTCCATGGTTCCTTTCCTATGTGTAATAATAATAAACTGCGTATTCTTTGTCAACTTATGAAGATATTTTGAGAAGCGTCCCACATTGGAGTCATCCAGGGCGGCTTCAATCTCATCCAGGAGACAGAAAGGCGAGGGTTTTAAGTTCTGAATGGCAAAGAGCAGGGAAATGGCCGTCAGGGCTTTCTCCCCTCCGGAAAGCTGCATCATATTCTGAAGCTTCTTTCCCGGCGGCTGGGCAATAATCCGAATGCCCGCTTCCAAAATATCCTCCTCTTCATTCAGTTCCAGGGTTCCCTTTCCGCCACCAAAAAGCTCCTTAAATGCCTTGTCGAACTCTACCCGGATCCGTTCAAACTGCTCTTTAAATTGCTTACGCATACCGGAATCTAACTCCGCTATGATCCCCATGAGCGTTTCCTCCGCTTTCACCAGATCATTTCGCTGATTGTTCATAAAGGTATAGCGTTCCGAAAGATTCTTAAAGTCCTCGATGGCATTTACATTCACATCCCCAAGCTTTCGAATCTCGTCCTTGATTGCAGAGATCTGTTTCTTTAAATCCGCCAGATCCTCATAAGTATCATCCTTAAGCGGCAGAGCCGAATTGTAGGTCAGTTCATACTCCTCCCACATATAGTTGGCCTGCGTCTCCGCACTTTCCTCCAGACGCTCCCGCTGGCTGTTCAGACGAAATGCCTCCTTGTCCAGACGACTCCTGTGTTCCGAAAGCTCCTCACGCCGGGCAAAGAACTCTTTCTGGCCGCTAAGAAGTGCATCCCGTTTCTCTGCCAGATCCTTTGTTCGCTGTTCCAGGGTCCGGCTTCTTAAGTTCAACTGCTCAATCTGACCGGTGAGGGCTAAAATCCCCTCCTCCTTGGCCTTGATATCATGGCTTCCCTGCACGACCCCGGCTTTCAGTTCTTCCTCCTCCATACGGAAGCGTTCCAGCTCCCGATCAATTCGGGCCACATTTTCATTGACGAACTCCGCCTTTTGGGTGATGGCTGCCACTTCCAGGTGAATGCTCTCGCACTCCTGTACGCTCTCTTCCTCCTGAATGCGGATGGTCTCCAGCTCTTTTTGTGCTTCTAAAGTATCTGTCTCATGCTCATGCTCCAGCTCCTCAGAAGCTTTCAACTCCTGGCCGATTATCTTCCGGCTTTCTCCGATATCACGAAGCTGTTCCTCCAACTGGCCAAGCTCTGCATTCAATCCCTCATAGCTGGACACCAGCTCCTCTAACTTTTCCTTTGCCTGGCCGGCATTTAAGGTAACTGTATTTTGAAGAAGATATTGCTCCTGAAGACGGTTATTAAACTCCTCCGCTTCTTGACGAAGCCTGCGGCGGCGATCCTTAACCTCCTCAATCCGAAGTCTGGCCCCATTCATCTCCTCTTCCAGACGCTTTACATTCTCTTCCAGCTCCTCCAGCTCCCGCCGGCGGCCAAGAAGATTGCTGGAGTTGCGGAAAGCCCCTCCTGTCATGGAACCTCCCGGACTTAAGTATTCACCCTCCAAAGTTACAATATGTAAAGAGTGATTGTATTTCCGGGCGATCTTTATAGCCGCATCAATGTCGCCGGCCACCAGAACTCTTCCCAGAAGATACTGGACTACGCCCTCATATTTTTTTTCTGCCTTTACCAGAGTATTTGCAAGCCCAATGGCTCCCGGCTCTTTTAAGGCTTCTTTTTTGGGAAAGTTGTCACGGCCTCCCACACTGGTCAGGGGCAGAAAGGTGGCACGCCCCAGCTTATTTTTCTTAAGATAGCCGATCAGCTCCTTGGCCGTAGTCTCGTTGTCTGTGACAATGTTCTGGATATTGCCCCCAAGGGCCGTCTCAATGGCTGTCTCGTACTTTTGCTCTACCTTGATAATATCAGCCACAACACCGAGAATCCCTGGTGTCTCATCCTTACGCTCCATTACCTTTCGGATGCTGTTGCCATAGCCGTCGTACCGTTCCGCCAAGTTCCTTAAGGATTCAAGCTTTGAAGACTCCCTGTGAAATGCCGTCTGTCCAATCTCCAACTGCTCATTCAGCTTTCCTAAGTTACGGCGGCAGCTCTCGGCTTCCCCCTCCTTTTCCCTCAAAACAGCCGTCAGATCCAGTATTCCCGCTTCAATCTCGTCAAGCTTTTTCTGATATTCCTCATAAAGGCTCTTCTGTTCTGTCTCACTGCTTCTGGCCTCCAGAAGCTTTTTATTCAGCTCCGCCCTGCGTATCTGAGCCTGTTCCTGCATGGCATCGTACCGCTGAAGCCGTCCCTTGGTGGATGCCCTCTCATTTAAAAGGCCGATAATGGCATTTTTCTGCTGCTCTATCCGGCTGTTTAAAGCTTCCGTTTTCCTGCGGATGCCGTTTAAACGCTCTGTGGCTTCCTTGGATCGGCTGGTAATCTCCTTAAGCTGGGCATCCAGCTGCTTCTGCTCCTCTGTCAGTTTCTTTCTGGCTTCCTTTTTCTCCAATACGTCTGTTCCGATGGAAGCCAAACGTCCCTGTAGATGCTCATCATTGGCCCGGACGGAGTTAATCTGCTCTTTCAAAAGCTCAATCTGGCCCTCCAACTGCTGACGGCTTAAGCCTGCCTGGGAGAAAGATTCTTTTGTCTCATCCAGATCCGTATTTAACTGCTCCAACTCTTCTTCAATCTTGGCATGCTCCAGCTTAATGGTCTCATAAGCTTTCGTAGTTTCCTCAAGTTCATTCTGAGCTGTCTCGGATTTTTTCTCCACCTCCAAAAGCTGCTCCTGAAGACGGGCTGTCTCTAAAAGAAACATATTCACATCATAAATCTTTAATGTCTCTTTTTTCTTCAGGTATATTTTCGCCGTCTCAGACTGACGCTCCAAAGGTCCCAGCTGCTTTTCCAGCTCGGAAAGGATATCGTTAATACGCAGGATGTTCTGCTTCTCGTCCTCCAGCTTCTTCTGAGCCGTATTCTTTCTGCGTTTAAACTTTACGATTCCGGTAGCTTCGTCAAAAAGCTCTCTGGATTCCTCCGGCTTGGAACTTAAGATCCGATCAATCTGGCCTTGTCCAATGATGGAATACCCCTCTTTTCCGATCCCCGTATCATAAAACAGTTCATTGATATCCTTTAAGCGGCAGGCCGTGCCGTTAATCAGATACTCGCTCTCACCGGAACGGTACAGACGCCGGGACACTGTCACCTCCTCATAGTCAATGGCAAGCTGGTGATCCCCGTTGTCCAGTGTAATGGCTACATAGGCATAGCTTAAGGGCCTGCGGCTCTCGGTACCGGAAAAGATCACGTCCTGCATGCTTCCGCCCCGAAGCTGCTTCACCCTCTGTTCTCCCAAGACCCAACGCACGGCGTCCGCCACATTGCTCTTGCCGCTGCCGTTGGGGCCTACAATACCTGTAATTCCGTTATGAAAATCAAAAACAATCTTATTGGCAAAGGACTTGAAGCCCTGCACCTCAATACTTTTTAAATACATATTCTGCTCCGTTTGTATTTCACTCTGTCTGCTCTCTTGCCTTGTGTCTCTCAATGAGAGCACGGTAGGCTGCTTCCTGCTCCGCCGCCTTTTTTGTCCGGCCGCTTCCGATTCCAATCACCTGCTCTCCCAAGCAGGCGTGAACCATAAACCGCTTGTTATGATCCGGCCCCTCCTCCCGAATAAGTTCATAGTGCAGACTTTCTGTGGTCTCTCCCTGAATCTCTTCCTGGAGGATAGTCTTGCTATCAAAAAAGAGTTTTTTATGTTCGATATCATTTAAGATAAAATTCAGCACAAATTCTTTTGCATTAGCAAAACCACCATCCAGATAAATAGCTCCCAAAAGAGCTTCCATGGCATCCGAGGTGACGGAATCCCGTTCCCTGCCCCCTGTCAAATCTTCTCCCTTTCCAAGCAGCAGAAAGGCTCCAAGCCCTAACTCTCTGGCACACAGGGACAGGGTCTGCTCACACACAATGCTTGCTCTGGTACGGGTCGCCTCTCCCTCGGGCATTTTGGGATAAGACTGATATAAAAATTCACTGGTAATCAGCTCCAATACTGCATCTCCCAGGAATTCCAGCCGTTCGTTGTTAAGCAGGCGATCCATATGGCGTTCGTTGGCATAGGAGCTGTGGCACATGGCCTGCTTAAGAAGCTTCCTATCCCGAAACTGATAGCCAATCTTTTCTTCTAATTGCTCCAATTTCATAAAAATCTGAGGTTCCTTTCTTACATGACATGGAATAGGCTGCCATAAGCAAGCCATCATTTTTTCGGTGGCCTTGTGCTGTGGCAGCCCGTTCCTCTATAAACCTAATACATTCCCTTAGGCAGTTACTTTTTTAATCTGCTCAACCGCATCACCTACAGATACAATCTTCTCAGCCTCTTCCTGAGGAATCTCAATGTCAAATTCCTCTTCAAGCCCCATGATAATCTGATATACGTCCAAAGAGTCTGCTCCCAGATCGTCTGTGAATGTGGTGTCCATGGTAATCTCTTCTTCATCCACGTTCAGAACATCTGCAATGATTCCTTTCAGTTTCTCAAATTCCATACGCCTTATCCTTCCTCTCTTTTAATATTCTCTCTGATCTTATCATTAATCTGCTGCTCCTTAAAGGTGACACACTGGATGATAGAGTTCTTTACTTCCTGTGCTTTTGAACTTCCGTGTGTCTTTACAACAAGACCATTCAGACCCAACAGCGGTGCACCGCCATACTCTGAAGCATCAAAGGACTTTAAGGTTTCCTTTAATGCAGGCTTTACCAGTAACGCTCCTATCTTGCTGCGTAAGCTGGTCATCATGCCCTCCTTAATCTTCCCAATCAGAACGGATCCCATTCCCTCATAAAGCTTTAAAATCACATTGCCCACAAATGCTTCGCAGACAATCACATCCGCCGCCCCTGCCGGAATGTCCCGGGCTTCAATACTTCCAATGAAATTAATGTCTGTACATTCTTTCAAAAGAGGAAATGTCTCTTTTACAAGAGCATTGCCTTTCTCCTCCTCGGCACCGATATTTACAATGGCTACCCTTGGATTCTTGATGCCCACCACATGCTCCATATAGATGGAACCCATCTTGGCAAACTGTACCAGGTGAGAGGGCCGGGCATCCACATTGGCCCCGCAGTCAATCAGCAGGGAAACCCCATTCCTGGTAGGAATTAATGGTGCAAGGGGCGGACGCTCCACACCCTTGATACGTCCCACCAGAAGCTGACCTCCTGCCAGAACTGCACCGGAACTTCCGGCTGATACAAAGGCATCCGCTTTTCCCTCCTTTACCATCTTTAAGGCTACCACTATAGAGGAATCCTTTTTCTTTCGAATAGCCGCCACAGGCGGCTCTGCCATCTCAATGACCTCTGTGGCATTTACAATCTCAATCTGTCCGTCTTTATAAGTATAAGCCTTTAGCTTTTCCTGAATTATTTCTTCTTTTCCTACGAGAAATACTTTGATGTCCTCCCGCATTCCCACGGCTTCTATTACACCCTTAATAATCTCCTCCGGTGCATGGTCGCCGCCCATTGCATCTACTGCTATCTGAATCGTTTCCTGCATGTAGCTATTCCTCCTAATTCCGGTGCCCTATACGGCACTGTATGGGGCTGCTGTTAAAACAAACCAGTCCACCTCCCCCACATCTTTCATGCAGGTTCTTTATCATCATACTAGATATTAATTGAGAAATCAACCTCTTATTTTTTTCATGACAAATCATTTTCCTCAATGGAAAGGGCCGCCGTTCGGTCTATCCGGGGCAGCCCTTTCTTATTCTCATATCGTGTCCGAAAAATAATCCTATTTTCCCATCCGTTTGACTTAAACTCCGGTTTTCAGACGGAATTTTTTCGTCTGTTCTTCCAGGAAACGTACCTGGTCAAAGAGTTCGTTACTAACTGCCGCAGACTCTTCGCTGCTTGCGGAATTGGTCTGAACTACGGAAGAAATCTGGCTGATACCATCTGTTACCTGAGAAATAGAATCCGCCTCTCGTTCTACCGCTTTTGCAATGCCGCCAATAGCTTCTCCTGACTGCATCACAAGCTTCAATGTCTTATTCAGAGTTTCAGACACTTCACCTACAATTCTGCTTCCCCGATCTACTGCCTGTATGGAGTTCTCAATCATCTCTTTGGTAGCCTTGGCTGCCTGATCGGACTGGGTTGCCAGGCTGCGTACTTCGCTGGATACTACGGCAAAGCCCTTTCCTGCTGCTCCTGCCCGGGCCGCTTCCACTGCTGCATTCAAAGCCAGAATATTGGTCTGGAATGCAATATTTTCAATGGTAGCAATGATCTTTCCAATCTCCTGGGATGCCGCAGAAATATCATTCATGGCTAATACCATCTCTTCCATCTGCTGGCTGCTTACGGTCACCTGTTCTCCTGTAAGACGGGCATTTTCCTGAGCGTCAAAGGCTGCTTTCACATTCCGGGACGCACTCCTGGACAACTCCTCCAAGGTGGCAGAAAGCTCTTCTACCGCACTTGCCTGCTCCGTAGCACCCTGTGCCAAAGCCTGTGCTCCGCTGGAAAGCTGTGCTGCTCCGCCGGACACTTTCTGCTCTGCCCGGTTGATATTGGACAATGCCGCTGACATAGTGGTAGTAAAGCTGGTAAGAGATTCCTCAATGGAACGGAAATCCCCAACATACGGTTCGGAAACCTGAACATTAAAGTTACCTGCGGACAACTGAGCCATCATGCGGTTGATATCATTCACATAACCGCCGATCCGTTCCATGGAATGTTCCAGTGTCTCTGCCAGCTTGCCTAACTCATCCTTGGAATGATAGTCAATCTCCAGATTGAGAAGACCATCCTGAAGAGGTTCACTCTTCCTGGTAATCAAAATAAGTGGCTTTACAATCTTTCCAAGCACATAGAACACCAGGCTTAAAAGTGAAATCAGCGAAATGGAAAGACCGACGATAGAGGTTATGTGCATCATCACAAGGGTTTGCTCCATCTCCTCCCTGGTTTCCTCATTCAGTGCAGTTCCCCTCTCGATCACCTGATCCAGAAGTCCTACCAGCGTCGTTAAATTGGATTGGATGGTTTCCTGATAATAGGCCTGTGCCTGCTCCGGATTGGTATTAAGAAGTTCCAATACATAGGTGGCCGACTCATGCAGTTCTTTATGCAAAGGCTCCAGCTGCGTACGCAGAGCCGTGATCTCCTTATCCTCCGTACCTGCGTCTCCATAGAGCCACTGACCTAAAACACAGGTAGTGGGATCAATGCTTCCGGTAAATTCTGTACCTGCATACAATGCGTTGCTTAAGTTACTGGACCACTTATAATGTGCCACTTCCGCCCTTTGGGCTTTGTCAAGCAAGGCATTCGCCTGAGCACTGGCGGTCTGGGTGTGGCTGATACGGATAATATTCACCGTCATCATCACACTGAATAGGATTATGGCAGCAAGTGCAACGGCTACTCGGATTCCTACCATCGTTTTGATGCTTTTACGCATGAGTATGTACCTTCCTTTTTACTTTTCTTTGTGATAAAATATACAAAAATGATACCCTCAATCATCAAAACACACCGTTGTTCCTGTCAACCAAGGGTACAAGAGTAGTGTAACATAGAACCAGATCTTTTTTCAATAGTTTCTTTTTATAAATATTGGAAATAATTGCTGAGCACAATATAAAAAGGCTTTTCGATCTGCTACCGAAAAGCCTTTTCTACATCTAACACTGTTAGTCTACAGAAATGATCTCTTTTTTATTGTAAGATCCACAAGACTTGCAAACTCTGTGAGGCATCATCAGGGCGCCGCATTTGCTGCACTTTACCAGATTCACTGCACTCATCTTCCAGTTTGCTCTTCTCTTATCTCTTCTTCCTTTGGAAGATTTATTTTTTGGACAAATAGACATCGGTTACACCTCCTCTAATTACTGTTCTTAAATATCTCGGCTATTACGGCCATTCTTGGATCCAGTTCCACCGTATCACAGCTACAGGAGCCGTGGTTGAGATTGGTCCCGCACTTCCTGCAGATTCCTTTGCAGTCTTCCCTGCACAGAGTCTTCATAGGCCAGTTCACCAAAATCTCACTGTAGACAAGCTTGTCTACATCCAGGTTGTATCCAATGATAAAGTCTGTCTCATCCAAATCCTTGATTCTGCCCTCGGCCGTCTGTTTCATATCCACTTCCTTATTAAAAGCAAGCTTCAGAAGTGTCTTCACCTCCTCCAGACAACGATCGCAGGGAATCACAGCAGCAAGCTCTGTTCTCCCCTCAATCTTCAGCTTTTCTTCACCAAGATTGGTGATGGTAAGTTCCACCGGTTCTTTCCTGATAAGAGGAAAGCTTCCCAGGCCGGAATCAAATGAATCCATTTCTAAATCCACTGTTTGAAAAATAACCTTGCCATCACAGGATAAAACATCATTTAAATGAATGAGCATAGTACTCTCCTAACACATACTAGATTAGTATAGCTAGCACTGTGAATTTTGTCAAGCTATTTTCCGGAAAATTCTGTCGAAAAGTTGTAAGGCTTTCCTCACGTTTTCTCTTAAACCGTTACATCCCCACTGTGTTCTACCAGAGATGCGGTTGTAACGCTTTCCAAATCCATCAGCTTTTCAATTAACCCTTTCTGATCCTGTACCCGAATCTCAATTGCCAGATTCAGATTCGTCTTTGATACATTCCGGGCTCTGGTTCTTGCGTATTGGCAGCTTTCATTCACAATCTGCATAATCTTGGTCTCTTCTTTATAAGATGCCGCATTCACAACCAGAATTAATGCTCTTCTTGCCTCTGGCAACATAGAAAAAACTATGATCACAATGGTCAGCATCACAGATGTGATTACCGCAATGATTGTAAATCCGGCTCCGCAGATAATCCCCACACTGATGGACCAAAACAAAAATGCCAAATCCATAGGTTCCTTGATTGCCGTCCGAAACCGCACTATGGACAGGGCTCCAACCATTCCCAGGGATACAACAATATTGGATTGGATAGTAAGAATAATTGCTGCTGTGACAATGGCAATTGTTACCAGTGACAAATTAAAGCTGCGGTTGTAAAAAGAATTTTTATTTATATTTTTATAGATCACATAAATATAAGCTGCAATCAGGGTTGTAGATAATATGCAGATAAAAATACTGCCAATCTCAAGATTTCCTGATGCATACCCCTCTATAAAACTTTCTTTGATGATTTCTCTTATTCCCATAACATACAACTCCCTGTTTTTATTCTCTTAACTTATTCCCGCAAATAAGGGTAGTTACAGATGATATACCCTGCACATATAATATTTGGAAAACGCTGTCCATTGAAGGCTGTCCATTTGCATGACATCCTTAATGAGCGATGGTAGCAACTCATCCCATTTCACCTCTAAAATACTAAAACCCTGAGACAAAATCGGCCTTTCCGAATATCCTCCCTGTAAAAAACACTCTGTATCGTTGGAGGATGTAATCTTTCTGTCGAAAGTGATACGGACATTTCCAACCGCATATACAAAAGGAATTCTTTCATAAGAAACGATCACTTTCGGAACCATATTGCGGAACTGCATTTCAAGAAACAGTCTTTTCTTTTTCTCCGGTAATTCCACGTCTACGGCAGGTATCCTGCCATTTACAAGCTGCCTGCATTCCTCAGGATTTAGCAGACAGGATTCCTTTTGCGTCATACCGTGAACCTTGCTCTTTTTTTCTAACCGTACATAATCCCAGTCTTTATTATAATACCGCATCCGAAACTTGGCACGCAAGTCCGATCCATTCTCATTCTCCATAAGGCAGCTGTCCTCATAATCGTCAAAATACAAACTTCTGACTGTATAAGCACCGTCCTGAACTGCATGGCAATCCTTTTCCAGAAATCCGGATGCCTGCATGATGAGAATGTCTTCCTCCATTTTGTTAATTATATATTTGTATTCATGCCGATACCTATTCATCTTTTACGCAGCCCTCCATCAAATGTGTGCTGCCTGATATATGAAAAGCGTCAAGCACAGAATTGCTCCAAAAAGAGCAATTGCTTACATAAAGATCTTTGGACGAAGATATAGCATTTTCTCCCGCAATAATCTGGATATCACCGCCTGAAATCTCAATATTTCCCTTGTTCTCATTTCCAGTTTTCTTCGTGTACAGACCATGGCCTTCGCTTTCAACAGAAAGCGTTATCGGATTGAGGCATATTCCATCGTTTCCCTGTATTCCATCTCCTTTAGACTGAATTGAAATATCCCCTCCCAGGATTTTTATTATGTCTTTGGAGTGAATCCCTTTATTATAGTAGCCATATACATCAAGAGACCCATTTCCATTGAAAGTCAAATCGCAGTTGCTATAAATTGCTGCGTCCTCTTCATCCTGATTTCGATAATACGCTTTATCCTCAATCTTATTAGATGTACCATCAATTAAGGTGACTATAACTTTCCCGGCAGATTTAATATCAATAGCAGGGCCAGAGGGCGACATAATATTCACATCTTTCAAAAACAAGTGTACGATTTGCTCTTCTGCCTCAATGCTGACCCGTCCCTGGCAGTCTCCATATAGTAAATAATCTCCTGCGTCTGTTATCGTACATTCCAGATCTATTTTGGACAAATTAATCTCCTGTGGTTCTTCCATCGCAGTATTAAGATCTGCTTTTGTGCATGAAAAGATTGAATCATACTCTCCAGGCATGGCCATGGTTTCTCGAACCTGTGCTTCTTCCTCTTTTGACAGACAAAATCCTAGCAGCAAGATACTAATACCTATCATCAAGAATAATGGAACCCATAAATATGATCTTTCCCTGCCAAACCGCTTTGATGCGACACTCATGTTCCCCTGCTTTCTTTTTTTCTTCTTTCGTCTCCTTTTTTGCACCATATTTCATCCCTCATAAACATTTTTCCCCATTGTCTACTCACCGTTATCCCTTTGGTTTTCAAAATAATTTGTTATATAATGATATCTGCCCTCAAAAAAATCCCGAATATCCTGTACATCCTCCTCAAACCCCGATGCCTCATTCTCATTCCTGCCATAGAATCGCTCATATTCCTTTGCCAACGGAACTTTCATCAGTTCTTTATATCCATCAAGTATTCTATTCACATTTTCGGGCCTGAATTCTTTATTGGCCATATCTAAAATAGTAGAGACAAATTTCCCGGAAAACTCCTTATTTTTCATCAGGCTGGAAAACATGGGATCATTTTCCATCACTTCCCCAAATGAATCCATTTCAATCTTTCTCGATGCCATAGCACCCTCTCTGTTTACATCGAATAAAACCCAGCGCCATTTGCCATCTGAATAGGTATCCTCCTCTACGGTCCTTGTTCTCCACAGACCATAATTATTATGAGGCCAATCCGGGTTAGCTATATATATCTCCGCCGCATAATAGTCAATATAACTGTCTATATCTATAAGTTCACATGCTTTCCGGTAATTTTCATCACTAGAAAGATCCGTATTTGAAATAAATGCATACATCGTATCGTAAAGGGCCTCGTCGTCCTCATTTCCAATGGCCAGGTTTCCCTGTTCGTCATCTTTAATCATCACTATGTTATTACTGTCTACATAATAATGATAGGCAAAATATTCCTCATCATATTTCTCAGTCAGCCAGTAACACCCCCAGTATTCCCCGTCAAGAAACATTACATAGGGCATAAAATCCATAGTAGCAAAGGCTCTGTCTGTTCCAAGTTCCATAATAAGGTAGTCTTTTACTTTTAATTGTCTGTCATCTCCTCCGGCAAAAAGAGTAACCCTTTGTGGTTCATATCCACTCCCGAATAAGTCTGCCCTGAATCGATTGTCTCCATCATATTCATCTCTTGCATAAAAATTAAAGCTTTTGGGAAGCTGTCCCCTGCTTCCATTTCCCTGTAATCGTATTCCGGCATCTTTTGACAGAAGCAAGTCCCTTTCTGTGCCAAAAAACTGCAGGCAGGCCTCTCTTTCCCATTCACGCCCGCTTTGTTTATAGTTGGCATTCCACCACCACCAGAGATCAGAATACCACTGGGTTGAATCGTATTCTTTGCTGGAATCATATATGCTGCCCATCACATAGATTCCTTTATCATAGTCAAAAAGGTTATCTGGCTCTGTCAGAATGGACAGGATATTCATCCCCCGATAACCTTCTTTCTGATCAAACCCAACAAAATATGTGGCGGACGCAACAGGACTCCTGTTCCCCTCCTCATCAACACTTACAGCACGAAGCACAACACACTTGTCTAACAGATAATTCGGAACCTCATAGCCAGTAGATGCTTTGTCCAAAAAACCAGCAGACACATCTTCACGCATACTCCAGACATTCTTGTTTTCACTCACATCACGAATACGTATTGCTTCCCCATAAAGTTCCGAGTCTGTAGACGGAACACTTCCATCCAAAGTATAGTAGATAGTTTCTCCCTCTTTACAAAACATTTGCAAATCAAATTCTTCCGTATAAAAACCGCCCTTATGAGAAAATACGGGAGGAGATAAAACAGGATTAGATATTTCATTATCCTTTCCTGGTGTGCAAGTCCGAATCCCCCAATCGCTGCCACCATCCGTGATCCGGCAGTAAGAACAATCCTTGTTCAATGCAACACAATCAATTTGTTCCAGTATTTGTCCTCCCCTGGATAAATAAATGGTCTCACCAGTATCTGATATATGAAAAGGGGCATTTTCATCCAGTATAATCACCTGATATTCTCCAGGCTTAAGAACATCGAAAGGTATTTCATATTTCTCCAAATGATCCTCGTCATCTGATAAATACATTCCAGAAACCGAATAAGGAAGCCATCCACTGTTATACAATTCCACATAATCGTCTATCACTTCATCTTTGCCTAAAAAGACGCTTACGTTTTTACTGCATATCTCATTAATTACTAACTTAGAAGCACCGGAAGATTTTACACTATAACAGACAATGGAAGCCACAACCGTAACAGACACTGCCAGCAAAACTACCACTCTATTCCAGACAGAAAAACCATTATGACCGTATTCCCTCCCGAAGAAAATTTTTTTCAACAGAAGCCTTAATCCCATACCTATTGCAATGGCTGCTATTGCACACAGTAAAAGGGACTCCGAAAAATAAGAAAAATCCTCATAAAAGATATTCCCTTTTACAATATTTAAAATAGTTTCTGCCAGATTCCAGCTATGAAAACTCCTGTAATGAAATAAAATATATACCAGAAAATTGAGCACACTGCTAATTATAGCAAAAGATAATAAAGCAGAACTTTTTACATGTTTGCTCCGATCTATATATTCTGTATCATATAAAAAAACCAGCGTGATTATTTCCGGAATAAATCTTATAAAAATGAAACCTGTCAGCATCAGAATCCCATAAAATGACATGTTCTGTTCCTTTGTAAAAAATGAATAAGTTGTGATTCTTACATGACATATCCACAGACAAAAGCATTCTGCTCTTTTTGCCTGTGGATATACAAATACTTCTATAATTCTTTTCGTTCTATCATGTTCTTGCTATTTTGTAAGACGCAGAGTCTCTCTTGCAATTGCCAGCTCCTCGTTGGTCGGCAGAATCATAACCTTTACCTTGGAATCCGCTGTGGAAATCATCTGATTCTTTCCACGGCAGTTATTTGCCTCATCATCAATCTCTACACCCAGATATCCCAGATAGCTGCAGATAGCCTTCCGTGTCTTCATATCATTCTCGCCTACGCCTGCGGTAAAGGCGATAGCATCCACACCGTTCATGGCTGCCGTGTAAGCTCCGATGTATTTTACTACACGATAGATAAATGCTTCCAGAGCCACTTCTGCCAGATGGTTTCCTTCGGATTTTGCTTTCTCAATATCACGGAAATCGCTGGATACACCGCCACTCATACCAAGTACGCCAGATTTCTTGTTCAGGATGTTCAGCATCTCGTTTACATCCTTGCCCTCCTTGTTACAGATAAACTGGAGAACAGCCGGATCTACGTCACCGCTTCTGGTACCCATGATCAGTCCCTCCAATGGAGTAAGACCCATGGAGGTATCTACGCACTTGCCGCCGATGGATGCGGAAATGCTGGCACCGTTACCCAGATGGCATACGATAACCTTGCCTTTTTCCGGATCAAGTCCTGCAAACTTAATTGCCTCGCCGGATACGAACATATGGCTGGTTCCGTGGAAACCGTAACGGCGGATGCTGTATTTCTCAAAATACTCATGAGGAATCGCATAGAGATAAGCTTTCTCCTCCATAGCCATACCAAATGTGGTATCAAATACTGCTACATTAGGTACACCGGGCATGGCTTCCTCACAGGCCTCGATTCCCATCAGGTTAGCGGGATTGTGAAGAGGTCCTAAGTCAAAGCACTCACGGATAACGTTCTTTACGTCCTCGTTTACTACGATGGACTCTGTAAACTTCATTCCGCCATGGAGCACACGATGTCCCACTGCGGAAATCTCGCTGGTATCCTTTAATACACCATATTCCGGATCTACCAAAGCTTTCATTACCAGAGAAATGGCCTCTGTATGCTTGGGCATGGGCTGCTCCACTACCATCTCTTTATCATTTGCCTTATGGGTCAGCTTGGAACCCTCGATTCCGATTCTCTCACAGAGTCCCTTTGCCATTACGCTCTCATTTTCCATGTCAATGAGCTGATACTTTAATGAAGAACTTCCGCAGTTCAATACTAAAATTTTCATGATTCTGTATTCTCCCTTATTTTTCTACTTTATACTTCGTAGTGTGACTCGTAACTATCTCACGATCTCGCCGTATACAGTTCCTGCACAGCCTGCCGCATTTGACTCATCGGTGTCAATATGCATAGCCAGAGCGTACTTGGGGCTTACACGTACGATTACATCTCCAAATACCAGGCTTCTGCCGTCTGTGTCAACCTTTACGGATACTACGTCCTTGTCTTTTACGCCAAGCTTCTCGGCATCCTCGGGAGTTGCGTGGATGTGACGCTTTGCTGCGATTACGCCCTCTTTCAGTTCTACCTCGCCTGCAGGTCCTACCAGCTTACATGCACCGCTTCCTGCCACGTCGCCGGACTCACGGATGGGAGCTGTCACGCCGATGGAACGGGCATCTGTCAGAGAAAGCTCAATCTGGGTTTCAGGTCTTACAGGCCCTAAGATGGATGCTGCCATCTCTTTTTTCGGTCCTACAATGGTTACTTTCTCATTGCAGGCAAACTGGCCTGGCTGGGACAGATCTTTTTTCTTGGTCAGCTCGTAGCCTTTTCCAAATAAGGTCTCCAGATCCTCCTGTGTTACGTGTACATGACGTGCGGATGTTTCAACAACGAAATTCATAATCCATTCTCCTTTTCTATGTATGTGTTCGCAGTGATGCAGCCCGGGATTGCCCCTTTTCATCACCCATATCGCAAGATGCGATTCTAAATTCTATTTTAGGTGTTTTGCGAAGTTTTTTCAAGCCCTGTCCTAGAAATATTTGTACTTTTCATGGTACAATGTGGATGGGAACGGACAGGACCGCCCACTCTGCCGCTGCTATCCATCCGAACTGCTGCGATTCTACAGCTCCGACACCAGTATACAGTTGGGTGTTTCAATTGGGATCGGCTTTCCTTTCATACTGAAGTATTTCTTTTCATAGTTGATTTCAAAGATCGTAATGCTGTCGCTTTCATGGTTTAAAGATATAATATGTCTGTTATCCGGAAAGAAATCGCCGGCCTTTGGATAGTCTCCGCTGATGGGCAGTATACATATCTTTTCTAGAAGTCCCGTTTCTTTGTCCACATGGAAGATCCCTGCCGTATTATCTCCGGCATTGGTACAGAGTACCTTGCTGCCGTCTTTTGAAAAGCGAAGAGCCGAAGCCGCACTGGTTGCAGAATGGTAATCGTTCAAGGTGGAAACCGTCTGGATAAGCTCAAAAGACGGATTTTTTCCGCTTCCGTCGTACTTATATACGGTAATGTAATTTTTCAATTCACTGATTACATATGCATAGCGTCCGTCACGGCTGAACTTGATAATCCGGGGAGCTGAATTGAGTTCACACATCAAAAGATCTAACAGGGAAATCTTGCCTGTCCTCTCGTTAAATTTATAGATTTTAATCTGATCCGTTCCCAGATCTACGGCACAGAGGTATTTCCCGTCCGGAGTCAGGTTTACGCAGTTCACATGAGGACGGAAGTTTCGCTCCGCCACGCTGCCAAGGCCCTTATGGAAAACGCCATCGGTGATCTCCCCTACGCTTCCATCCTCATTCAGCCGAAGCACCGTTACCTTTCCGTCATGCCAGCCCCCTACAAACAGGTAGTCATCCTCCTGATCCGTAGAAAGGTAACAGCCCCGCATGCCATCCACACTGGCACAGTTCAAAGGCTCCAGATCCCCGTCCGGAAGAATATTAAAGGAACGGACACCCTCATCGGAAATAGAGTACAGCTGCTTTCCATTGTGAGACAGCTTGATATAGGAGGGGTTGTTGATGGGAATCACCTTTCTCTGGGTCATTGTTCCATTTTCCACATCCAGATCAAACAGATGAATGCCCTCGCTGCTTCCGTGGGTATAGGTTCCTACATAGGCTACGTATTTTTTCTTGTCCATGATGCATTCCTCCATAAATATTATTGTTTGAAAAATTTTCGAACCGCCGTAAGGGTCTTGTCTATCTCCTCCTCTGTGATGGCTGCGGACACAAACATGGCCTCAAACTGGGAGGGAGCCAGATATATGCCCTCTTTCAGCATATGAGAAAAATACCCGGCAAAGGCTTTTGTATCTGAGGTTTTGGCTGATGCATAATCCCGCACGGGCTGATCCGTAAAGAACAGACAGCCAAGGGAGCCTACATGATTTAACTGATATGGGCTTTCCGACTCTTTTAGAATCTCCTCCATACCTGCAAACAGCCGTTCTGATTTCTTATGAAGCTTCTCATAAAAATCCGGTGTATCTCTAAGCAGGCGGATCTGTGCCAAACCGGCCGCCATGGCTACCGGATTGCCGCTTAAGGTTCCTGCCTGATAAACCGGACCCACCGGTGCCACCATCTCCATGATATCCTTTCGACCGCCATAGGCCCCCACCGGCATACCTCCGCCGATGATCTTGCCAAAGGTGGTCAAATCCGGTTCCACTCCATAATAGCCCTGGGCACCGGAAAGGCTCAGACGAAATCCGGTAATCACTTCATCAAAAATCAAAAGGCTGCCATTTGCCTTACAAATCCGGTGCAATCCCTCCAGAAAGCCTTTTTCCGGCAATACAACACCCATGTTCGCTCCCACAGGCTCTACGATAACTGCCGCAATCTCCTGACCACAGGCATCAAAAATATCCTCCACACTCTTTAAATCATTGTAAATGGCTGTGAGGGTATCTAAAGTACACCCCTCAGGAACCCCTGCACTGTCCGGAACTCCTGCTGTCATAACCCCGGATCCGGCTTTCACCAGCATGGCATCTGAATGTCCGTGATAACATCCTGCAAATTTCACGATTTTATTCCGATTGGTATAACCCCTGGCTGCCCGGACCGCACTCATAACCGCTTCCGTTCCGGAATTGACCATACGAACCATTTGAATGGATGGTACAATGTCAGAGATTAACTCCGCCATCTCCACCTCAGCTTCCGTCGCCGCACCAAAGCTCAAGCCTTGCCCGCACGCCCTCTCCACTGCTTCCAGTACCACCGGATGACCGTGTCCCAGAATCATAGGCCCCCAGGAACCCACATAATCAAGATATTGATTACCGTCGGCATCCGTCAAGTGGGAACCCTTTGCAGAAGCAATAAACCGGGGAGTCTCTCCTACGGATCCAAAGGCCCGAACCGGGGAATTGACACCTCCGGGAATCCGTTTTACCGCCCGTTCAAAGAGCATTTCTGATTTTGTCATTATCCGATTCTCCCCTCATTCATAAATCCTGCAATCTCCGGTGCGAAATAGGTCAGATACAGATCGACGCCTGCCCGGTAGGCACTCACTGCCGTCTCACAGATGATTGCAGTCTCATCCACATACCCCAAGGAAGCGGCAGCCTTAATCATGGCATATTCTCCGCTGACACTGTAGGCGGCTACCGGAAGCCAAATCTCATCCTTTACTCCTGCAATAATGTCCAGATAGGCCATGGCAGGCTTTACCATAATAATGTCAGCACCCTCTTCCACATCCAAAAGTGCTTCTTTCATGGCTTCTCTGCTGTTATGGTAATCCATCTGGTAGGACTTGCGATCTCCAAAAGCCGGAGCACTGCCTGCCGCATCCCGGAAAGGACCATAAAAGGCGGAAGCATATTTTACCGCATAAGACATGATGGGCGTTTCCTTATAGCCGTTGACATCCAGAAGATTTCGGATGGCTCCCACTCGGCCGTCCATCATATCTGAGGGAGCAACCATATCCGCACCGGCCTGTACCTGGGAAAGGGCGATTCTGGCCAGATAATCCAGAGTCTTGTCGTTGTCCACATACTTGTCCTTAAGGATTCCGCAATGGCCGTGGGAGGTGTACTCACACATACATACATCGCCGATGCAGTAAAGCTCCGGAAAACGTCTCTTTGCTTCCTGAAACGCTTTCTGCACAATGCCGTCTTCCGCAAAGGCACCGCTTCCATTAGTATCCTTGTGTTCCGGAATTCCAAAGAACATCACGCTGCCTACACCGGCATTCAGAAGCTTTTCCAATGCAAAGGGCATACGATCCACACTGTAACGGTACTGCCCGGGCATGGTTGGAATTTCTTCCTCAATTCCTGTCCCCTCCTTGATAAACATGGGGTAAATAAGAGAACTCTTGTCCATCCGTGTCTCACGGACCATTTTCCGCAGATGAGCACCTGTCCGCAGGCGGCGGGGCCTTATCTTCATGTCCATAATATGAAAACCTCTTTTCCTTGTATGTGTATACCCTCATGTACAAGGGTACCATTTTACTTAATTCTTACCTCATTTTCCAATCAGGACGGTTTTTCCCGAAAAAGCAAACCCATATTTTCGTATTCTGTCCTTTGCAATCCCTTTCTCTGTCAGTACGGCTTCATAGTTCTTCTGTTCTATCTGCCGTACCGCCGCCCGGACAGTATCCATAAGCTCCGACTCTTCATCCGGATCCTGTACCTTGAACTCTATCAGAATCCCATCCTCTTTTTGGGGTTCCTTTGGATCCAGCATCACGTCATACCGTCCAAAGCCGCTTTCACGGTTGGAGGTCAGGGTATACCGGTCCGCCAGGTCTATCAGCAATCCAAGAACAAAGCCATGATAGAAACGCTCCGGCTCCTGGCCTGATGGATTTTTTCCTGTATCAAAATAGCTGAATGTAGCCAAAGCAACTTTATTCATATATACATTCATTGCTTTTACATCATCTAACAGCAATGCCTTGATAAAATCGTTATATACGGAGACTACTCTGCCAAACCATTTGCGGATCATATTGCGGAACATAAGCTTTACTTCCAGATTGGTAAGACAAAGCTCGTAAATCTGCACCAGGCCGCCAAAGTCCAGCACCCGGGTCTCTATACGCTTCACCTTTAGATACCCACTGGCAAGCAGAAGACTCCAGATGGCCTGCTCATCCTGATCCAGCTGGTTATAAACAATCTGCTCGTCAATCTCCGTACGGATGGATTCTCCTTGCAGCAGCTTTTCAAATTCCTGCTTAATATCCTTATTTCCCTCCTGAATCAGCTTTCCTGCCAATGCATTAGAACTGGAGTTGGCCCAGTAGGCTTCCAGCTTTTTGGTTTTCAGATAATTGATAATAGACCACGGATTATAAATGTCAGTTCTTTTTCCAAACGTAAACCCATCATACCAGGTCTTTACGTTTTTCTTCTGCTCTGACAGTCCAAACTCTTCTAATGCGTCAAATACCTCTTGCTCTGTGAACCCAAAGCTATCTTCATATGCTTCCGACGTAGTCGTTATTACCTGCAAATTGTTTAAATCGGAAAAAATAGATTCTTTGCTTACCCTGGTTATCCCGGTCATAAGTCCCCGTTCCAGGTAAGGATTTGTTTTAAATGTGGCATTGAACAGACTTCGAATAAAGGATGTCAGTTCTTCCCAATATCCGTTTACATATGCCTCCTGCATGGGGGTGTCATATTCATCTAAAAGAATAATGACCTTTTTCCCGTAATAGCGTGACAGATAGAGGGATAATTGCTGAATAGCCAGCGTTGCTTCCACATCACCCATATCTACCGAGACGGATTCAAAAAATTTTCTCTCTTTCTCATCCAAAGTATCCCCATTCAGCAGAAAGGAATATTGGGAGTAAAGGCCTGACAATATCTGACAGATCTTCCTGCGGACCGTATCATAATTCTGTTCTTTTATGCTTGCAAAAGAAAGGCTGATAACCGGAAATGTCCCCTGCAATTTTCTGAATTCTTCCGTTTCCCATATTTTAAGCCCCTGAAACAGGCTGCCGCCCTCTTTTGTATTTACAGAGAAAAACTTTTCCACCATACTCATGGTCAATGTCTTCCCAAATCTCCTCGGACGGGCAATCAAAGTCACGCTGTCCTTTTGTTCCCACCATTCCTGTATAAATGATGTTTTATCCACATAAAAGCAGTTTTCCTTTCGAATCGTTTCGAAATCCTGCTGTCCGATTCCTACGGTCCTTGACATATTCATCTCCCCCTGTACATCGCTGCATTCATTTTGAAGTAAATCGTGCAGTGATGTACTTAGCTACCAGATTTTCAAGTCTTCTTTTTAAACATACATCGGATCTCCTCCGCAGCTTTTCTTGCCCTCCTGTGATCCTCTCCTCCTGCCGTTACACCCGCCACCAAGTCCCCCTTAATGGCCAGCCCCGGAAAGTAAAAGTCGCACAGGCTTTTGTCGCTGCTTATGTTCACCGGGATCTGTTTTCTTTTGCATTCCGCTCCGATTTGGGCATTTACTTCTCTGCTGCTTGTTGTCGCCAGAACGAGACAGGCATCCTCCGGAATACTCCCCGGCCGATACTCTGCCTGATCCCAGAGAAGCTTGCTTTCCTCTGACAGCTTTTTCACCTCACCGGATGCTTCCGGTGCAACCACTGTCAGGCTGCAGCCGAACTCCAGAAGTGATAGGATTCTGCGAGACCCGATACTCCCGGCCCCGTAGACTACCACACGTCTCCCCACCAGGTTCACAAACAAGGGAAAATACCGGCTCATACTTCCTGCTCCTGCCAGCCCTTGCACACATCAATCCACTCTTTTGCCGTGGAATAACGCTCCAACTCCTCCATATTAAGTTCAATGGCACTGTTGGAGCTTCCCGCCGCCGGAAATACGGTCTCAAACCGTCTCAGGGACTCATCCAGATAGACACGCACAGTCTCCGGAATGCCAAAGGGGCACACACCTCCCACGGCATGGCCGACTTTCTCCGATACCTCTTCCTGGGACAGCATCACTGCTTTCTTTCCAAACTTATCCTTATACTTGCGATTATCAATCTTGGCATCTCCTGCCGTCACAATCAGAATCGGCTCCTCACTGATCTTAAAGGACAGGGTCTTGGCAATCCGGGCCGGAATACAGCCCACCGCCTGTGCCGCCAGCTCTACCGTGGCACTGGACACCTGAAATTCCAGAATCCGTTCTTCCATCCCAAAGGAAGAAAAATACTTCCGTACAATCTCTATTGACATTTATAACTCCATTCCAGTTCCGCAGTATCTCTACAGCACCCCTTATCCAGAACAATTCCCAGCCACAAGGAAACGTGTCTGTAAATTGTTCTGGTGCTGTACGAGATACTGCTGTTCTATAATTCTTCTTCAATCTCTTTCAGTGCCTGCTTCAACTCTTCCCGGGCCTCTTCGATCTTCCCTCTGTCCCGGGTATTTAAGACTTCTTCAAACTTCCGGATCTCCATGTCAATGATCCGTCTGGTATCTCCCATACTCTCCTCATAGAGCCGTTCGCATCTGAGAAGCAGAAGCTTGTTTTCCTCCTGATCCCTGGGGTGAATCTTCAGGTAGGACAATTCCTCCATACGCTCCTGAATCTCTTCATCGGTCATCTCATTTTCCTGGCTCTTGATGATCTGTTTACGCACCTCGCCTGTGGAAATCACCTTAACCTCTACCTCCAGAATGGAGTTGATGTCATAGGTGTAGGTCACATCCACGGACTCCTCACCTGCCCGGTTCTTGGGTACGTTGACCGTCAGTTCCCCAAGCAGCAGGTTATTTGCCGCAAAGCGGCTCTCCCCCTGAAGAATATTGATGGTAATCTTGCTCTGATCGTCGTGAAGCGTATAAAAACGCTCCGTCCGGCTGGCCGGAATGACCGTATTACGTTCAATAATGGGACAGTAATGCCCGGACTCGTAACGTCCGTTTCCACGGTTTACCGTCACTTCCGTTCCCAAAGTAAAGGAGCAGACATCCGTGAGGATCACTTCCTTTACTGCCTGATTACGCTCTTTCATGGCCGCCTGAATGGCTGCCCCCAAGGCTACCGCTTCATCGGGATGCACGGACGTATCCGGGAACTTCCGAAACAGCTTAATGATAAAGTTCTTTACCACCTGGAGCCTGGTGGCACCGCCCACCAGCACCACCACATCAATATCTGACAGCTTAATATGAGCATCCGCCAGACTTCTCTGAACCGGCTTTCGAATCTTATCAAGTAGAACCTCACACTGCTCCTCATAGTCTTTCTGGGTGATCTCCAGCTCCTCCAATTTGCCGTCAATGGTGCAGGCAAACCGGGATTTCACACTGTCCGCAAAGCCAAGCTTGCATTCCTCCGCTGCCTTGTGGACCATTCCTCTCGTCTTGGCATCCAGAGAATCCAAATCAATCTTCTTTTTCTGCAGAAACAGCTTCTCCAGCACATCTGTAAAGTCCTCGCCGCCCAGATAATTATCCCCGGCCACGGCACGAACCTCCAGAATATTCTGAAACAGTTCCAAAATGGACACGTCAAAGGTACCGCCGCCCAGGTCGAAAACAAGAAACTTGGTGTTCTTTGTTTTCTCGTAAAGACCGTAGGCAATGGCCGCCGCCGTAGGCTCGCTGATGATACGCTCCACCTTTAAGCCTGCCAGCTCCCCGGCACGCTTGGTTGCCTTTCTTCTCTTGTCATCAAAATAAGCCGGAACACTGATAACAGCTTCTGTCACCTCTTCTTTCAGATAGGCTTCCGCATCCTCTTTCAGAGAGCGAAGCACAAAGGAGGACAATTCCTCCGCCGTAAACTGCTTGTGCCCCAGGTCAAACTTTTTGGTGCTTCCCATGCTCCGCTTAAAGACCGAAGCCGTGGTTCCCGGATACAAAAGCCCCCGTTCTCTTGCAGTCTCACCTACATAAATCTGGTCATTTTCATCCACGCTTACAATGGAGGGGGTCAGATTCTTTCCCAGACGGTTGGGAATAATCTTAGGGCCATCCTCCGTAAAGTAAGCGGCCAGACTGTTTGTTGTTCCTAAATCAATTCCAATAATCATTCCGTATTCCTCTAGTCTATTATTTCTGTCTTTTTTGCTGCATTTTGCAAACTCATTCCTGTATCCTGCGGCTTTTTAACGCTTTCTCAGTTTTTTCGTAAGCAGCTCCACCTTTGCAATGCTTAAATTATTTTCTACCGACTCCCTGCATGCTTTTTCGTAGCAGTTAAGAGCCTCCGTAAGGTTGCCCTCTTCTTCCCGCAAAAATCCCATGGCTTCCCAGTAATCCTCGCACTCCTTAAAGTTACAGTGACGGCACTTGGCAGCCTTTTCGATTTGGTTGAAATATTTTTTAGCCATTTCCAGATCGCCGATATAATAATACATGGCACCCATATTGTAAAGGCGGCTTCTTCTATAATAAAAATCATTTAAATATTTGTCAATATGTCCGAAACGCCTGCCGATGGATTCCAGGGCCAGTTTCTGATAGGGAATGCCCTTGTCCGGCGTTCCAAGCTCGTAATAGCATTCCATGATGCTGCGGCAGCAGCGATCATAACCATAATCGTTCTTATTCTTCAACTCCAGAGCCTTTTGGTACATCTCCAATGCCTTTTTCGGGTTTTTCTTAAAATAAAGGTACACATCCGCAATGTGGTACCAAGCATCCGAAGCGTCCCTGTCATTCTCCGCTTTCTTCCGGGCAGTCTGATACAGGGAAATGGCCTTTGCAAATCGCTTCATCTGCTCATAGATCCCGCCTGCTTCCAGATAATAGGCTACCGTATCCTCTCCATAAAAACTCTTAATCTCCTCCATGGCCTTTTCCAGAAGATTCATCTTCTTATACACCCGGATAATGTCCTTACGGATACCACGGTTCTGGGGGAAGTCCCGGCTTCCTTTCTGGTACCACTCCAAAGCCTTAGTATAATCGGCCATTCGCTCATAGGTTCCGCCAAGATTGCTGTAGGCAATAATGGTTTCCTTTTCCTCCATAACCTCAATGGACTTCTTAAACAGTTCGATGGCCCGCTCGTACCGTTCCGTATATTTGTAGATGCAGCCCTGGTTATTATAGGCATAGGTATTGTTTGGTTCCAGTTCCGCTGCTTTTAAGAAATCTGCTTCTGCCAAATTCCACTCTCCGGCTTCCAGATACAAGAGTCCACGTTCTATATAATAGTAAGCACAGGGATCCAGTTCCAACTGCCTTGTTGCAAAGGGAACCGCCTCCTGATAATATTTCAGATCGCCCGTATCCTTTAAAATATCCGTATAGATATCCACAATCCGGCTATTTGCCCTGGGGTTCTCCCCATTTACTTTCAAAACCTTTTTATAATATTCCAGTGCCTGGCTCCGCTTTCCCATACTGTTAAAACACCGGGCCATATTTTCATAGACCAGTTCATTTTCACCGTACTCTTTCTCACAGAGCTGATAATCGGTCATGGCCCTGTCGTACTCTTTCAAATCAGCCAGCGTATTGGCACGGATCCAGTGGTAAAGTTTATCCTCGTAGATATTGCACGCTTTTTCTATGTACTTCAGGGCATCTCTCTGGCGGTCAAGCCCCCGGCAGCAGCGGGCCATCTCATAATAGAGCTCTGCCATCTGCTCATCGCTTACACTGTCCTTATATTCCTTGAATTTCTCTTCCAGCTTCTTGGACTCCTCATAAGCCGCCTTGAATTCTTCATCCTTTTCCGCCGTCTCCCTTGCAATGGTCAGGCGGAGGAGGTCAAGCTTCGGGCTTCCAACCTCCGCATCCTCCGCCTGCTTCAGAATCCCTTTGGCATCCTCATACTGGCTGTAACGGATAAATACGTCTGCCGCCAACTCGTAGATCTGGGGATAGCCTGCATAGATATCCTTGGCACTGTAGAAATTGTCCACAACGCCCTGTCCATTGTGCATCTCAAAGCAGCATTTTTGCCGGAGGACATATGCATAAAAGTCATTTCGATCGGTGTCAATCATCTGATCACAGACATCCAAGGCTTTCTCGTATTTTTCCTGATCCATGAAAATCTGTGCCTTTTCAATCAGGTAATTGCGGGAGTTTGGCTCCTGCTTTAATGCTTCATCAACAGCCTCAAGTGCCTGCTCATAGTTCTTATCCTGTTCTTCCCTGGATAGCTTTCCCTCTCTTGCCAGTGAGTGGAGTGCCTTTGCAATGATCTCACAGGCCCCGGCAATCCGCCCGGGAATCCGTTCCATCTGCTTTCCCTTGTCTTCTTCTTTGGCTTCCTCTTCCCTGGCCTTTGCTTCCGTCTCAATACAGGGAATGCAGGCTCTTGCGGCATCTACGGCCTTTTGATACTGCTGTTCCATAAGATAACATTTAGAAAGAAGGCTGTAGTATTCTGCCTTTCGGCTCTCTCCCACGGTGCGGCCCTCAAGAAGCTCTACTCCCTTGCCCGAAAGATCATTTTGGAGGTAACACCATCCAAGCTCCATCACGTCCTCATCGGATGCTTCTTTCTTCTCTATCCGTTCCTCGTAAAGCTTCATCAGGCTCTGGTTAATATTGTGCATCGTTTCCAGGAGGGCTTCCTCCTGAGAACTGATGCGTAAAGCTTCTACGCAGTACTCTTTCGCTTTTACGGCATCGCCCTGTTCCAGATAATATTTCGCCAGATATTTGTTGGCCATATAGTGAGTGGGACAGTCTTTCAAGATTTTCTCAAAGCATTCCTTTGCTTCCTCTTTCTCTCCATTTTCCCAATAAATCTCGCCGCCATAAGCCAGGCTTCGCATATCCTCTCCCATAAGGGCCAGAAGCCCGTGAATCCATCCGGAAGCCGCCTCAATATTCTGCCTATTTCGCTCCAGTCGGGCTTCCTCCAGCATCAGATAAGGATGAGAAACAGGAAGATGCTTCAAGGTATCCAGAATTCCTCCTGCACCTTCCACATCTCCGCTGTCATTTTTACGACAAAGCTCATAGTAATGGTACAAAAACGTATCATAATCTGCATCATCCTCCCCTTTGAATTCCTCGTAGGGGAAATCATCATCACTCTGACACTGATGCATGACAAAGTCAATAAAGTTTGGGTGGAACCGCTCCAAAAGCTCTGCCCGTTCCTCCTGAAGATTAAAAGTATGATCCACCATCTTCCAGATCTCAGTTTTAATTCGATAATTGTCCGCCAAAAAGTCCAGAAGTGCATTTCTGGCATCCACACTGGTATCCAACTCGAGACAAATGTCCTCTTTCAGAAGTTTGTCCCAGCAAGAAGCATCGGTTCGCTTGGAAAGTGAAAAATACACCTGGCTCACTCTCTCGATCCAGTGTTCGATGGGTGTCTCCGGTGCTTTCTTAAGTTCTTCCGGGCGGTCCGCATAAGCGTTGGCTGCTTCATAGGCTTCCCGAAGCCGCTTAAAACCCTCCGGATCGTCCTCCGGGTTTACCTTTACCAGAAGCTTCCGGTAAGCATCCTGTATGGCCTGTTTATCCTTTGTCCTGTCAATCTCCAATATGGAAAAGCTAATGGTTTCGTCCATAGATCTTATCATTCCTTTCACATATATCTTCATACTATTTTTAAGTATAACACAAATAAAAAAAAATGTGAAGATTGTGAGAGAATTCCTTGTAGCGGTCCATCCTTTGAGTTACAGTTCAGACGTGCGGCAGTGGAGCGGACAGACAGGATTTTCCATATCGGTGTTCGGACGGTTCACGTACACGCCGTCTGCTTTAATCACACCATCATTCTTTCAACCGCAATCTCAAAAACCGTTTCTTAAGCTGCGTCAAATTCAAAGGAAACAGCGGATAAATATAACTCTTCCCCGCAATCGTCTTATTTCCGGCAATCGCCACAACCGTAATCAACAGTCCCACCAAAAATCCCCAAAGATCAAACAGGGAAGTAAGCACCAGCATAATGAGCCGCATAAACTTAAGTGCATAACTCAGTTCATAGCTGGACTGCGTATAATTGGCAATGGCCACAAAAGCCATATACATCATAATCTCCGCATTAAACCACCCGGAATCCACCGTAAACTGCCCAAGCACAATACCTGCCACCACACTTAGAGGCGTACTCAGCATACTCGGTGTATTAATGGCTGCCAGCCTAAGGCCGTCAATGGCCAGTTCCAGCATCAAGAACTGCCAGACAATCGGCACATTAATTGTGTCCTTAATCTGAATAAAGGAGAGCCAGGGCGGAACCCACTGGGGATTCTGAAACAGCAGCAAAAACACCGGGGTCAGCAGCAAAGTAATCAGAGCAATTAAAAACCGTGTCAGTCTCAGATAAGATCCTGTTACTGGTGGAAAATAATAATCATCCGCCTCCTCCACAATATCAAAGATCGACGTAGGCACGATCATAGCCTGAGGAGAATTATCCACCAAAATAACGATATTTCCCTCCAGAATCGCCGCAGATGCCGCATCCGGTCTCTCTGTAAACTTAAACTTTGGAAAAGGATTGAACCATTTTCGCTCATAAATACACTCTGCCAGACTTTCCTGATTCATAGTGAGAGCATCTACCTTAATCGCATTTATACGGCCTCGAATCTCCCGAAGAAGTTTCCGATCCACACGATCCTCCATATAGCATATTACTATATCCGTCCGTGACGTCCGTCCAGCCGTCATAATTTCCATAGAAAGCTTGGGACTTCGAATCCTGCGCCGGATCAGTGCCGTATTAAACACAACCGTCTCCACAAACCCATCCTTAGATCCCCGAAGAGCTTTATCCTTAGAAGGCTCATCCACTCCACGCATAGGATAAGACCTGCAATCCAACCCAATACAGGTATCATATCCATCAATCAGCAGACAAGTAATTCCGGAAAGCAGGCTCTGAATCAACAGCTCCTCCTCCTCAATGGCCGTAACCTCCACATAGGGCACCACATGATCAATCATCTGCTTCGCCGTCTTTGGCATCTCCTCCGGCTTCAGCTTATAGAAAAACTCCAGCAGCTTCTCCATAATTGCTTCCTCCAGAAACCCGTCAATAAAATAAATGCAAGCCTGTTTCCCTGCTATGGTAATTCCCTTACGGATAATGTCAAAATTGGCATCCAGATTCAGGATCTCATTCAAATTCATCACATTCTCATCCAAATGTTCCGAAAGCCTGATTCCCATATTTCGGGCACCTCCTAATTCGTTTTTATGATAGTATGAGAAAAAATATGAAAAACTATTCCTGGCATAAAAGCAACTTCCTATAGCAAAGGAAAGGGATTTCTGCTATAATCATCAAAGAAAGTGTATGAAAAATTACATAAAAGAGGAGTTTACATCATGGAAAAGAAAATTCTATTTCTGGATTTAGACGGAACCTTATTAACAGACAGCAAAGACATTACTCCGGAGAACCTTGACGCAATCCACAAGGCAACTAGCCTTGGACATGCTATTGTCGTTTGCACCGGCCGTCCCCTGATTAGCACAGCCCAACAGGTTGAAAAGCTGGGACTGACAGCCCCCGGCTGTTATGCTATTACCTCCAATGGTGCTCTTATCTACGATGCCCACACCAGGGAAACTATCTTTTACAAGGGCGTTCACCGGGACTGTATTCGGGAAGCATTTGATGAAGCTTACAGGTTTCACCTTCATCCTCAGACTTACAACAAAGCCGGAGCCCTCTGCGAGCACGATACCGAAGAAATGAAATACTACTCTTCCTCCACCATTCTTCCCTATGAAGTAGTAGAAGATGTAACAAAGGCCCTGGATGAAGATCAGGATCCTATCAAACTGCTTTTTATTGATCTCCACGACAGAAACCACCTGGATGCTTTCCGCCAGCATATGGAGCCTTGGGCAAAGAAAAATCATCTGGACATGTTTTTCTCCTGTGATCAATATCTGGAATTTCTTCCTGAAGGCATCAACAAGGGAAGTGGTGTCCGCTTTATCAGCGACTACCTGAGTATCCCTTATGAAAACACCCTTGCCGCAGGCGATGCAGAGAACGATATTACCATGCTTCAGGCTGTAAAGACTCCCTGTGTCATGTGCAATGCCCGTCCGGAAATGTATCCCCACGGTTCCTATATCACCAAGCAAGACAACAACCATTCCGGAATTGCTGAAATCATTGAAAAATTTATGTTATAACCGCAAAAAAAGAGCGTCGTAAACTGACGCTCTTTTTGCTCTTATGTAACGAATTACTCTTCAACCTTTGTGTATCCGCCAGCTTCCAGAGACTCACCGGTAGCTTTCAAAGAAAGCTTGCTTCCGTTTCCTTCGATCTCAAGCAGTCCCTGAGATGCCAGTGTCTCTACCGCATCGCCAGTTGCATCGATCGTAATGGAGAGTGTATAAGTACCTGTTCCAGCAGAGCCAGAACACTCAACACCCTCAACAGCTGCATACTGCTCAACCAGTGCATCATACATTACAGTCATCTGTTCCTGTGTTGCCTCGTCAAAGCCAGACATATCCATCTCAATTGACTCGGTGATCTTCACAACCTTGTCGCCCTTTGCGTTCAGGGTCATGGTGTCAACCATTTTAAGACCACTCTGCTCCTGCTCGGAACGATAGCTTACTGTCTGCTCTTTGCCGCCGCATGCTGTAAGTGCCAGTGTCATGCAGAGAACCATTACTACACTTAAAATCTTTTTCATTTTTCCTTTTCTCCCCTCCATCAGGTAATAATTATGATACAACAATTCATGTTGTACACCGATAGAAATTATACTCCTATTTTTCTCTTATGTCCAGCTAATTTTCCTGTATCTTTATTAAATTTTTCTTAATTTCCTCTGTTTTTTTACAATTTTCTACTCCACCGGCTCCTCCGGAATAAACACCCGCCCGGTATAAACAGAATGCTCCACCTTCACTTTCTCCCGTGCTTCCTCCACAAAATATTCCTGAGAATTCACGGAAGCCTTTCCTCTCCGATCCGCTTTCACATAGGTATCGTCAGGCTGCAAAAGATGGGCTTTCACATTATCCTGAAACTCTATATCCAGAATGTGTATCACTTCCCTCTTTAAATTCTCCTGCTCAATGGGGAAGAGAATCTCCACCCGCTTCTCCAGATTCCTTGGCATCCAGTCCGCACTTGCACAGTAGACTTCCTCCTGTCCGCCATTATGGAAATAGAAAATCCGGCTGTGCTCCAGGAAATTTCCTACAATGGATCGAACGGAAATATGCTCGCTGACATCGGGAATTCCAACCTTAAGACAGCAAATTCCACGAATCAGCAGTTCGATCTTCACCCCTGCGGCGGAAGCCTCGTAAAGGGCCCCAATCACATCGGGATCGCACAGAGAATTCATCTTGGCCATAATATGCCCCTCTCCGCCCTTTTCCACGTGTTCCTGCTCTCTGTGAATCAGCTTTAAGAACCTTTCCTTTAACCAGATGGGAGCTAGGGAAAGCTTGTTCCAGCCCACAGGCTCCGAATAGCCCGAGAGCATATTGAACACCGCAGTGGCATCCTCGCCAATGGGTGCGGAACAGGTCATAAGGCCCAGATCCGTATACAGCTTCGCCGTGGAATCATTGTAATTACCCGTCCCCAGATGAACATAGCGGCGGATTCCGTCATCCTCCCTGCGTACCACCAGGGTAATCTTGCTGTGAGTCTTTAAGCCCACCAGTCCATAGATAACATGACAGCCCGCTTTCTCCAGCATCTTTGCCCAGAGGATATTATTCTCCTCGTCAAACCGGGCTTTCAGCTCTACCAGAACAGATACCTGCTTGCCGTTTTCCGCCGCCTGGGCCAGGGCCGCAATAATCGGAGAATTGCCGCTGACCCGATACAGGGTCTGCTTGATGGCAAGTACCTTTGGATCGGATGCAGCATCACGGACAAACTTCACCACCGGATCAAAGGTCTGGTAGGGATGATGAAGCAGCACATCCCCTTTTCGAATCTCCTCAAAAATATCACAGTCTCCGGGAAGTTCTTTTACCCCTGCCGGCACATGCTTGGAATACTTTAGGGAATCAAAGCCGTCCATACCGTACATCTTCATTAAAAAAGTCAGATCCAGAGGTCCGCTGATCTTGTAAATGGAATCCTCTTTGATATTCAGCTCTTTCCGCAGAAGCTTAAGGAGACGCTTATCCATCTTATCCTCTACTTCCAGACGGATGGCCTCGCCCCACTGACGCTTCTTCAGCTGCTTTTGAATCTCCTTTAAAAGATCGGATGCATCATCCTCATCAATGGTCAGATCCGCATTACGCATGAGCCGGTAGGGATGAGCACATACAATGTTGTAGCTTAAGAAAAGCTGCTGCATATTCCGCTCAATGATCTCCTCTAAGAGAATCACTACTTTTGTTCCATCCTTGGAATCGGGAAGCCGGACGATGCGGGGAAGTACGGAGGGTACCTGCACTGTTGCAAATTCCAACTCCTCCGTCTTCTCGTTCTTCTTGGAGAGCAGTGCTCCGATATTCAGCGATTTATTCCGAATCAAAGGAAAAGGCCGGGAGGAATCCACTGCCATAGGCGTCAGCACCGGATAAACATTTTCCCGAAAATAGCGATCTGCATACCGGGCCTGCTCCTCGTCAAGATCTTCATGTTCCTGCACCACCGTAAGGCCGTGCTGGCGAAGCAAAGGCAGCAGGGATCGGGAATAAGTTGAATACTGGGTACTTACCATTTCCCGGGTTACTTTTGTAATCTCATCCAACTGTTCCTGAGGAGTCAGCCCCGCAATGTCTTTCTTCGTATACTTTGCATGAACCATGTCCTTTAGAGATGCCACCCGAATCATAAAAAATTCATCCAGATTAGATGCCGTAATGCTCAAAAACTTCAGGCGTTCAAAAAGTGGGATATTCTTATCCCTGGCCTCGCTTAATACCCTCTCATTAAAGGCCAGCCAGGAAAGCTCCCTGTTCCGGTAATATTCATTTTTGGTAAATTCTTTCTTATCCATTTTCTACACCTGCCTTTTCTGCCGGATAACGGGCCGGATACTGAAAATTGTTTCGAAAAATTCTGCTTTGTGGGAGAAAAGTCCCTGCTCCAAAGTAATGTCCTCCACCGTATCTACCACCACAATCAGCTCCCTCTCCTTTAAGGTAACCTTTACATTCTTAAACTTCTGATTATGGCTCCGATCCATGGAGTTGGCCACACGAAGAATGGCACTTATCTTGGCCGTCAAAAGATAATCCTGCTGATCCAGCGGAGATCCTATGGCAAATTCCTCAAAGGAAACAAATTCTTCCGTATTAAAGCGAATGGCACTGGCGATAATCTCTCTCTCCCGGTGAGACAATCCGATGATCTCCGTGGACATAACAATCTCATAGGAGCATTCGGCCGTGCGGTTCATGCTGATGTATTTTCCGCAGTCATGAAGCAGTACCGCAATCTGCAGAAGAAGCCGTTCCCGTTTTCCCATGCCATGGATTCGCTTCATCTTATCAAAAATAGTCAGGGCCAGATATTCCGTTCCCGCCAGATGCGTCTTGTTGCTCTGGTAACGCTTGGCAATGTTCTTGGCCGCCTCTACAATATCGTTTTCAAAATTGTGGCTGGACTTAAAGATCTTTTTCCTCTCCGCATAATCGTAGGCCAGGCCGTCGCTTAAGTTCAGGCCGGGGATCCAGATGGTCTCTGCTCCCGTCTCTTCAATAAGCCGCTTGTAGATAATCATGGCCGGCATAATAAGGGACACATTTTCCGAAACCATGCCCATACGCTGTACCATTTCCTGAGGTGTCCGGGTCACAATCTCCTGATAAAGCTGGAAATATTCCTCCCGGCTCAGCATCAGGCTGTGCTCCATGGCATTCCTATGCATGAATTGTGTAATATAGTCTCCCACGAGAATCATGTTTTTAATCTCACGATCCTTTAAGTACAGCCGCTTATAGCTTTTCAGCTCATTATTGATCATTTCCTCAATAATATCGCCAAAATGGTTGGTGCGGCTCTCTACCTCCGCCAGACGCTCCCGAATCCGCATGGTACCCAGACGCAGATTCTGGGTGGAAACCAGTGCGTCCTTGTCAAAGAGGGATATCTGTATGCTTCCCCCTCCCACATCCACGATAGCCGTTCCTTTCTGAATAATCTTCTGAAAGGATTCCTCATTGGATGCAATGGATTTGTAGCCAAGAAAACGCTGTTCCGAGTTGCTCAAGATCTCTACGTCAAGGCCGGTGCGTACCCGAATCTTGTCCAGGATCAACAGGCAGTTGCTGGTCTCCCGAATGGCACTGGTAGCACAGGCCCGATAGTCATCCACCTGATACTCTTTCATGATCCGTGTGAAATCCTCCAGAATTCTGCACAGCTCCTCTAAGAGTTCATTGCCAATCCTGCCCTTATTATAGGCATCCCGCCCCAATTCAATTCCGTGGCGTATATAATCAATCTCCCGGATTCCACTCTTTGGAACCAGTTCAAAAATCTTCATTCCTACCTCGTAGGAACCAATGTCAATTGCCGCAAAGGTTATAATCTGCATATTCTCACGCCTTTCCCGTACTGCCAAGTCCGCCTCTGTCCGCACTTTTAAGTTCTTTTACTTCTTCAAAAGAAAGTTCCGGCTGATGCTCCATAATCCGAAACTGGCAGATCCGGTCATTTACATGGATCTGGGTGTCCCTGAGGGCATAGGCCGGCATAAACCATTGATCGTTGTCGCCGCAGTAGGTCTCGTCTATGATACCCATATGGTTGGTCTGAATAATTCCAAAGTTTTTAAAGGTGCTGCTTCTGGGAACAATATGAGCCTCATAGCCTTTTGGCAGCTCCATGGCAACACCCAAGGGAATCAGGTGAAATTCTCCTGCTTTTAACTGCACGTCCTTTGCCGCCCGGAGGTCGATCCAGTCAGATTTTCCCCCTATATAAGTCAGTTTTTCTATTTTGTCCGTAAAATACTTTATCTGTATGGTCTGCTTTTGTTCCGGCATGCCTTTTTTGCTCCTTAAATGTTACTTTTTAAAATTTGATGGTTTCCAGGATGCTGGTGCGAAGAAGCGTCATAGCCGCCACCACGGCACTCTCCCGAATCTTTGCCCGGTTTCCGGTAAAATGGTATTCTTTCACACGCATCTCTCCCTTTACGGATACGCCAATATAAACCAGTCCCACAGGCTTTTCCTTGGTTCCCCCATCCGGCCCGGCGATTCCGGTGATGGAGACGGCCACGTCCGATCCGGTAGTCAGAATCGCCCCCTTTGCCATTTCCTTTGCTGTTTTTTCACTGACCGCACCAAATTCTTTCAGAGTCAGCTTTTTTACACCGATAAGCTTCCGTTTTGCCTTGTTGGAGTAGGTAATAAAGCCCTGCTTTAAGACCTCGGAAGCCCCCTGCACGTTCACCAGGCGTCCGGTAAAGAGTCCTCCGGTACAGGATTCTACCGTAGTCAGGGTAAGCCCCTGCTCCTTTAAAAGCTGGACTACGGATTCCTCTAACGTCATCATTTCATCGGTGGTATAAATATAGCCCCCAAAACGTACCTTTAATTCCCGAATCACGGGCTTCATCAACTTCTTCGCTGCAGCCTCATCCGCCGCCTTAGCGGTCAGACGCAGATGAACCTCTCCAACCTTTGCATAGGTTGCTATGGTGGGGTTGGTCTGATTCTGAATCAGATCGGCAATCATATGCTCCACCTTGCTCTCTCCCATACCGCAGATCTTAACCATCTCCGAAACAATGATTTCCGGCTGCTTTTTGTTCAGATAGGGAAAAATATCCTTTTCGAACATGGGCTTCATCTCTCCCGGCGGTCCCGGCAGCAGGATCACGATCTTTTCATTTTCCTCCAGAATAAGTCCCGGAGCCGTGCCGTTGTCATTGTCCACCACAATTGCTCCCTCGGGAACGAGGGCCTGCTTCCAGTTATTTTCCGTAATCTCAGCAATCCCCCGAGTGTCGAAAAACCGCTTGATCAGTTCCCGGGTGTGAGGATCCTCCTTAAGTTCCTTTCCCAGAACCTTTGCCGTGATCTCCTTGGTCAGGTCATCCTGGGTTGGTCCCAAGCCCCCTCCCAGGATCACCACATCGGCTCGGCCAAGGGCCAGCTTTAAGGTTTCCTCCAGACGCTCCGGATTGTCGCCAACGACTGTCTGATAATAGAGGGAAAGGCCAAGCTGGGCACATTTCTCAGAAAGATAGGCTGCGTTGGTGTTCACAATGTTTCCAAGTAAGATCTCGGTTCCCACGGAAATCAGTTCTACGATCATATTAGATATCTCCTTCCAGCAATACACCTTTATTTTTCACTAAATAATCCACAAGGGAAATGACGGTCAGACCCAAAGCAATCCATACGATAATGGTCTCCACTGTCGCAAAAACACCTCCCAAATCCAGAATCAGCAAAATGATCATAATCATCTGAAAGGTTGTTTTAAACTTTCCCCAATAGCTTGCCGCAATTACCACCCCATTATCCGAAGCCACCAGACGAAAGCCGCTGATGATGAATTCCCGGGCAATGATCACGATGACAATCCATGCCGCCAGCCGCTTCATCTCCACCAGGCAAATCATGGCGGAACACACCAGAAGCTTATCCGCCAGGGGATCCATAAATTTCCCAAAATTGGTAACGAGATTGTATTTTCTGGCAATCTTGCCGTCTAACAGATCCGTAAGGCTTGCAATGATGAAAATGGCCAATGCATAATATTTTCCATAGCTGCCCCCCAGATCCGTCAGCATAAATACCACAAAAAAGGGAATCAGTATCACACGCAGTATGGTTAGTTTGTTTGGAAGATTCATATCAGCTCTCCTATCAAATCATATTCCAGGGCTCCGGTTACCCGTACTCTTGCAAAGTCGCCGCTTATGAGCGTTTCTTCTGTATTGATGAAAATGTAGCCGTCCACATTCGGGGCATCCCGGTAGGTGCGTCCTATATAGGCGTTTTCTCCGGCCACCTGTCCCTCAATCATAACTTCCAGTTCCCGGCCTACCATAGACTCCGCTTTGTCAAAGGCGATCTCCTGCTGCAACTCCATCAGCTCCGCCTGACGGCTTTCCTTTACTTCCTCCAGAATCTGATCCGGCATCTGTGCCGCCGGGGTATCTTCTTCCCGGGAGTAGGTGAATACGCCGAGACGGTCAAATTCACAGGTGTCTACAAATGCCATCAGTTCTTCGTGATCTTCCTGTGTCTCTCCCGGGAATCCGGTGATCAGGGTGGTTCTCAGACAGATATCCGGAATCGCTTCCCGCAGGCGTGCAATGATCTGTTCCAGATCCTTACGGGTGGTTCTTCTTCCCATCCGCTTCAGGATGCGATCGGAAGCATGCTGGATGGGCAGATCCAGGTAATGGCACAGCTTTGGTTCTTCTTTTAAGACTTTTATCAGTTCTTCCGTGATTTCCTCGGGATAACAATATTGTACCCGGATCCAGCGAAGTCCCCGAATCTGACAGAGTTCCTTAAGAAGCTTCGGAAGCCGCTTTTCACCGTAGAGATCCATGCCGTAGAGGGTGGTTTCCTGGGCTACCAGAATCAGCTCTTTTACTCCCTGTTCAGCCAGTTCTTTGGCTTCTTCAAGCAGCTGCTCCATGGGGACACTTCGATAGCTGCCCCGAATCCTCGGGATGATGCAGTAGGTGCAGTGCTTGTCGCAGCCCTCCGCTATCTTTAGATGGGCATAATGTCCGCCAGTGGTAAGCTGACGCTTTGCTTTTGTCCGCACGAGACGGTTCAGTTCCTCTGTCTTCAGTTCTTTTTTACCCTGAAATACCTGTTCCAGAATCTCCGGGAGGGCATCATAGGCCGTGGTGCCGATGACGGCATCCACTTCCTCGATCTCTTTTAAGATCTCCTGGCGGTAACGTTCTGCCAGGCATCCGGTGACGATAAGGGCCTTGCAAGGACCGGACTTTCGGTACTCCGCCATCTCTAAGATGGTGTTAATGCTTTCTTCCTTGGCATCGTTAATAAAGCAGCAGGTGTTGATTACGACGACCTCTGCTTCTGTCTCCTCGTCAGTAAACGTGTAGCCCTTTTCCTCTAACATGCCAAGCATATGCTCGGAATCTACCAGGTTCTTGTCACAGCCCAGGGATATGAATAGTAATTTCATATTAAGGATTGTCCTTTTGCTTTTTCTTGTTCTATTATAGTGGATTGGAGTGGAAAATTCAACCACCCCTATATTTGTATACTCAATTACAAACTTGATTAATATATTATTTCTGTAAGACATTCGATTTTTCTCTTAAACCAATTAGCAGCAACTGTCTCGTCCTGTTCAATAGACATTTCGACAGCCCTTTTTGAAGATTCCAGCAATTGTTTTGCTGTATTAAATAGCCGATGCGATTGTTCTACATAGTTTTTAATTGTAGAATGAATTGCATCATCCAAAACTGGAATTGGAATATTTAATACATCCTCATCTTTAATTACTGGATATGATGTCCCTACATTAAATCTCAGTAACCAATCTTTATATAAAGATGTTCTGAATAATATTTGCAATGTTTGGGGCGGATAAGTGCCTTTTTCCCTCAAAACAGTAAATGCTCCACTCACTAGCAAATCATCTTTATCTAATATAGTAACTGCACCTCTATAAGGTCTTACTGTCGATACTAGCAAATCTCCCTTGCATGTCATAATTTTTGCGTTGGCTGGTAAATTTTCAATCGAAACAATATTGTATTCAAAAGAACCATTGCCTATATTAATATCTCCAATTTCAACATATGGATATTCCTTTTTATCATAAGTACATTTTGTTTTAATTAGCGTAAATTCTGCACCTGGAGTAGTATGACCTCTTGAATAATTTAATACTTGTTTTTCATAATTATCATATTTAGGCTGATAATATTCCGCATCCAATCTTCCTGTGGCTCCAAAACTTTCAACAAACCATTTTTTTGATACACCCCCATTCGTAATAGAAGACATATCTATACCGATTTCTTTTAACAAGTATTTCTCAGCTAAGGCATATTGTAAATTTGATTGATCGATTAAAAATTTTATCTTTTCAACAGCCTTTGCTACCATATCTTCTATATCAGTTGAAAATTCAGGAATTAATATCTGATCCATATCTGCAAGAAGATACCCCATCTGAACCGCACCACGTTTAAACTTATCAATTTGATCAAATCCATATTGTGTTTTAAGGTAAATTGCTATTAATGCTGCTTTTTTTTCATCAAAGGGTCTTAAAATTGCAAGCTTGCAATTACAAGTTGCTTTTTGATCTTTTGAAACTAATGCTACTTCACCTATTGTTCCCACTATAGAAAGCAAAATATCATTTTTCTTTATATGGGAACGATGCATATAAGAACAATTATAAGTATTCTCATCAATGCAGATAGGATTGGCATTCTCGATAAAAAAATTATGTATATCCTGTCCACGGTAATATGGGATTCCTTTATCAGTAAACTTATTACTTATTCCCATATGGTTGCCATCAGAAACGTCAACATAATCAGTAAGTGGTTTAGCCTGCATTCTTTTTAGAAATTCTACAATCTTAAGAGATTTCTTTTTATAAAACTCTGAATCAAGTCTATTTGTTCTTTCAAGCTCAGAAAACCATATTTCACTACATTCATGCCCATCCATCAAGGTCTCATACTTGCCTTTATTGAAAGATTTAACAGATGGGCCTATCGAAAAAAACTCAAATTTTCTTTTCTAGCAAATTCAGAAAAGGCTTCTGCTATCCCATCTTGACTGTATATATTATTTGGATTAGGATTTGCAAGTTCAGGATCATGATTAAAAAGATCATGTTTTATAAAAATATGCCCATGTGTATCTTTTACCCGTTCAATGCTCTCGACTACCTCTTCTGCTACAAGATAATATTTTTGTTCTTTCTTATCTAATACTTTATATTCCTCAAAAGAAATAATAGGATTTTGGTTTGCTCCAAGAAGAGATACCTCTTTATAATATGCTGCATCACCACTTGACAATTTAAGGAACTCTTGAATTGATAGCTCTTTAACATAGGTATTAGAATCTATTTTCTTTTTAAGAATGAACTTGCTATTCTTAAGTATCCACTTTCTGTGAGAATCTAATTCACCATGTTCAGCGATAAATAAATCCTTAATAAATTTTGTTGAGCCATCAGCTGTTTTATATTCATTTACCTTCTTTGTTGTTACTACCTTTGTTTTATAACCAGATTTATTTTTTACAGAGTCATACTCTTCTTTGGTTACCTGCTGACCATCAGATTTTCTAATATAAAAAGTTTCTGTTATATACTGATAACTTGTCCATGTAACATAATTCTCTGTTACATAAATCTTGTCGCCCGAATTATCCTTACTACACTCCTGCATAGTTGCAAAAAAGATAGGATAATCAATATTTCCATTTTCATCCACTTGTGGTTTGGGACAAATATTGGGATAGCCACATTCCTCATCGGTCCATTTCTGAACTAAAAGGACACTTGTTTTAGTTCCAGTATGTGGTTTGAACACATTTCCATGAAGACCAACAACAGCGAGAATACGACATCTCTCAGCTATATAATCACGTATTATTTTATCTCCTGAATTGTTGAAACGTCCTTGCGGAAGCACAACCGCCATTCGTCCACCCGGCTTAAGAAAATTTAAATTTCTTTCAATAAAAAGTATGTCTCTTCCTACTTTGTTCAATAATTTGCCTTTCGCATTATATCCTAAATCATAATTTTCAAGTTGCTCTTTATTATCCAAGTCACCTGCAAAAGGAGGATTTGCCATAAGAACGTCGAAATCAAATGTACCATATTTATCCTTATCATTCACCGCTGTGGGATTCGTACTTAAACGCTCTAATTTGCTAAATCCCTCATTATATTTTGCAGTCCAGTTTCGATCATTTGTATAAGACTTAGACCAGTTTGGATAATCGAGAGTATTTAGTTCTATGACATTTGTATGTCCGTCGCCTGCAATAATATTCAGCATTCTTCCCACACGTACACTTTTTTCACTAAAATCTATACCAAACACATTGTTTTGTACATAGGCCAACTCCGACTGGGTTCTTCTTCTAGTTGTAAATAGATTAAATGAATCTGGATTTAACTGTTTCCACACATGAAAAATTGTATGCATAGGAAATCCACAACTACCGGCTGCAGTATCAATCATTTTCTCATCTGGCTTAGGATTTAGCATTTTAACACACATATCAATCACATACCTTGGTGTAAAATATTGTCCCATACCCTCTTTTTGATTCTGATTTACAAGATGTTCAAACGCATCATCTACAACCTCCAGATTAGAATTAAATAGTTTTACATTCTGCAATTCTTTTACACATGATTTAAGAGTTGCTTTCTGCATGTCCAAAACTGAATCATTTGCAAAAACACCTGGCCATTTATTTTTAGCTGCATTAAACAAACGTGTAAGTTTCATAAAGATATCATCCAATGAATCACTGTCTTTGGCTCTAAATTCCATTATCCGAAAATCTGCGTCATCTATCTCTCTCAAGTCCTTATGATATATATTTCTTTCAAATGCAATGCAATCTGCATCATCACTAGAAAGGATCTCATCATATAATTTTATGAAAATGAGCTTAAATATTTCTTCAAAAGCTTTATCACTAGAATCATTTGCTCCAAATCTTTGTTCAACTTTTAAAATTATTTCTTTAAGTGTCTCTGTTTGAAGACGATCATTCTGAATTAGCTGTTTTAAAGTGAATCGACGATTTTCTTTCCATTCTTCTATATCTTCACCATTGTAAGGAATTTTATCTATTACAAGAGCATCATCAAATTTAGGTGCATCATAAAATTTTAATAAGTTATCTCCATTTGCAATAACCCCCAGCTTAGGCTGTAATGCTCTGCAATACGATTGCATCTGTTGAAAGGGCGTAGAATGTTCACCCTCATATGTAACATTTTCATCTTTTATCTCTGGACGTTTAATCTCTATAACAAGATCAACCTTATTCTTATCGTCTTTATTATATACAACAATATCAATTCTTTTTTCTCTCAGAATCTCCTTTCCCGCATAAACAACAGGGACTTCAAAAGCAATCTGCTCTTTTTTATATCCATATTCATCTAATAACTCATGTGCATAATACTGTCTTACTATTTCTTCTGGTGTTAATTCGAAAAAATCACCATCACTATTTTTTCCCCGTACAACGCATTCAACACCCGGTTTCCCATCCACACGTACTTGAATTCTCTCGTCAATCCACTTTTTATCATTCTCAGAAAATTGAGAAATATGTTCATATTCATTTTGCTTTAAAATATCTTTAATTGTCATATGCTTTTCCTTTTTGCTAATAATATAGTAAAACTTATTACTGGTTTAAATCACAACTGATAAAATATGTTCTTAATTCCAAACAAAAAACTTCTTATGTATAAATAGGACAATCCCTTTTTAGGCTGTCCTATATCTTAAAATCTTCTTCCTATATAATCAATTCAATCATTTTTTCTATTTCATCATCAAATTGATTTATATTACAACGTATTTCTGCACACTTTTGAGAATCATACACAATTCTTTTCTCATTCTTTTCAAAATAAAACAGCCCATCTCCCCCTACTTCCTTTTTTGCGTGAGCTAAATTATTTCTTTCAATTATAATTTTTTTTAAATATGTATTATAAAAATCTTTGCGATACCTCTGTTCTGGATAGTATGTATTAAAAATATGCTGGACAATTTGAGCCAATTTTGCGGAATCTATCAAATAGGTATTTGCCAAAGCTTTTCCTAAAAAATTTGAATCATTTAAGGAATCACATTTCTTTTTATTATTATGTAATTGCTTAACAATTAAATCGTATACATATTTATCCAATTCACTGCCCTTTGCAGTATCGACATAAGATGAGTAAAATTTCATAATTACAAATCGCAATTTTTCATCAAACTCACTTAAACTGTCAACCAAAATTCCTCTTGTTGATATGATATCTTCCATTCTTCTAACAGCTTTGTCTATCAATTTTTTCACTTTGTTTTCAAATAGAATATCATCCCTAGATGAAAAATATACACCCTCAAAAATATCTGTTCCCATCTCACTTCGAATCTTATCTACACCATCTGAAGAATAAAATAATGCATCTGATAAGATATTTTTATTACGTATCGTTTGTATCGCATTAGTGCCTTTTGTATTATGATCCAATTTTAAATCCACAAGAATCAAATCATATTCAGAAAATGCTGTTACTTTGCTAATCTTATTTGCACTATCATAGCGTTTAAATTCAGCGACAAAATTTTTATTCACCAAATATTCTTCTATATTTTCCTTGTTTGTTTCATACCACTCTTCATTATCTTCAAACCACAAAATATTAAATTTCATACTCATTGCCATATCCTCATTTCAATCTTGAATCCAGATTTCACCGTTGTATCAACCGAAACACTCCCACCCATATCTTCAACAATTTTTTTAACATGTGCCAACCCTACTCCGGAACCATTCGTTGTGGTATAGCCTAGTTCAAAAATTTTCTCAGCTTGAATAACATTAGAATTTAATCCCACCCCATCATCAGAAAAGGTAATAATCGTTTCTTTATCAATTCCAAAAACAGTAATAACAATATTATGTGCTCTGGCTTTTAAAGAATTATATACAAGATTTTCGATTAAAATCCCAAACTCCATGGGATTAAAATTCAATATATGCGTTTTATGATCACTCTGTATGTCAATATTCAAAATCTCTCCTGTTCTTGGGAAAAGTGCATCTTCTATATATTCATGCAAAAAATCAACTATATTGTCATCTATTTTTCCCCTTTTTACATCGTAATCCGCATGACATACAATATTATATGTACTGCTAATTTTCTGTGTTGCTTTCATGATTTCAAATAATCTTTTTGTAATTTTATTATATTCCTCTGATCCTTCCCATTGTCGCATTTCTTTTATTACTTTATCCAGATTCGTTTTTATGCTTTTAGCATATGTATTAATCATATGAAGAGATTCTACCGCATTTTCATATTTTGGATTTGCAAGATTTCTTAAAAACAGTGCTTGTCGGTGCGTTGTTTCTAATTCACGCTCTGTTTGTGATAATTTTTCCGAAATTTTTTCTGCTTTCTTTTCTACCTCTGCCTTTTCCTTTTTAATTTTTTGATCATGTTTTTCTATCTGTTGAACTAATTTTTGTAAATCTTCACTTTTTAGATCTTTCGCAAGCTGTTTTAATTGACTAATTTCTTTTGTTTCAAATTTTTCTCTCTTTTCGCCTACAATATTAAATAATTCAGGATTACAATTTACAGAAATTAAAGATTTCGTTTTATCGTACTCGGTTATATAATTTAAAATATCATTCTTTATTTCCTCAGGTTCAATAGACTTACCACTTTCTTTATCTGGATCTCCCCAATTAATCAATCCCACTACATATTTTTCTAGAGGTCGCAATGCATATTGTATGAAAAATTCAACCAATTCAAAATATGTTGCTGTTTTTATAAACCCACCATCACGACTTGTAGTTTCCCGCAAATAATCACTGCTCCCATATATCTCAATGCGACCCATCAAATCACGTGTACCAAGGTTCCTATTCCAGCCTTGTGCCTTTCTCTTATCTATTCCAAACACATCATCTCCTGGCTCACCATATGGCATAATTCTAAAACCATTTTTATAAATAAAAATAGTTCCATACTGACCTTGCGGAATTCCCATTATTTTTCTAAAATTAATTTTCGCCGCACGATTAAGCTGAAACAATTTTACTTTTATATCTTTCAAAGTAGAAAACGGATTTTTTTGTTCTAATTCAAACAAAAAAGTTCCTCTATCATACATTGATGAAATGATCTTTTCCCCATCTTCTGAAATTTCTACTTTTATTTGGGTTGTCTTAATATTTAATGTCTCAAACACATAATTTATAACTATCCCATTAACAATATTTTGGCCGCTTGCATCTATTTTTGTTTCTAATTCTTCAATTCTTTTTCTTTCAGCCTGATCTATATCTTCTTCTTCATCACACTTAATGTATATATTAAACTGATCATCTTTACTCAATTCAGCATCAGGATTTACCATTTTAGATAATGACTTTTTTAGTTCCAGTAAAGCATTCCTGTTCCATGAACTCCTCAATCCAAATATTTCTATCGTCGTTCCACGTTTGAATCCGCTGGGTAAGGCTAAACAAGTTCCATGTTTAATAGGTATATTTATAAATTCTTCTTTAGAATCAACTTCAAACTCAGACCAATCCACCTCAATATAATTTACATTCGTATCACCACTTTTTTGAGAAAACAATTTGAGATTACTTCCCAATCGATCACAAGAGAAGCGTCCCACACCTTTTGCCCCAGCATAAACTCTATCAGAAAAATTATCTCTATATGTACCTCTACGCTTGTCTTCTTTCTTTTCCGAATAAGCTACAAAAAGCCATTTATCTTGAATGTCCTGCCCGTTCATGCCAAGCCCATCATCTGAGATAATTATTCTACTATTTTCAGAATATATATTTTTAAATTCTATAACAACATTATTAGCTCTTGCATCATATGAATTCTTTACCAATTCAAAAATAGCAATAAACTCATTGGTAATCAACTCTCGACCAATTATGTCTTTTAAGCCCGTACTAACTCTGAAATTCCAATCCATTTTTTCTCCTATCAATCATCTCTATCAATGCATTCCCGACCTGCTCGGCAAATAATGGAGGAATTGCATTTCCGACCTGTGAGTATCTTGGAACTTCAAGCTTTCTCTCCTGTCCTCCAGTAGTATATCTTCCCTTAAATTCAAACCAATCAGGAAAGCTTTGTATTCTTGCACATTCTCTAACTGTCATAATCCTGGGTTCTAAATAATGCAAATAATCATCTGGGTGACTTGTTATTGTATTACAAATCTGTTGTGCATCCAAAATAGTAACTCCTCTTTTTTTTAATTCAATAATATTATCTTTTTTCCCAGATAATCTCTTTCCCCTGTCACATTCTCTCAACATTTTTTCAAATAAAGTGATCGTATGTTCTCTATGATTAGAAAACCTATGGCTATCTGGTATCTTCCTATCGTCTATCCCACTTCTAATAAAACGCTGATACTCACTAAAAGGTTTTCCATATAATCCAGATTTAAAATTTACACAATCCGGACATTCTATTTCACCATTTGATTTTAGTAAATCTCCTATGGTCTCACAAATTGGCGTATTAATTTTTAGTTCCTTCTTTTTCAAAAACAATTTTCTATTATTCTTTAGAATTGAAAAAAATTCACTTGCATTCCCATTCAAACAGCCAACTAAAATAAATCTCTTTCTTTTTTGTGGAACTCCATATTCCGAAAAATCTATAATTTCATCCTTTAAATCATACCCCAATTTTTTTAATTTCTCAATTATATATACAGAAGCAGGTATCCCTTTCTTATCATCATTATCCTTGTCTTTAAACGCTATAGTAAAACCATGAACATTTTCAAAAAAAATATATTCTGGTCTAACTAATTCTACAAATTTTACATATGAATTTACCAATTGGTTTCTTTTGTCTTTAGCATTTCTCTGTCCTGCCATAGAAAAGCCCTGGCAAGGAGGACCACCAACTACTAAAGGTATTTTCCCCCTTAAACTTTCTAATTCTTTTTTATGTTCTATTAATACCTCATTAATATCATGATTCTTCATTTCCAGCCAACTGACCCATTCAAAATGTCTTGCTCTTTCGATCAAATTATATCTAAGTGTCGTAAAGGCATCTTCATTTTTTTCGATAGCAAATACACCTCTCCACCCCGAATTATACAATCCTAAAGAGAGGCCCCCACATCCAGCAAAAATATCAATATATTTTTTCTCCATAACTGTTTCTCCTTACAATTGCTACGAATTTCGGATAAGAGTACTGAAATGTACAGACCAAAAATATAGTATCACTATGTTTGTTTGCAACCGCCAAACAAATATACTCACCTTTCTCAGATAATTTTAATTTAGCAGTACTATTTTGTAGAAATTCTTTCTCCTCGCAAATATCATTTTTAAATTTTTCAAAGTGTTCATCATTTAAAATAACAGTCTTTATTATCCTATATTTTTGCCGCCTATAATTCATTCTTTGTGCATTTTCTGTTTTATTCAATAACATTTCATAATTATCTATATCGCAAAAGAAATACGCTGTATTATCCATAAAATGCCCCTATTCTTCTTATAATACTCATAGGTATTCCCATTAGGGGCTTAAATATGAATAAAATTAAAATCTTTTGCTATCAGTTTATCACATTCATATATCGCTTTCAATCTAATTTCTTCTACATTTTGTAAATATAGCATCGCTTGACAATGGTAAACACACCATTGAATAAGGCGCTGGGGGTAAGAAATCAGATTTTCCACTCAAAAGAAACGCGCTCGGCGGTGGCTTGGACCTGGGAGAGAATGATGTCGGCCACCTGCCGCCGGTCGTCAAAGTCGATGTTGTCCCAATTCCCCAGGTGGGAGGACAAATACTCGATCTTTTGCGGGGAGACGCTTTCCGCGTTCAGTGCGGCAATCTCCTTTATCAGCCCTTGACGGCGGGCGTCCAGTTCCTCAATCTTCCCGTTGGCGTAGGACATCAAAACCGCGCTGGCCCCGGTCAGGGTGTTCAGCAGCTTTTCAATCTCGTCCTCCACCTGGGCCAGCTCCACATTCAGAGCGGTCAGCTTGGGGTTGACTGTTTCGGCCTTGGCGGTCAACGTCTGAAACTCGGAGAGCTTATGTACCATCGCCTCAT
>CAOJBY010000013.1 GCA_948330435.1 uncultured Lachnoclostridium sp. | reverse complement strand
GCCGGACACTGGATATCGGAAAAGCCTGTCTGCCACTGGGCTGCGGCCTGTCTGAACATGTAGGTTGTGGGGGTGTTGCAAAATAATAAGATATTGGCTATTGGAGGTTTTCGGCAAAAATGTGGGCGGATTTCGCTGTTTTGGCATTTTTGGCAAAGAGATATGTTATTGTTTTGGGGAAATACGGAATTGGAATAGAGGTGGAAGATTATGAAAAAAAGAGTGATGATACCGCTTTTTCTTTGTGCGGCTCTTCTTGCCGGGTGTCAGGCGGTGCCGGAGGTGTCAAAGGATAGTGAGATTTTTCGGGCAAAGGGGGAATCCGAGGATCGGGTGGAGGATATTTTGAGGGAAGATGAGGGGGAAAATGCTGGGGACGGCGGGAATGTGGCTTTGGTTTTGGGCCGGGGGGAGAATTGCATGAGACTGGAGACGGAGATTCCCCGGGTGCCAGAGTCTTTAGGTGCTCTTGTGATGGGGCCGGATGAAAGCCTGGATGGGGAGACGCTGAAGCGGTTTCTGGAGCCGGAGGGAGAGACGGAGGATATTACGCAGAGACTCCTGGAGGAACAGGAAGCGGAAGAGCAGCGGCAGCGGGAACTGGATCAGAGACTTGGAGAGGGCGACAGTATGCTTGAGATGGCGGGCATAGGAGACGGCAGTTATCTGGCCCTGACGGACCAGAACCGCAGAGCGATCCTTAAGGGGAGGACGGGCGTGTTCTATGAGGATGCGGCTCTCAAGGAAAAGTGCCGCCAGGCGGCGAAGAAGAATGAGCAGGAATTGGATGTGGATGCTCCCGGGACGGGCTTTTCCTCCTTTTCTTTGCAGGATGCGGAGGACTTGCTTAAAGAGAAGCTTTCTCTTTTGGGGATTGAGGATATTTATCTGTATGAAGCGGATGCCCATGAGGGGGGAGGATATTATTTTTATGAGGTTCGTTTTGTGCCCTTCGTAGAGGGCGTTCCGGTGGCTTATTCCTTTGGGCAGATGGTGGTTACGGAGGTCTATCCGGATGGGAATGCATGGATTTGTCCGGAGGGCGTTGCCGATCTTTCTTTGGAGAATTTTTGTATGGAAAAGGCGTCTGAGGGGGAGAAAGCCCCGGTTTTAAGCTGGAATAAGCTGAAAAAGCTTCTGGAGACTTATCTGGAGGACGGAAGTCTTGTGTGCCGGGAGGATGTTTCCTTTTCTACGGTGGAACTGGTTTATTACCCCAGGAAGAAAGAGGGGGAACTGGAGCTTACGCCCATGTGGAATCTCCATACGGATATGGGAGAATATGTGGACTATGCAGGGGAGCATGGAATGGATACGGTATGGAACATCTATCTGAACGCAGTAACCGGTGAATTGGAAGAGGTGCAGTAGATTGAAAGGCTTTTTTTATCAGGATTTAAAACGAAGCGTGATGAACTGGGGCTTTTGGGCGGGGGTGCTGTTTGTGTCGGCGGTTCTTTTGTGGGCGGCTCTTATGGATTCTCCCTTGGACGGCAGCAGAAGCTATCTCTACGGTCTGGCGAATATTTTTCACGCTTCCGGATTTTCGCCCTTTGCGGCGGTTTTTCCTCCGCTGACATATGCTACGGTTTTCTGTGAGGAATATGGGAACGGCTATCTGAGACTGATGCTGCACAGAAGCGGATTTGGGAAAATGATCCGGGTAAGGGTTGTGACCACGGCATGTTCCGGCGGACTGATGATTGCCCTGCCTGCGGCCCTGGCCTGTCTGGCTGCGTATACAGGGGGAATTCACGGGGTACCGGCGGGAGCGGACAAGGGGCTTTTGGAGGGGACGAAAATCATTGCCGCCGTTGCGGCATACGGCGACTGGTATATTCTTGCCGGAAAGGTGATGCTTGCGTTTCTGTTCGGGGCCTTGTGGGCTTTGGTGGGACTGGCTTTCGCAGTCTGGATTCCCAACCGCTATGTGGGGCTTCTGGCTCCGTTTATCCTGTATGATACCCTGTGGCTGTTTGTGGGAAATGTGCCATTTAATCCGGTTTTTCTGCTGACCGGGGATAATGTGGGGAACGGAGATTATCCCCTGGCGGCTTTGATTGATATGTTCTATATCGGAATCACCATTCCTGTGATATATGCCGGGATTCGAAAGGCAGGGAGAAGCTAAAGATGGATGAGCTAAGAAAGATTTGTTGTTTAACCAGGAATCTGCTTTATTATGAATGGTCCAATAAAAGGGTGATTATGGGATTCCTGGTGGGAATGGCGGTGCCCTTTTGGTGGCTTAAGAATTTTCTGGATTATGCCGTAAGCAGGGGACAGCCCGTCAATGTTCTGGAGTCCTTTGTTGTGGTGGAGCATTCCTATAAAAGCATTTTGTTCTTGGCACTGGGATGGCTGCTCATTGTCTCGGACGCTCCCTTTGTCAACGGAAGTACGTTTTATTCCTTATGCCGCACGGATAAGCGGAGCTGGAACCGTGCTATGGTGCTGTACATTTTTGTGCAGGCAGCCCTTTACACGGCGGCGGCAGCCCTGTCCATGGCGGCGGCTTCTGCTCCCTGGGGCTATGTGGGAAAGATGTGGAGCAATCCGGTCTATTTGCTGTCCCGGGATTTTCAGATGGATTTGAGTGCGGCGTATGGAATCGATTTTCAGCATCAGGAAATGATGGGCCGGATGAATGTGCCCCAGGCTTTTCTGGCGACCGCTTTGTGCTTCTTTTTGTATCTTGTGCTGATGGGGCTGATTCTGTATACCTTTCGCCTGCTCCTTGGGGGCGTCTGGGGAATGGTGATTACCTTTGCGGTGCATGTGGGGGGATATGAGCTGCCTTATCTGGGATTTTGGAAATACGCCTTCATGGAGTATGCCCGTCCTGCCAATTTTATGGACGGATCCGGCGTGCATCTGGAAATGCCGGTACTGGTTTTTGTTCTTTGCGGGGCGGTTCTGGTATTTTTAGAAAATTTGATGATTGACCGGGTGGATTTTAAGGGGGAGGCCGGGGAAGAAACATGAGGGGAGAGAGTATTACGTTTTCTTATCTTGGGGGAATTGCCGATTCCGGCCTTGGGGGGATCCCGCTGATTCCCTTAGGGCGGTGGCTTCTGGGGCTTTCGGTTGTCCTGTTTGCGGCGGGAATTTTTCTGGGCGGAAAGCGGAAGATCGCTTTGTTGGAGCAGGTGCGTTTTGGGAGCAGAAGACACTGGTGGAATGCACAGTTCGGAGGTTTGCTTTTTTGCGGGGCGGCTGCGTGCCTTTTCTATGAATGTGTGATACAGGGGGCGGATACGCTTTTGCATTTGCCCTGGCCGGAGGAGATGGATGGGGGACTTGTGCTGATCCTGTGGCTGGTGCATATGGAGACGCTGGTGGGGGCTTTCGGCCTTTTGGATATCACGAAATTTGGGAGATTTGCCCCGGCGATTCTCTTTCTTTTGGAGGTGCTGACCTTTGTGACAGGAGTTTTCTTTCGGGGGATTTCGAAATATATGTTCGGAACCTGGGGCATGTATGTGCAGAGCAGCAGAGTGAGGGCGGCGGATGGATTTTCTCCGGCGGCGGTGCTTGTTTTGGAGGGGACGATGCTTCTGGTGATTTGGAAAATGGGGACGGTGCTGGCGGAGAGGGGAAGCAGGGGCTGAAACAAATATTAGCTTCACAGATGCACAGATAATGTGGATAGCGAGTATAACGGTCGATAAATAACTGGACCAATTATGTCGAATGTTTTTTCGAGTGTGCAAGTCAAAAAACGCAGGCGTAGTGGGGCTATGACGAGACTATTATGACCAAGTAATAAGGAGTGGGATAAGATGGAGTATATTGCTGAGATTAAGAATGTAAGCAAAAGGTTCGGGGATGAAACGGTGGTTCGGGAGGTGTCGCTGTCCCTGGAGCCGGGGCGGATCTACGGGATAGCCGGGAGAAACGGTTCCGGCAAAACGGTGCTTTTTAAGATGCTCATTGGCTTTTTAAAGCCCACCACAGGCAGAATTTTTGTAAATGGGAAAGAGATCGGTAAGGACAGAGATTTTGCCGAGGATGTGGGGATTATCATAGAGACGCCGGGATTTCTGGGGGGATTTAGCGGTTACAAAAATCTGGAGTATCTTGCCGGGATTAAAAAGCGGATTGGGAAAGAGGAAATCCGCCGAAGCATGGAAAAGGTGGGGCTTGATCCGGACAGCAGGAAAAAGGTGAAGAAATATTCCCTGGGGATGCGGCAGCGGCTTGGCATTGCACAGGCCATTATGGAGGAGCCGAAGCTGCTGATTCTGGATGAGCCTATGAACGGCCTGGATCGGCAGGGGGCGGAGGAGATCCGGGAGCTTTTTCTGAAGCTGAGAGGGGAGGGCGTTACCATTTTGCTGGCAAGCCATCATAAGGAGGATATGGAGCTTTTGTGCGATAAGGTTTATGAAATGGAGGATGGGTGTCTGTGGGGGGTGTCGTGAAGTTCAGACGGGGTACGGCAAAACCGGTTCTTGGCCATTTCCGATATCCGGTTTTGCCGTACCCCGTCTGAACGGCTGCGTTTTGAGAGAGGATCCTTTGTAGGGCATTTGTTTCATGTTTATTCCCGCAGTTTGCTGCCGGGTATTTGACTACATCTCATTCTGATACTTCTCCGTATAGCAAAAGTCCAGTATATACATCAGTAGAAATACTCCGGAAAGGGCCAGCGTCATCCACCAGGCTCCCCGTACCATATAGTTCACCCAGACAAGTGCTATGATCACCCAGCGGGTGATGTCGCTTGTTCTGGCTTTGGCACGGTTGCGGATCTGGGTATTGCGTTCATCGTGAAATTCAATCTCCTCCTGGCGGACTGCTTCGGGAAACTCCGCTTTTCGGGACATACGGGACAATTTGTTGATACATAAGGTGTAGAGCAGGACATAAATTGTAAGGCAGATACCGCTTACAATACGCCGATCCTCCGAACCTAAGAAGATTCCGATAAATTGCAAAATTAAGCTGGCTATGATGCCAAGGATCAGTAAGGTCTTTTTCTTTTTTTGATTCATGTCTTATCCTCCTATTCCAGTCCCGTAATATCCCCCAAAGTACACCTTAGACTAAATCAATTTCCGGCCACAAGTGCATGTGTCCGTAAATCGATTTGTGCACTTCGCGGGATATTACTGATTTAAAGTTGCTACGCAACGGTACTAAAGGGCAAAGTCACTTCGATGCACATGTAATGAGAGAAACTTTCATTCGAAAGGGCACTCATGAAAGTTCCTCTCGTGCATATTTGCGACTTTACCGTCCAGCAGAAAATTTAGTCAAAAATACTTGACATTTCTTAGCTGGACTATTCCAGTCCCGTAATATCCCCCAAAGTACGCCTTAGACTAAATCAATTTCCGGGATATTACTGATTCCAGTTTCGCAATATCCTTTCCAGCACCACTTATCTAGAACAATTTCCGTCCACAAAAGCAGGTGTCCATAAATTGTTCTGGCACTGTCAGGATATTGCTGTTTCTTCATATATAAATATTTCTTCAATCGGCATCTGAAAGTACCGGGCGATCTTAAAGGCCAGAAGAATCGACGGATTATACCGCCCATTTTCCAACGAGCCGATGGTCTGCCTGGATACCTCCAGGATGGCGGCCAGCTCCTCCTGGGTAATACCTCGTTCCTTTCGGATTTCTTCCAAACGGTTTTTCAAAACAAATCCTCCTGATGGAAAGTATACTTTACATTATTAAAATACAACGCCTGAAGCAAAATGTCAAGCAAACTTTCCATAAATTTTACACGATAAATTTTGCAACATTTCAGACGGGCAGCGGCAGCGTGTGGGCAGGCTTTTCCAATATCAGGTGTCCGGCTGTTCACGAACATGCTGTCTGATTTGGACGGAGATTATCTCAAAAAATATATAATTTCTTCAAAGATTCCAGGATAATGTCCGTCAGAAACAGACGGCGTGTTCGTGTACCGTCCGAACCGTTGTGATAAGGAGGGACCCGCAAGGCGGGAGGATTCCTTATTGCTGGGGATATGGAAAAGCCTGCCCACACGCTGCCGCTGCCCGTCTGAAATGTTTCTACTTCTTTCTCTTGCAAATCCCAACAGCATTCACTATAATAAAGCAGATGTTACAGAAAAGCAGGAGAACACCATGAAGCAGCCATTGGTAATTCTAACCGGTCCCACGGCCGTAGGGAAAACAAAGCTTTCCATTGCTCTGGCAAAGGCCATCGACGGAGAAATTATATCCGCAGACTCCATGCAGGTCTACCGCCATATGGACATAGGTTCGGCGAAAATACGGCCGGAAGAGATGGAGGGGGTTCCGCATCACTTGATTGATATTCTGGATCCGACAGATGACTTCCATGTTGTCCGTTTTCAAAGTCTGGCAAAGGAAGCCATGGAAAAGATTTATGAGAGAAATCGGATTCCCATTGTGGTCGGAGGAACCGGCTTTTACATTCAGGCACTTCTCTATGATATTGATTTTACGGAAAATGAAGAAAATGCAGAGCTTCGGGCAGAGTTAGAAGCCTTTGCCACAGAGAAAGGAGCAGAGGCACTTCACCAGTTATTAAAGGAAGCAGATCCAAAGTCCGCAGAGCAGATTCACCCCAATAATAGAAAACGGGTCATCCGTGCCCTGGAATATTATCGCTTGACCGGAAAGCGAATCTCGGATCACAATGAGGTTCAGCAGCAGAAAGAAAGTCCTTACAATGCAGCCTATTTTGTCCTGAATCACGAGAGGGAGCAGATTTATAAACGAATTGATGACAGAGTGGATGGGATGATTGAGGAGGGACTGCTTAAAGAGGTACAGGCTCTGAAAGCCAGGGGCTTAAACCGGGGAATGGTATCCATGCAGGGGCTGGGCTATAAAGAAATGCTTACCTATCTGGATGGAGAAATCAGTTTTTCGGAGGCGGTTCGGATTCTGAAGCGTGACACGAGACATTTTGCTAAGCGTCAGCTTACCTGGTTTCGCCGGGAGAGGGATGTCATCTGGTTAAATAAGCCAGATTTTCAGGATAGAGAGGAAGACATCCTTAATTATATTCTGAATGTTTTAAAAGAAAGAGAAATTATTTCCTAAAAAGGCTGTCAGAAGGTTAGTGGCAGGCTTTGCAAAGATTTTGACTATACAATGAAACAATAGAATGGAGCGTACCCAATGAAAGAAACAGCAAGTCTTTATAAAGAAATGGGAATTAGCGAAAGAGTTTTATCCTTTGGCTCCCAGGTGGAGGCGGAATTAAAGAAACGCTTTGATGCCATAGAAGAAAATGTAGAGTATAATCAGATGAAAGTTCTCCATGCCATGCAGAAAAACCGTGTGGAAGCAGCCTGCTTTGCAGCTACCAGCGGCTATGGCTACAACGATCTGGGCCGGGACAAGCTGGAGGATGTATATGCGGATGTATTTCATACGGAAGCGGCCCTGGTACGTCCCCAGATTGCCTGCGGTACCCATGCTTTGGCAGTGGCTCTTTCCGGTAACTTAAGGCCGGGGGATGAGTTGCTTTCTCCTGTGGGCAAGCCCTACGATACTCTGGAGGAAGTCATCGGAATCCGTCCCTCCATCGGTTCCCTGGCGGAATACGGTGTCACTTATCGTCAGGTGGATCTTATGGAGGATGGAAGCTTTGACTATCCGGCCATTGAAAAGGCGTTAAATGAGAGGACCCGTCTGGTGACGATACAGCGTTCCAAGGGTTACCAGACCAGGCCCACCCTTTCTGTAAAACGAATCGGGGAGCTTATTTCCTTTATCAAAGAGCGAAAACCGGATGTCATCTGTATGGTGGATAACTGCTATGGGGAATTCGTGGAACGGATCGAGCCTACGGATGTAGGGGCGGATCTTTGTGTAGGCTCCCTCATCAAGAATCCCGGCGGCGGTCTGGCACCTATCGGCGGTTATATTGCAGGGAAAGAGGAATATGTGGAGCGTGCGGCCTACCGCCTGACCTCTCCCGGCCTTGGAAAAGAAGTAGGGGCATCCCTGGGTGTGATGACCAGCTTTTATCAGGGATTGTTCCTGGCACCTACCGTGGTAGGAGGTGCTTTGAAAGGAGCCATTTTTGCGGCGAATATTTATGAGAAGCTGGGCTTTCCCGTTATACCAAATGGCAGAGAGAGCCGTCACGACATTATTCAGGCCGTGACCTTTGGAACCCCGGAGGGCGTGATCGCATTCTGTAAGGGAATTCAGGCGGCAGCCCCCGTAGACAGTTATGTGACACCAGAGCCCTGGGCCATGCCCGGATATGACAGTGATGTGATTATGGCAGCAGGAGCTTTTGTCCAGGGTTCTTCCATTGAGCTGTCAGCGGACGGCCCCATTAAGCTGCCCTATGCAGTGTACTTCCAGGGCGGGCTGACCTGGCAGCATGCAAAGTTTGGGATTCTGATGTCGTTGCAGAAGCTTTATGAAGCAGGAATTGTAGAATTATGAAACACGTGTTGGTTGTAGGAGGAGGAGCTGCAGGTTTGATGGCAGCTATCTCTGCAGCAAGGGCAGGGGCAAAGGTAACGCTTTTGGAGCAGAATAAGCAGGTAGGGAAGAAGATTCTGGTGACAGGTAACGGGCGTTGCAATCTAACCAATCGGGATCAGGCATTGTCCCATTATCGGGGAAGTTCTCCTGATTTTATAAAGAGTGCCCTTTTTGCTTTCGGGCTTTCGGAAACCCTTGATTTTTTTCAGGAACTGGGGATTGTGATTCGAGATCGAAAAGGCTATCTCTACCCCTACAGTGATCAGGCATCCGCAGTGGTGGATGTGCTGCGGATGGAGACGGAGCAGCAGAAAGTAAAGCTGGCCCTGAATACAAGGGTGGAACGGATTTTCGAGGAAAAGGGACGCTTTTTTGTGGAAACTCCGGGATGGACCTATGAGGGGGACGCTTTGATTCTCGCTGCCGGTTCCTGTGCAGCCCCACAGACCGGCTCAGATGGAAGCGGCTTTTGCTTGGCAAAGTCCATGGGCCATTCCATCATAAAACCACTTCCTGCCTTGGTTCAATTGCGATCCGAAGATCTGATTTTTTCCAAATTAAAGGGACTTCGTATGGAGGCCCATGTGGCTTTGTTTTCCGGAAAAGAACTTCTGGCAGAGGATACCGGCGAGGTTCAATTCACGGAATATGGTTTGTCTGGAATTCCCATCTTTCAGGTGAGCCGGTATGGAGTGAAAGCTCTGGAAGAACGAAGAGAGGTTTGGGCAGTTTTAAATCTGTTGCCCTTTCTTAAAAAGGAGGATGCTCCTGATTTTCTGGAGAAACGCATCCAAACAGGAGCCCATAAAAGTGCCCTGCAGCTTTTGACAGGGCTGTTTCCAAAGAGTATGGCGGACTGTCTTCTAAAGAGAGCAGAGATAAAGAGCAATAAAAGAGCAGGGGAACTGACCAGGGAAGAGTGTGAACGGTTACGGTCAGCCTGTATATCTTTTGAAGTGAGGATATCGGCCAGCAATGGCTTTGACCGGGCACAAGTTTGCTGTGGAGGTGTGGATACCAGAGAAGTAGAGTCAAAAACCATGGAATCCAAACGGGTGCCAGGTCTTTATTTTGCCGGAGAGCTTTTGGATATTGATGGGGCCTGCGGCGGCTACAATCTGCAGTGGGCCTGGACCAGCGGTTATCTGGCAGGCGTTCACAGTGCTCAAACTAAAAAATAATCAACAGCAGTATTCGTATCCACATCTGTTTCGATACTGCGGAATTGGAAGAACTATGATTCGTATACAACAAGTAAAACTGCCTGTGGGCCATACAAAGGAAGAACTTAAGCAAAAGCTTCTAAGAGAACTCAAGCTTTCCCCGGAAAATCTGCTTTCTTATGAGTTGCGGAAGCAATCCATAGATGCCAGAAAAAGGCCAGTTCAGTATGTTTATACCATAGATGTACAGGTGAAAGAAGAGGAACGGGTCTTAAAACGGGCAAAGAATCCCAAAGCAGCCAGGGCCAACGTTCATGCCTATCAATTACCTCAGCGGGGAAGTGCAACCTTAAACCATCGTCCCGTTATCATAGGAAGCGGTCCCGCAGGACTGTTCTGCGGTCTGATGCTGGCCAAAGCAGGCTATTGTCCCTTGATTCTGGAACGGGGAAAGCCTGCACTTCAGCGAAAAAAGGCTGTAGAGCATTTCTGGAGCACGGGACAACTGGATGTAGAGTCCAATGTGCAGTTTGGGGAGGGCGGAGCCGGAACCTTTTCCGATGGAAAGCTGAACACCCTTGTAAAGGATACGGCAGGCAGGAGCAGGCTGGTGTTGGAAGCTTTTGTAGGTGCCGGAGCTTCAGAGGAGATACTCTGGCAGAATAAACCCCATCTGGGAACCGATGTGCTTATTGGAATCGTAGAAAAAATACGCCGCCAGATTGAAGCATTGGGAGGGGAGATTCGTTTTGAAAACCAGATGACAGACCTGACCCTTAAGGGGGGACAGGTGCAAGGCATCCAGGTGGCAAAAAGGCAGGGAGGAACAGAAGTAACCTATGAACTGGAAACAGAGGTTTTAATTCTGGCTCTGGGCCATAGTGCCCGGGACACCTTTCGGATGTTGAAAGAAAAGGGGATTCCTATGGAACCCAAGGCATTTGCCGTAGGAGTTCGCATGGAACATCCTCAGGAAATGATTAATTTAAGTCAATATGGGGCAGAATATCCAATAGAACTTCCTGCTGCCGCCTATAAGGTAACCAGAAAGGTCTCAGGAGGCCGAGGCGTTTACTCTTTCTGCATGTGCCCAGGCGGTTATGTGGTCAATGCATCGTCAGAAGAGAAAGCTTTGGCAGTCAATGGTATGAGTTATCAGGCAAGGGACGGCCGCAACGCAAATAGTGCCATAGTGGTTACGGTTGGGCCTAAGGATTTTGACGGTACCGATGTGCTTTCCGGTATGGAATTTCAGAGAAAGCTTGAGCAGGCGGCATATAGAGCAGGTGCGGGAAGCGTTCCCGTACAGCTTTTTCAGGATTATCAGAAAGGGGTTATAAGTCGCAGCCTTGGCAATGTGGAGCCTGCAATTAAGGGAGCCTGGACCTTTGGTGATGTGAGGGGAATCTTTCCGAAAGAATTAGCTGCATCTTTGGAGGAAGGGATCTTGGGCTGTGAGCAGATTTTGACTGGTTTTGCAAGGGGCGATTCTATTTTAAGCGGTGTGGAGAGCCGTACTTCTTCACCGGTAAAGATTCCCAGAAATCAGGAGATGGAAAGTGTCATAGAGGGCTTGTATCCCTGCGGTGAGGGAGCAGGCTATGCTGGAGGCATCACCTCGGCAGCTATGGATGGGATGAAGACGGCTGAGGCAGTGATCGCAAAATATACATTGCCTGAAAATGTCAAAGGCTGACGAAAAAGGATAGAAAAACTTAAGATTTCTTCTCTATACAAGAGTTTTTGTTTATGCTATTATATAGGTTGACCTAATACTGAGAATTGGTACAAGTTTACAGAAAGTGAATATTATGTAAATGGATTAGGCCGGGAGAAAGCCCGGATAAGCTGCGGAAGATGGAGGGGGTTATGAAGTCGAAGAATGGCTGGGTGTTGCTGATTATGCTGCTGTCAGGGATTGTCCTTGGCGGATTTATCGGAATGCTGACGGCTCGTGTATCAGGATTAAGCTGGTTGAATTATGGACAGAGTTTTGGGCTGGAGAGTCCCGTTGTTCTGGATCTGGGGCTGTTGGTGTTGACTTTTGGCCTGACAATTCAGATTTCTATTGCCAGCATTATCGGTGTTGTGCTTGCGATTATTATTTACCGAAAGCTATAAAGAATGTGGACCGGTTCGGAAACCTGACTGCCTGGAGAGCGGAAAGGAAAACGAATGAAGGCAACGATGAAAGAATTATATGAGGGAGAACGTCCCTACGAAAAATGTCTGGCCCATGGGGCGGGAACTCTTTCCGATACAGAACTCCTGGCAGTGATGTTGCGGACAGGAACCGTTGGGGAGACAGCCTGTGAACTGGCGGGAAGAATTCTGAATCAGCCAGGTTATCAGGGGTTATCAGGTTTTGGGAGAATTCCCTTGGAGCGTCTTTTAAAGCTAAAGGGTGTAGGGAAAGTAAAGGCGGTGCAGCTTAAATGTGCAGCGGAACTGGCTTCCCGGATGGCGAAGTCGGTAGCAGGAGAACGGCTTTGCTTTGGAAAGCCTGACACCATCGCCGACTATTTTATGGAGGAATTGCGTTATGAAGAACAAGAGCAGCTAATCGTGCTGTTTTTGGATACAAGGAATCGGCTTTTAAAGGAAAAGCTGATGTTTAAAGGAACTGTAAATGCGTCCTTGGTATCTCCCAGGGAGATTTTTCTGGAAGCATTGGAGGTTCATGCGGTATATGTGGTTCTGGTACACAACCATCCAAGCGGGGATCCGACGCCCAGTCAGGAGGATATTAAGATGACGGAGCGAATCTATCAGAGCGGTGAACTTTTGGGTATCGGGCTTGTGGATCATGTAATCATTGGGGATTGCCGTTACTACAGCATTAGAGAACAAAAAGCCCTGCCAAATGCATGGAAGGGAAAAGATGCTTAAAGCAAAGGAACAGAAGAAGGAGAGGAAGACAAGATGGCTGCACAGTGTTTTGGATGTGATTTTGGAACAAGCAGTATTAAAATTTATAGCAGGGAGACCGATACCATTTACTGCGAAAAAAATATGGTTGCCATTGAAGAAAAGAAAGGAATGATAGCTTACGGTGACGAGGCCTTTGACATGCATGAGAAAGCTCCGGCTAATATTGAAGTGCTTTACCCCATGTCCTTTGGTACGGTGGCAAGTATTACTTACATGCAGGAATTCCTGCGTGCGTTCCTGGAGAGCCATACAAAGGGAAATCTAAAAGGAGCAGAGTTCTTGGTAGCTCTGCCTACAGACGTGCAGGATCGTGTGTTTACCACACTGGTACAGGGAACCGGCTTAAAATCCAAGAGCATTCAGCTGATTGACAAGCCGGTAGCGGCAGGCCTTGGCCTTGGCCTTGATGTTACCCAGGCTCAAGGTGTGATGCTGGTAGACGTGGGAGCTGATACCACGGAGATCTCCATCCTTTCCCTTGGGGGAACTGTAACAAGCAAGCTGATTAAGAATGGCGGCAATAAGATTGATGAGGCTATATCCAGTGCTATCCGCCGGGAGTATGGATATTTTATTGGTAATAAGACAGCGGAGATTTTGAAAAATGAACTGGGCTATATGCCGGGAGACTTGGAGACAAAGCGGGAGATCTGCGGTCGCAATATGGCCCTTGGACTTCCGGCCCTTTTGGAGATTACGGCAGATTTTGTGGCAACAGCCATTTCTGAGCAGTTAAAGGCTATTGTGGATGCCATTAAGATGATATTGGAGAGAACTCCTCCGGAGCTTGGTGTAGATATTATTCGTAATGGTATCTATCTGACCGGAGGAGTGGCAAGCTTAAAGGGATTGGATGAATTGATTGCAAAGGCTACCAATATTCGGGTGAACCTCGTAGACAGGCCGGAGGAATGTGTGGCCAGAGGTTTGGAACGTGTAATTAAGGAAAAGGAATTCCGAAGTCTTGCGTTTGTCACAAAGGAACAGATTTATAACTGATTCGGGTGAAATATGAAGAAAAGAAATCATTTTATAATACCGACAAAGTACATATTTGCTGTACTTGCGGCTCTGTGCGTGGTGATGATGTTTCTTTCCTACAGTACAGGTCTGGGAGGCCAGACGCTGGGCAGGGTGGCCGGTTATATTTTTGTACCCTTTGAGCAGGGCTTGAATGGACTGGGTGGCTGGGCAAGAGAAAAAAAGAACACTCTGGAGGATCTGGCCGCAGTGCAGGCTCATAATGAGCAGCTTCAGGCTCAGGTAGACCAGCTTACCATGGAGAACAGTCAGTTGATTCAGAATCAATACCGGCTGGAGCAGTTAGAGGAGTTGTATGCCCTGGATCAGTCCTATGGAGATTTTAACAAGGTAGCGGCCAATATTATTGCCACGGACGGCGGCAACTGGTTTAATACTTTCGTAATTGATAAAGGGAAGCAGGACGGAATCGATGAGGGGATGAATGTGATTGCCGGCAGCGGTCTGGTAGGAATTATTACCAAGGCGGGAGACAACTGGGCTCAGGTTCGTTCCATTATTGACGATTTGACCAATATCAGTGCTAAAACTCTTTCCACCTCGGATCTTTGCTTTGTAAAGGGAGATCTGCAGTTGATGAATGAGGGATTTATCCGGATTGAACAGCTTAAGGATCCGGAGGAGCAGATTGCCATAGGGGAGAAGATTGTAACCTCCCATGTAAGTGACAGATACCATGAGGGAATTCTGATTGGATATGTAAATGAACTCTCCATGGACGCCAATAACCTGACTAAGTCTGGAACCTTAACTCCGGCTGTGGATTTTGAACATCTCCACACAGTTTTAGTGATTACGGATTTGAAACAGGCCGTAAACGAATAGAGGTTTATGAAATATGAAACAAAGACTTGTTATTGCACTGGTGATTATCATAAGCTTTACGCTCCAGTGCACAGTGTTTCAGAGCCTGGCTCTGGCATCCATTTCTCCGAATTTGCTTTTGATATTTACCTCCTCCATGGGGTTTATGCGGGGGGAAAGACAGGGACTTATCATAGGATTCTTTTGCGGCCTTTTGCTGGATATTTTCTTTGGAAGCCTGTTGGGATTTTATGCTCTTTTGTATATGTTTCTTGGATATGGGAGTGGTCTCGTTCACATGGTTTTTTATGATGAGGATATTAAGCTTCCCATGGTCTGGATCGCATTAAGTGAACTGGTTTACGGCCTGAGTGTTTATTTTTTTATGTTCCTGATGCGTAGCAAATTTGAATTCGGCTATTACTTTATTCATATTATTTTGCCAGAGCTTATTTATACGGTAGCAATAACCATTTTATTGTATCGGCCTATTCAGAAGTTAAATGATCTGCTGGAACGCTTGAAGGGGGATACCGTTCGGGATTACTATTCCTCCTCTACCGTGGTTGGACAGACAGAAAATCAGACAGAGGAGCTTTAGTGTGTTAAGAGATTTAAGAGATGCTTTATGCAATTTAATAAAGTCAAGGCTTTTTTTGCTGACCGTGGTATTTATGGCTATGTTTGCGATTCTGATCCAGAGGGTTTTCTATTTGCAGATTGTAAAAGGCGAAGAGTATCAGAATACCTTTTCTTTAATGACAGAGAGAGAGCTTTCTTTAACCAGTACACGGGGCGACATCTACGATCGAAACGGAAATGTATTGGCTTACAGTGAGATTTCTTATTCTGTAACCATTCAGGATAACGGGTCTTATCCCAATAACAAGGTAAAGAATGCCCAGCTTAATCAGACCATCTATCATCTGATCAAGCTTATTGAGAAAAATGGGGATCAGGCCATCAGTGACATGGGAATTATCTATGAGAATGGAAAGTTTGAATTTTCCCTGGAGGGAAATGCATTGCTTCGTTTGAAAGCCGATGTTTTTGGAAAGTCTGCAATTAGTGAATTGGAGGCCAAGGAAGAACTTGCGGATGCTGACGAAGTGATGGAGTATCTCTGTGAGGAACGGTTTGGAATTAAGGCATCCTACACGGAAAAAGAGCAGAAGGACTATGGCCTGACCATATCCGGCTATTCTCCGGAGGAACAGCTTAAAATTGCTACCATCCGCTTTTCCATGGCATCCAACAGCTATAAGCGGTATGTGGCAACTACAGTGGCCGTGAATGTGTCTGAGGAGACAGTGGCGGCGGTGTTAGAGAATCAGGATACTCTTCAGGGAGCAGGTGTGGAGGAGAGCAGTCGGAGAGTGTATCCGGATAGCGAGTACTTTTCTTCCATCATAGGTTACATTGGAAAGGCATCTCAGGATGAACTGGACACGCTACAGGAGGAAAACCCTGATTATGAATTGAATGATATCATAGGTAAGGCCGGGATTGAACAGTACATGGAGACGGAACTTCAGGGTTCCAAGGGTTATGAGAGGATGTATGTGGACAGTGTGGGCCGTGTCCTTGAGATCATAGAGAGCAAGGAGCCGATTCCGGGGAATAATGTCTATCTGACCATTGATAAAGATCTGCAGATAGCTGTCTATAACCTGATTGAACAGAAGCTGGCAGGCGTTCTCATCAGTAAGATTGACAATGTAAAGGAGTATGTGCCAGGGCCTAATGCCAGTGCGGATAAAATCCGGATTCCTATCTATGATGTATATTATGCATTAATTGAAAATCATATTCTTGATATAGGCAGATTTTCAGCAGAAAATGCATCAGAACTGGAGAAAGATATTTATCAGCGTTTTCTTGTCAAGAGGGAGAGTGCAATTGCTGCTTTGATTGGAGAATTGAATGGGGAGCATCCTGCAGCCTATAAGGATTTGTCGAAAGAAATGATGAATTACATGAGTTATCTGGTATCGGATGTGTTGATGGGAGAAAATCAGGTTCTGATGGGTGATTCCGTTGACATAAAGGATCCTACCTATATTGCATGGACCACAGACGAAGTGATCAGCCTTCAAGAATATTTAAAGTATGCTATCTCTATGAACTGGATTGATGTAAGTAAAATTTCCGGGGATAATCCTTATCTGGATTCCGGGGAGATTTACCAATCTGTGCTGGAATATATGGAAGCGTATCTCATGGAGGATGATACGTTCGGCAGAATGCTCTATAAATATATGCTTCTGGATAATATTATTCCGGGAAAAGAAATTTGTCTTTTATTATATGAGCAGAATGTGTTAGAATATGATGAGGAAACAATTTCCAGATTGAATTCCGGTCAGCTTACACCTTATAGTTTTATGATTGATAAGATTCGAAACCTGGAGATTACGCCGGCTCAGCTTGCTCTGGAACCCTGCAGTGCGGGAGTGGTGATTGTGGATGTTCATACAGGAGATACGTTGGCCTGTGTTACGTATCCCAGCTTTGATAATAACCGTTTGACAAATGTGATGGATTCCGCCTATTTTGGCAGTCTCCAGCAGGATCTGTCTTCCCCCTTTGTGAACCGGGCCACGCAGGAAAACCTGGCTCCCGGTTCGACTTTCAAGCCTGTAGCGGCCATTGCCGGACTGGAGGAGGGTGTCATAACTCCGGGAGAGAATATCTATGGCAGAGGAATCTTTACAGATATTACAGATCGGCCGCCTACCTGCTGGATCTATAACCAATACGGTGGGCATCACGGAGATGAAAATGTGAGTACGGCTATTCGGGATTCCTGCAACTATTATTTTTATGAGGTGGGCTACCGGTTGTCCGGAGGAAGAACAACCAACACCTATTCTACAGATCAGGGACTTTCCATTCTGGAGAAGTATGCCAGAATGTTTGGATTGGGGGAAAAGTCCGGACTGGAGATTCCGGAATATGAGCCAGAGATTTCGGATCTGGACCCGGTACGTTCCTCCATCGGACAGGGAACTCATAGTTATTCCGTATCTCATATTGCCCGGTATGTTGCGACTCTGGCCAATCGGGGAGATTGCTATAATATTACCCTTTTGGACAAGCTGGAGTCTACGGACGGAACCCTCATTCGGGAATACGAGCCGGAACTTTTGAATCGGGTGGAGATATCCGACAGCAGCTGGGATGCCGTGCAGAGCGGCATGCGTATGGTGGCGGAGAAGACCGCTTCTTTAAACAGCCTTGGGATTTCCATAGCGGCCAAGACCGGTACAGCCCAGCAGAGTAAGAGTCATCCTAACCACGCTTTGTTTGTGAGTTATGCTCCTTTTGAGCAGCCTGAGATTGCCATGGCAGTCCGGATTGCCAATGGATATACCTCAGGAAATGCAGCTGAACTGGGGGCTGATATTTTAAAGTATTACTTTGATCTGGAGGATAAAGAGGAATTGATAGACGGAACGGCTGCCGAGGGAACCGGAGAAAATATTTCAGATTAGGAGAGAAGACAATGGCGAACCAACCGGTGATCATAAAAAGCAATAAATATGGACTGATTGTGATTCTGGATGCACAGCTTTCCTTAGAAGAGTTAAAGGAAAAGGTGGGGGAGAAGTTTCAGTATTCCGCAAAATTTTTCGGGGAAGCCCAGATGGCAGTCTGCTTTCAGGGAAGGAAGCTGTCTCTTGTGGAGGAAATGGAATTGGTAGAGGTTATTACAACCAATTGCCAGATTCAGATTGTCAGCATTATAGATGAGAATGAAGATTTGGAGACTAAGATGCAGAAAGCTCTTGAGGAGAGAGAGGAGAAGCCATCAGATCTGATGAATCTTCAGGACGGTCGCTTTTACAAAGGAACCTTGCGATCCGGTCAGGTGCTGGAGTCTGAGACCAGCGTGATTATTCTAGGGGATGTGAATCCGGGTGCCAGAGTTATTTCCAAAGGGAATGTGATTGTGCTGGGAACTCTGAAAGGAAATATCTTTGTGGGGGCTGCAGGCAATGAGTCGGCTTTTGTGGCGGCCCTGTCTATGGAGCCAATGCAGATTCGGATTGGAGATGTGATTGCCAGATGCTCGGACGGTGCCCCTGCAAAGAAAAAAAAGAAGAAGACAGAGGATACGCCGAAGATCGCATATGTGGAGGATGGAAATATTTATATAGAACCTATTACAAAAGAGGTTTTAAATGACATAAATATATAGCTACTTGGCAAAAAGCCGTAAGCGAACAACAATAATCTGAAAGTTGGAGGAAGAAATTGTATGAGTGAGGTAATTGTAATTACATCCGGAAAAGGCGGCGTGGGAAAAACCACTTCTACGGCGAATATTGGTACGGGTCTTGCAAAGCTTGGTAAGAATGTGGTCATGATTGACACGGATATCGGACTTCGGAATCTGGATGTGGTCATGGGACTGGAAAACCGGATCGTATATAATCTGGTAGATGTGGTGGAAGGAAACTGCCGGATTAAGCAGGCATTGATTAAGGACAAGCGGTATCCGAATCTGGCCCTTTTACCTTCGGCACAGACAAGAGATAAGACTGCAGTGAATCCGGAACAGATGGTGAAGCTTATCGAAGAGCTTAAGGGTGAGTTTGATTACATACTGCTGGATTGCCCGGCAGGAATTGAGCAGGGCTTTAAGAATGCCATAGCCGCTGCGGACAGAGCCGTTATTGTAACAACTCCGGAGGTTTCCGCTATTCGGGACGCAGACCGTATCATTGGGCTTTTGGAGGCCAATGAGATTCATAAGATTGATTTGATTGTCAATCGTCTGCGTATGGATATGGTGAAACGGGGCGATATGATGTCTATCGAAGATGTGATTGATATTCTGGCCATTGATCTGATCGGTGCGGTTCCGGATGATGAGAGCATCGTGATTGCTACCAATCAGGGAGAACCTTTGGCCGGTGATTCTTCTATGGCAGGCACTGCGTATATGAACATCTGTAAGCGTGTTCTGGGCGAGGAGGTTCCCCTGATGAATATGGAGGTCAATAATGGGTTCTTTGCAAAGGTTGCAAAGCTGTTTAAATAATCAAAGGGGGAAAAAAGAATGGCTTTAATGGATTTTTTTCGGAAGAAAAGTTCAGGTGATGTAGCGAAAGACCGTCTGAAGCTGCTGTTGATTTCAGATCGGGCCAATTGTTCCCCTGAGATTATGGAATTGATTAAAAATGATATTATTAAAGTGATTTCCAAATATATGGAGATAGACTGCGAGGGCCTGGATATTCAGATTACCCAGACAGAATCTGACGGGCAGAACGGTCATGTTCCGGCTTTGTGTGCCAATATTCCCATTAAGGATATGAAGCACGGACTGGAACATCGGTAACAGGTAAACGGCTAAAGGAGTATTATGTTTAAACAGTATCGGCTGAGGGATTACAGATTCAGACTTGTATTTTATGTGTATGCGATCAGCATCATTGGCATTATGGTAATCGGAAGTGCAAGGAAGTCCGTACAAAGTACACAGATTATGGGACTGGCTTTGGGGACGGTTGCCATGCTTGTGGTTTCCATGTTGGACTATACCTGGATTTTGAAGTTTTATTGGTTAATCTATGTGTTTAATCTGTTGTTGCTGTCCATGGTGCAGATTCCTTTTGTCAACATACGCCTTTTCGGTGTATGGAGGAGTGGGGCATACCGGTGGCTGAACATCGGTGGTTTTCAGTTTCAGCCCTCAGAGCTGTCCAAGCTGCTTCTGATCCTGTTTTTTGCCAGATTTTTTGAGAAATACAAAGAGCAGCTGAATACCTGGAAGATTCTGATGTTTTCTGCTGTGCTGTTTGGAATTCCGGTTATCTTTGTTGTAAAGCAGCCGGATCTTTCCACAACGATTTCCATTGTGGTGATTTTTCTGGTAATGCTGTTTATTGCCGGATTAAGTTATAAGATTATCGGGGCAGCTATTGCAGTGGGAGTCCCCTCCGTGATTGTGTTTATCAGTCTGATTCTCCAGCCGGATCAGGAGATACTGGAAGGCTATGCGTTCCGTCGTATTATGGCATGGCTGGATCCGGCAAAGTATGCGGATGATGCTTATCAGCAGCAGAATTCCATTATAGCCATCGGCTCTGGTCAACTGGTGGGAAAAGGGCTCAATAACAATTCTGTTTCCTCGGTTAAGAATGGAAGCTTTATTGCAGAGCCTCAGACGGATTTTATCTTTGCGGTAACGGGAGAGGAACTCGGATTTATCGGTTGTGCAACAATTATTTTACTATTGGCGTTAATTGTGATAGAATGTATATGGATAGGAAAAAGGTCCAGAGATTTTTCAGGAACGATCATCTGCTGTGGGGTGGCAGGTTATATCGGGTTCCAGAGTTTTGTCAATATCTGTGTGGCTACGGGAATCATGCCCAACACAGGTATTCCACTGCCCTTTGTCAGTTATGGGCTTACTTCCCTGGTGACTTTGTTCCTGGCCATAGGTTTTGTTTTAAATGTCGGTTTACAGCCGAAAAAATATTAACTTGGGGGTGTTCATATGAACATTGGATTGATTGCACATGATGCAAAAAAGAAATTGATGCAGAATTTCTGCATTGCGTACAGGGGAATTTTATGTAAACATAACCTGTATGCCACCGGAACAACCGGAAGACTTATTGTAGAAGTAACTAATTTGAGTGTGCACAAGTATCTGGCAGGCCATCTTGGGGGAGAGCAGCAGCTTGCGGCACAGATCGAGCACAATCAGATAGACCTGTTGATTTTCCTGCGGGATCCGTCCGAGCCAAAGAAGCATGAGCCGGATGTAAACAACGTGATTCGCCTCTGTGACACTTACAATATTCCCATGGCCACCAATCTGGCTACAGCGGAGTTACTAATCAAGGCTTTGGACCGGGGGGACCTGGAGTGGCGAGAACTTTACGTGTAGTCAATGAGCAGTGCAAAAAGAAAGAGGTTGTCTTTTTTGTGGCGATAGACTATAATATTAGCATATAAGAATCAGGACAGCCCCGGCTGTTCCAGAATATTAATGAAAAGGAACCCTAAGGAGGACGAGGCAATGGTACAATTAATTATTGGAAATAAAGGAGACGGAAAAACAAAGCATTTACTGGATAGAGTGAACAATCAGATTAAGACCGCATCGGGAAATATTGTATATCTGGATAAGAGCACCAAACATATGCATGAGCTGAACAACAAGGTTCGTCTTATTAATGTAAAAGACTATCCCTTAAAGAACAGTGACGAATTCATCGGCTTTATCTGTGGAATCATTTCTCAGGATTATGATTTGGAGCAGATGTATCTGGACAGCTTTTTGAAGATTGCACATCTGGAGGGAAAGGACTTGTCGGACACTCTGACACAGCTTAATCAGATTAGTGAGCAGTTCAAGGTGGATTTGTGCATCAGCGTTTCCGTAGAGGAAAAGGATTTACCGGATTTTGCAAAAGAACAGGTACTCATTTCCTGTTAGGATACCATATAGTTGTACATAAAGAGGGGGCTGTCTGACTTTGACAGCCCCTTAGTCGAAAGAGCGTCTGGCAGGAGGAGTTGTATTTGGCTGATTCCAGAAAAAAAAATAAAAAGATTATCAAATACCGGCGCCCTTTCAATATTGGCGTTATATTTTTTGGGTTTATTGCAGTTTATCTGATAGTCTGTGTATACATGTTTTTTACTTCCACACATATTTCGGGCTATGAAGTAATTGCCGGGAACCTTGCTACAGACTATCATTACACGGGAATAGCCCTTCGAACAGAGCAGATTTTTTCATCGGAAAAGCCCGGATATGTCAGCTATTATGCCAGAGAGGGAGAAAAAGTTTCTGTAAATTCTGCAGTATATACAGTAGATGAGAGTGGGAGAATGGCTCAGGCCATGAAAGAAAATATTCAGGAACTGAACTTGAGCAATGAGGATTACAATCAGCTTCGGGGAGAGATTACTACTTATATGAGCAATGCTTCAGACATGAATTTTTCCGAAGTTTATGACTTCAAGTCAGGTCTTGATGCCTCAATTCTGGATTTGATGAATCAGAATATGATAGCACAGCTGGATAGTGCCGCAGAGGATGGAGGAGGCATTTTCACCCGTTATAACGCAGGAACAGCCGGTGTAGTGGAGTATTATATAGATGGCTTTGAGGGAGCAACCCTGGATTCCTTAAGTAGTGCCTGGTTTGATGAGGAAGCCTATGAGAGGACGAACCTGCGTACCGAGGAACTGGTAGGCCAGGGAGAACCCGTATACAAGTTGATTACCGAAGAGTCCTGGAGGCTGATATTTCCTCTGGATGAAGAGATGGAGACCTACTTGCTGGACAAGATAAAGGAAAATCAGTCTGTAAAAGAGGATGGAACAATCGTACAGAACACCACCTACATTGAGATCCAAATGGATAAAGACAAGGAGCGTCTGTGGCCATCTGTGACAGTAGAATATCGGGAAGGCACAGCCTATGGAGTGTTGGAATTTATAAATTCCATGATCCGCTATGCCAATGACCGTTTTCTTACTTTTGAGGTTCTGAGAGATGAGACTACCGGCCTTAAGATTCCCAAGACAGCAGTAACGGAAAAGGATTTTTTTGTAATTGATAAGAATTATGTCACTACTTCCGGTACCGACAACAATATGGGTTTTATGAAGCAGACTGTAGGCGAGGATGGAGGCACGGAGGCCAGGTTTGTAAATTGTACGATTTATTATCAGGATGATGAATATGCCTATGTAGATCCGGAGGAGGAGAACTTCAGTACCTCCGAGAAGTTGTTAACTTCAGGAGATCTGCTGATTCGGACGGATTCTGCCGAATTCTATCAGGTGGGTCAGACAGAGAAGTTAAAAGGTGTTTATAATATTAACAAAGGCTATACTGTATTTCGCCAGATACAGGTACTTTATGAAAATGAGGAATACTGTATTGTAAAAGAGGGGACAAGCTATGGCTTGTCGGTTTATGATCACATTGTATTGAATGCGGATACGGTGAATGAGGATGAAGTTATTTATGATTAAGGAGTATTAATTATGGTAGTTGAGAACCTTGCGGAGGTAGAAAAGCGAGTATGTGCAGCTTGTGAGCGTGCAGGACGAAAAAGAGATGAAGTAACTCTGATTGCGGTCAGTAAGACAAAGCCTGTTTCTATGATAGAGGAACTGCTGCCGGGAGGAACCAGGGATTTTGGAGAAAATAAGGCACAGGAACTCTGTGAGAAATATGAACAATTGCCGAAAGATATCCGATGGCATCTGATTGGGCATCTTCAGCGTAATAAGGTAAAGTACGTGGTAGACAAAGCTTGTTTGATTCATTCGGTAGACTCACTGCGGCTGGCAGAGGCCATCAGTGGGGAGGCTGTAAAAAGGCAGTGCAGGGTTCCTATACTCATAGAGGTTAACGTGGCAGGGGAAGAGAGTAAATTTGGTGTCTCCCCTGAAGAAACGGAAGGCTTAATACGGGAGATAGCAAAGCTTCCGGCTATTTCTGTCCAGGGATTGATGACAATTGCCCCATATGTGGAGGATCCGGAGGAAAATCGTACACATTTTTCCAATTTAAAGAAATTATGTGTTGACATAAAAATAAAAAACATTGATAATGTAAATATGAATGTCCTGTCAATGGGAATGACAGGAGATTATGAAGTTGCAATTGAGGAAGGCGCTACCATGGTCCGCGTTGGCACAGGGATCTTCGGTGAACGTAATTATAGGTAGATTGGAGATAGTAGAATGAGTGTAATCGATAAATTTCTGGACGTCATGAAGCTGGGTGGAGATGATGACTACGATGACTATGACGACTACGATGATTTCGATGATGACTACGAGGAAGAAAAGCCGGAGAAGAGAAGTTCCTTTCGACGTAAGAAAGAAGAGAACTATGACGATTTTGATGAGGAAGAGCCGGTTCGAACTAAGGTAACTCCCATCCGTCAGACTCCGAGAAAGCAGGGGAAAGGTATGGAAGTATGCGTAATTAAACCTACAAGCTTTGATGATTCCAGGGAGATCACGGAGACGCTTCTCAGTAATCGTACCGTGGTATTGAATTTTGAAGGTCTGGATATGGACGTGGCACAGCGGATCATTGATTTTACTTCGGGATCCTGCTTTGCTATCGGGGGTAATCTGCAGAAAGTATCTGGCAGTATCTTTTTAGTGACTCCCAGGAATGTAGATATTTCCGGTGATTTGCAGGATATTTTAAGCAGTTCCATTGAGATTCCTTCCGTATATGGAAGGTAAGTTTTGATACAATGACGAGAGAAGAGCAGCAGATGGAAAAGCGCTTTCTGGATTTGGGCCGGATGGCGTATCAGAGGGGAATTGTGACTTATACTGATTTCCTGAATCTGAATGAACAGAATATACTTTATGGTATCCGACCAGAGTTTTCTTATTTAACGATTGAGAGTTTTGGAGGGTATGAAATGGCGGAGCGTCAGATGGCAGCCTTTGTTCCTGATGCTCTTCTATTTTGTCCGGAATATCCCATTGCATGTATTCGGATTGCACCTCTTGGGAAGAAGTTTGCAGAGAGTTTAAACCACAGAGATTACCTGGGAGCCATATTGAATCTGGGATTGGATCGCACGAAGACCGGAGATATTTTGGTGGAAGAAGAACAGGCACATTTATTTTGCCAGGAAAAGATTGCAGATTTTATCTGTGAGAATCTGACCAGGATTCGCCATACGGCTGTCATGGCACAGCATGTGGAGATAAAGAATTTCTCCTATGAGCCAAAGGTACAGGAGGTTAAGGGTACAATTGCCTCTCTTCGTCTGGACAGTTTACTGTCACTGGCTTTTGGAGCCTCCAGAAGCAGTCTTGTTGGCCTTATTGAAGGCGGGAAGGTTTTTGTGGGGGGCAAACTGGTAACTTCCAATGGGTATCAGCCAAAAGAGGGGGATTTGGTATCTGTTCGGGGGATGGGAAGATTTCGTTTTCAGTCCAGTGGCGGGAAGTCAAAAAAAGGAAGAAGTTATGTAACCCTTTTAAAATATATTTAAAGATAAAGAGGTGCAGCATGGAGGAGAAAAAAGAAGCAGTTTTGCCTGTGAAACGGGACGGAGAATTTTGCTATTCAATTATGATAGAAAAGAGTTTTGAGAATCTCCCAGATCAGGTAAAGACCCTGGATGTCAGTGAGAGAAGAATCTGTATTGTGACGGATAGCCAAGTGGGTCCCCTGTATGGTAAGGCAGTGAAGAATGAACTTCTCAAAATTTGTAAAAAGGTAACCATTTATACCATAGAGGCAGGAGAAGAGCATAAAACCTTAGATACAGTGAGAGGGCTTTATGAGCATCTGATTCTGGAACATTTTGATCGCAAAGATCTCCTGGCCGCCCTGGGAGGCGGTGTGGTTGGAGATTTGACAGGCTTTACCGCAGCCACCTACTTAAGGGGAATTCGTTTTATTCAGATTCCCACCACACTTTTGGCACAGGTGGACAGCAGCATTGGCGGAAAAACGGGAGTGGACTTTGACAGTTATAAAAATATGGTTGGGGCTTTTCACATGCCCAGCCTGGTATATATGAATCTTTCCGTATTAAAGACTTTGCCAGAGAGACAGTTTACTTCAGGAATGGCGGAGATTCTGAAGCATGGCCTGATTCGAAGTGAAGCATACTATAAGTGGCTTCTTGAGAATCAGGAGAGGATCGAGAAGCGGGAGTATGAGGCGTTGCTTCCTATGATAGCGGAAAGCTGCAAGATTAAACGTGCTGTAGTAGAAGCCGATCCTACAGAACAGGGAGAACGGGCTCTTTTGAATTTTGGTCATACGGTTGGTCATGCGGTGGAAAAGTTAAAGGATTTTAAACTTTCCCATGGAGAATGCGTGGCAATTGGAATCGTAGCCGCAGGGTGGATTTCTCTGAAGAGGGGATTCCTTTCGAAAGAATATTTGGATGAAATTTTAAGAGGACTTGAGGCTTTTTCACTTCCTACTTATACGGACGGGCTGGAATCTAAAAGCGTGGTTGAGGTGACCCGTTCTGACAAAAAGATGGAAGCAGGAAGCATTAAATTTGTTATGCTTCGCAGAATAGGTGAAGCCTTTGTGGACAGAACTGTGACGGAAGAAGAACTTCTGTTTGCAGTATCTAGGATTTTAGGAGGCAGCAATGAAAAAACACATGAAATATAACCTGACAGGACTTCTTGCTGTTGCCCTGCTTACTTTTCTGGATCAGTGGACAAAGCATTTGGCAGTGCTGCACTTAAAGGATCAGAACCCCTTTGTGCTGTGGGAGGGTGTGTTCGAATTCAATTATCTGGAGAATCGAGGGGCGGCATTCGGAATATTTCAGGGACAAAGGGCTATATTTTTGGTATGCACGATTTTGATTCTGGGCCTGGTGGCATTCTGCTATTACCGTCTGCCGGAGGACAGGCACTTTCACCCCATACGTTTGGTTGGCATACTTTTGGTGGCCGGAGCCATTGGAAACATGATAGATCGGGTAGCTAATTCCTTTGTGGTGGATTTCTTTTATTTTAAGCTTATTGATTTTCCGGTATTTAATGTGGCAGACTGCTATGTGACAGTGGGAGCTGCACTTCTGGCTTTTTTGATCCTGTTTTACTACAAAGAGGAGGAACTGGGATTTCTCTTTGGGAAAAATCAGAAGAATGAGGCGGATGATGGAGCAGAAGAGAAGATTTGAAGTAGAAGAACCAGGAGGAATCCGGATTGATCGATATTTGTCAGAGCAGATGCCCGAACTTTCCCGATCTTATGTGCAAAAGCTTATTAAGGACAAAAGGGTGCTTATTTCCGGAAATCCGGTAAAGGCAAATTATAAGGTGGCAGCAGGGGATGTGATTGAACTGAAACTGCCTTCTGCCGCAGAGCCGGAGATTCAGGCGGAAGATCTGCTCCTGGATATTCTATATGAAGACGCTGATGTGATTTTTATAAATAAGCCAAAGGATATGGTGGTGCATCCTTCAGCGGGTCATGCTACAGGAACCTTGGTAAACGGGCTCCTATATCATTGTCAGGGAGAATTGTCCGGAATTAACGGAGTCATACGTCCGGGAATTGTCCATCGAATTGATAAGGATACCACAGGTGTTATCATTGTGTGCAAGAATGATCAGGCCCATAATCAGATTGCCAGGCAGCTAAAGGAGCATTCCATTACCCGGCGTTATCGGGCGATTGTATGGGGCAATCTGAAAGAGGAGGAAGGAACGATAGATGCTGCCATAGGGAGACATCCAACAGACAGAAAGAGAATGGCAGTGGTTTCCAAGGGAGGGAAGAGGGCCGTTACCCATTATCGGGTATTAGAGCGTTTGGGGCGTTTTACGTATATTGAATGTCAGCTCGAGACCGGACGAACCCACCAGATCCGGGTGCATATGGCCAGTATCGGACATCCGCTTCTTGGAGATGAGATTTATGGAAGAGGAAAATCGCTGTTTTCTCTTCAGGGCCAGGCACTTCACGCTATGGTTTTAGGAGTTATCCATCCATCTACCGGGAAGTATTTGGAGGTGGAAGCACCGCTTCCGGAGTATTTTTTAGAATTATTGGGAAAGCTTCGCAGGAATAATGGAATATGAAATTTTGAAAAATGCACAAAAAGGCATCTTGCAGTTTGTGCATTTTTGCTATAGACAATTGAAATATATTTTGTTACTATAATTTAAACGAATACGTAACCGTTTACGCATTCGTTTACGATTTAGAGTAATAGGTATCTGTAGAGATGTGAGGGGAAGTTTATGTCTATTACAATTAAAGACGTGGCAGCAGCGGCAAAGGTATCTACAGCCACGGTTTCTCATGTGTTGAATGGAACGCGTTTTGTTTCAAGAGAGACAAAGGATCGGGTATTAACAACAATCAAAGAGATGGGATATGTCCCCAGTGTCAGTGCCAGCGGCCTTAGAAGCCGTAAGTCAAAACGTATCGGATTATTGGTACCCTCCATCTCTTCCATTTTTTCCGTGGATATTCTGGATGCGGTGGAGCAGGTACTGAAAGAAAATGGATACCAGGTTGTGCTGGGATGCTCTCACGAAAAACTAGAGATTGAGAAAGAACAGATAGACAACTTTAACTTTCAACAGATTGATGGCCTCCTGATGTTTCCTGCTCCGGGAGATCACAGTTATCTGGAGCATATGTCAAGGCAGTATCCCATTGTGTTCATTGACCGTATGGCGGATAACTGCCAGCGGGATATGTTTTTGGGAAATAATGAACAGGCTACCTATATGGTTATAAGCCAGATGATAGAGGAGGGCCATCGAAATATTGGAGTTATCAATGGAACAGAAGGGGTTTCGGCTCTGGAAGAACGTGTGCAGGGATATCGAAGGGCATTAGAAGATCATGGAATTCCTTTTGAATCAGAGTTTGTACGAAAAGGAAATTCTACAAAACAGGGCGGCTACGAGGCGGCAGAATATTTTGTCCAGGACAAAAGGGTGACGGCAATCCTCTCCCTGTCCCCAACAATGACGGTAGGCTGCTTAACATTTCTTACAAGATGTGGAGCACGCATTCCGGAAGAAATTGCCCTTGTAAGCTATGGAGATTCTGAATGGGCAGAGATTACGAACCCACCCCTTACAACCATGCGTCATCCACTGTTTGATATGGGCCAGATGGCGGCAAGGAAGCTTTTAGAGAGAATGGAGGAGAGCGACAGACAGGAGGAGGAGAGAAACATTGCTCCATATAGAACAGTTCGGCTGCCTATGGAACTGATTCGAAGAAAATCTTATTAAATATTGAATGGATTATGAGAAATGCAGATAAGAGGTTGAAGATGGACAGGAACGAATACCAAAACTATTTAGCCATATTAAAAGAAGAACTTATACCGGCGGGGGGATGTACGGAACCCATTGCAATTGCTTATACAGCAGCAATTGCCCGCAAAACATTGGGATGCATGCCAAAGCATCTGGATGTATACGCCAGTGGGAATCTGATTAAGAATGCCAAAGGAGTCTATATTCCAAATGGCGGAAAGCTACGGGGAGTGGATGCGGCTGCAGTCCTTGGCGTGGTAGGAGGAAACCCGGATCGTAAATTAGAGGTACTTTTGGATGTTTCAAAAGAGGCATTAAGAAAAACGGAAGAATTGTTAGCAGAAAAGTTTTGTACGGTCCATGCCATGCAGAAGTCAGAAGCACTGCATCTGATTGTAGAGGCACATTCAGAAGAGCATAGGGCTTTGGTCGAATTAAAGAATGCTCATACCCATATTATAAGGATCGAGAAAGACGGACAAAGTATTTTCAGGGCAGATATGACAGAAGAAACGGATGACGGATATACAGATCACAGTTTTCTGACGGTGGAAGGAATTGTGGATTTTGTCAATACCTGTGATTTGGAAGATATAAAACCTGTCCTGAGCCGTCAGATAGCATGTAATCTGGAGATAGCAGAGGAGGGACTCAAAAATAAATGGGGTGCCAATGTGGGCCGTCTGTATTACGAAAGTGGTAAGCTTCTGCAGGCCTATGCGGCGGCAGCGTCAGATGCACGTATGAGTGGCTGCAACCTTCCGGTGGTGATTGTCTCTGGCAGCGGCAACCAGGGTGCGGCCGTATCTCTGCCGGTTGTGATCTATGCAAAAGAGCATGGCATTGACGAAGAAAAAATGTACAGGGCACTGGCTCTTTCCAATTTGACGGCCATACATTTGAAAACAGGGATTGGCCGCTTGTCAGCATATTGCGGGGCTGTCTGTGCTGCGACAGGAAGTGGATGTGCAATGACTTATATGGCAGGAGGAAGTCTTACCAGGATAGAAGAAACTCTCACGAATTCCCTTGCGACAGCTTCTGGAATTGTGTGTGACGGAGCGAAGCCCTCCTGTGCGGCAAAGATTGCGACCAGCCTGGAAAGTGCCATTATGGCCCATCAGTTGGCTATGAAAGAGCAGGTATTCCAATCGGGAGAGGGGATTGTTATGGAAAATGTGGAACGTACCATTGAGGCTGTTGGTTGTGTTGCCAGCCAGGGAATGGAAGTTACGGATCGGGTGATTTTGGATTTGATGACAAGGTAAGGGAAAATTTTCGCCCATTACGTAAACGATTGCCTAAACGATTAACAAAAATCACCCCAATCAAATTTAGTTTTGAAATGCGGGGATTTTATAAATAGAATTTAAAAAAGAAAAGGAGAAGCTATGACAGACAAAACAAAAGCAGAGGAATTGCTCAAGCAGGAAAAGGAACGTTTATTTACGTATCAGGAGGTAAGGGCCATGACAGAGGCCGCTTTAAAAGAACGGGCCCGCTACATAGGCTGCTTTTATAAGGTAATGCCTAAGGAGATGTTTGATCAGTATGCACGGGAAGCTATGAAAGAATATGGAATTTTCCGGGTTACAATGGGGCAGTATAAAGGTGAGCCAGGTGATCATGCCGCCTTTGCCCAGATGCTGGCAGCAAATGTTGTAAATAACACCAACAGTGATATTCATTTTATTGCAAAGGCGGATGAAGAGCAGACGGTAGTCCGCCTTACAGGAAAATGCGGTCTAGTGGAAGGATGGATTGATATGGGATTTACGCCTGAGGAGGTAGATTATCTCTGCGAGGTAGTCTGTGAGGCGGATTACGCATATACGGACCGACTGGGACTGAATGCCCGTTTTGTGTGTACAAATGCACAGCCGGACAGTCATTGCTGTGATATGGTAGTAAAGAAAAAAGCTTGAAATGTTATGGTATAAGGAGAAGGAGAAAAACATATGAAGAAAAAATTGTTAAGCATTGTATTGTCCCTGACGCTTGTTATGTCTTTAGGGGCTTGTGGCGGAAAGCAGAATGAAAACAGTGATCATACAGAAGTTGACGGAAGCAGCGAAAATGTAAGCGATGATACCAAAGAGCCAATTCGCTTTGCCTTTGTGGGACCGTTAACCGGTGATGTATCCGAGTTTGGAATTGGAATGCAGACGGCATATCAGATAGCCATTGACGAGCAGAATGAAAAGGGAGGCCTTTTGGGGCATCCTCTGGAACTGGTTTCCTTTGATGATAAAAATTCGCCGGAGGAAGCAGCCAGTTGTGCGGAAAAGATCGTAGGGGATGAGAGCATTGTGGCTGTAATGGGACATTATGCCAGTGGTGTAGCTATGACAGCAGCTCCCATTTATCAGGAGTCTGACATGGTGCTTGTGTCAAATTCTTCGTCTCATCCGGATTACTCCGCTCTTGGAGACTGCATTTTCAGAAATAATGCCGTAACGGCTAATATTGTTGGATATCAGGTCCAGGCAGTAGCTGAAGTGTGCAATGCAAAGGTTGTGGGGAACTTTGAACAAAACAATGACTCGGGTGTGTCAAACAGCGAAGTGTTTGTATCCAAGGTGGAAGAGTATGGAGAAAAAGCACCTTTTGAGATTGCTCATATTGAACTGGCCAATGATGGCTCAGTAGATTATTCTGCGATTATTGCCAAATTTATGGATGCGGGATGCGACACGATTTTTTCTTCCTGTAGCTATTCTGTGGCAGGTCCTTTCTTAAAGCAATACCGGGAGAAAGATCCGGATATTAAGTTTATGGGAACTGACGGCTCCTATTCCAGTGAATTTTTGGAGTTGCTTAACGGAGATACCGGTGATGTGTACAATTGTGTGAACTTTACTACAGAACAGGATCGGGAGGTCGTAAATAATTTCTGCGAGAAATTTGAAGCAGAATTCGGAGCTCCGCCCCAGACGCTGTTTGCCCAGACATATGATTCGGCCAGAATGCTGTTTGCTGCTATTGAGGCGGGGAATTCTGTAGCAAGAAGAGATATAGTGGATAATCTGTATCAGGTGGAGATTGAAAGTGTAGTGGGAGAAAAGCTTTCCTTTGACGAAAATGGAGATGCATTTAAAAAGCCTATGGTGCTGGATGCTGCTTCCGGAAGCTACTCTACAATGTCAGGTGCTTTGATCGATCAGGAAGAATGGGAAGCTTCTGTCATGGACCGGTAGCCGGGTTCTGACGTTCAGGGAGGTAAAGGATGGTTATCGTACAACAATTGGTAAATGGTATCACACTTGGCATGGTATATGCACTTATTGCAGTAGGTTATTCACTGGTATTTGGAATTCTAAGGCTTTTGAATATGGCTCATGGTGCCGTGTATGCATTTGGCGTACATATGGTAGTACTTTTTTTGGGAATTCATTTTGGCCTTTGGCCGGCAGTACTTCTGTCTATTGCTGCCACCGGGATTTTGAGTATGTTGATAGATTCGGTTGTTTTAAGACCCTTGAGAGCAAAGAAATCGGCGGGCATTACACACCTGATATCGGTGATTGGTGTTTCCTATATTATACAAAACGGCATGCTGGTGTATTTTGGCAGTCAGCGGAGATCTTTTCCCCGCTTAATAGAACTTGGGAATGTAGAGATTGGCGGCATTATTATTACCGGAACTCAGCTTTTAATTATTGTAGTGTCTATGATTCTGCTGGCCTTACTGATGCTGCTCATCAACAAAACAAAAATTGGGCTTGCAATGAGGGGAACGGAAAGCAATATGAAAGCTGCCACCTTGATGGGGATTAATGTTAAGCGTGTAATTACCTTTACTTTCTTCTTAGGCGGTATATCCGCAGCAGTAGCTGGCATTTTAATTGCCAGCTACTATGAGATGTCCTTTCCGACTATGGGAGCAGATGCCGGTATGAAAGCATTTGCCGCTGCGGTTCTAGGAGGAATCGGTGTGCTTCATGGTTCCGTATTTGGGGGGATTTTGGTAGGGGTGTCCGAGGCAATGGCAGTTCACTTCTTTGGAGCGGGTTTTCGGGATGCATTTGCATTTGTGATTTTGGTATTAGTCCTTTTGATTCGTCCCTCGGGTATATTTGGGAAACCTATGGTAACGAAAGTGTAGGAGGAGAGACATGAAAAGAATAAAAAATATAGAAAAAATCTGGCTTCCGCTTTTATTGGTGATATTATGTCTTGTCCCCACCTTTCAGTTAGGACGGTATTTTAATCGCGTGTTTGCTTTAATTGGAGTTTATGCAATACTTGCTTTAAGTCTCAATCTGATTACAGGCTATATGGGGCAGACTTCTATGGGACATGCCGGTTTGTTCTGTGTCGGAGCATATGTTTCCGCACTGATGTCCGTTCATTTTGGCACGCATTTTCTGGTGAGTGCAGTGATTGGGGCTTTGGCCGCAGGAGTAGTGGGATTCCTGTTGGGACTTTGCACTATGAGGCTGTCGGGATCTTATTTTGCAATTACAACCATGGGATTTGCAGAAGTAGTAAGGATGATTGCCCTGAACTGGGTTTCCGTTACCAACGGACCACTGGGAATTAAAAATATTCCGAAGCCGGTATTCTTTGGCATTACATTAACAAATACCAATAATGGCTTTTACTGGATGACTCTGTTACTCGTTATTCTTTCTGTACTGTTCTGCCAGGCTCTTACTAACTCCAGACACGGTCGATCTATGGTAGCGGTTAAAGAAGATGAACTTGCCGCAAAATTGATGGGAATTAACACAAACCGGATTAAGGTTGAAACGATTGCAATCGCATCAGCAGTGGCAGGATTTGCAGGGGCCTATTATGCTCATATGACCCAATACATTGATCCTTCAGTTTTTGTATCAGATGTTTCCATCACGATTATGTCCATTGTGATTTTTGGGGGAATGGGAAGCATTCCGGGGATGGTTTTGGGATCGACCATATTGATTGCGTTTCCGGAGGTACTTCGTTTTCTGGCGGCATATCGTTTTATTATTTATGGACTCATTCTTGTGGTGATGATGCGTTTCCGTCCCCAGGGCCTGTTGGGAGGCCTTAGCAAAAAGCCGTATAAATTGCCGAAAGGAATACGTCTTCCCCAGTCTCTGATGGGAAATGAGGAGGAAAGCAGAAGCAAGGAAGGGGGCAAAATAAATGGCACTGCTTAAGGTAACAGGCCTGACCAAGAAATTTGGCGGACTTATCGCAGTGGATAAGGTGAATTTTGAGGTTGATAAGGGCGAAATTGTCAGTATTATAGGACCAAATGGTGCGGGAAAAACAACGATATTTAATCTTCTTACCGGTGTTTATACGGTTGATGAGGGAACCATTGAGTTCGATGGCAATCAGATCCACAATCATAAGCCCCAGGAGATTGTGAAAGCCGGAATTGCGAGAACATTTCAAAACATCAGGCTTTTTCCGAATATGCGTGTAATAGATAATGTTCTGGTTGGAAACAGTATTAACATCCAATATGGATTTTTTGATATTATTTTTCGTACCAGGCGTTTTAAAAAAGCGGAATTCGAGGCAAAACAAAGGGCTGTGGACTTATTGGAGTCCGTGGGGATGGCAGAAGAACTCCATAACTATGCGAAAAATCTTCCCTATGGAAAGCAGCGGAAGCTGGAAATAGCCAGAGCAATTGCTACAGATGCAAAGCTTTTGATTCTGGATGAGCCTGCAGCGGGTATGAATCCTCATGAATCAGAGGAATTGTTAAACTTTATCCGTGAACTTCGGGAGAAAGGATTTACAATTCTTTTAATTGAGCATGACATGCAGGTTGTAATGAATGTTTCGGATCGGATTTATGTCATTGATTATGGAAAGCAAATTGCAGAGGGAAAACCGGAAGTGGTAGTAAAGAATCCCAGAGTAATTGCCGCTTATCTGGGCAGCGACAAGAAGCGGGAAAAAAGGAGGAAACATGAGTCTTCTGGAAATTAAAAATCTACATACTTATTATGGTAATATACATGCATTAAAGGGGATAGATTTGGTTGTTCAAGAGCATGAAATTGTGGCCCTGATTGGCAGCAATGGAGCCGGAAAGACTACAACATTGTCAGCCATAACCGGTCTGGTACCTGTAAGCAGCGGCAGTATCCTTTTTGGGGGAAAAGAGATCTCAAAAATGTCTTCGGATCGGATCGTTCGAGAAGGAATCTGCATGTCGCCGGAAGGAAGAGAAGTCTTTCCCAGCCTTACGGTGGAAGAGAATCTGAGCCTTGGAGCTTACATATGCAAAGACAAGGCAGAAATACAACGGAATTATGATGAGGTGTATGAGTTATTCCCTCGTCTGGCAGAGCGAAAAAAGCAGACAGCGGGAACGTTGTCCGGAGGAGAGCAGCAGATGCTGGCCATTGGAAGGGCTTTGATGAATAAGCCGAAGCTGATATTGCTTGATGAGCCCAGTTTGGGACTTGCACCGAATCTGGTAGACTTGATCTTTGATTTGATAGAGGATATTAACAGCAGGGGGGTGACCGTCCTACTTATTGAACAAAATGCCAATATGGCCTTGCAGATAGCGGATCGGGGATATGTAATAGAAACAGGAAAAATAGCACTTTCTGATACGGCGGAAAACCTGGCGGATAACCCGGAGGTACAGAGAGCCTATCTGGGTGCATAAGAAAATTTGCGAAAAATTTACTTGCCATTTCCGAATACTTGTGATACAATAACTTTCGTTGTAGAGATTATAGGCTTTGTGCCGGCGTGTCGGAATGGCAGACGAGGCAGACTCAAAATCTGTTGTGGGCAACCACGTGCGGGTTCAAGTCCCGCTGCCGGCAGGAAAATGAAATGCTGAGATACTTAAATTTACTGGTATCTCAGCTTTTTTATGCATATTTTAGCCAGGCTTTCCATATACTGCTAGTAGTATGAATTACAGCAATGCCCCGGCAGTACTGGAAGGGGACTGCGGAACTCAAAATCAGTAATATTCTTTCAGTGCACAAATCAATTTACAGACACATGCACTTGTGACTGTAAATTGATTTAGACAAGGGTGTACTGGAAGAATATTACGGAACTGGAATAGGAGGACAAACATATGGCAAGGCCAAGAACAAGAGCTAGAAAAACCTATGAAGAACTGCTGGCAGAAAATGCGGAGAAACTTAAGAAGCATACGGAAGCCGTATCGATGCTTCAGCAGGAGCGAGAGGAACTTTTAAAGGCAAAACGGGACGAGGAAATGCAGGAACTTTATGCGTACATGCAGGAAAATGCTCTCTCTGTCGAGGACGTGATTGCAAGTCTGCAAAATCAGATTCCAGTGGAAGAGGAACTGGCAGCTTCCTGAACGTAGGTTTCAGAACGTAAAATCCTGCCATCCGGCATTCAAAATAAGTATTAAAATGCTTCCCGAAATTCACTGGGTGTCATGTCCGTGAATTTTTTAAAGGATCGGCTGAAGGTAAGCGTGTTCTTAAAGCCTACTTCCATGGCAATCGCATGAATAGACAGCTTGGAGTAGGTCAGATATTCCTTTGATTTGTTAACCCTGTACTCAGTCAGGTACTGGTACAGGGTTTTCCCCGTATGTTCCTTAAAGATTTTGCAGAAATAATATTTGGAAAAGTTGACCTTTTGACAGATAATGTCTATGGACAATTCATCCTTGTAGTGCTCGTCAATATATTTCAGAGCCGTGTTGACAATGGTTTGCTGCACAGGAGTCAGAAGCCTTGCTTCTTCTATCTCGTGGGTGGCGATGAGCAGTTCATGAATAATCTGATGAATCTGATAGCATGCTTCCATTTGGACAAAGAGATCCTTTGTGTAGGTGTAGGAACACAGAGTTGTAAAATGAGAAGCAATATTATGCAGGGGAGTGATGGGAATCACTCCCTTTTTGCCTCGAATCATATTATAGTAAAGCTTGGCATGGCTTCCGGTGAAAATCACATAAAAATATCTCCATTCCGGTGTGGCTCTGGAAAAACGCAGTCTTGTATTGCAGTTGGAAATAACAATATGCTCCGGATGTACATACTGCGTCTCTTTGTATTTCATATATTGAGCAATACCCTCCAGCACATAAAAAATAATAAACTCTGCATAATTGGCATCGCAGTTTACCTCTCTTTCATTGGAAAATCCACAACGAAGAACCTGAAAAGGAAGAGTCACCGACTTGTCCGGTAGGATATTTGACTTATGGATATATTTGGAAGGATATTCCTTTTGTGGTAATTTCATACGGGTTTCCTCTCTTTTTTGAGAACGGTTGTTTGAAATGACAAATAATTCACACATTTTTCTTCATTATAGCACGAAAATGTTAAAAAAACAATATTTGATATCGAAAAAACAATATTTGATATTGAATATTAGTGTATTTTGGGGTTAGCTAGTAATATGAAGACCAAGCAAGGAAGGAGAGAATAGGGTGAACGAGCAAAATTACATTCTCGAACTGAAGGATGTGGTCAAAACTTTCGGTGGTGTCACCGCCCTGGCAGGTGTGCAGTTTCAACTGAAGAAAGGTGAAATTCATGCACTGATGGGCGAGAACGGTGCAGGAAAATCCACATTCATCAAAGTTATCACAGGCGTTCATCAACCGGACAGTGGAATCATGCTGTTAGAGGGAGAACGGATTACACCCCGGAATACCATGGATTCGGCAAAGCTGGGTATTGCAGCTATCTATCAGCATGTAACGGCATTTCCAGATCTGTCTGTGACTGAAAATATTTTCATGGGGCAGGAGATTAAGAACAAGCTGGGCATGTATGACTGGCGTCAGATGAACCAGAGAGCCAAAGAGTTAATTGAACCCTTAAGCAAGGAGATAGACGTGACAAAGCCCATGGGTTCCTTAAGCGTTGCGGCTCAGCAGCTTGTAGAGATTGCGAAAGCACTCTCCAGAGATGCGAGAATCCTGATCATGGATGAGCCTACGGCTTCCCTGACAGCCAATGAGTGTGAGGAACTCTATACCATTGCGGAGCGGCTGCGTAATGAGGGCGTATCCATTATCCTCATATCTCATCGGTTTGAGGATATGTACCGGCTGGCTACACGTGTAACCGTATTCCGTGATGCACAGTACATAGGCTGCTGGGATGTGGATAAGATTTCCAACCAGAAGCTCATCGGGGCCATGGTAGGCCGTGAACTGGATCAGATGTATCCGGAGAAGACAGCCAAAATCGGCGATACCGTATTGAGAGTGGAGGATATTTCCAAAGAGGGATATTTCAAGAATATTTCCTTTGAGGTGAAAAAGGGAGAGATTCTGGCACTTACCGGATTGGTAGGTGCAGGACGTACCGAGGTATGTCAGACTATTTTCGGAATTATGAATCCGGATAGCGGAAGAATTGTTTTAGAGGGAAAAGAGGTTAACATAAAGACACCGGTAGAAGCTTTTGAGTACGGCATCGGTCTGCTTCCGGAGAACCGGCAGACACAGGGGCTTATCAATGAACTGCCCATTTATCAGAATGTATCTTCTGCGGATATGAAGCAGTTTGCCAAGGCAAGTATGCTGGATGAAAAGGCGGAGATTCAAAAGGCCATTGAACTGTGCCAGAAGATCTCTCTGAAAGCAAAGGATATCAGTGCACCGCCATCCTCTTTGTCAGGTGGTAATCAGCAGAAGGTTGTATTTGCAAAGCTTCTCAACTGTTCCCTGAAAGTGCTGATTCTCGACGAGCCTACCAAGGGTATTGACGTAGGTGCCAAGTATTCTATCTATGAGATTATGAATGAACTGGCGGCAAACGGTTATGCCATTATTATGGTTTCCTCCGAGATGCCTGAGGTTCTTGGTATGGCGGATCGGATCGTGGTTATGAAGTCCGGTCATGTAACCGGTGAATTTGACAACAAAGAGGTATCCCAGGAGATGATTATGGCGGCCTCATTGGGTGAGCAGAGGAAGGAGACCAGGGCATGAAAAAAATATTTGGATACCGTAACATCGGCCTTGTATTTGGCCTGATTGGACTTTTGGTTCTGGCAGGAATCATTACACCATCCATGTTTTCCCTGAATACCATTATTTCCATGCTGCGGAATAATGCGGTTTACGTTTTTCTGGCTGTGGGCATGATGGTGGTTCTGGTGACAGGCGGCATTGACCTGTCGGTGGGTTCCATACTGGCATTGTCTGGCGTGGTCTGCACCTCCCTGATGAGCAGTCATATGGAGATTCACAATATCGTGTGGGTGCTTTTAAGCCTTGCGATTGGAATTGTCTGCGGAGCCTTTAACGGCTTTGTGGTTGGTTATTTAAAGGTGGTTCCCATGATTGCCACACTGGGTACTATGTATATTTACAGAGGCTTTGCGTTCCTTTTAAGCGGCGGCAACTGGTGGTTCCCCCATCAGATTTCCGAGGGCTACCAGGCTTGGGCAGGCAAGCAGATTCTTGGAGTTCCAAGCATTCTCTGGATTGCGGCCATTGTCTTTCTCGCTGCAGCCTGGTATCTGAATTACCGGACCACGGGCAGACGTATCTATGCAATCGGAACCAATGTGGAGTCCGCAAAGGTTGCAGGTATTAAGGAAGCAAGGATTCGCTTCCTGGCATTTGTTATCTGCGGTGCATTGGCAGGTATCTCCGGTATGCTTTATACGGCCAACTATGCAATGTGTACCTATACCATCGGTGACGGCTATGAGCTGCAGGCCATTGCTATCTGCATCTTAGGCGGTGTCAGCATCACAGGAGGCCGGGGAACCGTGGACGGCGTATTCATTGGATGGCTGATGATGAGCGTGATTACCCAGTTTATCAGTCTGCTTCCAGGTCTTTCCGTATGGCAGAAAGCTCTACAGGGTGCTATCATTATTGCAGCCGTATTCCTGAATATTGCAATGACACGCTCTTCTGAGAAGCGTTTCCTGAAAGAAAGGGGGGCACTGCTCTAATGGCTGAGAATAAAGCAGCGGTCAGAGATCTGACTGTCAAAGAGGGTTTTCAATTAAGCAAGTTTCTGGTAAAATGGGAAATGATCCTGGTTTACATATTGATTCTGATTAATCTGATTCTGGCAATTGCCAGACCGGGATTGTATTTTAACATCGGCACCATCCAGTCCATCATTCAATCCGGACTTGACCTGTCGCCCATGGTAATGGGTATGGTGTTTGTGCTGATGCTTGGGGATATCGACGTATCCATTGCTTCCAACATGATTCTTTCCGGTATGACGACGGGCCTTTTGTACCAGAACGGGGCTCCGGCCGTTGTGGCAGTACTGGCCGGTATCCTTACGGGAGCAGTCTGCGGAGCGTTCAATGGCGTTCTGGTAGGATATGTGAAGATGCCTGCGGTTATTGTAACCATTTCCACCTCCATGCTGTTTCGTGGAATTGTAGAGATTATCCTGGATGTGAATTCTCTGAAGAATTTCCCGGCTTTCTACAATGCCATAGGCTGGAGAAACTGGTGGATCTTCCCCATTTGTATGGTGTTATATATCATCATCACCGTGATTTTCTACTTTATCCTGCATCGGTCCACCTTTGGGCGGAAGCTGTATATTGTGGGAAATAACCCGGTTACGGCTCAGTATTCCGGCATCCGGGTAGAACGGGTAAAGCTTATTGTATTTATCTTAATGGGTGTGATGGCAGGAATCGGTTCTATTTTCTTCGTGGGACGTATGGGCGGTGGACTTTCCTCCTCCATGGGTACGGGTTATGAGATGGATACCATTGCTATCTGCGTACTGGGCGGCGTGTCCACCAACGGCGGTAAAGGTAAGGTGTACGGACCTTTTATCTCCACATTTATTATGGCGTTCCTGCTGTATACGCTTGGTCTGATCGGCGTGGATGCCAATACCCGGAAGATTGTAACCGGTATTGTGCTTCTGATTGCCGTATTGATTCCCAGCGTGAACCGGCAGCTCATTGCGGATGTGAAGCTTAAAGTCCTGTATAAGAACAATAAGAACATTGAAGCACTCAATGTAAAGACGGCCGCAGAGGTGAGAGAGCTTAAGGCCGAGATTGCAAGGCTTAAGAAGACCGGTGATCCGGACGGCAAGATCCGCAAGGCCGAGGAGAGAATTGCTGCTTTACAGAATACCTGTAAGGAAAAGACCACACAGATGAAAGCGGAGCTTCAAGAGAATGCCAGAAAGAATAAAGAAAGATTTTCATAAGCAGGTATATCCGGGGTTTAGAGCGCCCCGTATATATAGAACTATCAAGCAAAAATAAAAGGAGGATATTTCATTATGATGAAAAAGATTTTAGCTCTGATGCTCAGTGTGAGCATGATTGCAGGACTTGCTGCCTGCGGTTCCAAGGAAACAGAAGCACCGGCAACTGATGCGCCGGCAACAGAGGCTCCTGCCGAGACAGGCGGAGACGATGCAGAGGCAGAAGCTCCGGCGGCACCGGCTGCAGAAGGCGGAAAGCATGTATTTATGTTCAAATCCACCGGCAATAAGTTTGGCGATTTGATGTATGAAGGCTACAGCGAGTACATGAATGCACTTGGTTATGAGACCGAGTACGACAGCCCGGCTGAGACAACCGTAGCAGCTCAGGTTCAGATGCTTGACGAGTTGATTACCCAGGGTGTTGCTTCTATCGTTATTTCCACCAACGGAGATACCGGATATGATGAGATTTTCCAGAAAGCAAAAGATGCCGGAATCCCCATCGTTTCCATCGACTCTGAGGCAAGTGTAGACTATCGTCTGGCTCATATCAATCAGGCAGAGGTACAGGATATCGGATCTTATCTGGTACAGGCAGCCGTTCTGATTACTCTTGGCGTAGATTATCCGGAAGATAAGACTATGGAAGAGGTTGTGGCAGAGCAGCTTGGAAGCTACTCAGGTGACGAGATCGTTCTCGGCGTTCTTTCCGCAGGTATCGATACTCCGGTTCAGAATAGCTGGATTGCAGCTATGGAGACAGAGCTGGCAAAGGATATGTACAAGGGTAAGGTTAGCCCCGAACTTGACAAGAAGTACGGAAATGACGACCCGGTTGAGTCTACAACTCAGGCAAATGCTTTCGTAGCAGAGGATAAGGTTGACTGTATCATTTCCCCGACTACTGTTGGTATCGCAGCAGCAGGACAGGTTCTTAAGGGAGCAAACAGCGACATCAAGCTGACAGGTCTTGGACTTCCTTCCGAGATGCAGTCCTTTATGCCCAACGCAGCAGAGGATGATGCATTCGCATCCGTATGCCCCTACATGATGCTGTGGGATGTTATTCATCTTGGTGCTGTAGCAGGTGCTGCAATTGACGCTGCTCTGACCAATGGCTGGGCAGGAACAGACGGTGAGACTTTCACCATGGCTGCTTTCCGTGACTATGCTGAGGAAGATTATACTGTATATACCCAGGGCGATGGAACTTTCGTTCTGGCTGGCACACCGTACATTTTCTACAAGGGCAACATGTCTGAGTGGATCAGCAAGCTGTAAGATTAAAAAAGATTATAAGAATACTGGGGGACTGCACCTGCAGTCCCCCAGTGTATCATTACGGGAATCTTGAAGGAACCAGGTTTGATGATGCACTGGTTAAAAAAGGAGAAAAAGTATGAGCAACACCTATTATCTGGCAGTTGATATCGGGGCCTCCAGTGGACGCCATATTCTGGGTCATCTTGAAGATGGGAAAATGGTTTTGGAGGAGATCTACCGCTTTGACAATGGCATGAAGCCGAAAAACGGGCATTTGTGCTGGGAGGCGGATGGTCTGTTTGAAGAAATTAAGGCCGGAATGAAACGCTGCAGGGAACTTGGGAAAATTCCGGTAAGTATGGGTGTGGACACCTGGGCGGTGGATTATGTTCTTCTTAACAAGAACGGAGAACGCCTGGGAGAAGCGGTAGGCTATCGGGACAAGCGGACGGAGGGCATGGACGACAAGGTCTATGAACTTATTTCTCCGGAGGAATTGTATGCAAGAACGGGAATCCAGAAGCAGATTTTCAATACCATTTACCAGCTGATGGCCGTAAAAGAACAGCAGCCGGAGCTGATGGAAGAGGCGGAGCAGCTTTTGATGCTCCCGGATTATTTTCATTATCTGCTGACGGGTGTGGCAAAGACGGAGTATACCAATGCCACCTCGGGTCAGCTTGTAAGTCCCGTAACAAAGGACTGGGACTATGAATTGATTGAGCGTTTGGGCTATAAAAAGGAAATCTTCGGGCCTATTAGCCTCCCGGGCACGGTGGTAGGACCCTTAAAAAAAGAGGTGGAAGAAGAGGTAGGATTCTCTTGTACGGTGATGCAACCGGCCACCCATGATACGGCTTCTGCAGTTCTGGCAGTTCCCTCTACGGAGGAGGATGTGATCTACATCAGTTCCGGCACCTGGTCATTGATGGGAACAGAACTAAAGGAAGCGGATTGCAGGGAAGAGAGCCGCAGGGCGAATTTTACCAATGAGGGCGGTGTGAACTATCGTTTCCGGTTCTTGAAGAATATTATGGGGCTGTGGATGATTCAGTCTGTGCGAAAGGAACTTCCTAAGAAGTATAGCTATGCAGAGCTTTGCGAGATGGCGGAGAAGGTTTCAGATTTTCCAGCAGTGATTGATGTGAACGATGGAAGCTTCCTGGCACCGGACAGTATGATCGAAGCCATTCAGGATTATTGCCGGAAGCATGGTGAGAGGGTGCCTGAGAGTCCGGGAGAATTGGCTACGGTGATTTATCAGAACCTGGCCCGCAGCTATGGGGAGACAGTGCGGGAGATTGAGGAACTGACAGGCAAGAGATATGAGAAGATTCATGTAGTGGGCGGAGGCTCCAATGCGGACTATCTGAATGAACTGACAGCCCGTTATACAAAGAAAGAAGTCTTGGCAGGACCGGGAGAGGCTACGGCTCTTGGCAATCTTGCGGCACAGATGATTGCGGCCGGGGAACTTAAAGACATCTGGGATGCCAGAGTGTGTATTCGGAATTCCTTTGAAGTACGCTCTTTTCAGGCATAAAGGGAATGATGGGATTGGATTCTGCGGAACTGGAATAGAAATTACGGAACTGGAATAGGAGAACGATCATGGTAGATTTAACGAAGTTAGTAGAAATGTCAAATAAGCATGGAAAAAATCCGGATTTGGTTTTGGCTGGCGGCGGCAATACCTCCTATAAAAAGGATGGGGTGCTCTATGTGAAATGCTCCGGAACCAGCCTGGGAACCATTATGGCAGACGGCTTTGTGGCTATGGATATTGCCAGGCTTACAGCTCTGATGGAGAAAGATTATCCTGCAGAGGATGCGGCAAGGGAGGCGGCTTTTCTTAAGGATGTAATGGATGCTCGCTGCGACGAGGATTTAAGCAAACGGCCAAGTGTGGAGGCATTGCTTCACAGCCTGTTTCCGCAGACTTATGTACTTCATATTCATCCGGCATTGATTAATGGTTTGACCTGCTCCCAGGGGGGTGAGGAACTGGCGAAAGAGATTTTAGGCTCTCAGATGATTTGGATACCTATTTGCCGCCCAGGCTATACCCTCGGAAAGCTTTGTAATGAGGCTATGAAGATTTACCGTGAGGAACGGGGGCAGGAGGTACAGGTAGTGCTTCTTCAAAACCATGGTATCTTTATTGCAGGGGAGACCACGGAGGAAATAGACGGAATTCTGAATGATGTGATTGATAAGCTGGAAGCTTATGTCCGCACAGAAGGAAAGGACGAGTTAACGGTCAAACTTCATGCTATTACCGGTCGGGTGGCAGAGTTCCTGCCTATTCGTGAAGCCGTTCATTTTGTAAGCAGCAAAGAGAATGCAGAGACGCTTCTTAAGCCCTTTACACCGGATCATATAGTATACTGCGGTGCATTTCCGTTGTTCGTGGGACGGGATGAGAATCTGGACACGGCACTTAACCAGTTTAAGGAAAAAGAGGGAGACTACCCGAAGATTGTTCTGTTGCAGAATGTAGGTGCCTTTGCCCTTTGCCAGAGTGAGAAAGAGATTAAGAATGCAGAACTTCTTTTGACAGATGCCATGAAAGTGGCATATTATGCAGAGAAATTTGGCGGAGTTCTTCCAATGACCGATGAGTTAACTTATTTCATTACTCATTGGGAGGCCGAGTCCTACCGGAAGAAACAGGCGTAGAAAATATATAGTTTTTCTATTCTCTTGAAAATATTTGACGAATACAGGAACAGAGATATGCTTAAGGTGTATCTCTGTTCCTATTTGTGGGAAAAGTAAGGTTGTAATTTAAAGATGAGGATGGTAGAATGTTTGAAGAAATCCCTTTATGCACAGAAAGGAGCCAGCCTATGACCTGTAAAGAAGCGGAACAGATGGTAATGCCATATATCAATAAAGAGCTGACAGACAAGGAATTAAGCACCTTTCTGGCACATGTCCATACTTGTCAGGATTGTTATGAGGAGTTGGAGATCTATTACACCATCTATACAGGTCTTGCACAGTTGGAGGAGGGTGTCGAGGATCAGAATATGCACAATCTTTTGGAGGAATCCCTTCACGCTTCCGAGATGCGTATTCGAGGGAAAAAAATCTTTGATGTTTACTATGTGCTATCCCAGGTACTTGCCATGGCGGCGTTGACCGGAATTATGATAATGGAGATATTAAAAATATGAGTGAAAAAATATTGCTTGTTGACGGACACAGTATTATTAACCGGGCTTTTTACGGAGTGACGAATCTGACCAACTCCCAGGGACTTCATACGAATGCTATTTTCGGCTTTATGAATACGCTGTTTAAGGTTCTGGAGGAGGAAAAGCCGGACTATATCACAGTGGCCTTTGACGTGAAAGCACCCACTTTCCGCCATGAGATGTATGCGGATTACAAGGGAACAAGAAAGCCTATGCCTGAGGAGCTTCATGAGCAGGTGCCAGTGTTAAAGAGACTACTGCATGCCATGGGGATTCAGACAATGGAAAAAGCAGGGCTTGAGGCGGACGATCTTCTGGGAACAACAGCAAAACGCAGTGAGAAAAGGGGACTGGAAGTGATCGTCCTTTCTGGTGACCGGGATCTCTTGCAGCTTGCCACGGAGCACATCCGCATTCGGATGCCCAAGACAAAGGGCGGGGTGACGGAGATTGAGAACTACAATACCCAGGATGTAATTGACCGCTATCAGGTAACGCCTCTGCAGATTATTGAATTAAAGGCACTGATGGGCGATTCCTCCGACAATATTCCCGGTGTTCCCGGGATTGGGGAGAAGACAGCCACCAATATCATTGTAAAATACGGAAGTATTGAGAATGCCTATGCCCATGTGGAGGAGATCACGCCCAACCGTGCAAAGGAAGCATTGCGGAATCATTACGATATGGCCCAGATGAGCAAAACACTGGCAACGATCAACATTGACTGTGACTACGATTATGACTGGGAGACGGCCAGGCTTAGTGACATTTATACAAAGGAAGCTTATGAGATCTTCAAGGAACTGGAGTTTAAAAATATGCTGTCCCGTTTCTCGGTGGAAGCCCCGGCGAATGAAGCCATAGAAAAGGGTTTCCGGATAGTTACGGAGCTGGCAGAGACAGAAAATCTGTTTGAGAAAGCGGAGAAGCAGGAGCGTCTGGCCTTTGAACTGATTCATGAGGGTGGAGAGATACTAGCACTTTCTCTGGCATTGTCGCCACAGGAGGTATATATTTTCCCGGTACAGGGCTTTTTTACAAAAGGGGTCCTTACAGAACGATTGTCCAGGGTTCTGGCAGGCGTGAAAGAGATTGTATGCCTGAGATTAAAGGAACAGCTTAAGTTTTTGGATGTAAAGGCATCGTCGGCTTTTTGGGATATGGAGATAGGTGCCTATCTTCTGAATCCCCTGAAAGACAGCTATTCCTGCGAAGAACTGGCGGGGGAATATCTGGAACTTTCGGTGCCCTCAAGAGCTGAACTTTTTGGAAAGCAGAAGCTTTCCGAGGTTATGGAGGAAAAGCTGGAGGAGTTCCGAATCTATGCAGGCTATTTGAGTTATGTTCTTTACGGGGTTTTCTCGCCCATACGGGCACGAATCAGGGAAGAGGGCATGGAAGAGCTTTATGAGACCATGGAGATGCCGCTGGTATTTACCCTCTTTTCCATGGAGCAGGCGGGCATCCGGGTGGAAGCGGAGGAGCTTAAGACCTATGGCGATGCTCTGGCAGTTCGAATTGAGGAACTGGAAAAAGAGATTTATCAGGAAGCAGGGGAAGAATTCAATATCAATTCTCCCAAGCAGCTTGGCGTGATTTTATTTGAAAAAATGGGAATGAAAGGCGGAAAGAAGACAAAGACTGGCTATTCCACCTCGGCGGATGTGTTGGAAAAGCTGGCACCGGAGCATCCGGTGGTGTCGCATATTCTGGAGTACCGGCAGCTTACAAAGCTTAAATCCACCTATGCGGACGGGCTGGCAGCCTATATTGGAACGGATCAGAGGATTCATACCACCTTTCAGCAGACGATTACGGCAACGGGGCGTTTGAGCAGTGTGGAGCCTAATTTACAGAACATTCCTATCCGAATGGAACTTGGGCGGCTGATTCGCAAGGTGTTTGTTCCGGCGAAAGGATATACTCTCTTGGATGCGGACTATTCCCAGATTGAGCTTCGGGTACTGGCTCATATGTCTGGGGATGAGAATCTGATTCAGGCATATCGGGAGGCTCAGGATATTCACCGGTTGACGGCTTCTCAGGTATTTCATATTCCCTTTGATGAGGTGACGGATCTTCAGCGGCGGAATGCCAAGGCCGTGAACTTTGGAATTGTATATGGGATCAGCTCCTTTGGGCTGTCTCAGGATCTGAGTATTACCCGGAAAGAAGCGGGGGAGTATATTCAGAAATATTTTGAGACTTATCCGAAGATCAAGGAGTTTCTGGATGGCTGTGTAAGAGATGCGAAAGAAAAAGGCTATGTAACCACCATGTTTGGCCGCAGGCGGCAGGTGCCGGAGCTTAAATCCTCCAATTTTATGCAGAGATCCTTTGGAGAACGGGTTGCCATGAATGCACCCATCCAGGGAACGGCGGCGGATATTATTAAGATTGCCATGGTCCGTGTGGATCAGAGATTAAAAGAAGAGGGACTGCGTTCCCGGCTGTTATTGCAGGTGCATGATGAGCTCCTGGTGGAGACTCATTTGGAAGAAGTAGAGCAGGTGAGGCAGATTCTTTCCGAGGAGATGCACGGGGCGGCCAGGCTTTCGGTTCCTCTTGAGATTGATATGAAGCAGGGAGGTAACTGGTACGAGGCTCATTAGAGATTACGGGGTTGCGGAACTGGAATAATAATATGAGGGTAATTGGTATCACAGGCGGCGTAGGTGCAGGGAAGAGTGAGCTTATGTCTTTCTTGAAAGAAACTTATAAGGCCCGGGTATTTCAGGCGGATCAGGCGGGCCATCAGGTGATGGAGCCAGGGACAAAGGCCTATGGGAAGATTGTAGAATATTTTGGAAAAGGGATTCTTGCCGAGGATGGGGCGATTGATCGGCAGGTACTGGGAACTTTCGTATTTTCCGATGAAAAGAAACGAAAATATCTCAATGGGATGATTCACCCGGCTGTAAAAGATTTAGCCAGAAGAGAAATTGCCAAGGCTCGCAGAGCAAAAGAGTGCAGCTTGTTTATAATTGAAGCGGCATTGTTGATAGAAGACCATTATGAGGAAATCTGCGATGAACTGTGGTATGTGTATGCAGATGAGGAGGTACGGCGGGAACGTCTTCGGATTTCCCGTGGCTACTCAGATGAGAAGATTGCGGCAGTGTTTGAAAGCCAGCTTGCGGATAAGGAATTTCGGAAATATTGTCAGGCAGTCATTGACAATAGTGGTCCCATTGAAGTGGCCTATGAGCAGATTCGGGATCTTTTGCACGGGAAAAAATGAGCTTTGGCGGTGGATTGGTCTAAGACAGATTGACAACTTCGCTCAAATGACGTATCTTTAGTAAGGAAAAACAGGGCTGCCCTGATAAATGCCGCAAAGCGTGCAGGATAGACCCAAAAAGGAGAACAAAAGACATGAGAATGTGCAGTATCGCCAGCGGAAGCAGCGGCAACTGTATCTATATTGGTTCTGAGAACAACCACATTTTGATTGACGCAGGAATCAGTGGAAAACGTGTGGAGGCAGGATTAAAGGAGCTTGAACTTAAGGGAACCGATGTGAATGGAATTCTGATTACACATGAGCATTCCGATCATATTAAGGGGCTGGGAGTACTGGCACGCAAGTATGAGATACCCATTTATGCCACCCCGGGAACAGCGGCGGCTATTCGGGAGATGGACGGTCTTGGCAAGATAAATGGGGAACTGTTTGTGGAAATACAGGCGGATACGCCTTTTGATATTGGAGACTTGAAGCTCTCTCCTTTTTCTATTTCCCATGATGCGGCGGAGCCGGTGGCTTACCGTATCACCTGCGAGGGCCGGTCGGCAGCCGTGGCTACGGATTTGGGGGGCTATACGGATTATACGGTGGATCATCTTAAGGAACTGGATGTATTATTACTGGAAGCAAATCATGATATACATATGCTGGAGGTAGGGGGATATCCCTATTATCTGAAACGCCGGATTGCCGGAGAAAGGGGACATCTTTCCAATGAGTCCGCAGGAAAGCTTCTTTGCCAGGTACTTCACGATAATTTGAAAGCAGTGCTTTTGGGACACCTGAGTAAGGAAAATAATTATGCGGAACTGGCTCGTGAGACGGTGAAGCTTGAGGTTCAGCTTGGAGATACGCCTTACCAGCCAGGGGATTTCCCCATTGGTGTGGCAAGCCGGGATGAGATTTCGCCGTGTATTGAGATATAAAGGGATATTACGTAACTAAAACAGTAATATCCCCGAAGTGCACAAATCGATTTACAGACACATGGATTTGTGGCTGGAAATTGATTTAGATCAGGGTGTACGGAGAGGGATATTACGGAACTATAATAGAGGAGGAGCATTATGAAAAGAACTATTATTACTGTGGTAGGAAAGGATACTGTAGGGATCATTGCAAAGGTATGTACTTATCTGGCGGGGAATGGCGTAAACATTCTGGATATTTCGCAGACAATCGTTCAGGGGTTTTTCAATATGATGATGGTGGTAGACACAGGGAAGGTAAAGTCCTTTGAGAGTCTTGCTTCTGAACTGGAGCAGATCGGTGAGGAGATCGGTGTTGTAATTAAGTGTCAGCATGAGGAGATCTTTGACCGGATGCATCGGATCTAAATAGGAGAGAATATTATTATGATTAACTTATATGAGGTAAGAGAAACCAATCAGATGATTGAGCAGGACAACCTGGATGTGCGTACTATTACCCTGGGAATCAGCCTGCTGGATTGCATTGACGGGGATTTGAAAAAGCTCAATGAGAAGATTTATGAGAAAATAACAACTGTGGCAAAGGATCTGGCGGCTACCGGAAAAGCGATTGAACGGGATTTTGGGATTCCCATTGTGAATAAACGAATCTCAGTGACGCCCATTGCTCTTATCGGGGAAGCTGCCTGCCATTGTCCGGAGGATTATGTAACCATTGCCGAGACGCTGGATCGGGCGGCAAAGCAGGTAGGGGTGAACTTTATTGGGGGATATTCCGCACTGGTATCCAAAGGAATGACAAAGGGAGAGGAAAATCTCATTCGTTCCATACCAGAGGCCCTTTCGAAAACAGATCGGGTATGCAGTTCCGTCAATGTAGGCTCTACCAAATGTGGAATTAATATGGATGCGGTACGCTTGATGGGAGAGATGATTCTTAAGACGGCGGAGTATACCAAAGAGCAGGATTCTCTTGGGTGTGCCAAGCTGGTAGTATTCTGCAATGCACCGGATGATAATCCCTTTATGGCAGGAGCCTTTCATGGAGTGACGGAGGCGGACGCAATCATCAATGTAGGAGTCAGCGGACCGGGAGTGGTGAAGCATGCCCTTGAGAAAGTTCGGGGTGAAAGCTTTGAGGTTCTATGTGAAACCATTAAGAAGACAGCCTTTAAGGTAACCCGGGTGGGACAACTCGTGGCCCAGGAAGCGTCTGCAAGGTTGGGGATTCCTTTTGGAATTTTGGATTTATCTCTGGCTCCCACACCGGCAATCGGTGATAGCGTGGCGGAGATTCTGGAGGAGATTGGTCTGGAGAGGTGCGGTGCACCGGGGACGACGGCGGCCCTTGCACTTCTTAACGATCAGGTGAAAAAGGGAGGCGTTATGGCATCTTCCTATGTGGGCGGTTTAAGCGGAGCCTTTATTCCGGTCAGCGAGGATCAGGGAATGATCGATGCGGTACAGGCAGGGGCACTGACTTTGGAGAAGCTGGAGGCTATGACTTGTGTATGCTCTGTGGGATTGGATATGATCGCCATTCCGGGAGACACAAAGGCAACTACCATTTCCGGCATTATTGCGGATGAGATGGCGATTGGCATGGTGAATCAGAAGACTACGGCAGTGCGTCTCATTCCGGTAATCGGAAAGGATGTAGGAGAAATGGTGGAGTTTGGGGGGCTTTTGGGTTATGCACCTATTATGCCTGTGAACCGTTTTTCCTGTGATGCTTTTGTAGGCCGTGCAGGACGGATTCCGGCACCGATTCATTCCTTTAAAAACTAACCATTGAAAGACACAGAATATAGTTTGAAATAGAAGTACGGCATTGGAAAATCAGGAAGAGGAGATTATGCATGAAAACATATAAGCATCTGGTGTTTGATGTGGATGGTACGCTGATTAATACAGAGAGGATTCATTTTGCTTCCCTCAAAGGAGTTTTGAAAAAAATATGGGGAGAAGATGCGATTCTTCCGGATTTGAGGTTTTCTTTTGGAATTCCGGGAATTCGGACTATGGAGATTCTGGAACTTCCGGATCCGGAGGCGGCATGCAGGGAGTGGGAACGGACATACATAGAATACGCTGAGGAAATGAAAACGATCCCCTTTGATGGAATGGAGGAAGTTTTGGAAAAACTTTCAAAAACGGATGTTTCCCTTGGAATTATAACGTCCAGAAGCCGCAGGGAATATAAGGAAGACTTTGAACAGCAGAAACTGGGGGATTATTTTTCCTGTGTAGTGACAGCCAGTGATACCAGGCGAGGAAAGCCCTATCCCGATCCGATGCTGGAATATTTAAAGAATACCGGGGCAAAGCCAGAGGAGGTATTGTTCTTTGGAGACAGTTCTTATGATATGGAATGTGCAAAAGGGGCGGGTGTAGATCGTGCACTGGTTCTTTGGGGAGGTATTCCACCCGAAGAGATTGAAGCGGACTACCGGCTTTTAGAGGTGAAAGAGATCCTGAACTTTGTGAAAACCGATTCCAGTCAGGTGTGAGAGACTGTTATGGAAGAATGACAGGTGTTCGTGTGTATTCGTGAACAAAGTCTGTGCCGTGCCTGCAGACCTTTGCAGACTCATAAATATGGGTTGCCTGTACATCTTTCTGAAAAAGGGCGTATTGTATGGGAGTAAGCAGGGAAGAAGCGTCCGCCGCTTTTACAAGAAGCGGTGAGGCGCCTTTTTGCTTTATGGCGGTTAAGAGAGGAGCAGCACTTTTTCGAAAGCCTAAGGCTCTCAGATAAACAGGCCAGTTTTCGGCTTTTAAGGAATCCAGATCTTTTTGATAAAGGTCAAGAAGAATGTGACAGAGAGCCCGGGTAATACGGCTGTGAGTTAACTCCTTTGTTTTTATGAGATCTGCAAAAGCGGAAATGGAGGTAAACTGGAACCTGCGATTTTCCATACGAGAGGCCAGATCCGATGAAATATCCTGAAAGGCAGCCAGATCCTGACGGGACAAGGTTAAAAGCTGATGAAACAGAATCAAAGAGAAATCATCAAAGGTAACAGGCGGGCAGTTTTCCAAAGCTTCTTTTAAGACAATGAAAGAGGATGGAGGAAGCTGAGCCTGTATGGACTTGGACAGGTTTTCCATTAGGATGGCTTTGCGGATAGCGGAGGCGGAAGCAAAATCGGTGTCCATAGACAGATCATGATATCCGGAGGAAATCCGGGAAAAGGTTAAGGGATGAATTTGGCTGTGTCGGCCCAGGAGAGCCCGGCAGTATTCTATTCCCAGGATGTTGTTGGGATGCTGTAAGAGTTCTGATTCCTGACGGCAGTCCACATCATCCCGGGAGCACACACACACGTGTTCTGTGTAATTCAGGTATTCTTCAGCGGCTTTACTTCTGGCCGCAGGGAAAGAGAGTCCCTGCCTGAGGTGGAATTTGAGAAGTTCCCGATAATCTGTTGGTTCTTCTTCGAAAAGATGTGCATAGGAAAACAGGGCATCTAAATCACCGGATTCGCTTCCAAAACAGAGAGTATCGACGCAGCCTAAGGCGTCCAAAACAGAGATGGCTCCCCGGGCAAATGCCTCAGCACTTCCGGTGGCATAGGGGGTTGGCAATTCCAGAACAAGATCAACACCGTTTAAGAGAGCAGCTTTGGTTCGGGTGTATTTATCTGTGAGGGCCGGCAGTCCTCTTTGGGTGAAAGAACCACTCATGACAACGATTGTGTAGTCGGCATTGGTCCATTTTTTTGCTTTTTGCAGGTGATAGGCATGGCCTTTGTGGAAAGGATTATATTCAGCGATGATTCCCAAGGTTTTCATGTTGGCGGCCTTTCTGTGGCGGGATTTTTGAAGTGTTGATATGAATTTATATTAGCATAGTTGGAAAGGACCGTAAAGGGTGATGACGGTAGAAGAGCAGGGAGAAAGGTGAGGACGTTGGAGAAAAGAATAAAACTGAGGGTTCGGGAAGAAGATAATGGGATAAAACTGGATTGTTTTCTGAGAAAGAGAATGTTGTTGACGAAAAATGAGATCAGCCGGGCAAAATTCAGGGAATCAGGGATCTGTGTCAACGGAGAGCGAAGAAAGGTTAATGCTTTCCTGAAAGGGGGAGATCTGGTGGAGGTGCTGCTGGAGACAGAGAAAGAGACATCAGAACATGTGATATCTGTTCAGGGGAGGATTTCTGTGCTTTATGAGGATTCAGATGTGATTGTGATGGATAAGCCCTCCGGGCTTGTAATACATCCTACAGGGAACGGGAAGATGAGGGATACGCTGGCAAACCGTTTGGCAGCGTATCTTCGGGAAAGGGGTGAGGATTCTGTGATTCGGATCTTTGGACGTTTGGATAAGGATACTTCCGGGGTGGTGTTGGCTGTAAAGAATCGGGCAGCAGCTATCCGTCTGGACAGACAGCGGCAGTCCGGAAGATTGCTTAAAGAGTATTTGGCTGTTGTGGAAGGTGTACCAGAACCGGCACAGGGAAAGATTATGGTTCCTTTGGGGCTGGATTCGAAAAATAGAAATCAGATGAGGGTGGAATTAGGAGGGAAGAAGGCGGTTACTTATTATAAAACTTTGTTAATGCAGGATAATCATTCCTTGATCCATCTACATCTGGAGACAGGCAGGATGCATCAGATTCGGGTGCATATGGCTTATTTGGGGTGCCCTCTTGTGGGAGATCCTTTGTATGGAAATGGGGAGAACCCAGGGATGAAGCGAACAGCCCTTCATGCCCGAAGAATACATTTTTTGCAGCCATTTACAGGAGAAGAACTTCTGGTGGAAGCTGCTGTCCCAGAGGATATAAGGCAGTTATTTCACAATGGCCTGAAACTATAATCAGGTATTATTTTACATACTTGACAAGAATAACCTACTATGTTAGTATGCATAAAGAAACAGCAAGGAACATACAACAACATTTGAAAAAACAAAAAATGAAAGAGGAGGATTCAAAAAATGGCAGATATCAAAGATTCAAAAAATTGGGGATTTGAGACAAGACAGTTACATATCGGACAGGAACAGGCAGACCCGGTAACAGACGCAAGAGCAGTTCCTATCTATGCATCCACTTCCTACGTATTCCACAATTCACAGCATGCAGCGGATCGCTTTGGCCTTCGTGACGCAGGAAATATTTACGGAAGACTGACCAACCCCACGGAGGATGTATTTGAGCAGAGAATTGCATCCCTGGAGGGCGGTGTGGCAGCGTTGGCTGTTGCTTCCGGAGCAGCAGCACTGGCCTATACGTTCCAGGCCCTTACCAGGGCGGGAGAGCACATTGTAGCGTCCAAAACCATTTACGGCGGCACCTACAATTATTTGGCACATACCTTTCCTTTGAACAATCAGGTGACAACTACTTTTGTAGATCCTTATGTAGAAGGCTCTTTCGAAGCAGCCATTCAGGAAAATACGAAGGCGATTTTTGTAGAGACTCTGGGTAATCCTAATTCCAATCTGATCGATCTTAAGAAACTGGCACAAATTGCTCATAAGCACAAGCTTCCCTTAGTGGTAGATTCCACCTTTGCAACACCATACCTTATCCGCCCCATTGAGTATGGAGCAGATATTGTGGTACATTCTGCCACAAAGTTTATCGGCGGACACGGAACGGCCATCGGCGGTGTGATTATAGACGGAGGCAGTTTTGACTGGAAAGGTTCCGGAAGATACACTTGGATCTCAGAAGCAAATTCAAGCTATCACGGGGTATCCTTTACGGATGCAGCGGGACCTGCGGCATTTGTAACTTATATCCGTGCGGTCATTCTTAGGGATACGGGAGCAACCCTTTCTCCTTTCCATGCATTTCTTTTCCTGCAGGGATTGGAGACCCTTTCTCTCAGGGTTGAGCGTCATGTGAGCAATACACTGAAGATTGTGGAGTATCTGAACAAACATCCGCAGGTAGAAGCAGTGCATCATCCGTCTCTTCCCACGGAGCCTACACATGAGTTGTACGAGAAATACCTGCCAAATGGCGGCGGATCCATTTTCACCTTTGAGATCAAGGGAGATGCCAAGACGGCTCAGACCTTTATCGACAATCTTGCCATTTTCTCCCTGCTGGCAAACGTAGCGGATGTGAAATCCCTGGTGATTCATCCGGCGACCACCACCCACAGCCAGTGCACCGATGAGGAACTTTTGGAGCAGGGCATCAAGCCCAACACCATTCGCCTGTCTATTGGAATTGAGAAGGCGGAGGATCTGATAGCAGCATTGGATGCGGCTTTTGAAGCGGTAAAATAAAAAATATGGAATGAAAACCCATGCACTCGAACAAGAGGTGTGGGTTTTTCATTGTTGCAGAAAAGTGGAGAGTTTTTGTAACTTTTGAGCCCTGATTTCATTCCTCCTATTGCTTGACAGAAAGGGGCCTTGAGGAATATCATAATGGGAAAGGGACACTTATTTCTTGTGAAGCGATAGATTATTTATTCTCGCAGAGTCTTAGACTGAACTTGTTTTACCACCAGATTATTTACCTTAAAAGGAGAAATCATGAACAGAAAGAAGCATCATAAGAAAACAGCAGACAATCGCCGGCTCATAGGGGGCATATTGATCGGTCTGTGGATTCTGGCTTTTTCCATTGCCATCTTCTTTTTGTTCTTTTCCGGAAAGGGCAGCGGGGAGGATGAGACGGATACCGGGGAGGTTTCACAGGGAGAAAGCTTGACGGAGGGAGAGCAGGGAACAGAGGATCCGGAGGAAAAAGAGGACCCGCAAAGTGAATCAAACGCAATCGTGGCAGAAAAAGGGGCTGAAACAGAGGTTACGGAGATTCTGATTTCCCAGAATGCGTCAGAGACGGACAAGGTAACACTGGGGATCGATGTGTCAAAGTTTCAGGGAACCATAGACTGGAAAGCCGTAGCGGATGCGGGGATTGATTTTGCCATGATTCGAGTGGGCTACCGCACTCAGAGTGGCGGTGAGATTCGTGAAGATACCAATGCAAGATATAATATGCAGGAAGCTACGGCCAATGGAATTCAGATAGGTGCCTATTTCTTTTCCACGGCAGTTACGGAAGAAGAGGCGGCGGAGGAAGCCCGCTGGACGGCCAATTATATTTCACAGTATGCGGTAACCTACCCGGTGGCGTATAACTGTGAGGGGTTTGAGAATCCGGAAAACCGGCAGTATGAACTGACCGTATCAGAGCGTACAGACTGTGCGGCCGCATTTTTGAAAGAGATTTACGGGAAGGGCTATACGCCCATGTTTTACGCATCCAAAAGTGAACTGGAGTATGATACAAAATGGGAAACCTCCCGATTGGAGAGGCAGTTTAAAATCTGGGTGTCCCAGTATCCGGACTTGCCCTATCCGGAGACTTCCGCTTCCAGCTATAGCGGGGTCTATGCCATGTGGCAGTATACAAATAACGGCAGCATTGCGGGAATCGCAAGGCCCGTGGATGTAAATGTGGCCTATTTCGGATACGAGGACAGTGCGGATGCACAGAATCCAGATACCCCGGAGACGGCAGAAGCAGATGTGGAAGCACTGATGAACTTCCAGGAGGTGGACGAGACTGTGACGGCAAAGGACAGTGTAAATCTCCGGGATATTCCAAGTCAGGGAGCAGACAGCACAGTCCTTAGACAGCTTAATAATCAGGAGACGGCCAGGAGAACCGGAGTCAGTGACAGCGGCTGGTCCCGGCTTATCATAGATGGAGAACGCTATTACGCAGTGTCCAATTACCTGACCACGGATTTGAGCTATACGCCCCCTGTTAAAGAAGCCGATGACGGCCTGAAAACGAAATTCCAAAAAGTTTCCGAAAATGTAACGCCGAAGATCGAGATTAACCTGCGGATGCTTCCAAGTGTCACCAATCCGGATGCCGTTGTGGTAGCCACAGTCAAGGCGGGCGAGGTCTTTGTGCGAACGGGGATCAATACGGATTATGGCTGGTCACGGGTGGAATATAACGGCCAGACGCTGTACTGCGTGAGCAGTTATCTTACCACAGTGGAATAAGTTGGAACAGTTCATAATTGAAAGAAGAAACGCAGAGTAGTATACTCTTTTATAAAGACAAAGGAGGCCGTCTATGGGATTCTGGGTTTTTATGCTGCTTATGAATATGCTCGTCCCCCTTACGATGATCGGCTTTGGAACGATGTTTCGGCACCACATTCCGGATGAGATTAATACTGCATTCGGATACCGCACGAAGATGTCCACCAAGAATCAGGACACCTGGGAATTCGCACATCAATACTGCGGAAGACTGTGGTTTATCTGCGGACTGGTACTGCTGCCCTTGTCGAACGTTCCCATGCTTTTTGTGATAGGGCAGGGCGAGGATGTCGTAGGAAATCTGGGCGGCATCATCTGCATCATTCAGTGCGTATGTTTGGTGGGAACCATATTTCCTACAGAACGGGCCTTACGGAAAAACTTTGATCAAAACGGGATAAGGCGACAGGCCTATAAATGACAGGCTGCTAGTATTTAATATTCGTTATACAAATTTGGAAAATAACGGAGAAAACCATGAAGCAAGCAATGACAGCAGAAGAAAAATATAAGATGATGATGGACACGCCTATCAACAGGTTGATTCCACGCCTTGCGGTGCCTACGATTATCAGTATGCTGATCACGTCCATCTACAATATGGCTGATACCTTTTTTGTAAGCCAGCTCAGCACCAGTGCGTCCGGAGCCGTGGGCGTGAATTTCTCGCTGATGGCTATGATTCAGGCAATCGGCTTTACCCTTGGCATGGGCAGCGGAAACTATATGTCCCGCATGCTGGGAGCCAGGGAGTCGGAAAAGGCCCAGAGAGCCTGCTCTACCTCCGTCTATACGGCCCTGGTGTTCGGCCTGCTGCTGGCGGTGTTCGGAATCCTGAATATAGACGAACTGGTGGTGGCTCTGGGAGCTACAGAGACCATTGCACCCTATGCAAAGGATTACGGAAAATACATTTTACTTGCTGCACCCTATATGACGGTATCCTTTGTGTTTAACAATCATCTGCGTTCCCAGGGAAATGCCATGCTTTCCATGATCGGCATAACGACAGGGGGCATTCTCAATGTGATTCTGGATCCGCTTCTGATTTTTAACCTGGAAATGGGGATTTCCGGGGCGGCGGTTGCCACCATCTTCAGTCAGTTTGTCAGCTTTCTCATTTTGCTGGTACTGGTGATTCGCTCCGAAAATGTGGTAAAGCCTTATCTAAAGTTTTTTACCATAAAATGGTGGGTTTATAAAGAAATATTGTCCGCAGGTCTGCCTACATTGGGCCGCCAGGGACTGGCAAGTGCGGCTTCGGTGCTTTTAAATGTGGCGGCTTCCGGATTTGGAGATGCTGCGGTGGCGGCCATGTCCATTGTGACCCGGATCATGATGTTTATCAATTCCGCACTCATTGGCTTTGGACAGGGCTTTCAGCCGGTCTGCGGTTTTACCTTTGGGGCCAAGCGGTATGATCGGGTACTGGAAGCATATTATTTCTGTCTGAGGGTGGCCTTTGTGTTTCTCCTGGTGATGGGAGTGGTCATGTTTTCCATCTCCACGCCGATTATGCGGATTTTCCGCAGGGAGGATGCGGAGGTGATACGAATTGGGGCACTGGCTCTCAGGCTTCAGTGTGCCTTGCTGCCGCTGCAGGCATTTACCATTATCGGAAATATGCTGACCCAGTCTATCGGCTACAGCTTCCGGGCCACGCTGACTGCCATTGGAAAGCAGGGCCTGTTCTTTATTCCGGCCATACTGATCCTGCCAAAGCTTTTTGGGCTGTTGGGCCTGCAGCTGGCTCAGCCGGTGGCGGATATTCTGACCTTTCTTTTGACCCAGGTGATTGTGGTCTTTGTGCTAAAGGAGCTAAAAGAGATGTGGAGGGAGCAACAGAGTGCTGCTGCGTGAGGGTGCGTAAGGAGGATTTTAGGGATGCGTTTGTTGCCGCATTTGGAGTGTGAAATTCGTTCTGACAGATCCGCAGAAGAAATTCATCGGATTTTGGAATCGGTGACTGATTCAAGAAAAATTACATTTTCCACGGATGCGGAATTTGCTGGAGAGATTGAGCCTTTTGCTTTTCAGATTGTTCCCACGCTCCGTTATCAATATTATCGCAATTCTTTTTTGCCTGTGATAAGGGGCAATGTGAAAGAATGGGAAAATGGAACGATTGTTGATATAAAAATGCGTATGAATCTGTTGGTATGTGTTTTTTTGAGTGTTTGGTTTGGGATGCTGTTTCTTTTTTCTTTGATCGGGATTTTAGTTATTATTACCGGAGGAGTGGAGGAAAGCACAATATTTCTGTTTTCCTTTGGCATGATTATGCTCGGGCAACTTTTGGTAAGGCGAGCATTTGGCGGTCCGGCGAAAAAGGCTGCCAGGCGTTTGGAGGAACTACTCGGCTAAATTGCACGCCGCATAATCGGAGACGATTTCTACCGCAATCTCCCTTGCCTGGGCACTGGACACATTTTCACTGTCACTCTCGCCCAGATACACGCAAAAGTATATTCTTTTATCAGCAGCATCCGCAAAGCCTGCAAACCATGCGTCAACGAGAATACCGTGAGCCTTTCCCATTCCCGTTTTCCCATAAATGGAAATCAAAAATGCGTTCCAATACCTCAACCTGTTCCCTGGGTGAAATCAGCAAAGAGGATTCAATCCAGAATCCGGTTAGGGCGGGGTTGTTGTTATTGGTGTTTAATCCCCCATTCCAATCGGAAATATCACAATTGCCATAGGAAAGCCGGTCTAATTCTGTCTGCATGGTATCTATTCTCTGATTCTGCCATAAGAATCTATCTGGATCAAGATTCTTTGCTGCTTCGATACGATTTGCGGTAAGTATTGGGTGTTTTCCCGCAGGTTCGCTTAAAAACCTTGCAAAAATAGGCTTCGCTGGAAAATCCGGTCTGCAATGCAATATCCAGAATCGGAAGACTGGAAGTACGCAGAAGCCTTTGGGCCATTTCTACCCGGTAATCCATGAGATACGCAAAGGGAGATTTATGGATGAGGGTCTGAAAGCAGCGGAGACATTCCCGTCTTCCCACGGCTGCGGACCGTGCAATATCCTCCAAAGAAATCTTTTCCCGGTAATGTTCATGGATATAGGACATCATGGTTTGAATCCGATCCTGCTGAATGGAACTGACCGGAATATCTGGCAGCTTTTGTGCTTTAAGTTCCTCCAGAAGAAAAAGCCAGATTTCAGACAGAAGATTTCTTGTCTGAAGCTCCGTATCCTCCTTTTCCTGGAGCTTTGATAATTGTCTCAATTTGGACAGAATGAATTGCTGCCGTTTTGTTTTGCCCCGAAGCTCCAGAATCTGGAGCTTTTTGTTTTGGGACACCGGTTCCACATACTTGGTTTCAAAGATGCTTTTGAAATGACCGCCCAGTAAAACGGGGTGAAAGAGAAAGGAATTTATGGTAACTTTTGTCCGTTCCTCTGAGCATCCCATGGTACACAGAACATTGGAGTTTAGAAAAACGGCTTCATTTTCATGGAACGTATAGGTCCCGGCGGAGGTGGTAAGCTCCATTGTGCCGCTGATGACATAGTCAAATTCAAACTCCTCATGCCAGTGCCAGGGAATGGAGGTTTCCGGAAAGGTGACATGATGGAGGACAAAAGGATATTCCGTGGAAAGCCCCTCGATTTCTTCTGCCTGATTCTCTCGGATCTTGATCTTCATAGTGCAGCCCTTTGATTATATTTTAGTATCAATATAGTCTATATAGTTATATAATTTGTCTCTACATAGATAGGATTAAGCGATAATATTGATTATAATTATATTACAAACAAAGAGAAATGTAAAGAGGAGGGGCATAGCCGTGAAATCTGAATTGTATGAGACGCTGCGATTATATGGGGCCATGTACCCGGAGAAGCTTGAAACTCTGACGGAAAAAGAATTTTGGATGATGAGAGAGCAGGAGAAAAGGAGGGGAGCGAATGGAGATTTTAGTAATGATGGGATGTATTGTCAGTATACTGATGCTTTGCCTGTTTGAGCAAAGAATTCAGCAGGGATAAGCACACTGGCGTACGGAACGCTTGGAAATCGGTAATTTTCGTAGTACTATGTTAAATACGGGAGAAGCGGCCAACAGTCCGGCAGAAAGTTGCAGGGGTGGCAGCTTCTCCGCTTTTTTGCGAAGATAGAAGTTGGGAGTTGTTGTAAATATGTTTAAAATTCGCTATACTTAAAAATAAGCTGAAAAGGAGGGGCTTGGAGATGAGTTTGCGAGAATTAATGGAGGAGCGTCATTCCGTTCGCTCTTATGAGGACAGAGCGATTGAGGGTGAGGTAAAAGAGGAGCTGTTATCATTTATCGATCAGTGCAATGCAAAAAGTGGCCTGCACATACAACTGGTTACAGAGGAACCGCAGGCATTTGGCGGATTTATGGCTCATTATGGAAAGTTTTCCGGGGTGAAGAATTATCTTGCGTTGGTAGGGAAAAAAGGCCCCTTTTTGGAGGAAAAAAGCGGATATTTCGGGGAGAGCATTGTCCTGAAAGCCCAGATGTTGGGGCTTAACACTTGTTGGGTGGCTCAGACATACAGCAAGGTGAAAGGTGCCTGCCAGATTGCACCAGGCGAAAAGCTTTGCTGTGTAATTGCCATTGGGTATGGAACTATACAGGGAGTTTCTCATAAAGTGAAGTCCATAGAAGCCTTGTGCAGGGTGGAGGGTCAGATGCCGGAGTGGTTTCGGAGAGGAATGGAAGCGGCACAGCTTGCCCCCACGGCTCTGAATCAGCAGAAATTTTTGTTTTCTCTGAAAGGAAATCGTGTATCAGTTAAGGCAGGGGTGGGATTCTATACGAAAATTGATCTGGGAATTGCGAAATATCATTTTGAGATGGGGGCAGGAAGTTCGGGATGGCAGTGGGAAGAACAGGATGCGTACAAACGACTGTAAATGATATTTTCAAATGTAATATTTTTCAGACTCTCACACAAATCATTGCTGACTTTTTGATAAGAACAATTTTCAAGGAACTTATGATTTTTCGGATTGTAACAGGGGTGATTCCGGTAGATAATGATAAAAGGTCACTGGTTACGCTGCCCAGAGAATTTCAAACATTCAGGGGAATCACACTCCATGTGTCATTGTCTGTGAGTATGGCAATCGGGCCTATGAGGATACTTTGGTTGAATTAAATGATATTGCGGAGAAAAGAGGTTTTCGGGTAATTGCTGCTGTTGCTGCCATTGCAGAGCATTCTATCATGCATCAGTATGCCACAGGCAGACCGGATGAGAGAGGCAGGAGTGAGCTGGAAAGCTTTGCTGGAAAAATTTTAGAAAAAATAAATAGTGATTCGTTCGGATTTACCACACCGCAGATTCCGGGGACATAATATTATGGAATATAAGTCTCCAAAGGATCATCTGGATATAGATGTATTTTATAAGTCCGGGGCATATGCCAGCTTATATAAGGCATATGGGGCGACCTTAGACGAAAGAGCTGCGGAGGATATTACGGTTTCCATCGTCAGGGAAAGGAAACCAACGGGCTTATTTGATTATTTTGAAAAGCATGGCATTCGGGTAACAAATCCAAATCACGGGATATATTGGACAATGTTCTTTTCCCCACACAAATCATTGTTACCGGGGAACTTGATAATTTGAAGATATTTTACAAGACTTTCGGATACTCTGGCGGTAAAATAGGCCCAAAAGGAGCGAAGAAGCTATGAAGAAAGAAAACAGAACGGTGGTCTATGATGATGCTCTGCGGGTGGAAGCCTATCGCCTGGAGGGAACCCGGCAGCCATTCCCCAATCATTTCCATGAGTATTATGTGATAGGATTCGTGGTGGATGGGGAACGGTGCCTGTCCTGTAAAAACAGAGAATACCATATAAGGAGGGGCAGCATCATTCTTTTTAACCCGGGGGATACCCATGCCTGCGTACAGAGTGGCGACGGTGCCTTTAATTATCGGGGATTGAATATTTCCAAAAGTACGATGCTTGATCTGGCGGAGGAAGCAACAGGCAAGCGGGAGCTTCCAAAGTTTTCAAAACCTGTTATTCCTGCGGGCGGCGACCCGGGCGGACATGATGCTGAAATTGCCTGCTATCTGTGCCTACTTCATGAGATGGTAATGGAGGGCATTTCTGATTTTGGAAAAGAAGAAGCCCTGTTATTCCTTATCCTTGCGTTGATACAGAATTACGGACAGCCATCCCCTGACCGTGTGCCGGAGTGTCCCCGGGAAATAGAAAGGGCCTGTGAATTTATCCGACAGCATTTTCAGGAACGGATTTCTTTAGACCAGATATGCCGCTATGCGGGACTTAGCAAATCCACCATGCTCCGGGCCTTTACAAGATCAAAGGGCATTACTCCGTATCGGTATCTGGAAACAATCCGCATCAATGAAGCCAAGGCGTTGTTGCAAAAAGGCGTGCTGCCCGTAGAAGCCGCCATGCGGACGGGGTTTTCGGACCAGAGCCATTTTACCAACTATTTTACCAGCTTTATCGGGCTTGCCCCCGGTGCTTACCGGGATATATTTTCTGACAGGGACGGTGAGAGACATGGAGCCTAGCCGGACCGGGACAGACGGACAGCCTGCGTCCCGCATCATGGGGCGTTTGGCGGCCACATTAACGATCGCCATATGGGGGACGACGTTTATCTCAACTAAAATCCTGCTGGCGGATTTTCAGCCGGTGGAAATTTTATTTTTCCGATTTAGTATGGGATTTTTCGCCTTGTTGGCGGTATGCCCGAAAAGATTAAAGACTGCGGACTATAAGCAGGAATTGACATTTGCCGCTGCAGGATTGTGCGGAATCTGCCTGTACTATCTGTTGGAAAATATCGCCCTGACCTTTACACTGGCTTCCAATGTGGGCGTGATTATATCCGTTGCCCCGTTTTTTACGGCAATGCTGGCACATTTATATAAGAAATCAGAAGAAAAATTGAAGATGCGGTTCTTCGCCGGATTTGCCATTGCCATGACAGGGATCAGTTTCATCAGCTTTCACGGTTCAGGATTAGAGCTTAATCTAACGGGAGATTTGCTTGCGGCGGCCGCAGCATTTGTATGGGCCTGCTATTCCATACTGACAAGGAAGATCAGCGGCTTCGGCTATTCGGTGATCCTCTCCACTCGCCGGACATTTTTCTACGGGATTCTCTTTATGTTGCCGGCACTGCTTTTCTTTGATTTTCAGATGAATTTGCCCCGGTTTGCAGATAGGACGAGCCTTTTCCATATGCTGTATCTGGGATTCGGTGCATCAGCTCTTTGCTTTGTCACATGGAATTTTGCGGTGAAGATGTTGGGGGCGGTAAGGACGAGTGTGTATATTTATATGGTTCCTGTGATAACGGTCGTTACGTCGGCTCTGATTTTGCATGAGCCATTGAGCATCTACACGGGAGCAGGAACAATCTTAACCCTGACCGGGCTATTCCTGTCAGAGTACAAGCCGGAAAGGAGAGAAGACAAAAATGGATCTACAGAATGAGAAGTGTGTCATGGTGATTGACGAAAGCCTGCCCTTAGGTATGATAGCAAATGCGGCGGCAATTATGGGAATTACGCTGGGAAAGCAGATGCCTGAGGTTGTGGGAACGGATGTATATGACAGTACGGGAAAGGAGCATTTGGGAATCATTGAATTTCCGGTGCCGATTCTAAAGGGAGATGGGGAGCTTCTTAAGACCATCCGTGAGAGACTGTATGAACCGGAATTTGCGGATGTGACGGCGGTGGATTTCTCTGACTTGGCCCAGGGCTGTAAGACCTACGGGGAGTTTGCGGAAAAGATGGGGAATGCTTCGGAAGAGGAACTGAATTATTTGGGAATTGCCATCTGCGGGGCAAAGAAGAAAGTCAATAAGCTGACGGGGAGTATGGCATTGTTGAGGTGATGGCAGGCAGTTCGGGCGGATCCCGGTGAAAATGTCCGGACTGCCACAATAGAAAAGGATATCCGGAAGATAAGGCAGCATATCTTTTGGTTTTCGGTGTTCGATTATTTGTGTGCAGGCTGTCGTATTTTGACGGTTGAAAAGAATTGACTTTTTTACATGAAATGGATATGATAAGATTCATCAAAGTTCTGAAATTCACAGGCCGGTTCGGCCAAGATTCTCAATCATTTTGAATGGCAGTGATTTGATAGGCTGTGTAACAGTGCAGACGTGCAGCGGCAGAGTGGGCGGACAGACTTTTCCATATCGGTGTTCGGACGGTTCATCGTACATGCCGTCTGCTCTTGACGGACATCACCCTGAACTTTTTGGAAAAACTATTTTCTTTTAAGGTGAGGTCCGTCCAGCTCAAACAGCATGTTCGTGAACAGCCGGACACCTGATATTGGAAAAGTCTGTCCGCCCACTCTGCCGCTGCACGTCTGCACTGCTGCTAAGTTGTGGGGAAGAGGGTGAGAGGATAGAATGAGGTAGTTGTAAATATGTTGGATTATGCTATAATTTAAGAAAGGAAAATATATGAATGATATTGAGGTTCAATGGCATCCGGGATTTGTGGCGGCTATGAATCTGGAATTAACCGGCAATCGGGCAGATTTGATCTATGAAAAAGAGTATAACTTGAATACGAAGCCATTGGCGATAGATCTTCTGGTCATAAAAAAGGAGAGCTTTGTCCGGATTGAGAATGAGGTGGGAAGACTGTTCCGGGGACATAATATCATGGAGTATAAGTCACCAAAGGATCATTCGGATATAGATGTATTTTATAAGTCCGGGGCATATGCCAGCTTATATAAGGCATATGGGGCGACCTTAGACGAAAGGGCTGCGGAGGATATTACAGTATCTATTGTCAGGGAAAGCAAACCAACGGGCCTATTTGCCTATTTTGAAAAGCATAATGTTCGGATAACCAATCCCTATCATGGGATATATTATATATTGGATAATGTTCTTTTCCCCACACAAATCATTGTTACCGGGGAACTTGATAAGGAAAATCACATATGGTTAAAGGCTTTGTCCGATAAAATGGAAAAACAGGATATGAAAGATTTGTTGGAGCGAGTCAATGCTCTGACAGGGAAACGGGAAAGGGAACTTGCAGACAGCGTATTGGAGGTAAGCGTCAGAGCCAATCGCCATGTTGCCGATGAATTGCGGGGAGGTGAGGGTGTGTGTAATGCATTGCTGGAACTGATGGAGCCGGAAATTAATAAGATTGTGGGGGAAGCTACGAAAGCGGCGGTAAAAGAAGCTGTAAAAGAAGCTAAGGAAGAATCTGAAAAGAAAGCGAAAGAGGAAGCAACCCAGACTGCGGTTAAAATGTTGAAATCCGGGAGATTTACTATCGAAGAAATTCATGAATTTGTTCCAAGATTAACACCGGAAGAGATTGGGATGCTTAAAATCAGGTGATTACAATGAGCCATTGAGATATATACGGGAACAGAAACAATTTTAACTCTGGACCGTTAATATGGTAACATATAGGAGCAAAGATAAAAACACAACGCAAGGCAATCTTGCAGAACTGGTAGGTAGTCCAGTCGCACCGATCCGGTGTAAGTAGCCCTCCCTCCTTAGGGTCGTCCATTCTTTGTTCATTACAATTATGAGTGCGGACAATGAGGAAAATGCTCTGCTTTCAGGGGCATTTGACGAATACCGCAGCAGCCGTAAGGCATTAAGGAGGAATTGTCATGGACAAAGTATCGGGAAAGTTGACCGTATTTTTTGAAGAACCTTTTTGGGTGGGAGTGTTTGAACGTGTATCAGAGGGAAAGCTGTCTGTGTGTAAGGTTACCTTTGGGGCAGAGCCAAAAGACTATGAGGTTTATGATTTTGCTCTGAAAAATTACGATCGGCTACGATTTAGTCCGGTTGTGGCAACTGATGTAAAAGAAACAGGCCGCAATCCGAAACGGGTACAGCGTGAAGTGCGAAAACAGATACAGAATATCGGAATAGGAACAAAATCCCAGCAGGCTTTGAAACTACAGCAGGAGCAGCTGAAAACGGAACGAAAGACCGTGAGCCGGGAACAACGGGAAGCAGAAAAGCAACGACTGTTTGAACTGAAACAGGTGAAAAGGAAAGAGAAGCATAGGGGCAGGTGATAACTTGAATACGAAGCTCCTGGTGATAGAACTTTTGGTCATAAAAAAGAGCACGGGGAGAGTGCAACGGGGACAACATCGATAGACTATACCATTTGAACTCAATCGCAGGTGCTGTTAAAACTTCATAAAGTAAAACGTGGAACGAATGGATTTGCATGATAAACCATTCGTTCTTTTTTGACGAATAAAATCAAATATACAATGGTCAATTTTACCCTTATACACGAAGGGGATTGATGAAAGAAATTCTTAATTTGTCACAACATAGGTTAGCAAACAGGAAATATCTGCCGATATACTTATAAAAGGGGGATGTGAGATTTCATGAATATCAGCGGATTGAGAGCAGGTAAAAATAGCGGATATAATACGATTGATACGAATAGCAGCCAATACAAAGCGGCAGCAAGGGACTTCCTTGAGAACCATCGTGCGGCAGTAGCCAAAATGTCTCCCTGGGAAAAAATGATGTACGAGATGTTTGGTGGAGAAAAAGCCTATATGAGAAATGTTATGAGGATGTATAATTCCGACGGGGATTTTGTGGGGCCTGGCGGCATCGTAGTGCCGGGAATGGTGGCAACGGGAATCCCGGAATCGGAACGGCATCAGATTATAGACATTTCGGAGGAAGCACGCCAAAAAATGTTTGATGAGACAAAGCGGCATTTCTTACAGGAATACGGTGTGGCAAACGGTGATACTACAAAGAGATCCGAGGTTTACCGTGAATTTCAGCTCAGTATCCCAAAGGAAGACCGGTTAAAGGGAACATGGACGCTCGGACAGTATGAGAGGGCATATCATCTGGCATTTTATGACGCAGTGAAAGCGTCCGATCCCAACTGGGAATTGGGTATGCCCTTTGACAGAAGCATTCTGGACAGTGTGACAAGGGAATCCGTGGACAAAGCCCTTGTTAAATCAGGCAATAACCTGGTTCTTCCAAGAAAAGCAATTGATGTCAGTGCGTAACAAGAAAGATATAATCGTATTTTGGCCGTTATCGGACGCTAAAAGACCAATATTTTCTATCGGAAATTCCCGTACATATTTTTGATACGGATTACAAGCGGTTGGTAGATTAGCTTTATCATCAGGGAGGTGCAGCTTTTGGATTTTACAGCAATACAATCACTGGGAAAATTTACAAAAAATATGGAAATGCAGCTAAAGTGGCAGAAGAAGAAACAGGATAACGATTTCACTGCGGACGGGAGCACCAAGCTGACCGATCCCACAGCCCGGCAGGCGGAAGAGATCCGAAAGGCCCAGGCGGACGGCTCGGCAAAGCTTTCTGCCCAGATTCGAACGAAGCTGGCTACTGGCAAGAAGCTGACCCGAGAAGAGATGGAATATCTGGAGAAGCACGATCCCCAGACCTACCAGAAAGTGAAAGCCATCGAAGCCGAGCAGAAAAGCTATGAAAAGAAGCTGAAAAACTGCAGGACCAAGGAAGAAGTGCAGCAGGTAAGAACGGATCGGGTGGCGGCTTCCTTAAGCGTAGTGAACAATGTGAAGAACAATCCCGCCATACCGGAGGGAGCCAAGCTGGGAATCGTGTGGCAGGAGCTTCAGAAAAATATGGCCCTGGAGGAAACCATAAGAAAATTCGTGGAGAGTGGCGAATATGCCAAGCTTCCCACAGAAGCGGAGAAGCAGGAGGTTGAGAGAGAGCTTAAGGAATTGAAAGAGACGGAACTTGGAATCGAAGATTCCGCAGAGAGCATGGAAGAGAGAGAACCGGCGGGAGATATCGAAAACACCGAAAATGCTGAAAACACCAAAAACACAGAAAACACAGAGACGGCTATCCATGATGCCGTAGATCGGGACAGAATTGCCTTTGAGGAACGCAAAATAGCCCGGGAACAGGCAGAAGCAACGCCGGAAGCCCTGAAAGTAAGGCGTGCCAGGGCACGGGCGGCATATATGGCCAGTCCGGAGGAGATCCCCAATTCCATTGTAGATGTAAAAGTAGAAAAGCTTTCAGAATAAGCCAGATGGCTTTTCCGATACCATGTATGTGAATGCTTCAAACATGGATTGAGAAAAGCCATCTGATTATTTGGGGAGAGGGCTTCATTTTACCCATATGTTCAATCAAAGTCTATACATGCGTTATTTCAGCTCCCCGATAAAATAAAACCCATTGGACGTATGCCCATTCATTGTCGTAAATGTCAAATGCTCGTATCTTCGTTCCGAGAAACCCTTTAAAAGCTGCCTTATCCACGCTTCGTCATGGTGGCGGCACACGGCACCCTCAGGCAGTTCAAATACGCCGTAGATGCCGTAGACCTCTTTGAATCTTTCATAACGTGAGAGATTACGGTCGTCCGTATTCAGCAAAAAATCATTGACATACAAAATACCCCCAGGCTTCAGCACCCTTTGGATCTCAGATAACAATAGCTCCTGTTCTTCATTGGTCCGTATGCAGGTTAGAACCGCAAAAAGAATGACAGCGTCAACGCTTGCGTCCGGCAGGGCTATTTTTGCATCCTCTTTTACCCTCAGATCAAGATAAGGAAACTGTTTTCTCCCTCTTTCGATCATGCCCCTTGAAAAATCAATGCCGATTAGATTGCGGAAGCCCTTACGGTACAGCTCGTCAAGCGTCCGCCCGTATCCGCAGCCAACATCAAGGATGCGGCTCTCCTTATTTACATATTTTGAAAATTCTTCTGCCTGAAACGGGGTGGTGAATTCTTTTTTCTCTGACACACCATTCCAATATTCTTGCTGCTTCATTTTCCATAGACCTCCTTTTCCTGAATGGCATAAAAATCCATGATATTCCCAGTGTCCTTTTGTCCACTGAGTGTACCACCTCTTTATCCATTTCTCAAGGTTGATTTTTTCATTTGAGATTTTTCTTATTACGTTCCGCACCCATGCCAGCTATTCCGCTGATGGATGAAAACGCTGCAAAAATTCTCGTGGGTGTGAATTGCAGTCTTTTCTTTTACGCTCTATGTGTTACAATAAATTATGATATGTCAAAACATATAGAGGAGAATGAAAATGTATGAATTGATACAAGTAAGCGAGCAGTGTTACTACATAAACTGTCCGGCGAAGATCGGAGTCTATGTTCCGGACAGGGACAATGTTTATCTGATTGACAGCGGAAATGACAAGGATGCGGGAAGAAAGGTCCGGCAGCTTCTGGAGAAAAACGACTGGCATTTAAGGGCCATACTGAACACCCATTCCAATGCGGACCATATCGGAGGGAACCGCTATCTTCAAGGACAGACGGGGTGTAAGATTTATTCCGGCGGTATCGAGTCCGCATTTACAAAATATCCGGTATTGGAGCCGTCTTTCCTTTACGGCGGTTATCCCTGCAAGGACTTGCGGCATAAGTTTCTGATGGCACAGGACAGCGATGTGACGGATTTTTCCCATGAGGAATTTCCAAAGGAGATTGAAGTAATACCGCTGCCGGGACATTTCTTTGATATGGTGGGCTTTCGGATGCCGGACGGGGTCACGTTCCTTGCGGACTGTGTAAGCAGCAGAGAAACCCTGGAGAAGTATGCCGTTTCCTTTATCTATGATGTGGGAGCTTATCTGGAAACCCTGGATAAGGTGGAGCGTATGGAAGCTCCCATGTTCGTTCCTGCTCACGCACAGGCATCCCCGGACATTAAGGAACTTGTGTGCTGCAATCGGGATAAGGTGTGGGAGATAGCGGAATGGATTCTGTCTGTTTGCGAAAAGCCTGTGCAGTTTGAACGTATTTTGCAGGAGGTATTTGCGGGTTATGGGCTTACGATGAATTTTGAGCAGTATGTGCTGGTGGGCAGTACGGTGCGATCCTATCTATCCTGGCTGAAAGATACGGGGAGACTGGCCGCTTCGTTTCAGGAAAATATGCTGCTGTGGCAGAAAGTGTAGAGGGGATACCGCATGGTGCAGAGAATTTGTTGTGGAAATGTAAACTGTTATCTGGTTTCCAATGGAAAAAAAGCAATCCTGGTGGATACGGGGAGAGAAAGCTATCGGCAGAAGATCCTGGATGCCTGCCAATCATATGAGGTGGGACTTCTGGTGCTGACCCACGGTCATATGGATCACATTCAGAACGCCGCATTCCTTGCCGCCGCTTTGAACTGTCCGGTTGCCATGCAGGAGACGGACATTCCTCTGATTGGCGACAATATGCGACAGCCCCTGCAGGCACATACTTTGTTGGGGAAAGTTGTCCTGGGGGCATCGGTCAAAAGCTTTCATAAAGATAAGATTCCTTTTTTTACTCCGGATATTTCTTTAAATGAGGGTGATTCGCTAAAGACGTATGGGATCCCGGCCAGTATCATCAGCCTGCCCGGGCATACGCAGGGGTCTATAGGGATTGACATTATGGAAAAAGAACTGATTGTGGGGGATGCGTTGATGAATATGTTTTACCCGACAGTATCCATGCTGTACCATGATAAGGATGTCATGCTCCAAAGTGCGGATAAGATCAGCAGCCTGGGAGAACGGCAGATTTACTTTGGACATGGGAAACCCATGAAGAATCGAAAAACTTGGAGGTGACTGTATATGATGAAAAAGACTTATCTCTGCTGGCTGGGAATCTCCGGGGTCATTATGCTGGCATTGCCGTGGGCGGCGGTGACCTTTGTAAAAGCGGATGGGGGAATGGCCGTCTGTCTTTTGCTGTTTTATGTTGTCAATCCCATCTATTCTGTGGTGATAGGGGTCTTTGCGGGAAAGGACAGAAAGCATCTGGGAAGTCTTCCGGTTGTTTCGGCAGTTCTGTTCCTGATTGGCACATGGCTTTTCTTTGGCATGGGAGAGCCTGCATTTATCCGGTATGGAGTGATTTATCTTGCTTTGGGGATAGGGGCCATGGCGATTTCTTCGATTGTCAGGAAGAAGAAAAAGTGAAGCACGGAACATTTGCCGCCGAAAATAGGGAGGGATTTGGTATATGAACGCAGAGGGTAGACGTAACTTATGTCCTATGGTATAATATATTTGCATTTTTTTCCTGCACCAAAGGAGGTGCATGTGTATCTTAAAACATATTACCCTGTGGGCATCCCGTAATGCATAATCGCAGCGAAAAGATACACAATTCGATAAAAATTGAGGGAGGAAAGACATGAATAGTATCCGTAAAAAAATCACAGTATGCCTGATGGCAACGGTCCTGATCGCTTTAATTGCGGTGGGGTCATCCAGTATTACCCTGAATTATAAAAGTACCCTGGCCACGGTGGAACAGATGATGGGCGAGACGGCTGTTTTGGCGGCAGAACGCATTGAACAGGAGTTGACAGCCTATAAGAATGTAGCTATGGATACGGGCTGTATTCCTCAGTTGTCTGATGCATCTGTTTCTGTAGATGAGAAGCAGGCTGTTATAGACGAACGTGTGAAAATGCATGGTTTTCAGCGGGGAAATATTGTTGGTGCGGATGGCCGCAGTATCTTTGACGGGAATGATTATTCCGATCGGGAATATGTAAAACAGGCTATGCAGGGAAATGTTTATGTATCCGAACCGTTGATCAGTAAGATCACGGGAGAATTATCTATCATGGTGGCGGCACCTATTTACTCCGGAGGAAATCAGGGAGCCCAGATTGTGGGAGTGGTTTATTTTGTACCGCCGGAGACCTTTTTGAATGATATTGTTTCTTCTATTATTGTCAGTGAAAACAGCCGGGCTTATATGATCAACAAATCCGGTGTTACCATCGCTGATGTTACATTGGAGACGATCGCAACTCAGAATATTGAACAGGAAGCCGGGCAGGATGGCTCCTTAAAGGAACTGGCTGCACTTCATGCAGATATGCGGCAGGGGAAGAAAGGCTTTGGAAGCTTTAAGAACGCAGATGGCGATTGGTTTCTGGCCTATGCCCCGGTGGGCGGCACAGACGGATGGAGCGTTGCCGTTACTGCACTTAAGACGGATTACCTGTCTGATACATATGTTGGCATCATCATTAATCTGGTAGTGATAGTAGCTTCTGCTTTGGCATCTATTGTTGTGGCTCTGAAGCTGTCCAGCAATATCAGCGTGCCCATGAGGGCCTGTGCAAACCGGATGAAGCTGTTGGTGGAGGGAGATTTGTCAGCACCCGTACCTGAGACCAGGGGAAAGGATGAAACGGCGGAGCTGACCCGATCTACGGCGGAGATGGTAACTGGTTTGAATACAATTATCAAGGATATCGGTTATCTGCTTAACCAGATGGCAAACAAGAACTTTGATATCCAATCCTCCAACCGTGATGCATACGTGGGGGACTTCCAGAGTATTCTGCGGTCTATGCGTAATCTGAAGATTGAATTAAGCAATACCATGCGTCAGATTGACGCTTCTGCCGGCCAGGTGTCTTCTGCCAGCAATCAGGTATCCATGGGAGCCCAGTCTCTGAGCCAGGGTTCGGTGGAACAGGCCAGTGCTGTGGAGGAATTGGCTGCTACGATTACAGAGATCTCCGGGAGTGCCAAGAAGACTTCCACTGCGGCAGAAGAAGCGGGACAGTTCGTGGGTCAGGCCGGAGCTCAGTTGGGGACCAGTGTAGAATATGTCAAGGAATTAAACATGGCTATGGAGAAGATATCCGGATCCTCGGAGGAGATATCCAAAATCATTGGTACAATTGAAAACATTGCATTCCAGACCAATATTTTGGCGTTAAATGCTGCGGTAGAGGCGGCCAGAGCAGGAACATCAGGGAAAGGATTTGCGGTTGTTGCAGATGAGGTACGCAATCTGGCTTCTAAGTCCGATGAAGCCGCCAAGGCTACAAAGGAACTGATTGAGGGCTCCATTGTGTCTGTTACCGAGGGAAGTCAAGCAGTGAACAAAGTCACCGAAGCTTTGGAGCTTACCAATAAGCTTGCCGGCAATGTGACCTCGAAGATGGATATTGTGGTGGAGGCAGTGGAGAAGCAGACTTCCGCCATCGAGCAGGTTACGGAGGGCATTGATCAGATTTCTTCTGTTGTGCAGACGAACAGTGCTACCTCCCAGCAGAGTGCTGCGGCCAGCGAAGAGCTTTCCGCTGAGGCGAACAGCTTAAAGCAGCTTGTGGATCAGTTTATTTTGGCGAAAGAATAATCTCCAAAATGAAGATAAATATCTTTTAAGAGAAAACTTCAGGGGCTATGCAGTTATAGCTCTTGAAGTTTTTATATTTTTTTGGCATTGACAAACGGGCATCTTTGTTATACAATTCATAAGGTGGGTCGGCACTTTAACACGCTACAGTGCTGTGGCGAGAAAGTGAACCCCATTGTAAATTGTAAGCAGGAGGAAAGAAAGTATGAAAAAGTTATTGGCAATGATGCTGGTGCTGACTATGGCAGTATCCATGGCAGCATGCGGCGGTAAGGGTGATGGACCCACAGATGTTCCGTCTGAAGCATTAGAAGAGACTCCCGGTGAGGAAGCAGAGGCAGAAGGCGAGACCGAAGCAGATGCTCCGGCGGCGGATGGAGAGTATGTGGTAGGTATCTGCCAGCTGGTACAGCATGATGCACTGGACGCAGCTACACAGGGCTTTATGGATGCATTAAAAGAAGAACTGGGCGATCAGGTAACCTTTGACGAGCAGAATGCTTCCGGTGATCCGGCAACCTGTTCTACCATTATCAATCAGTTTGTATCCAATGAAGTAGATTTGATTCTTGCAAATGCGACACCTGCCCTGCAGGCGGCTACCGCAGGAACGGATTCAATTCCGATTCTGGGAACATCCGTAACCGAGTACGGTGTAGCTCTTGACATTGATAATTTTGACGGAACCGTAGGCGGCAATGTCTCCGGTACTTCTGACCTGGCTCCTCTGAATGAGCAGGCTGCTATGCTGAAAGAGCTGTTTCCAGATGCAAAGAATGTAGGACTTTTGTATTGTTCTGCAGAAGCAAACTCCCAGTATCAGGTAGACACCGTTCAGGCTGAGTTGGAGAAACTTGGTTATACCTGCAAGCAGTATCCATTCTCTGATACCAATGATTTGTCTGCCGTAACCACAACTGCAGCGGATGAGAATGATGTAATGTATGTTCCGACCGATAATACGGCAGCATCTAACGCTGAGATTATTAACAACATTTGTGAGCCGGCTAAGGTTCCGGTAATCGCAGGTGAGGAAGGCATCTGTGCAGGATGTGGTGTTGCGACCCTGTCCATCAGCTATTATGATCTGGGTGTTGCGACCGGCAAGATGGCAGCTAAGATTCTTACAGGCGAATCAGATATTTCCACGATGCCGATTGAGTATGCACCTCAGTTCGTGAAGAAGTACAACAAGGCTCTTTGTGATTCCCTGGAAATTACAATTCCGGATGATTATGTAGCAATCGGGGAGTAATGTCATCGAAACTGTTACGGAATAGAAAAGGATCTTTTAAAACCGGCAAAAAAGGGCTTTCCTTTTTTGCCGGTTTTTGTTATACTATTGAAAGCTGTATGCCTTTAAGAGGTACATTGCATAACCGGAATGATAAAGAGGAGGATGTGTAGGAATGATAAAATTTATCGGTGCCCTTGCAAACGCATTGCCCGGGGCCTGTGCCCAGGGCCTGGTTTGGGGAATTATGGCTATTGGAGTCTATATTACATATAAGGTTCTGGATTTGGCGGATTTGACGGTGGACGGAACTATGGCAACAGGCGGAGCAGTCTGTATCATGATGATGATGAGGGGACATTCCATAGGAGTTTCTATGTTAGTTGCTTTTGGTGTGGGAATGTTAGCAGGACTTGTGACAGGAATTTTTCACACGATGATGGGTATCCCAGCGATTCTGGCAGGAATCCTGACACAGCTTGGGCTTTATTCCATCAATCTGCAGATTCTGGATGGAAAAGCAAATCAGGCTATGGCCTTTGGAAAGTATGATCAGCTGATTTCTCTAAGATGGGTGAGAGATGTGCCCTTTTATCAAAACACCATTTTGGTGGTGGCTGTTTTTGCGGCAGTGATCATCGGGATTCTGTATTGGTTTTTTGGTACAGAGCTGGGAAGTGCCATACGTGCTACGGGCAACAATGAGCAGATGTCCAGGGCACAGGGAATTAATACCAATGTTACGAAAGTGCTGGGACTCATGTTGTCTAATGGCATTGTAGCTCTTTCAAGCGGATTGCTTGCCCAGTATCAGGGGTTTGCGGATGTAAATGCAGGCCGGGGAGCTATCGTAATCGGTCTGGCAGCCGTTATTATCGGCCAGGTAATCTTTGGGAAGATCAGCAAGAACTTTGCGTTCAAGCTGGTGACCGTTATTTTTGGCGGCATTATTTACTGGGTTGTTTATCAGGCGGTTATCTCTGCAGGCATGGATGCCAACTATATGAAGCTGATTTCAGCACTTGTGGTTGCCATATTCCTGGCAGTTCCTTATTGGAAGAGGAAGTATTTTACAAAACCGGTGAAGAGGGGAGGCACGGCCAATGCTTAAGCTCAATCAGATTTGGAAGACGTTTAATGTAGGTACGGTAAATGAAAAGACGGCTCTTCAGGGTTTATCTTTAGAACTTCAGGAGGGGGATTTTGTCACTGTCATTGGAGGAAACGGTGCGGGAAAATCTACCATGTTGAATGCGGTAGCCGGTGTGTGGCCGGTGGATGAGGGAAGTATTTCGATCGATGGGGTAGATGTGACAAAGCTTCCGGAGCATAGACGGGCAGCTTATCTTGGCCGGGTATTTCAGGATCCTATGACGGGAACGGCGGCTAATATGCAGATTCAGGAGAATCTGGCTTTGGCTTCCAGAAGAGGAGCTTTCCGGTTTCTGAAAGCCGGAATTACCAAGGCGGAGCGAGAGATGTATCAGGAAAAACTAAAAGTGCTGGATCTGGGTTTGGAAGATCGGATGACCAGTAAGGTTGGTCTTCTTTCCGGAGGTCAGCGTCAGGCTTTGACCCTTTTGATGGCGACCTTGAAAAAGCCAAAGCTTTTGCTTTTGGATGAGCATACGGCGGCCCTTGATCCAAAGACTGCTGCCAAAGTGCTTGATGCCACGGATCGGATTGTGGGACGGGATAATCTGACCACCCTTATGATTACGCATAATATGAAAGATGCCATTGCCCATGGAAACCGTTTGATTATGATGTATGAGGGAAATATTATTTATGACGTGGCCGGTGAGGAGAAGAAGAAGCTGAAAGTTGCAGATCTGCTGGCTAAGTTTGAGCAGGCCAGCGGCGGTGCCTTTGCAAATGATCGAATGATGCTTACCTAAGGACGGGGTTTTGATTGACAAGGCCAGGGGATCTTGCTAAAATTGAAAAAGCGGAAAATTGCAGAAAGGTGAGTAATTATGAGAAGAGTTGTTTTTTCTATGCTTGTGGACAATACCTCCGGCGTTTTAAGCCGGATTGCCGGATTGTTTAGTCGGCGGGGCTATAATATTGACAGTCTGACCGTAGGCGTTACGGCGGATCCACGTTATTCCAGAGCTACGGTCGTGGCAAAAGGTGACCGGATTATTTTGGAGCAGATTGAGAAGCAGCTTAATAAGCTGGTGGATGTGATTGATATTAAGCGTCTTGAGCCGGAGAGTTCTATTTGCCGGGAGTTGATTATGATTAAACTGAAAGTAAATGAGGAGAACCGGCAGTCCATTATTTCCGTGGCAAATATTTTTCGGGCGAAGATTGTGGACGTGTCAAAAGAATCCCTGCTTATTGAGTTGACAGGCAATCAGTCAAAGATTGAAGCTTTTATTGATCTCTTGAATGGCTATGAGATTCTGGAGCTTGCAAGAACGGGAATTACGGGTTTGTCCAGAGGCGTCTTTGATGTGAAGATGTATGATGAAGATGGACAGCTGATGGATTATGATTTCAGCTGACGTAATATGATACTTTAGGCGATGAACCTTTAGATATGCAATAAAATGATGATGGAGGAATGAAAATGGCAAAGATTTATTATCAGGAAGACTGCAACCTTTCCTTGCTGGAGGGTAAGACCATTGCGGTGATTGGCTATGGAAGCCAGGGCCATGCACATGCACTGAATGCAAAGGAATCCGGCTGTAACGTGATTATCGGACTTTATGAGGGGAGCAAGTCCTGGGCTCGTGCTGAGGCACAGGGCTTCGAGGTGTATACGGCTGCTGAAGCTGCAAAGAAAGCGGACATTATTATGATTCTTATTAATGATGAGCTGCAGGCGGCCATGTATAAGAAGGATATTGAGCCGAACCTGGAAGAGGGAAATATGCTGATGTTTGCTCATGGCTTCAATATTCATTTCAATCAGATTGTACCTCCCAAGAACGTAGATGTTACGATGATTGCTCCTAAGGGACCTGGACATACGGTAAGAAGTGAGTATCAGGCAGGCAAGGGAGTTCCCTGTCTGGTGGCTGTACATCAGGACGCTACCGGAAAGGCTCTTGAGAAAGCACTGGCTTATGCACTTGCTATTGGCGGTGCAAGGGCAGGTGTTCTGGAGACTACCTTTAGAACCGAGACGGAGACAGACCTCTTTGGAGAGCAGGCAGTTCTCTGCGGCGGTGTATGTGCTCTGATGCAGGCCGGCTATGAGACTCTGACCGAGGCTGGCTACGATCCGAGAAATGCTTATTTTGAGTGTATCCATGAGATGAAGCTGATTGTAGACCTGATTTATCAGTCCGGTTTTGAGGGAATGCGTTATTCCATCTCTAACACAGCGGAGTACGGTGATTATGTAACTGGGCCGAAGCTGATTACAGAGGAGACCAAGAAGACTATGAAGAAGATTCTGAAAGATATTCAGGACGGTTCTTTTGCAAAGGAATTCCTGCTGGATATGTCCTCTGCAGGCGGACAGGCACATTTCAAGGCTATGCGTAAGCTGGCGGCTGAGCATCCCTCAGAGAAGATTGGCAAGGAGATCCGGAAGCTTTACAGCTGGAATGGAGAGGATAAGCTGCTGGATAATTAAGTTTGTATAGCAGATACAGATAGAAAACCACAGAATGAATTAACGATTTGGGGCATTTCAAAAGGAAGCTTTTGGAATGCCCTTTTTAACGGTGTCAGCCGGAATCATTGAGTTAAAAATATATTTGACAAACGTACCGTTGGTATGTTAAGATACATACCAACGGTACGTTTGATGGATAATGAGTTTGCAGACCTTGATCGGTTAAGGACAAAAGGGGGAGGGGGACGTATCATGGCACGCAATAAAAACCCGGAGGAAACCGTAAATCGGATTCTGGACACGGCATACCGTTTATTTCTGGAAAAGGGCTACGAGCATACTTCCATTCAGGATATTATCAACCATTTGGGAGGCCTAAGCAAGGGAGCTATTTACCACCATTTTAAGTCCAAAGAGGATATCTTAGAGGCAGTCACCAATCGTATAACAGAGCAATCCAATCTGATGCTTGCAGATATTCGGGATCGGAAAGACTTGAATGGACAGGAAAAGCTGAAAGCGATCTTTTGGGAATCAATTAACCGGCCGGTACAGGATGAGATTTTCACAATGGCACCCAACTTTCAGAACAACGCAAAGCTCATGCTCAGTATGGTGAATGATACTGTGAAGCAGGTGGCACCAAGTTATATTCTTCCCATTATAGAGGAGGGAATTGCTGACGGGACTATTGTCACTGATTACCCGGTTCAGCTTGCAGAGCTGATTATCTTTGTGGCAAATGTCTGGATGAATCCCATGAACTTTGGGGATACCAAAGAGGAATCTTTCGGTAAATTTATGGTATTTCAGCAGATGCTTCGGGGCTTCGGGCTTGATATTGTGGATGAGAGGATGCTTGGGCGTCTGCAAAAACTTACGGACATTTACCTGAAGAAAAAGTAGGAAATATGGAGGTTTAGAACATGAAACAGAACTTATTTTCCAGAGACTTTACTCTGGTAGTCATCGGACAGATTATTTCCCTTTTTGGAAATGCAACCATACGCTTTGCATTGCCCCTCTATCTTCTCAACCAGACCGGTTCCTCAGCTCTCTACGGGACTGTGATGGCTTGTGCTTTTATCCCCACAATCCTTCTGTCTCCCATAGGGGGCATCGTGGCGGATCGGGTCAACAAGAGAAACATCATGGTAATTCTCGACTTTTTTACGGCGGCCGTAATCCTTGTCTTTTCCCTTTTGTTGGGAAATGTGAATCTGGTAGTGCTTTTGACTGTGACCATGATGCTGCTCTACGGAATTGCCGGTGCTTATCAGCCTTCCGTTCAGGCCAGTATTCCGGCTCTGGTGGAACCGGAGCATTTTATGGAGGCTAATTCCATCATCAACACCATCAGTTCCTTTGCCAATCTCATCGGTCCGGTGCTTGGAGGTATGCTCTACAGCACCTATGGCCTGAAAATGGTGCTGCTGCTCTGTATGGTATGCTTTTTCCTGTCGGCGGTAATGGAGATTTTTATCCGGATTCCCTTTGTGAAGCAGGCTTCCAGGGGCGGGATTTTGAAAATGGTAAAGGGAGATTTTCTGGAGAGCTTCCGATTTATTTGGAAAGAAAAGACCCAGATTGGGAGAGTGACCCTGGTGGTCTGTGAGATCAATCTGTTTCTGTCTGCTATGATTATAGTAGCGGTGCCTTATCTGGTTACGGAGGTGTTGGAGCTTGGCTCGGAGGCTGTGGCCAATACCCTCTACAGCTTTTCACAGGGAGCCCTGGCAGCCGGCGGTCTGGCAGGCGGCATTCTGGCAGGCGTCTTAGGAAAAAAGCTGTCCATACATAAGGCGGGGCACCTGATTGCGGCTGCGGCTATAGCGGTATTTCCTATGGGGATCGCCTTGGCATGGAACCTCTTTGCAATGGGGAGTTATCTTGTAATTACCGGCTGCTGCTTTGTGATTATGGTCCTCTCCACCATGTTTTCCGTCCAGATGCTCTCCTTTGTCCAGGCGGAGACACCGGGGCATCTTATCGGGAAAGTAATTGCGGTGATTCTCACCATTGCCATGTGTGCACAGCCCCTGGGAAATGCCCTGTATGGGGTGCTGTTTGAGTTATGTGAGGGCTTTGAATTTGTCGTGATTTGGTTCGCTGGGGGAATCTCTCTGATGATTGCACTGGGAGCCGGGCGGCGGGCGTCTCTTATTCACCTTTGACGGCGTGCCGTACAAAGCAGTACATGCTGAAAAAGGCCGTAATTCCGGAAGCACAGTCGTAATCCATATGGCAGCGTTCAGCCATATCCTTTACAAAAATACAGTAGGCGGACATGCAGGAGTATTGAAGCTTTGGAAAACGGCAGGGCTTTCCCGCCGTGATGGCACAAGGGTTACAAAGACTACAGCCGCTTGCTCCGATCATCAGTCCCGGCTCCCCAACAGTATCAATCAGCTTCCGAGTCAGATGGTTATGCTGTGCTTTTGCGGGCTTGATCTGTGCATTGTCCAGGGGATCATCAATATCCCACATGGTCTGCATGACAAGGGCCTGCTGCCATTGCAGGACCTTGTCACGCATTTGCTCTACTGTTCCGCAGTCCGGGGGACAGGCAAAGTTGACACCATATTTTCCACATAGATTTTCTTCGCACAGGGTGCGAAAATTGGGGATAAATACAAGTTCCTTTGTATTGATAATAGCTGCATCAGCAAAGCCAAGATCAAGAGCCAGCTTGATAAGATCAGTTTCGTTCATAATTTTTTTACCTTCTTTCCATTTTTTAATTTACAGTATACATCTCTTTTTATCTTTTTTCTATTTCTTTTTTTCCTTATTTCCTGTGAAAATAGCTTGACATTGGTATGATTCCGTACTATACTTCCGGTTATGATGGTATGAAATCATACTATATGGCTCTTTAGTTTGCAAAGATATTTGGAATTTTTTGGAGGTGCATAATGAAAGTATACAGTTCGAAAGATATGAAGCGGTTTAATCATCTGCTTGGCGAGATTGAAGCAGTTTATCATGAGATGGCTTTAAAGTTCGGGCAGTCTGACAGTGTGATGAATATTCTCTATACGATTTGTGATTATGGCGAGAGTTGCCCCTTGCAGGAAATCTGCCGGCGATCGGGAATCAGCAAGCAGACGATCAATTCCGGGCTTCGCAAATTGGAGACGGAGGGAATTGTGTATCTGGAGCAGGCGGGAGCGAGAGGGAAAAATGTGTGCCTTACGGAAAAAGGAAAAGCTCTGGCGGAGGATACTGCCATTCGGGTGATTGAGGCCGAGAATGGAATACTTGCCTCTTGGTCCAAAGAGGATGTGGAGAAGTACTTGGAGCTTACGGAGTGTTTTTTGGTTGCAATTAAGGAGAAAGCGAAAGAAATAGATAGAGGTTCTCTGTGAAAAAACGGAGGTTATGATGAGGATTTTATTATCGGATCATTTTGATTACAAAAAATTACTGCGGTTTACGCTGCCGTCCATGATTACTTTGGTTTTTACCTCCATCTACGGCGTGGTGGACGGATTTTTCGTATCCAATTATGTGGGAAAAACGCCCTTTACGGCGGTTAATTTTATTATGCCTTTTTTGATGATGCTCGGCTGTGTGGGCTTTATGTTCGGAACTGGCGGCGGTGCACTGATTGCCATGACTATGGGTCAGGGAAAAGAGGAAAAGGCCAGGAGTCTGTTTTCTCTGATTGTCTATGTGTCGGGAATCTGCGGGATTGTTCTGATGGTTCTGGGGTTTGTGCTTCTTCGTCCTTTGGCGATTTTGCTTGGGGCAGAGGGGCAGCTTCTTGAGGACAGCGTGACCTATGGGCGTATCATTCTGCTGGCAATTCCGGCTTATATTCTTCAGTATGAATTTCAGTGTCTGTTTGTCACGGCAGAGAAAGCGTCTCTGGGGCTTGCCGTGACCATTGCGGCGGGGTGTACCAATATTGTTTTGGATGCATTGTTTGTGGCAGTACTTCACTGGGGACTGGAGGGTGCAGCCGCAGCTACGGCACTCAGCCAGGTTGTGGGCGGTTTGCTCCCACTGATTTATTTTGCCCGGCCGAATAACAGTCTCTTGCGTCTCGGACGGACGAAATATGATGGGAGAGCACTCATAAAGGTCTGTACTAACGGGTCCTCGGAGCTTTTGAACAATATTTCCATGTCGCTTGTGAATATGCTCTATAATCTTCAGCTTTTGAAATACATTGGGGAGGACGGTGTAGCGGCCTATGGGGTGCTCATGTATGTGAGCTTGGTGTTTCAGGCAGTGTTTATCGGGTATTCCGTGGGAACGGCACCCATTATTGGCTATCATTATGGTGCACAGAATACATCAGAGCTTAAGGGCCTGCTGAAAAAGAGCCTGGTGCTTCTCGGGGTTTTTGCACTGGTGATGTTTGGGGCATCCTACCTGCTTGCAAGACCTCTTTCCTTTGTGTTTACCGGCTATGATGAGGAGCTGCTTGCACTGACGGTTCGGGCGTTTTCCTTGTATGCTTTTTCCTTTTTGTTTTCAGGGTATGTGATTTTTGGCTCGTCCTTTTTTACGGCCCTCAACAACGGACTGATTTCGGCGGCGATTTCCTTTTTGCGGACCCTGGTGTTCCAGGTGGCTGCGGTTCTTGTTTTCCCGCTGATCTGGAGGGTGGACGGGATCTGGCTGTCTATGGTGGCGGCGGAGGTGCTGGCCCTGGGCGTGACGGTGATTTTTCTGAGAGTAGAGAAGAAGCGATATGGATATTGAGAAGTGATATCAGTTTGGCAGAAAAGGAGCGACACTTTGCTCCGCCTGATAAGCCATATATTTCAGTGTAAGTATTTCGGCAATGGGAAGCATACCGGCAGAACTGTAGAAAGACAGGCCATCATGGCCGACATCAATCTTCTGGGTAAAAAAAGGAAAATAAAAGTGGCAGATTTTAGACAAATCATTGGCCCCGTCCTGACAGATGGCAGCTAAAAACAATCCTTTGTCTCGAAGACTTTGGGCATACTCATTCATAACCGGATTATTTCCGGACACAGAAAAGAGGAAGATTACATCTCCCTTTTGCACTTGTCTGAGTGCCATAATCCGTTCTTCCTGACCCTCAATCACATGCAGCAGTTTTCCGGCCAGAATCAAAAAGTTTTTAAATATTTTGGCCATGGACTTCTGGACGGCACCACTTCCATAGGCATAAAGCTTCCCGGCCTGTTCCATCCGATAAAATAATTCCAGACAGTCGGCCTGCTGGATGGAGGAGATAGTTCTTGAGAGATTAAAACAATTCTCCTCGATGCTGCGTTGATTGAATCCTGGCTGATTTAAACTGTCCCGCTTGAGAAATGCCTTGAAATCATTATAGCCATCCATGCCGATTAACTGAAGAAAACGAAGCACAGTCGTATGAGAGACCTGACAGGCATCTGCAAGCTCATGGAGCGTCATGCTTCTGCATTCATTCTTATGCCGATAGATATATTGCCAGATACGGCGATCATTTTCGCTCATGTCCTCATAATGTTCCTGAACCAGATCATCCAATCTCATGGGAAGTCTCCTTTCTCTGATGGTAATCCAGATATTTGAAAAACAGGATATCAATTAAAATAAAATAACCGGTGGTTGATTCATATTGCCAGTGAATGGGAGTTTCAAAATGATTGCTTTCATCCACATACAGGTTAAAATTACACAGATGGGCCAGGGTGTTTTCGCGATTCTTTGTAATGGACATCAGGGTTACGCCGGCCAAATGAAGTCTTCTGGCGATCTCAACCATTTTTTTGTTTTCGCCGGAAACGGAGATTAGAATACAGAAATCATCGCTTTCAATCAGGGGCAGTAGATTGTACATTTCCTGACCACTTGGGGCATCGTAGAGCATGTAGCCGCCACTCATAAAGATTCGTTTAAATTCTTTTTTGATGGAAGCCTGTACCATGCCCTCTCCAAAGATATAGCGTTCCCTGGCAGTATCAAAAGCCTTAAACATGGGATCGCAGTTCTTTTCACACATAGTGTTCATAACATTTTGGTACAGTTCACAAATGTGTGTCAGATCGTTTTTCACAGGAACTTTCTGTCCGTCCATTTTCAGGTACAGTTTCAGCTCCGCAAATCCCTTAAATCCAAGTCTTTGTGCAAACCGCATGACCGCAGAGTGGGAGACGCAGCAATGCTCAGCCATTCTTTTGATTGCAATATCCTTGCATTCTTCCCGGTGATTGGAAAGATAAGCCCACACCACCCGATCACTCTCGCTGAAATGCTGATAATTTTGATTTACCAATGCCTCAAGGCTCATATGATATTCTCCCTCTGCCCTTTGATGAGAATATCATACCATATTTTTTTTGGTAAAGTCTACTGATTCTGAAAAAAGTGACTGCCACAACTTAAGCAGGCAAGTATTTGTGACAGTCAGTAATTTTTAAGTATAACAAAAACATTTTACATACCTAGACGAAGAGAAACGAACAGGCAGAACATAGCAAATACGATCAGTACGATGCAGCCGGACAAATCCCGAAAGAAATGATTTTTCAACTTTAACCGTAAGGCTTCCAGAGGAGACATTCCTGTCATCCGATATACAAAAAACATCAGGCAGATCATCAGGACGGAATAAACTCCATTGCGGAGCAGAAGTTCAACGACAAAAAGCATTGCCAGATGTGCCATCATATAGGCAGCATCCCCGTCATGGAGATGTTTCTGTGCAAAGCCAAGCAGATAGGCTGTGAAAGGTCCGGCCATAGACACCAGGAAAGTAAGGGTGATCTTCGGATTCTGCTGCAATAGTTCAGACAGATTGCTTCCGCCTATGAATGCCTGCAGGTATATTAATGCAATAAATGGAGCCAGCGTTAAGAGTATCTTTGTAATGGTGAACCATTTATCATATTTGTGATAGTTTGTCTGGATATTTCCTTTTATTGCTTTCATTGCCGTCATATTCCTTACCTCCTATTCAAAATCACTGCGTGATGGCACTAAAGGGTAAAGTCGCTTCGACACACATGTAGTGAAAGGAACTTTCACTCAAAAGGACACTCATGAAAGTTCCTCTCGTGTGCCTTTGCGACTTTCCCGGTCGGTGCATAAGGCGACTGACCGGGAAAACATGAACTTTTATTTGTCTGAATTATTTAAGCTCCGGCCAGTAGCCCTTATTTGCCTCAATGAGATCGTCCAGAATCAGCTTTGCCACCCGGGCACTGGGTACAATCTTAGAAAGGGTCAATGCCTGCCACATCTTCTGATAGCTGCCCTCTACCCATGCTTCCACAACCAGCTTCTCAACGCTTACCTGCTGCTCCATCAAGCCTTTCTGGAACTGAGGAATCGCACCCTGGCAGATACGCTCATAGCCGTTGGATCCTACGATACAGGGAATCTCTACCATGGCAGTCCGGTCAAAGTTCTCAACAGCACCCTCATTTGGAACAATCAGGAGAAAACGTTCCTGTGTATTTTCTGCAATTGCACAGGCAAGGTCAACGATGTAGGTAGCATGTGCGTCTGCCTCGAAGCCGCAGCCCTTGGAAGTTCCCTTTTCAATAATTTCCCTGCATGCACCGAATACGGTCTTTTCACGGCCCTCCATAACCTCATTTGCACGGGTGTGCTCCGGATTGGAATGCTCAACTACGTAGTCCGGATACAGATAATACTTAAGATAAGTATTTGGAATGGTAGTGGGGTCTACAGCAAATACATCCTTTGCTTTTGCGAACGTTTCTTTCCAGCTATCGTCCACATGCTGATTGGTCTCTGCGATACCGTCTGCGAAGCCATTTGCAGCCATATGCTTTTTGATCTCGGGCATCAGGTCATTGCCTGCATTGTCATAGATCTTGTGCCACCATCCAAAATGATTCAGTCCGTAGTAGCCTACCTGCATCTCCTTGCGGGATTTCAGTCCCACCATACTTGCCATCTTTTCTTCCAGATCGATAGGCATATCGCAGATGTTTAAGATCTTGGAGTTTGGACGTAAACGGCGGGTTGCCTCAGCCACAATAGCAGCCGGGTTGGAGTAGTTCAGCATCCATGCATTGGGAGAGTACTTCTCCATGTAGTCCAGAATCTCCAGAACTCCGCCGATGGAACGCATTCCGTATGCAATACCGCCAGGCCCGCAGGTCTCCTGGCCAACTACGCCGTATTTCAAGGGGATCTTCTCGTCCTTTTCACGCATTGCATATTTTCCTACACGGATATGAGCAAGGACGAAATCAATACCGGTGAAAGCGGTTTCCGGATCGGTGGTGTAGTTGAATTCGATGTCCGGTGCATTTTCCTTAAAATAGATTTCACAGGCTTTTGCAACGATCTCCTGACGCTCTGCATCATTGTCATAAAAAGTGATTTTGTTAACCGGGAAACGGTCACGCTCCTCCAACAGCATCAAAGCGATTCCTGGTGTAAAGGTACTGCCGCCTCCGGCAACTGTTACAGCAAATGATTTCTTAGACATAATAGATTCCTCCTTATTTTGAGTTCCGTAATATCTTTCCCAGTACACCTTGGATAAATCAATTTCCAGTCACAGATGCATGTGCCTGTAAATCGATTTGTGCACTGTGAAAGATATTACTGTTTTTAAGTTCCGTAATATGGTTATAAAATATTACTTACGATAGGTAATTACAGTGGTTTTTCCTGCTTTGGCATCTTTGTTTGGAAGCAGCTTAACATCTACGCACTCGTCGCCGTTTGTCATAAGGATAGGGGTGTGAGTAGGATAACCTTTTTCTTTCATCAGTTCCATATCAATCTCACAGAGAAGATCTCCGGTTTTCACCTTGTCGCCCTCTTTTACCTTGGGTGAGAAGCCTGTTCCGTTCAATTCAACGGTGTTGATTCCGATGTGAACGAGAAGCTCGAGTCCGTCCTTGGTGGAGATTCCGTATGCATGGAGTGTTTCCGCAACCATGGAAATAGTACCGTCAACCGGAGCATAAACCTTACCGTCAGTTACAATAACGGCTACGCCGTCTCCTAATGCCTTGGAAGCAAATACTTCATCCGGAACGTCGCTTACAGGAATCGCCTCGCCGTCTGCAACGGCTTTGATTTCATGCTCGGTAAGACTTGCGGCACCTACTGTGTTTTCAGCCTTTTCAGGAGCGTCTTTTGGTTCCTCTGTCTGTCCCATATCCAATACGTAAGCAGACGGATTTGCCAGAATGTTTTCAAATTTTTCACGAACGCTTGGCACGGTCATACCTACGATAACCTGCATGGCCTTGCCGTTTTTAGAGATGCCGTGGGTGCCTACACCCTTGAAGTATGCGTCATCTTTCACCAATGCCGCATCGTTAACATTTACACGAAGACGGGTGGCACAGTTGGTAACGTCTACAATGTTGTCGGCTCCGCCCAAACCCTCTAAGATAAGAGCAGCCAGCATGGTCTTTTTGTCCATCTCAACACCCCCGGCCTGCTTTGCACGGAATTCTGCTTTGGAGTAGAACTTGGTTTCATCTGTATCCTCACGTCCCGGTGTCTTGAAGTTAAACTTGACAATGAGGAAGCGGAATACAACAAACCAGATTCCCGTGTATATCAGACCAATAACAAGCATCAGCAGGTATTGCTTCCAGTGGGAAGTCATCAGCGGTATGAAGTTCAGAGATGCCATCTCAATTAAGCCGCCGGAGAATACGCCTACGATACCGAACAAGTTCATGGTTGTGGACAGGAATGCTGCCAGGATTGCATGGACAACAAACAGGGCCGGAGCCATAAACAGGAAAGTGAATTCAATAGGCTCTGTAACACCGCAGACAATGGCTGTCAGCACGATGGGAACTAAAAGACCTTTTAACTGTGTTCGTTTTTCCGGTTTTGCAGTTGCGTAAAAGGCCAGTGCGATACCGGGGCATCCGAAGATTTTGGAAAAGCCCGTTGCGGTAAATGCAGCTTCCGGACATAAGGACTTTAAGGAAGCGGTGGATGCTGCCAGGGCCGGAAGCTGTGTGGCCCAGTAAGAGTAGATGCCGCCGGGGCATACCAGGTTGTCATAGTAGAACGGGCTGTACAACAGATGGTGCAGACCGAACGGAATCAACAAACGCTCCAACAGGATGAATACCCAGATGCCAAGTGCACCGCCGTTCATAACAAAGTTCTGGAAGATCTGCATGCCGTGCTGAATGTTGGGCCAGATGAGAACGGATAACAGTGCAACCGGAAGCATCACGAAGAAGCCAATCATAAAGATGAAAGTAGAACCGTTAAAGGATCCCAGCCACTCCGGCAGCTCCGTATCAAAATATTTGTTATGTAGATAGATAACAAGACCGGACACCAGCAGGGCTCCGAACATGCCCATATCCAGAGTTTTGATATTGGCAATCATGGTAAGACCGCTGGTACCGCCGGTTTCAGCAGCAAAGTCAACGCCGAATACGGATCCCCACTGTGCCAGGATGGTGCTGACAAAGTAGTGGAAAGTCAGGTAAAGGACAAGGGCTTCCATACAGCAGCGGGCAGCCTGCTTCTTGGCAAGGCCGATTGGAAGACCGATTACGAACAGCAGCGGCAGCTGGTTGAACACACACCATGCACCTTGAAGTACTACATTCCAGATGAGATACCACATACTTGTGGGGGCGGCTAACGAGCCCAGGACTGCTTCTGTGGTACACAGGGTACCGATGCCGACCATGATACCTGCAAAGGAGAACAGAAGTACGGGTGTAAACATGGCACCGCCGAATTTTTGGATTTTTTGCATCATTGTTACAACACACTTCCCTTCGTTTTTTATTATGTTACTCTTACCGAATCTCATTCTTCCCGGGATAATGTACTTGAATGATTCTTTCTGGTAGGTTTATAGTAGCAGGATAAAAGAGGGAAAACAAGGGGATTGGGGCGAGTTGGTAATGGGGAGAGGAGGTTGTCATTTGGAACAAATTTTGTGAATCGTCACAGGGGACGGACGGGTCAGCCGCAAATGAAGTCTGCGGGCGTCGTTTGCGGCTGACCCTGACAGTGAAGTGTGCGGCTTCTATATATGGATTCTCGAGATTTTTAGAGGTTCTTTTTTCCGGTAAGGAACGGCTCGGAGAAAGTGTGGTTGAAGTATTCAATTAAGGGGCCCATGAAGAATGCGGTGATCAGGGTGCCGATTCCGGGGAGCAGGCCTGTGAGTGTTCCGATGATGACGCAGAGGAGGTCGCAGCCGATCCGGACGAAGCGGAATGGGAGTTTCCGTCTGTTGGAGATGACGATGGGGATTGCATCGTATACGGAGACACCCAGATTGGAGGTCATGTAGAGGGATGATGCGAAACACATGACTAAGATGGCTATGGCCAGAAATAAGATCCTCAAGGTTAAGGTTGGTGCAGGAGCGAAGCGGCTGATTACTACGCAGGTGAAATCTACGATGTAGCCGGTGAGGAACATGTTTACCAGGGTGGCAGCACCCATGTATGTTCTGGCTATGAAGAGATCCAGAACAAGCAGGAGGGCACTTAGGATTGTATAGTACGGGCCGAAAGAAACGGTTTTTTCGAAAAAGTGTCCCCAGGTGCCCTGTGCGAAGCACTGGAAAGGGTCTACACCGAAGTTGGAGCACTTGAAAAAGCCTACGGCTATGGCACATAGGGTTACGCCGCTTGTGGTCATTATGATTCGTTTTTTAAAGTTTTCAGGAAGTTGCATTCTTTTTTCCTCCTCATATGAGTTGTGTTGTCTTGAAGCTGCTTGTAGCTGACTTTGTAAATATACATATTTTAACAGAAGAGGTATCATATCATGAGTCCCGGGTTCATGACTGATATTCGCCGGATATTATAGCACAGTTGCTTTGAAAAAGGCTAGAGAAATTTTTATGGGACAAAGCATGGAACAATATAGTAGAATATATGAAAATGTGTTAATATAATAAAAGATCAAAATGAAGTTTCGTTGAAAAATAATTACATTAGATGAGGAGATTGGCTGTGAATTATGATTTTGACAAAATAATAGACCGAAGAGGAACAAATTCTCTAAAATGGAATGTGCCAAAAGAAGAGCTCCCTATGTGGGTGGCGGATATGGATTTTGAAGCAGCACCGGAGATTTTAAGAGCTATTATGGATAGGGCTGCTCATGGTGTGTTTGGATACTCTGTCGTTCCAAAGGAGTGGAATGATGCCTATGCAGGCTGGTGGGAGCGTCGCCATAGCTTTCGGATGGATCCGGATTGGCTACTTTTTTGCAGTGGTGTGATTCCGGCTATTTCCGGCGTTATCGGAAGATTGATGAAAACAGATGAGAAGATATTGATTCAGCCGCCGGTTTACAATGGCTTTTATCATGTAATTGAACGAAGTAGGAGAGAGCTTGTAGAAAGTCCCTTGATCTATGACGGGGAATCCTATGAGATGGATTTTGAAGATCTGGAGCAAAAGCTTGCGGATCCTAAGGTTTCTCTTATGCTGCTGTGTAATCCCCAGAATCCTTCCGGAAGAATTTGGACAAAGAAAGAGCTTAAGCAGGTGGGAGATCTGTGTGCAAAATATCATGTGCTTGTTGTTTCTGATGAGATTCACTGTGATATTACAGATCCCGGATACAGCTATGTTCCTTTTGCATCCGTTTCGGACACATGTGGGGACAACAGCATTACTTGTATCGCACCTACAAAGACCTTTAATCTGGCAGGGTTAAAGACAGCGGCGGTTATGGTTCCAGATAAGGAGCTTCGAGAGCAGGTGAAAAAAGGGATACAAGCCAATGAAGCCTCGGAACCTAATGCCTTTTCTGTGGATGCGGCAATTGCTGCTTTTACCAAGGGGGAGCCATGGTTAGAAGACATGAGAGCCTATATTTGGGAAAATAAAAAATGTGTGGAGAACTTTTTGAAAAACGAACTTCCACAGGTACATATGGTTTCCGGGAAGGCCTCTTATCTCGTGTGGCTTGAGTATTCACTGTTGGGCGAGAAAAGGAATTTTTCCAGCTTTTTGAGGAAGCATGCAGGGTTGTATCTGGTGGATGGAAAGGAATACGGGGAAAACGGAAGTTCTTTCCTGCGGATGAATGTTGGATGCCCCAGAAGCTATGTTCTGGAAGGACTTATGCGTTTAAAAAAGGGTGTGGAGTTATTTGAAAGCAAAAGGTCAAATGTGGATTGGAATTCCACTTTTCCTGTGTTATAATTTCGAAGAACATGATAGAATGTATTTTTTAAAACACAACAAATAACATCATCAGGAGGAAATCATACATGGGACTTGATATCTACGCAGGTACACTGACACGCTATTACACAGATAACTGGAAATCTGTTACACAGCAGTGGGCGGAGGCCAACGGCTATTCTTTTTCCCGAATTACACCTCAGGGGGAAAAGGATAAGGGGGGACCACAGTTAAGTGCATCGGAGATGGAAGGAATTATGAAAAACTGGCAAAATCAGATATTGGCTGCCCTTACATCCCCGGAACGTCCGGCCTATGAGGCATGGACAGAGGACAATGTGTCGCCCTATTATACGGATAAGCCAGATTGGGATGCCTTTGGAGCCCTGCTTTTGTATGCGGCGGCCCGGACCTATCAGGAGCCTTTGCCAAAGACAGTGGAAAAGAATTGGGATTTTGAAAAGCATTCCCTGATTCAGCGGATTGGTGAAGATGAGAAGATGCTCTGGTCCTTGTTTATCGGTGCAAGCTGGTGGCTTCCCATAAAAGACGGCTTCGCTTTTAATGGTTCTGATCCTGCCGGGCAGGAGGTTACGATTTCCACCGCAGGAGCTTTGAAAATGGAGCTTGACCAGATCAATTCCATAGGATGGAAAGCCGATGAAGAGACGATTTTAAGCTGGACAAAGACAGAAGGCTATCCGGTAGACGGGGAGATTCGGGATGGAAAGCTGACGGCTGCCGGCATTGGGGAGCACAGTGTTTATGATACGGAGTCTCTGGCTAAGTTTGCGTTTTCTATTTTTTGGAGAGCTGCCAAGTTCTCCCTGGAAAACCGTGTGCCGATTCTGTTAGACTTTTAAAGAGACTGACAGCGGCTATGGTTCTGCAATTTAAATGTGTATAAAAATGGATATATGATATGGGGAGAAAAAATGAGTCTGAAACGGGAACGAATTGTCATAAAGGTAGGAACCACTACCCTTACTAATGAGTTGGGCAACAGCAATCTTCATCGTATGGAGGAACTTGCCCGGACGATTGCGGATATTCAAAATATGGGGCATGAGGTAATCTTAGTGTCCTCTGGTGCTATTGCCGTGGGAGCCAATAAAATGCGCCTTAAGGAAAAGCCGAAAAGTATGCGAATGAAACAGGCGGCAGCGGCCGTGGGGCAGTGTGCCAATATGTTTCTTTATGATAAGTTTTTTGGCTATTATGATAAAACAGTGGCCCAGATTCTTTTGAATGCCGAGGACATTACTCAGGAGGAAAAAAAAGAGAATTTAACCAACACTTTTGATGCCCTTTTAGAGTATAATATCATTCCCATCGTGAATGAGAATGACTCTGTAAGCTACACAGAGATTGAGTCTGAAGAAAAGCTTTTCGGAGACAATGATATGCTTTCTGCGGTTGTTGCCGTTCTCTGCAATGCGGACAAGTTGATTATCCTTTCAGATATTGACGGATTTTACAGCAAGGATCCCCGACTTTACAAGGATGCAGTTCTGATTGAACGCATTGAGAAGATTGAGGACAGTACTTATGAACTTGCAGGAGGTGCAGGTTCAAGACGGGGAACCGGGGGAATGCGGACCAAGCTTCAGGCTGCGGATCTGGCCACATCCCAGGGAATTGACACCATTATAGCGAATGGGAGTAATCCGGCTGTATTGTATGAGGTTGTCAGGGGAAAGCAAGCTGGAACCAGGTTTATGGGACGCAGAGATTAGAATGATAACGGATATTTGACAGGTTTGATTTTTATAAAAATAAAGTCTTGAATAAGTATGGAGATTGTATAAGAGAATGAACAAGAGATGGTGGCACCAAAAAACAGCATATCAGATTTACCCCAAAAGCTTCAGGGACAGCAACGGTGACGGAATCGGGGATCTTCGTGGAATTATAGAAAAACTGGATTATTTAAAGGAACTGGGAATTGGAATTGTATGGATCTCCCCTGTGTATCAGTCCCCGTTTGTGGATCAGGGCTACGATATCTCCGATTATTATGCCATTGATCCGGCCTTTGGAACCATGGAGGATATGGATGAGCTTCTAAAGGAGGCAAAGAAACGGGACATTGCCATTGTGATGGATCTGGTGGTAAACCATTGCTCGGATCAGCATGAATGGTTTCAGAAAGCTCTTAAGGATCCTTTCGGGCCTTATGGACGGTATTTCTATATTCGGGAGGGAAAAGACGGCAATCCTCCCTGCAATTGGCGGTCTTACTTTGGCGGCAGCGTGTGGGAGAAGTTGCCAGGATATGATAATCTTTTCTACCTGCATATGTTTGCAAAGGAACAGCCGGATCTCAACTGGGAGAACCGCAAGGTCCGTCAGGAGATCTACAAAATGATCCGCTGGTGGCTTGAAAAGGGGGTTGCAGGCTTTCGCCTGGATGCCATTATCAATATCAAAAAGGATCTGCGATTCTTGGATTTTCCGGCGGATCGGGAGGATGGCATGTGTGCAGGAACCACCATGCTTGCCTATGTCCGGGGTGTGACGGATTTTCTGCAGGAAATGAAACGGGAAGCGTTTGCACCTTATGATGCGTTTACCATCGGGGAGCTTTTTGATTTTCGTCCCGAGGAACTTGAACGGTATATCGGAGAACAGGGGTGCTTTGAATCTATCTTTGATTTTTCGCCCCATCTTCTGGGAGCCAGTGAGAACGGATGGTATGACAGGCGAAAAATCACCATGGATGAATTTCGGGATACGGTTTTTGAAAGCAAGGCCGTGTCTCAGGAAATCGGCATGATGGCAAACATCATTGAGAACCATGATGAGCCAAGAGGGGTCAGCCGTTATCTGCCAGAGGACGGGCAGGGTGACAGAGGGAAAAAGCTTCTGGCCGGAATTTCTCTTATGACTTTCGGACTGCCGTTTCTCTATCAGGGTCAGGAGATTGGCATGACCAATAAGCGGTTTTCTTCTATAAAAGAGGTGGATGACATCAGCACTCTGGACGAGTATCAGGTGGCATTGGAGCATGGCCTTACAGAATGCGACTCTCTTAAGATTGTATCTGAAATGAGCCGGGATAATGCACGTACACCCATGCAGTGGAGCAATGAAGTTCACGGAGGATTTACCAAAGGTATCCCATGGTTGGCTGTGAATGATAATTATCGGGAACTGAATGTGAAAGAGCAGGAGAGACGTGGAGATTCTGTCTTATCTTTTTACAAAAAGCTGATTGCTCTGCGGACGGATCCGGAATATGGAGAAGCGGTTGTCTATGGAAGACAGGAGCCGGTACTGACAGGGCTTCAGAACTTTATGGGCTTTTACCGAAGGGGAAAGGAGAAGACGCTTCTTGTTCTGGCCAACATACAGGGGGAGAGGCGAACTATATCTGTTGCCGTTACAGTTGAGAGTGTGGTTGTGGATAATTGCCAGTCTTTACTGGGGATTGAAGCTGTGGAAAAGACAGAGGAGGTCAGCCGGATTCCTATGGAGGGCTATCAATTTTTGATTTTGGATGTTGAGGAAACAGGAAAATAAAATTTTTGTATTATGGGTTGACAGTAGGGAACCCTGTGTTATAATATGGTTAATATATGAATAATTGTTCATATGTTAATCATATTATTTTATGGAGGATGAATGTCATGAAGAAAACCTATAAGATTGATGTGGATTGTGCAAATTGTGCCAATAAGATGGAGGAAGCCGCTAAGAAGACGGCCGGAGTGCATGATGCTACCGTGAGTTTTATGACCTTGAAAATGGTTGTGGAGTTTGAAGAGGGAGCAGATCCCAAGGCTGTGATGCAAGATGTGCTTAAGAATTGTAAGAAAGTAGAAGATGATTGTGAGATCTTTTTGTAAGTCGGAGGAATAAATGAATAAGAAACAGAAAAAGATGCTGCTCCGGATTATTGCAGCATTCCTGCTTTTGATTGTTTTAAGTCCGATTCCGGTTACCGGATATTTACGGTTTGGGCTTTATATGGTTCCCTATCTGGTGATTGGATATGATATTTTGAAGAAAGCATTTAAGGGAATTCGTAACCGCCAGGTGTTTGACGAGAATTTTCTGATGGCAGTGGCTACCGTTGGTGCTATTGTCCTGGGAGATTATCAGGAGGGAACGGCAGTTATGCTGTTCTACCAGATAGGGGAGTTGTTTCAAAGCTATGCTGTGGGAAAAAGCAGGAGAAATATCAGCGAATTGATGGACATCCGTCCGGACTATGCCAATGTAGAACGGGATGGGACATTGGTACAGGTGGATCCGGATGAGGTGGAGATAGGAACCTTGATCCTGGTGCAGCCGGGAGAAAAGATCCCCATTGACGGTATGGTAACAGAAGGAAATTCAGCTTTGAATACCAGTGCTCTTACAGGAGAAAGTCTTCCGAGAGAGGTGTCAAAAGGGGAAGAGGTTATCAGCGGCTGCATCAATATGACAGGCCTTTTGAAGATACAAACCACAAAGGAATTCGGCGAATCTACTGTGTCCAAGATACTGGATCTGGTGGAGAATTCCAGTGCCAAGAAATCCAGGTCAGAGAACTTTATTTCCAAATTTGCCAGATATTATACACCGGCTGTGTGCTATGGGGCCCTGGCATTGGCGGTTTTGCCACCTCTTATGCGGCTGTGTATTATGGGGCTTACACCGGAATGGAGTGTTTGGATCTACAGGGCACTTACGTTTCTGGTTATCAGCTGTCCATGTGCTCTGGTTATCAGTATCCCTCTAAGTTTTTTTGCAGGAATCGGGGGAGCAAGCAAGGCAGGTATTCTGGTAAAGGGTTCCAACTATCTGGAAGCTTTGGCACAGGCAGGCTGGGTGGTGTTCGACAAGACAGGTACTATGACCCAGGGAGTCTTCCAGGTGAAAGGTGTTCATCACAGTACAGTTGAGACGGAGCTGCTCTTAGAGTATGCAGCCCTTGCAGAGTGTGCATCCTCTCATCCTATCAGTAAGAGTTTACAAAAGGCTTATGGAAAGCCCGTGGATCGAAGCAGAGTAACAGAGATTGAAGAGATCAGTGGAAATGGAGTCACCGCCAGAGTGGATGGCATATCGGTAGCGGCAGGCAGTGAGCGACTGATGGATCGGTTTGGAATCCCATTTGTTCCCTGCCATCAACCAGGGACTGTAGTTCATGTGGCTCTGGACGGGATATATGCGGGCCATATTTTGATTTCTGATATGCTAAAACCCAATGCCAGGGAAGCTGTGAGACAGCTTTCACAGGCAGGAGTTAAAAATACTGTTATGTTAACCGGAGACCGAAAAGAAGCGGCAGAGCAGGTTGCAAAAGAACTGGAGATACATGAGGTACACAGTGAACTGCTTCCAGCAGATAAAGTGTCCAAGGTTGAGGAACTTCTTAGCCGGAAAGGGGCAAAGGAAAAGCTGGTCTTTGTAGGCGATGGTATTAATGACGCACCGGTACTATCCCGGGCGGATATCGGAATTGCTATGGGGGCTTTAGGCTCCGATGCGGCCATTGAGGCAGCGGATATTGTGCTTATGGATGATGATCCGTTAAAGATTGCCACAGCCATCCGCATTGCCAGGAAGTGTATACGAATTGTCTACGAAAATATTTATTTTGCCATTGGGATCAAGGTCATTTGTCTTATCCTTGGTGCAGTTGGCATTGCTAATATGTGGGTGGCTATTTTTGCTGATGTAGGTGTAATGGTGATAGCGGTTCTCAATGCTATCCGAGCCCTATTTGTAAAAAAGCCAGGTTTAAAGGAGGGATGTAAGTGATGGCAGGAAAGATAGAGGGATGCTGTGATACCTTTGAAGTTCATGAGAACCTTTTGAAAATTGTTCAGGAAAAATTGCCGGAGGAGACGGAACTTTACGATCTGGCGGAACTATTTAAGGTTTTTGGAGATTCCACCCGGATCCGCATTTTGTTTGTACTGTTCGAGGCGGAGGTTTGTGTCTGTGATCTGGCACAGGCTTTGAATATGACCCAGTCTGCTATTTCACATCAGCTTCGCATTCTGAAGCAAAGCAAGCTGGTGAAAAGCAGACGGGAAGGAAAGTCAATCTTTTACTCGCTGGCAGATAATCACGTGCGTACCATTATTGATCAGGGAAGAGAGCATATTGAGGAGGATTAGTCTTTTGTAAAACTGATGTAATTAGAAACCGCATTGGAATAATCTCCGGATACGGTCCCTTCCGGATTGATGATGTAAGTTCCATTTTTATCCAATGCCCGTATCTGGATGGTGTTCCAGCTGCCGGTTTCTCTTTGCAGATCGTGGTCTGGAATCAGAATTACAGCAGTTCCGTCTGTGATTTTGGCTTTGTAAAAATGCGTTCCGTTTACCTGAAAGGAGATACCGGCATAATCGGGAAGTGTTGTGTGAACGGTTATGGGGGGGGGTAATCCTCTTGGAAAGGCCATTTGCAGATCCATCCAAGCAACACACTGTCGGATGAAATCTTTTAAAACCCTGATACCCTCATCAAATTTCTGACCTTTAAAGTTTCCCTCACATCCACCCCATCTGGCATCGTTGGCATCTGCGGCAGGCTTTAGCTTTTTTGCACATTGGTCAATCTGGCCGTTGTCCCGAATAAGATCTTCTATAGCACTTCTGCATACTTCCCAATATTTTTCATAAATCTGTGTTAAAAAGTAAGGATCCCGGATGAGATACCGGTTCCATTGGACGCTCTGATAGTATTCTTCATTGGCAAAATATTCATCTGTGGTCTGCCAGATATCCGGCTTCCATGTGTCAAGTTCGTAGCAGCCATTTCCCCAGGCCCAGTCATAATCCCAGGCGGGTTCTATATAAAAAGGTCCTTCAATATCTTTATAGAGATAGACGCTGTTTTTCATCCCATCCCAATTTACCGTGAATTCACAAAGGAGAAAATTAACCAGAAGCGACTCAAAATCGATAAGTTCTGAATAATGAGCACCATCAAAGGAGGCGGAATCAAAATCTACCTGCGTATAGGTTACATCCTGCCTTTGGAGTGTTTCACCCCAGTCAAACCATCCCTCATTGTCTGTACGGTAATGGGAAGATACATTGTGATAGGTGCAGTCTGTATCATGGAAAGCATATTCCAAAGCCTGAAGGTTTTCCCGGATATAAGAATACAATTCCGGATAAGTGTCACCATATGAGGGGGTGTTAAAATAAAAGGGAAGTGAGTAATTGGTTTTCAGGCAGGCATCCTGTTTGTGAAAATAGTCCATTTCCAGCAGTACACCTCCGGATGCTTTTGGGAGACTTTTGAAGTCAAAATAATCTTCAAGATGATAGGTGGTTGCAACATTGGACCCGTTTTGATTCCAAAGTTTCAGAGAGGGAGACTCGAATACTCCGGTGTCTATCCAGGAGAAATCCGAAAGCAGATCCGTTTCCATAAACGCCTGTATGACAGGCTGTTCTTCACGGGATATTTGTTTTTGATACACCAAATCAGAAGATATTATTTCGGCCACAGCCTGGGCTGTGTCTTTCCAGTTATAAATATCAACACTGCTTTTTCCAATCCTTACCTGTTCACAGAGTTGGTAGACTCCCTGATATTCTCCGTTGTAGATGAGAGAGACAAATTCTGAATGCATCTGGCAGGACGCACCAATATCTCCGGAAAAGTCATAAACCAGTTTGTTGCGTAGTAAAGTGGAATCTATGGCATTGGCCAAAAGAACCCAATGGCGGGTTTCGCCAAGGTCCAGAAGATTTGTTTTTTCTTCCAGCTTCAACTTAAAGGGAAGCTTGGGCATGGTGCTGGTTGAGTTGCCCCGGAGATGGATTTGGGCGGATCCGGAGTATAGCTGAGATGGAAGGTACTCTTTGCCGGCAGTTAATTTCATAGAAACAGAAGTGTTTTCTTCTTTTGTCACATTTTCGTAGGCGGTATGGCTGTCCAGATAAATAACGGGTAAGACGCTGAAATAGAGAGAGTCTTCATAGCAGGTTCCATCCTTTAACGTTACGGATACCCGAATAAAGTGCTCCTGATCATCCACGGAGGGTGTATAGGAGGTGAGCGTATCTGAATGGGAAACCTCCCGTCCCCCAACATACCAGATGCAATTGTCAATATCAGAGTGGCGAATATGGGGAGAGGCAAGAACAATGGGCACATCAGGAGTTATGTAATCCGTATCCATGAAAATGCACCTTTGTTTTTTTGTACCGATAACATAAAGGGAAAGAATGTAAAAAATAAGAAGCAGCAGGCCACCTGCTACAGGTTTTGAAAAAAATGTAGAAAATTTATGCTGTTGCTTATGAGTCATGGCTGTCTGCCTCTCCTTTGTACGTTTTGATACTTAAACAGAACAAATCTCAGGCAGATTATAAAAATTCAGTGGGAAAAATAAAATGGACAAATGTGCAAAAATGTGAGGAAATTACACGGGTATAAAACTTTGTTGGGATGTTCTTAAAATTCGTCTTCGACATTGACAAGGCATCAAAATATATTTATAATTTATACTTATTGGATATAAAAGTTTGGCTTGCGTTCTTTCTATATATAAGCAGGCCCAGGAGGGAACAAATGAAACCATATGGAGTAAATGAGCTTCGAAAGATGTTTTTGGAGTTTTTTGAGAGTAAGGGCCATCTGGCCATGAAGAGTTTTTCGCTGATTCCGCATAATGATAAGAGTTTGTTGCTGATTAATTCCGGTATGGCACCTTTAAAGCCTTATTTTACCGGGGCGGAGATTCCTCCCAGAAGACGGGTGACAACCTGTCAGAAGTGCATCCGCACTGGTGATATCGAGAACGTAGGCAAGACAGCACGCCACGGCACCTTTTTTGAGATGCTGGGCAACTTTTCCTTTGGAGATTACTTTAAGCGGGAAGCCATTACCTGGACCTGGGAGTTCCTGACTGAGGTTGTGGGCCTTGACAAGGACAGGCTGTATCCGTCCATTTATCTGGAGGATGATGAAGCCTTTGATATCTGGAATAAGGAAATCGGGATTCCGGCAGAGCGCATCTTCCGCTTTGGCAAGGAGGATAATTTCTGGGAGCATGGTGCCGGTCCCTGTGGTCCCTGTTCCGAGGTTTATTACGATCGGGGCGAAAAATATGGCTGCGGCAAGCCGGGCTGTACGGTAGGCTGCGACTGCGATCGCTATATGGAGATCTGGAACGATGTATTTACCCAGTTTGATAATGACGGCAATAATCATTATACTGAACTGGAACAGAAGAATATTGACACGGGTATGGGTCTGGAACGTCTTGCGTCTGTGGTGCAGGATGTGGATTCCATTTTTGATGTAGATACGGTTCGGGCACTTCGAGACAAGGTGTGCGAGTTTGCCCATGCAGAATATAAAAAGGATGAAAATAAGGATGTATCCATCCGCCTGATTACTGATCATATCCGTTCCGCTACCTTTATGATCTCTGACGGCATTATGCCTACCAATGAGGGCCGGGGCTATGTGCTTCGCCGTCTGATCCGCCGGGCGGCCCGCCACGGACGCCTCCTGGGCATTGAAGGAAAGTTCCTTGCCCGGTTAAGCGAGACGGTGATTGAAGGCTCTAAGGATGGCTATCCGGAGTTGGAAGAGAAAAAGAGCTTTATCTTTAAGGTGCTGACCCAGGAGGAGGAGAAGTTCAATAAGACCATTGATCAGGGTTTAAGTATTCTGGCAGATCTGGAAGCCCAGATGCAAAAAGAGGGAACGAAAGTTCTTTCCGGCGAAAATACTTTTAAGCTTTATGACACCTATGGTTTCCCGGTTGATTTAACCAGAGAAATTCTGGAGGAAAAGGGCTTTTCCATTGACGAGGAAGGATTTAAGGCGGCCATGGAGGAGCAGAGGATTAAGGCAAGAGAGGCTCGTGCCGTTACCAACTATATGGGGGCGGACGCTACTGTTTATGATGAGATTGCTCCCTCTGTCACTACAGAGTTTGTAGGTTATGATCAGTTGACATTTGAATCAAAGATCACAGTTCTCACCACAGAGAGTGAGCTTGTGGAGGCACTTACTGAGGGCGAAAACGGAACCGTTTTTGTAGAAAGGACACCATTCTATGCAACGATGGGTGGTCAGCAAGGGGATACCGGCGTGATCCGCACAGCGGACGGTGAATTTGAGGTTCATGATACCATTAAGCTTCTTGGAGGCAAGATTGGACATGTAGGACGTATGACAAGGGGGATGTTGAAGGTATCTGACAAGGCTTCTTTAGGGGTATGTGAAAAGGGGCGTGCCGATACCTGTAAGAACCACAGTGCCACTCATTTGCTTCAGAAGGCATTAAAGACGGTTCTTGGCAGTCATGTGGAGCAGAAAGGCTCCCTGGTGACACCGGATCGTCTCCGTTTTGACTTTTCTCATTTTGAAGCTATGACAGCGGAGGAACTTGAGAAAGTAGAAGTGTTGGTAAATCAGGAGATTCAGGCTTCTCTTCCGGTAGTGACGGAGGTTATGAACCTTGAAGATGCCAAGAAGACAGGTGCCATGGCACTTTTTGGAGAGAAATACGAGGAAGATGTGCGTGTGGTATCCATGGGTGATTTTTCCAAGGAACTCTGTGGCGGTACTCATGTAGCCAATACTGGTGTGATTACGGCATTTAAGATTGTCTCCGAGGCAGGTATTGCGGCAGGCGTACGGCGTATTGAGGCACTGACCGGAAATGGTGTATTTGCATATTATCGTGAATTGGAGCAGAAGCTTAGTGAGGCTGCTCATGCGGCAAAGGCTACACCGGCCAATCTGACGGAGAAGATTGAGCATCTTCAGGCCGAGATTAAGGAGCTTCGCAGTGAGAACGATGCTTTAAAGAGCAAGCTTGCCAAGGATGCCTTGGGTGATGTCATGGATCAGGTAAAAGAGATCGGTGGTGTGAAGCTTCTGGCAGCCAAGCTTGAGAATGTGGATATGAATGGTCTTCGGGAGCTTGGGGATCAGTTAAAAGAGAAGCTAGGAGAGGGAATCGTAGTTCTGGCTTCCGCTATGGACGGCAAGGTAAGCCTGATGGCCACGGCTACGGATGGAGCACAGAAGAAAGGGGCACATGCTGGCAATCTGATTAAGGCTGTCGCAGGTCTTGTAGGAGGTGGCGGCGGCGGACGGCCGGGCATGGCCCAGGCCGGTGGCAAGAATCCGGATGGAATGGATGCTGCCATTGAAAAAGCAGCAGAGGTTGTGGCTGAGCAGATAAAATAGGAATATGACAAATTTTGGTTATTATTTATAAGAAAACAAGAAAAAGTGTTGACAGAACCTCCATAAACCCCTATAATCGTATGTGTGCAGTAAGAAGAACCCAGACAGTTGTGTCTCATGCACAATATACAACTGGAGGGAGGTTAGGTGTGATACTATGTCGAATGTAATCGTAAAAGAGAATGAGACTTTAGATAGCGCTTTACGCCGTTTTAAAAGAAACTGTGCCAAAGCAGGCATTCAGCAGGAAATTCGTAAAAGAGAACATTACGAGAAGCCGAGCGTAAGACGTAAGAAGAAATCTGAAGCAGCCAGAAAACGTAAATTCAATTAATTGTGCAAAAACAATTATTCCCCGGCTTTTTCGCCGGGGAATTTTTTGCGTATAAAAGGGTACTATTTAAAAAAAATATCTAGTTTTTTTGTGTTTTTTGTCATTTTTACTATAGATTTTCATCATAAAAGAGTATAGTATATCAGTGAATGTAAAAGGTGCAATTGTGCATTGTTTTTGTATTGCGGAACTGAAATGGAGGGAGTAGCATGGAACAGATGGCGACTGTGCTCGGCAGGCTTTCCGAGATTGAAGCTGCGGCTGTGAATATAGAGAATGAAGCGGCCAATGAAAAGAGACGGATTGCCCGAGAATATGAGCAGAAAACCATAGATTTTGATCAGAAGCTGGATGCACAGACAGAAGAAAAGTTAAAAGAACTGAATGAGAAGCTGAAAGCAGAAGCGGAGCAGGAGCTTTTGAAGATGCGTGAGGAAACCCAGCAGGAACTTAATTCCATGAAAAGAGAATATGATCAGAATCACAAAAAGCTTGCGGACAAGCTGTTTCATTATATTATAGGAGAATAATATGGGTGGAGTGATGAGTTATGGTGCTCTTTCCACCAAGATCCGTGCCATGAAAAGCCGCCTGTTAAAGGAAAAAGATTTTAGGAATCTGGCCCAGATGGAAACTGTTTCCCAGGCAATCGCCTATCTGAAGCAGACACCCTCTTACCAAATCGTGCTGGAGGGACAGGAGGAATCAAAGCTGCAGCAGACAGAACTGGAGCGTCTGGTGGTGGGAACACTGTATTATGATTTTTCCAAGCTATATCGGTTTTGTGATAAGAAACAGAAAAAGCTGTTAGAGTGCTATTTTAGAAAGTTTGAGATTTCTGTGATAAAACGGGCCCTCCGGCGGATCTTCAATCATGGTGATCGGACGGGAGAGTCAAAAGAGTTGCGGATCTTTTTCCAGAAGCTGTCTGACATTCATATGGAAGAATTGTCTCAGGCAAAGACGATTCCGGAGCTTCTTGCGGCACTGCGGGATACCAGTTATAAAAAGGTATTTTTAAGGCTTGATGATGCAAAAGAAAAAACCCTCTTTGACTATGAGATGGCACTGGATTTGTACTATTTTTCTGAGATTTGGAAGCAGAAAGATAAGATTCTTAAGGGAAAGGATCTGCAGATGCTGACCCGAACCTTTGGAAGCCAGATTGATTTGCTGAATCTCACTTGGATCTGCCGTGCCAAGAGATACTATCAGCTTCCGGTTGTATCCATCTATTCGCTGGTGATTCCTGTGGTGTACCGGCTTCATGACGAGGAGGTCCGTGCCATGGTAACGGCTGCCGATGAAAAGGAGCTTCAGGAAGTTCTGGCACGCACTTATTATGGAAGACATTTCGGAGAATTGACCGGAGGAGAGCTGGAGAAGCTGTACCGGGAGTTCCTTGACCAGGTTTATGGGGAGGAACGGCGGAAGAATCCTTACTCTCTGGCGGTTGTGACGGCTTATCTTCACGATAAGGAGGAAGAGATAGACAAGCTGACCACGGTACTGGAGGGTGTGCGGTATGGACTGGAACCACAGGAAACCCTGTCATATATCGGAGCATAAAGATATTACAGGACGGTAAAGTCGCAAAGACGCACGAGAGGAACTTTCATGAGTGTCCTTTCGAATGAAAGTTTCTCTCATTACAGGTGTGTCGAAGTGACTTTACCCTTTAGTACTGTTGCGTAGCAACTTTAAATAGGAGGTATGGAAAGTGATTGTTAAAATGAATTTCTTAAGCATCACCGGGCCGAAGGACGATATCGAACGGATGGCCGAGCAGTACCTTTCCAAATATGAAATACAGTTGGAAAATGCACTGACTGAGCTTAAGACTGTGCACAATTTAAGACCTTACACGGATAAGAATCCTTATGATGAGGTCTTAAAACAGGCAAAGGAGTATCTGCCTGCAGATCTGAAAACGAACCGGACATTTCCGGAAATGACGGTAACGGAAGCCATAGAGCTTTTAAAGAAGGCAGAGGAAGAGCTTGAGGATCTGCAGAAAAAGAAAGCAGAGCTTTTGGCAAAGCAGGAGAAATGTCAGGATTCCCTGAATAAGATCGTGCCTTTTGAGGATATTCCCTATGATATCCATGAACTTTTGGGATTTCATTATGTGAAATACCGTTTTGGCCGCATTTCCAAAGAGTACTTTGAAAAATTTGAACGGTATGTATACGATACACTGGATACGATTTTTTATAAGTGCCAGTGTGATGACAGATATGTGTGGGGAGTTTATTTTGTACCGGTTTCTCTTGCGGACAAGATTGATGCGGTGTATGCGTCCATGCATTTTGAACATTTCTATATGCCGGATGAATATGTGGGAACGCCCAAGGATGCTCTTGAGAAGCTGAAAGAGGGCCTGGAGGGAATCAATCAGGAACTTGCGGTTGTGGATCAGGAGATGAACAAGGTAGTGGCGGATCATGGAGATCAACTGGCTGCAGCCTGTGCCCTTTTAGAACGCCGCAAGGAGACCTTTGAGATTCGAAAATATGCGGCGTTAACCAGGGAGCGAAACCAGGTATTCTATATTTTGTGCGGCTGGATGCCGGAGGAACAGGCGGATGCTTTCCAGGCGGAGATTGAAAAGGATGAGAAAATCTTTGCGGTGGTAGAGGATGACCACGACAATGTGTTCAGCACGCCGCCTACGAAATTAAAGAATCCCCGGCTGTTTCGTCCCTTTGAGATGTATGTTAAGATGTACGGTCTGCCGGCCTACAATGAGATGGATCCTACCATATTTGTAGCCCTGACCTATTCCTTTATCTTCGGAGCCATGTTTGGAGATGTGGGGCAGGGTCTGGTGCTTCTCTTGGGAGGGGCTGTTCTTTATAAGCTTAAGGGAATGAATCTGGCGGCCATTGTTTCCTGTGCAGGTATCTTTTCCACTTTGTTTGGGTTTATGTACGGAAGCTTCTTTGGATTTGAGGATACGGTGATTCACCACATCTGGCTTAGTCCCAAGGAGGCTATGATGACCCTGCCAATCATCGGACAGATGAATACAGTCTTTGTGGTGGCCATTGTATTTGGTATGTTCATGATTTTGACAGCCATGGTGCTGCACATTCGGGTGAGCCTTAAGAATAAGGATGCAGAGAGCTGGTTTGATCCCAATGGCGTGGCAGGATTTATCTTTTACGGTGCACTGGCAATTGTGTTGTTCCTTGTGATGAGTGGTCACGTACTTCCGGCGGGCATTGTGCTTGGAGTGGTATTTGGAATTCCGCTTTTGGCCATGTTCTTTAAAGAACCCCTGACAGCAATGCTTGAGAAAAAGGGAAAAGGCATCGAGGGGGGCGTGGGCATGTATCTGGTTCAGTCTTTCTTTGAGATGTTTGAGGTACTGCTGAGCTTTTTCTCAAACACCCTTTCCTTTGTCCGTGTAGGTGCCTTTGCAGTCAGCCAT
>CAOJBY010000012.1 GCA_948330435.1 uncultured Lachnoclostridium sp. | reverse complement strand
GTCGGTAGAGCACTTGACTTTTAATCAAGTTGTCCGGGGTTCGAATCCCCGATGCTTCATGAAGAGACCGTAATCCACGATAGTTGGTTTGCGGTCTCGATTTTTCTACAAGCGGATATGGCGGAATTGGCAGACGCGCCAGATTTAGGTTCTGGTGGGCAACCCCCGTGCAGGTTCAAGTCCTGTTATCCGCACTTGATGTATAGTTTGACCGGCAAATTAATGCCGGTCAATTTTGTCGTGAATCACTTCTTTTGGCCGTTCCATAAGCTGTTCCGGCTTGGAAATACCACTCTTAATATGTTTAAATCCGATGGCATAGACAAAACCGTCACAGATTCGCTCATCTACTACAAACTTCATATTCAGGTAAGTCTTGCGGCGTAAATTGCCATTTCGATCTAATTCATGAACGGTTTCCTTACTTCCGATGGCACCAAAGATGGAGATGGTGCCAAACTCATAGATATGGTGATACACCGGCTGCATTCCGATGGAACCCATATTTGTGATAAAAAAACTGGAGTGAAAAGGACTTAATCCTGTGATTTTCCTGGGAATTAGGCCGTAGCGATCCAGGAACTTCAAAAGAGAAAATACAAAACGGATCAGCCAGCCGGGAATCAGGGCCAGAGCCAGTTCCAGTTTGTCAAAATCATTTCGATTCTCGTCCTCGGCGACCTTTTTGGTGCGGTCAATGGGATTGGCCAATGCTTCAATCTCTTTGACCACTTCCGGCAAGGTGGCATCCATTTCAAAGCGGGGCATAATGGTGGTGCGTTCACTGTCTCGCTGCATTCCTTTCATAACAACCATAGACCCTTTCATTTCATTCCGGGCATAGATATTATTACGCTGAATAAAACGGTTTAATTCCGGGACCTGGGAATAGGTACGCACGATAGCGGCAAAGACAATGTGATACAGAGTAAGACCTGGGATTTCACTTTTACGCATTTTATGCAGAAATTCTTGGGTGTGGGTAATGTCGATACGATCCTCAAACAGTACCCAGCTATCGGACTTGCTTCTCATAATATATGGAATCAGCTTCCCCATGGGGTCCAGATTCCGCACGAGAAAACCATCGTTCCGATCGCCAAAACGACGTCTTCTTCCTTCCAAAGGTTTCATTCGTTAAACTCCCTCCTTAGTATGGATTCATTGTACACGAAAAAGGAAATGCTTGTCAACCGGAAAGCCAGTATTGAAAAGATATACCAGTTTATGATATAGTAGGGAAGTCAGGAGGTTAAGGATGAACAATTGGAAGAAAATAATAGCTCTTGTTATGAGTGGGATTTTTGTCTTGGGAATAAGCAGCTGTAAGGTAAAAACGTCAGAAGACGATGACATAGAGATAGAAGCGGTGGAAGAGCCTGCGACAGAGGAACCGGAAGAAACCATAGAAGCGGTTTCGGATCTGGAGGCATCTATTACCTGGTGGACTTATCCTGTATTTGTTCAGGATGAGGGGCAGGAGGATGGAAGTTATGAACAGGCTCTCATAGAGAAATTTAATAAAAAATATCCGAATATTCAGGTGGAACTTCGGATTCTGGATTATACGGAAGGACCGGATGAGATCGAGGATTTGATTGAGGGGGAAGGACTGGAACTGCCGGATGTGTTGTTGGACGAGCCAGGGCGTATTGGAGGTTATGCTAAGAAAGGAGTTCTTGCGAATCTGGATCCTATGTTTACAGAGGAAATGACCTCCGATGTGGTAAGCCCGGGGATTCTGAGTGCCTGCCGAAGCAATGGGGCCTATGTGATGTATCCACTAAGTGGTTCTAATTATGTGATGGCTTTTAACCGCAGCATGATAGAGAACTCCGGTGCCATAGAACTGATGAACCGGGAAGGGGCCTGTACTTGGACTACAGAGGCCTTTGAACAGGTTTTGGAGCGGCTTGGGGAATCCGAGTTTAACAGCGGAGTTCTTTATTGTTCCGGAATTGCGGGAGATTATGCAACCCGTTCTTTTCTGACGAATCTCTATGACGGCAGTTTGATGAATGAGGATGGGACTGCCTATACCATGAACAGTGAGGCGAATCAGCAGGCATTAACAAAGGTAAAGGAATGGATGGATAAGGGATGGCTTCTGAATGGCTCCGGCTCCTCAGGAGCAGATGCGGTCTCTTCCTTTGTGAATGGTGAGAACTCCTATTGTCTTCTTTGGAGCCTGCCACAGGCATTGAGTAATGCTCAGGCCCTGTCTGAGAATGGAGTGGAGGTTGTTGTGATGCCTTACCCTTCTGCAGATGGGATTCCCAGCCTTGAGTATATGTTGAATGGTTTCTGCATCTTTAAGACAGAGGATGAGGGCCGGGAAGAAGCAGCCCGTTATCTGGTAGACTTTTTATGCAATGATGAGAGTGTGGCGGCAGAGAATGTGGCTCGAAGCGGTGCGTTTCCGGTGCGTACATCTATGGGAGACGTGTATGGGGGGAATGAGCAGGCACTTCTTTATGAGGCTCTTTTACCTTATAGCGGGACCTATTATAATCAGGTAGAGGGCTTTGAAGAGATGCGGGTATACTGGTATCAGATGCTGGCAGAGATTTTGAATGGAGAATATAGCGTTAAGGATTCCACGGACAGCTTTGTAGAATATGCGAATAAAACTTTGGAATCCAAAGAGGAAGAGGAATGATTGGAATTCGGGATGTTCGGGTTCTGGACCCGGCTCATGGCAGGGATGGGAGAGGAAATCTGTTAATTGCAGATGGAAAAATTGTATCCATAGATGCAAAGCTGGAAGCGGCAGATGGTATACGAATTCTGGATGGACACGGTTTGATTGCTGCACCAGGGCTTACAGATGTCCATGTGCATTTTCGGGATCCTGGTCTTACCTATAAAGAGGATATTGAGACAGGAGCAAAAGCGGCAGCAAGAGGTGGATATACCAGAGTAGTATGCATGGCTAATACGAAGCCGGTAGTGGATAGTCCGGAGGTCCTGGCCTATGTACTGCAGAAAGGGCAAAAGACAGGAATTCATGTGGAATCCTGTGCCTGCGTTACGGAAGGAATGAAAGGGAAGAAGCTGGCGGATATGGAGATTCTGTGGAATCTTGGAGCAGCAGGCTTTACCGATGATGGGATCCCGATTCTGGATGAGGAACTTCTTAGGAATGCCATGAAAAAAGCGGCCAGTCTTGGGGCACCTATCAGCCTTCATGAAGAAAACCCGGCTTTCATTGAAAATAACGGAATTAATCAGGGTGTTATATCAGAGAGACTTGGGATTGGCGGTTCACCTGCTTTGGCGGAGGTATGCCTTGTAGAGAGAGACTGTGTTCTGGCCAGTGAAACCGGAGCAAAAGTTAATATTCAGCATATCAGTGCAAAAGGAGCAGTGGAGGCTGTCCGCCAGGCTAAGAAAAAGGGTGTAAAAGTGTTTGCTGAAGCAACACCCCATCACTTTGCTTTGACAGAGGAAGCGGTCCTTGAGTGGGGGACCTGTGCAAAGATGAATCCACCCCTTCGTACAGAAGCGGATCGACAGTCGATTATAGAGGGACTTCGGGATGGCACCATTGATATCATAGCTACCGATCATGCACCTCATAGCCAGGAGGAAAAGTCACGTCCTCTTACGGAGGCTCCCAGTGGAATTATTGGCTTGGAGACTGCATTGGCTCTTGGAATTACAGAACTTGTGAAGCCGGGGTATCTGACATTGATGGAACTGATGGAGAAGATGAGCAAGAATCCGGCGATTTTATATGGGTTTGATTATCCGGGGATTGTACCAGGGGCACTGGCGGATCTGGTGATCTTTGACGAAAATGAACTTTGGACTGTCGATGAATTTGCATCCAGGGCAGCAAATTCACCTTTTCGGGGGAGAACCCTTCAGGGCAGGGTTCACTACACGATTTGTGGTGGAAAGATTGTATATGAAAGATAGTATAGTTATGATTCGGAAGCCTGTCTGGCTTCCAGTCTCTTCTTTTTGAACAAAATATATTCCCGAATCTCTTGCTGAACTTCAGGAGGAAGAGATTTATAGTTTGTCAGCATTCTGGCATCTGTTCCATTGAGGGGAATTGCACTATTCTCTGGAGTGATGGCCAGATGACTGTTTGCAATAGAATCTGCGATTTGATCGGAATCCACGGATAGATCCGTATAGAGAAGAAGATCTACGGAAATATGGTAGAGATCTGCCAGATCACAGACTGTTTTTAAATCCGGAAGCCGTTTTCCTGTCTCATAAAGAGAATAAGTTTGACGGGCAATATGAATATGATTGCTGACAAATTGTTGCGAATATCCATTTGTAGTACGAAGTTCACGCATATTGTCAACAAGCTTCAAATCCCGCATACCATTACCCCTCCCTAGATAATGGATATATTATAGCAGTTTCCCCTGGATTTTATTCCAAATGGAAGAAAATGAAGCAGTATGAAAGTTTATTGCAATCAAATGATGTCAATAGAGGGCGGAGATTTCTCTACACTGGACGCTGACTTAAAGTACTGTTGTGGTATTCTGTGGACCAGGTAACCTCTTCTCCGAACCAGTCAGGTGGGAGAAAGCTATGAGCCTGCTCTTCGGAAATGAATTCTACTTCGGCTAAAATAAGCTCCTCGAAAGGAGTATCAAAAAGGTCCAGTTCTATGGTAAGTTCATCCGGAAGAGGAATCCGAAAACGTTTTTTGCGGATAATATTTCCATCGGCCTTTTTCTTCAGATGTTCATAGCTTTCGGCAGTGAGAGGCAGATTGTATTCTTCCCGGCTCATAAGTCCCTTGGATTTGTAAGTTAAAGTATAGATGTCATCACTTCGGCGAACACGCACCACCGGGTCGGTGCACAGATAAGCTTGCTCTAAAAGCTGGAAAGGGTAAGCATTCAAATTATCCGGAAGCTTGTGAATCAGAAATTTACGTTCAATCTCCATAATAGATAGTCCTTTCATTTTTTACTTATTATACATCGGTTGTTTTCTGGAATCTATAAAAATATAATGGATAATTTTTGTGAAGCCTGATATACTGTACACAAAAACAGGATATTACAGAACAATAACCAGAAGGAGGATACGAAAGTGAAAAAAGTATGCATTTTTCTTGCACCAGGCTTTGAAGAGGTTGAGGCCCTGACACCCGTTGATTTGCTGCGCCGGGCAGGGGCCAGGGTAACCATGGTATCGATTGGAGAGAAGAAAACAGTGGCAGGCTCTCATGAGATTGCAGTTATGGCGGATGCGATTTTTGAGGAAATGGATTATTCGGATGTGGATTTATTTATTCTGCCAGGTGGGCAGCCGGGGACCAACAATCTAAAAGCATGTGGAAAATTGCGGGATCTTCTGGAAGATGCCAATAAAAAAGGAAAACTGCTTGCAGCTATCTGTGCAGCCCCTACTGTATTCGGAGATATGGGCTTGCTAAAAGGGAAGGAAGCCACCTGCTATCCGGGTTGTGAAGAGGGGCTTGCGGGGGCAAAATGTCTGACTGACCGGGTAGTGGCAGACGGGAACCTGACTACCAGCCGGGGTGTGGGGACGGCGATTCCCTTTGCACTTTCCCTGATTGAGCAGTTATTTGGAAAAGAAAAATCAGAAGAGATTCGGAAAAGTATTATTTATGGTCATTAGGTTATTTGGGCTTCCTTTCATTTCCAGTATGCTATCTGATGTGCCTGTATACAATAGCTAACAGTAATAACTTATATAGTGTATAAGATATTACGGAACTGAAATAGGAGGTGATACAGATGGCAGAACAGTCTAAGACAAACCAGATGGCAGTTCCGGAAGCGAAAGCAGCTATGAATCGCTTTAAGGAGGAAGTAGCCAGCGAGCTGGGTGTGCCTTTAAAGGAAGGCTACAACGGTGATTTGACTTCTGCTCAGGCAGGTTCCATCGGAGGCGAAATGGTTAAAAAGATGATCATGAAGCAGGAACAGCAGATGAGCGGTAAATAAACAGAAAAGAAGAGGACGGCCCCTTGTATATCGAAACCGGTGTACGAGGGGCTGTCTTTTTATAGCAGTAAAATTATCGATTCCTTGTACTTAGGGCTTGATTTTCCTCAAAAACTTGTGTTATACTACTAAAATGACTGTAAGTATGTAAAGATATGTAGAGATACAACAGTTTGGTCAAGAAAACTGTTACGTAAAGATACAATTAAGGAGGAGATAAAAATGAGTTTACAGGTAGAAAGAATGGAAAAAAATATGGCTAAGCTTACCATTGAGGTACCAGCGGAGGAGTTGGAGAAAGCACTTCAAAAAGCATATCAGAAGAATAAAAACAGGATTAACGTTCCGGGTTTCCGTAAGGGCAAGGTGCCACGCCAGATGATAGAGAAAATGTATGGACCGGAGATTTTTTATGATGATGCAGCCAATGCACTGATTCCGGATGCTTATAGTGCAGCGGTAGATGAGTGTGAATTTAAGCTGGTATCCCGTCCTTCGATTGAGGTAGTTAAGATTGAGAAAGGACAGCCTTTCGTTTTTACTGCAGAGGTTGCAGTTAAGCCAGAGGTAACATTGGGTCAGTACAAGGGTATTGAGGTGGAGAAGATTGATACCACAGCTACGGAGGAGGAGATTACCGCAGAGGTGGATAAGGAGAGAGAAAATAACTCCAGAACCATTACCGTAGAGGACCGGGGTGTGCAGGATGGAGATATGACTGTCATTGACTTTGAGGGCTTTGTAGACGGAGTGGCTTTTGACGGCGGTAAAGGCACAGACTATCCCTTAACTATTGGTTCTGGTGCATTTATTCCGGGCTTTGAGGAGCAGCTTGTAGGGGCTGAGATTGGAAAAGAGCTGGAAGTAAATGTTACTTTTCCGGAAGAGTATCACGCAAAGGATCTGGCAGGAAAGGCAGCAGTCTTTAAGTGTACTGTAAAAGAGATCAAGGTAAAGGAACTTCCGGAGGCAGATGATGACTTTGCCAAGGATGTATCTGAGTTTGATACTATGGAAGAATATAAGGCAGACCTTAAGAAGAAAGTAGAGGAGCGTAAGGCCGCAGATGCCAAGGCGAAGAAAGAGGATGCGGTTATCGAGAAGATCATTGAGGGAGCAACAATGGAGATTCCGGAAGCCATGATTGAGACTCAGGCAGAGTATCTGGTGGATGATTTTGCACAGAGACTGCAGATGCAGGGAATGTCTATGGATCAGTACATGCAATATACAGGTACTACTCCGGAAGCTATGACCAATCAGATGAAGCCCCAGGCAAAGAAACGTATTGAGAGCCGCCTGGTTCTGGAGGCTGTAGCGGCTGCCGAGAATATTGAGATTGACGACGAGGCCATTGAGGCAGAGATGAATCGCATGGCAGAGGCCTATAAGATGGAGCTTGATAAGATCAAAGAACTCATCAGTGAGGAAGAGAAGAAGAATATGAGAGAGGATCTGTCTATCCAGAAAGCCATCGAACTGGTGACAGAGTCGGCAGTTGAGAAATAGGAAAGCGGGAAAGGAAATATAAAGCAATGATGAATATGAGTTTGGTGCCTTATGTAGTTGAGCAGACAAGCAGAGGGGAGCGTTCCTACGACATTTATTCCAGACTTCTGAAAGACAGGATCATTATTCTGGGTGAGGAAGTCAATGATGTAACGGCAAGCCTTGTGACGGCTCAGCTTCTGTTCCTGGAATCTGAGGATCCGGGAAAGGATATTAATCTGTATATTAACAGCCCGGGGGGATCTGTAACGGCAGGAATGGCAATCTATGATACCATGCAGTATATTAAGTGTGATGTGTCTACCATCTGCATGGGAATGGCAGCCAGTATGGGTGCGTTTCTGCTGGCAGGTGGTACAAAAGGCAAGCGAATGGCACTTCCCAATGCGGAGATTATGATTCATCAGCCTTCCGGTGGTGCCAAGGGCCAAGCTACGGATATTAAGATTGTGGCAGATCATATTCTGCGTACAAAGAAGAAGCTGAATGAGATTCTTGCAGCCAACACCGGACAGCCGTTGGAGATTATTGAGGTGGATACGGAACGGGATAACTACATGAGTGCTGAAGAGGCTATGAAGTACGGCCTAATCGACAGCGTGATCACAAATCGGAAGTAAAGGGACGAGAACAATTATGCCTAGAAACAATGATAATGATGTAAGATGTTCTTTTTGCGGGAAGTCCGGAGAACAGGTAAGAAAGATGATTTCCGGTCCCAGCGGAACCTATATCTGTGATGAATGCATTGAATTGTGTGCAGAGCTTATCGAGGAAGAACTGGAACTGGATGAGCAGGAGTTGGGAGATGAGGAGATCAATCTCTTAAAACCCAAGGAGATTAAGGCATTTCTGGATGAGTATGTAATCGGTCAGGAAGAGGCCAAGAAAGTTCTCTCTGTTGCAGTTTACAATCACTATAAAAGAATTTTGGCTGTTCGGGATAAGGAGATGGATGTTGAACTTCAGAAGAGCAATATCCTGATGCTGGGTCCTACCGGTTCCGGTAAGACGTTGCTGGCTCAGACCCTGGCCAGACTTTTGAATGTACCTTTCGCCATTGCGGATGCCACCTCACTTACGGAGGCCGGCTATGTAGGCGAGGATGTGGAGAATATTCTGTTAAAGATTATTCAGGCGGCAGATTATGACGTAGAACGTGCTCAGCACGGAATCATTTACATTGACGAGATTGATAAGATTACCAGAAAGTCAGAGAATCCATCCATTACCAGAGATGTATCCGGAGAGGGTGTGCAGCAGGCACTCCTTAAGATTCTGGAGGGAACCATCGCTTCCGTACCTCCCCAGGGAGGAAGAAAGCATCCCCACCAGGAACTGATTCAGATTGATACTACGAACATTCTGTTTATCTGTGGAGGAGCCTTTGAGGGGCTGGATAAGGTTATTGAACGGAGAATGGATCGCAGATCCATCGGTTTCAATGCGGAGGTAAGCAAGCCCAATGAGGAGGAGAATGTTGGAAAACTGCTTCGGCAGGTTTTGCCAGAGGATCTGGTGAAATTCGGTATGATACCAGAGTTTGTAGGACGTGTGCCGGTGACGGTGGCACTGGATGCACTGACGAAAGAGGATATGGTACGCATTCTTGTGGAACCAAAGAATTCCATCGTAAAGCAGTACAAAAAGATGTTTGAACTGGATGGGGTGAAATTATCCTTTGAGCAGGCGGCTATTGAGGCCATTGCTGCACAGACGGTAAAGAGAAAGACAGGAGCCAGAGGTTTACGAGCGATTATGGAGCACATTATGATGGATACCATGTATGAGATTCCATCTGATGAAAGCATCACCAGTTGCAAGATTACAAAGGAAGTCGTAGACGGAACGGGAAGTCCTGTAACTACTGGCAATGAAATGAGATTCCGAGCTTAGCCCGGAATCTCTTATTATACATAAAGGTGGTATAGAAAGGTGAGCGAGATAATTCAGATTTTGGCAGTGGTTGCTCTGCGGGGCATGACTATTTTTCCGGATATGGCGATTCACTTTGATGTCAGCAGGGAAAATGCCATACGAGCGATTGAGCAGTCTATGTTGGAGGACAGGAAACTTTTTTTGGTGACTCAGAGGGATAAGAAAACGGAGAATCCTGATCAGGAAGAACTTTATCGAATAGGAACTATTGCCACAGTAAAACAGGTAATTAAGCTGCCTAATAATATTGTTCGGGTTTTGGCAGAAGGGCTGCAGCGTGGAGAACTGCTTTCTGTTCATCGGGATGCGGACCATCAGGAAGCAGAGATACGTCTTATAGATGAAGAAGATCCAAAGACTATACCCACCGACATTTGTGAGGCCATGATAAGAAGCCTGAAAGAGGGCCTTCATGCTTATTGCCAGGAGAGCGGCAGTAAGACAGGTAAGGAGCTGGAACTTCAGATAAGAGACATAACAGATCTTTTCAGGGTAATGAATCAGATTATGATTCATCTTCCTTTCCATTATGAAGAAAAGCAGAAGTTTTTGGAGATATATTCACTGACAGATCGCTTTGAATTGGTCTATGGACTGATGAATAAAGAGACCGAGATCATGCGGTTTAAGCGGGAACTTCAGGCAAAGATTAAAACCCGGGTGGATAAGAATCAGAGAGAGTATCTTTTAAGAGAGCAGATGAAAGTGATTCGGGAAGAATTGGGTGAGGATACTTCCGGTTCGGATGCAGATCATTTTCGCGAAGACCTTTCCAGGCTGCGGGCACCGAAAGAAGTAAAAGAAAAGATTGAAAAGGAAATCAACCGTTTTCAAAATACCGGCAACAATTCATCAGAAAACGCAGTGATTCGGGGCTATATCGAAACGCTTTTGGAACTTCCATGGGAGAAAAGTTCCCGGGACAGCACAGACCTTAAGCGGGCGGAAGAGATCTTAAATGCGGATCATTACGGAATGGAGAAAGTGAAAGAACGTGTGCTGGAGTTCCTGGCAGTGCGGATTTTGACAAAAAAGGGAAGCAGTCCCATTCTCTGTCTGGTTGGTCCTCCAGGAACAGGAAAAACATCTATTGCACGATCTGTTGCCAGAGCACTCAATAAGAAATATGTGCGGATCTGCCTGGGAGGTGTTCGGGATGAGGCGGAGATTCGAGGACACAGGAGAACTTATGTGGGGGCTATGCCGGGAAGAATTGCTGCAGGAATGCGTCAGGCGGGAGTAAAGAACCCATTGATGTTGTTGGACGAGATTGACAAAGTGAGCAGTGATTATAAGGGAGATACTTCTTCAGCTCTTTTGGAGGTATTGGATTCCGAACAGAACAACCGGTTTCAGGATCACTATGTGGAACTTCCTATGGATTTGTCAGAAGTGCTCTTTATTGCTACGGCCAATGATGTACAGACCATTCCAAGGCCTCTTCTGGATCGAATGGAACTCATTGAGGTCAGCAGCTATACGGAAAATGAGAAGGTTCATATTGCAAAAGAACATTTGATTGGCAAACAGATGGAGAAAAATGGTCTGAAAGAAGGACAGCTCTCCATTAGCACAGGTGCTCTGGAGAGTCTGATTCATGGTTATACACGGGAAGCGGGCGTGCGGCAGTTGGAGCGTAAGCTGGGCGAGATCTGCCGAAAAGCAGCCAGAGAGATTTTAGAGCAGAATAAAAGCAAGGTCCGTTTAACAGAGAACAATCTGGGGCGGTATCTTGGCAAGCCAAGATATATATTTGATATGGCAAATGAGACAGATGAGATTGGAATTGTCCGGGGGCTTGCATGGACCAGCGTGGGTGGAGATACGCTTCAGATTGAAGTTAACATTATGCCGGGGAAAGGAGAAATCTCCCTTACGGGTATGATGGGGGATGTGATGAAAGAGTCTGCCCGGACAGGCCTAAGCTATATTCGTTCTATCAGCGGCGATTATGGGATTGACAAAGAATTTTTTCAGGAGCATGATATTCATATCCATATTCCGGAAGGGGCAGTGCCAAAGGACGGCCCTTCTGCAGGAATTACCATGGCAACTGCTATGCTTTCTGCCATTACAAAGATTCCGGTATACGCCAGCGTTGCCATGACCGGAGAGATTACGCTCCGGGGTCGGGTGCTGCCCATTGGAGGACTGAAAGAAAAGATCCTGGCAGCCAAGGGTGCCGGAATAAAAACAGTACTGGTGCCAGCCAGAAACAAGCGGGATGTGGAAGAGATTTCCGGAGAGATTCGAAAGGGAATCCAAATCGTCTATGTGGAACAAATGAGAGAAGTATTGGAGGCAGCATTTCATGATCATTAAAAATGTAAATCTGGAGACAGTATGCGGCATTACCAGCAAGCTTCCAGAGAGCACTTTGCCGGAGATTGCCTTTGCAGGGAAATCCAATGTAGGGAAGTCGTCCCTGATCAATGCATTGATGAACCGAAAAGCTCTTGCGAGGACCTCTGCACAGCCGGGAAAAACCCAGACTATTAACTTTTATAATATTAACGATGCCATGTATCTGGTGGATTTGCCTGGGTATGGTTATGCAAAGGTGTCCCAGGAGGTAAAAGAACAGTGGGGAAAGCTGGTTGAGCGATATCTTCATGGTTCCGGAAAGCTTCGGGCGGTATTTTTGCTCATTGATATCCGTCATGAGCCTTCTGCTAATGATAAACGCATGTATGAATGGATTGTTTACAATGGCTATGATCCTATTATCATTGCTACAAAATTGGATAAGATCAACCGAAGTCAGATACAGAAGCATCTGAAAATGGTACGCACCGGCCTGAATGTAAAGCCAGGGACTGCAATTTTGCCTTTTTCGGCTCTTACAAAGCAGGGACGGGAGGAGATATGGGAGCAGATGGAAGCAATGCTTGAGGACATGGAGGAACCGGAGGTGGAATAAATGTCCGGAAAATATCTGCGTTGTATAGTAAATATTCTTTTATATGTGGCCGGGATTGTACTGGTGTTTATTTTTGTTCCCAGGATGCTGGTGTTTTTTATGCCTTTTGTGGTGGGCTGGATTATTGCAATGCTGGCTAATCCCCTGGTACGGCTTATGGAGCGGCGGCTTAAGATAGTGCGCCGCCATAGTTCAATGCTGATCATTATTGCCGCAATTGGTTTGGTAGTGGTTGGGGGATATTTTGCAGTGACAGCCATTGTGCGGGAACTATCCGGATTTGTGCAGGTGCTGCCCAGCATTTATGGTTCCTTTTTGCAGGATTTGGAGGAGATTCGGGAGAATCTACAGGGCTTTTCCAATCGATTTCCGCCCCAGGTTCGGGAGGGAGCAGCAAACTTAACTGATTCCCTGACGGAATCGCTGGGTGATTTGATCGGAGCCGTAGGGAAGCCTACTGTGGCGGCGGCAGGGACCGTAGCAAAAAATATTCCCAATGCACTGATACATGTGATTTTTGCTATTTTATCCGCCTACTTTTTTATTGCAGAGCGGGAGCGGATACTACAGGTAATGCGGGAGTGGGTTCCGGAGTGGTTTCGGGAGAAATGGCACTTTATTACAGAGAGATTTCGAAGGGCTATAGGAGGATATTTTAAGGCTCAGTTTAAGATTATGGGTGTAGTGGCACTAATCCTGTTTGTGGGTTTTCTGATTTTAAGGATCCACTATGCCGTTTTGCTGGCTGTTTTGATTGCGATTTTGGACTTTCTTCCTTTTTTTGGAACAGGGACTGCTCTGATTCCCTGGGCAATTTTAAAGGTTTTAAGTTCTGATTATCAGTTTGCCGTGGGGCTTATTATTATTTATCTGGTAAGCCAATTGGTGCGCCAGCTGATACAGCCGAAGATTGTGGGGGACAGCATTGGACTCGCTCCCCTGTCTACGCTGTTTTTTATGTTTATTGGTTATAAGGTCAGTAACATCTTTGGGATGATCATTGCAGTGCCTATTGGTATGATTTTAGTAAGTTTATACCAGGCAGGGGCTTTTGCGGAGGTGATCGAAGATGTAAGAGAGCTGGCAAAAGGACTTGATGAGTTTAGAAGGAGAGATAAAAATGACAGAAGAGATACAAAAGGAGAATAAGATGGGTTATATGCCCATTCCGAAGCTATTATTTACCATGTCAATGCCGATGATTATTTCCATGTTAGTACAGGCACTGTACAATGTGGTGGATAGTGCTTTTGTGGCTCAGCTTAATGAGGATGCTCTGACGGCTGTGTCTATGGCGTTTCCGGTACAGAATCTGATGATTGCGGTATCCGTGGGAACCGGTGTGGGCATCAATGCACTGCTTTCCCGCTCTCTGGGAGAAAAACAGTTTGAACAGGCCAATAAGGCAGCTCAAAACGGGCTGTTTCTGGGAACTGTCAGTTATCTGGTGTTTGCCATACTGGGCTTTTTTGGATCCAGGCAGTTTTATCTGATTCAAACGGATGATCCGGAGATTGTGTCATATGGCACCCAGTATGTGTTCGTGGTTACTGTTTTTGCTTTTGGATTGTTTTTGGCGGTTATCAGTGAACGGCTTTTACAGTCTACAGGGTTAACAATTTACAATATGTATACCCAGGGTCTGGGGGCAATTATCAACATAATTCTGGATCCTATTTTGATCTTTGGCTTGTTTGGATTTCCCCGTCTGGAGGTTCTGGGGGCAGCAGTGGCGACTGTGGTTGGACAGATCTGCGGAATGCTTTTAGGAGTTATGTTTAATCTTCGAAAGAATAAGGAGATTAATATTAATATGAAAGGCTTTCGACCGGACAAGGCTACTATTAAGCGGATTTATCAGGTGGGAGTTCCCTCCATTATTATGCAGTCCATTGGATCGGTGATGGTATTCGGGATTAATAAGATTTTGATGGCTTTCACTTCCACGGCAGTTTCGGTGTTCGGTGTTTATTTTAAGCTTCAGAGTTTTATTTTTATGCCTGTGTTTGGTCTGAATAACGGAATGGTGCCCATCATTGCCTATAATTATGGAGCACGGAACAAGAAGAGAATTATGCATACGGCATGGCTGAGCATTGGGGCAGCAGTGACAATTATGCTGGTGGGACTTGGGATCTTCCATGTGTTTACAGAGCAGCTGCTGGGGATTTTCGATGCATCAGAAGAGATGCTGGCCATAGGAGTTCCAGCCTTGCGGATTATATCCTTAAGCTTTACCTTTGCCGGGTATGGCATTGTGGTGGGTTCAGTATTTCAGGCTTTGGGAAATGGCGTTTACAGCCTTATGGTGTCTGTGGCCAGGCAGCTTGTGGTGATTCTTCCCGTGGCTTTTGTGCTTGCCAGGATTGGCGGGCTGACTGCTGTCTGGTGGGCGTTTCCCATTGCGGAGATCGTTTCTTTGGCTATGAGTACCATATTATTCCGAAGAATCTATGTGAAGAAAATACAGCCGTTGGCTACAGAAGCGTTTGTATGAGTGTGGAATAGACTTCCTGGCTCTTATCTTTCCAATGGCTGCAAATGGCTTTGGCCTGTGCTTCCACAGGGACAGTAAGGGTCAGGTCAATGAGCGTGGAATCTCGTTCCAGAACCCGGCAGTGGGCGGCATATTCGCCGGTAGTAGTCCGGTAGTAGTCGGCAGGCGTGGAGTGTTCGTTCCGAAGCTTATATTTATGTTCTGAGAGAAAAGCGTCAATATCCTCCCGAATAGCGGAGGATATTTTTTTTTCGAAATAGATAAGGGTGGTACGGCCCTCCTCGGTGATGTGGCAGAGGGTGGTGTTGCGATTTGCCTCTAAGCGGATAAGGCCGGATTCGTCCAGTTCAAAGACAGCTTGCTGGAGAGTGAAATAATCCGTGTATTCTTTTTCAAGGATAAACTCAGAAAGCTGGGCATTGCTCAGGGGGAAAGTGACACGGTTCAACATATACAGGATAATTAGTTTATAGAGAGTTTGGGTTTCGGACATTTTTTGACTCCTTTTGGCTTAATGGGGTGTAAAGTCTTCCCTGGAAAGTGTTGCGAATCTTTAGTTCTTTGTGGATGGTGTTCAGAACCTGGCGTTTGGCGGTGCTCCAGGTTGGAGCTATGAGAAGGTCTTTCGGACCGTCGCCGGTCAGGCGGTGGATCACCAGATCCGGGCGGCAGACCTCCAGGCAGGAGATGACAAGGTCTACATATTCATCTAAGGTGAGGACGTGGAAGCTTGTCCGGGCATAGTAGTCAGCCAGATCCGTATGTTTTAATATATGCAGCAACTGAAGCTTTATGCCGCTTATGGGTAAGGTATTCAGATGCCGGACGGTATCCAGCATCATTTCTTTTGTTTCGCCTGGGAGACCCAGGATGACATGGACGATGATCTCCAGATCCCGGGCGTGTAACTCTCTCACTGCCTGATGGAAGACAGGGAGAGAATAGCCTCTTCGAATAAAAGCGGCGGTTTTTTCATGGATAGTTTGAAGCCCCAACTCCACCCAGACAGGCTTTTTGCGATTCAGGTCCGAGAGCAGATCTAAGACTTCCGGCTGTAGGCAGTCAGGGCGGGTGGCAATTGCCAAGGCGACGATTTTTGGATGTGCCAGGGCTTCCTCATAGACGTTTCGCAGATAGTCTATGGGAGCATAGGTATTGGTATAAGCCTGAAAGTAGGCGATATAGTGCTTTGCCGGACGCTTGTGTGCCAGGGCAAGGATGCCGGTCTCGATCTGCCGGGTGACAGAGCAGGCGGGATCGCCTGCGAATTCACCGGAACCACCTGCACTGCAGAAGATGCAGCCTCTGGTACCTAAAGTACCGTCCCGGTTGGGACAGGTGCAGCCGATGTTTAAAGTTAACTTATATAGTTTTTCACCGAAACGTTGCTGTAGTGATTCACTTAGATTGTTGTAGGGTTTCATAATAATTAATTTAGCATAGGAATAGAAAAAGATCAATAAAGCAATGAAAGGGAAAGACCGACGGCCTTTCCCCTCTAAGTTAATGTTATGCTCCTGAACACCTAAAAATATTCACTCAGATAACCTACAAAAATACAAATCAAGTCCTTGGGATAGGGCTTCTTTCCGCATTGTAGAGGACATCCTGTCATGGTCTCCAGTGTTTCCAGACCACCGTTTTTGATGAGAGCATCTCGAACAGTGCGAAGATTTCTCTCAACATTTGTAATCGTAGTGTTATACTTTTTGGCAATTGGGAAATAGATTTCCTTTCGGATGCTTTGCAGGCGATCCGGAGACTCCAGAGCCATAAGGACGGAATCCAGAAAATAGTTGTATCCGTAATAATGCTGATAAACACCTGCCGAATGCAATACTGTTTGAATCTTTTTAGTCATGTCAACCTTCTCCTTTGTAAAAATAAACAGCAACGAGTGGGACACCGCTGTTTGGCACCGCTTTTTACGGTGTATAAATATATACGATCGAGAGAGGGAAAATCGTATGGTTTTAAAGAAATATTTAAAAAATTAAAAAAAGATCTATTCTAACCGAAAAAAATAATGGTATAATAAAGTGTAAAATTGTGTTTGACTTTCCAAAATGGCTGGATAGGACGGTAAGAGATGAAGAAGAGATGGAAATCACTGATTGCATGGGTATTGATTATAACAATTATAGGAGGATATGGGAATACGGCTTTGGCTGCGGGCCTTAATGACGGCATTCCTTCTGAAACCGGAACCGGCGACATACAGCCGGGAGATAATGCGGGGACGGATACAGGTTCAGGTGGCGGAAGCGAAACTGGAACCGGTAATGGGGAAAGTTCGGGAAAAGACGATGTGGAAACTGGCGGCAGTGGTACAGAAGCAGGCGGAACGGAAAGCGGTGGAAGTACAGGTGAGACGGGAACGGAAACCGGTGGAAGTACAGACGGGACGGGAACGGAAACTGGTGGAAGTACAGGTGAGACGGGAACGGAAACCGACGGAAGTACCGACGGAACGGAGACGGACGCAGATGGAAGTACAAAAGAGCCGGAAACAGAAGAGGAAGAAGAAGCTGTTGCCGAGTCACCGATAGAGGCAGTAGCCTATGAGCCTTATTGGGAGAATGGCAATTACTCCAATCTGGTTGTGTTTGTGGACTTTGCGGATACGACTCATCAGCATAATAATAAGTACGGCGAGTGTTTTAAAGCAAATCCGGATACCACCTTTAAGTATTTTAATGGTGATGAAGCGAATCCCAGAGGAATGCGTCAGTATTTATACAATATTTCCTATGGGCAATTGCGGGTAGAGAATATCTTCCCTCAATACGATGCGGCAGCGAATACCATTACGCCTTATACGCTTTCCAGAGAAAGTGCTTACTATGTGAACAATGAGTCTGCCATGGTGACGGAGATTCTGGAACAACTGAATGCATCAGGGCAGCTTCAGGAGAACATGAATCTGCATTTGAACAGCGGAACTCAGAACATTGTAGATAACCTGAATATTGTGGCCGCCAACAATGAGGCGGAGCTGTTTGTTAACCATAAGGCGGGATATGCAGGCAATGAACAGGTGTCAGGATGCCTGGTACGGGATTATACCATTATAAACGAAAAGGATATCTATTTCGGAGCGTCCGAATCAGGAGTAATTATTCATGAATTTTTACATACTGTGGGATATCCGGATCTGTATCGGCAGGGAGAGAATTCGGGAGTTCCGGTGGGAAGCTGGGACATTATGGCCAACGTGAACCGCCGGGTACAGTATCCTCTGGCATACCTGCGTTCCGCTTATACCAAATGGTTTGAGATCCCGTCGGTTACGGAATCTCAGACAGGACTTTCCCTGTATGCGGCAAGCAAGACCACTGCAGAGACCAGGGACCAGCAGGCACTGATTCTGAAGACGGACTACTCGGATACGGAATTCTTTGTGGTGGAGTACCGAAAGAAGGGCGAACAGTATGTAAATAATCAGTATTCCAATGGATATGAGATGGGTATTCCGGGGTCAGGCCTGATTGTTTACAGGGTAAATACTGCTTCGGAAACGAATTATGTGGGGACCACGGATATGCTCTATCTCTTCCGTCCAGGTGACAGTTATAGAGACGACGGGAGGGAATCGGGCAAAGGAAATTATGATCAGGCCCATTTGTCCCAGGAAGTAGGGAGAACCGGCTACGGGAGCAGCAATTTTGAGGATTCCCTGTCTGAAGGAGCAATTACTTATTCCGATGGAAAGAACAGCGGAATTGTGATCAGCAATGTGGGAAGCTCTTCCGGAGATCAGATTACCTTTGATGTTACTTTCTATGAAGAAGATGAGGGTGCGGTCTGGAAGACGGTAGCCACGGAAAAGGATGGGGAGGTTACCACACAAGCGGCTTCCTGCATGGATAAGGATGGGAACTTCTATTATATCCTGAAGAAAGGAAATGCCAATTATCTTTATCAGTGTAAGGACGGGGCATTTACCAGGCTTGGAACGGCACCGGTCGGAAGCGGACATAAGCTGGTGCAGTACGGTGGGAAGCTTTATGTGGGTTATCTCAATGATAAGTATGTTGTAAAGCTGGCCAGATGGAATGGTTCTTCCTGGCAGGAACTGTATACGGCTCCCCGTCAGGCAAACGAGATTAGTATGACTTCCGACAGCAAGGGAGTCTATTTGGCGTATGCGAATACGGATGGGACCAGAGTGTATGCGGTCAGCTATACGGCGGCAGGTGTGGCGGAACTCGGCAGCCAGGTGGCAGCAAGCACAGGTTATGCGGCAAATGCATCGATTGCGGCAGAAGATGGGACTATTGTGGTGATGTACCGGGAAGCATTCAATAACGGCCGCATCTTTGTGAAGCAGTATAATAGCATCAGGAAAAGCTGGAGTGATGTGGGGAGCCAGACCTTTTCTGCAAACAGCGGTATTATTAAGATCCAGGGCGGCAAAGTCTATCTGATGAAGAACGGTACGACCTATGGAAATAATACGGCATATCTGTATGTATATGATTTAAAAGTGGGTGGAGCATGGAAGCAGGTCGGCAGCAATGCTTATGCCGATTCCAGCATTGTCGAGATGGATCTGTGCTTTACATATGGAGAACCCTATGTGGTATATATGTCCGGATCCGAGCTTCGGGTGACAGAGGTAAAGCACCTGGTTGATAATCAGTGGACGAATCTTGGGGGGAGTATTGCCAGAGAGGACATTACGGGGTTGGCAGCTTATTCCTTTGGCGGACAGATTTATGTTACTTACCTGAATACGGTAAGTAACAAGGTGTCTGTGAAGGTGCATGCTTCGGAGAGTACCGGGGTACAGGAGGGGCTGCTGATTTCTCCGGAATTGACAACGGTAGATGGAAAGAATCCTTTCCAGGTAATTTCTGAGCGTACGGAAACGGAAAGTGGAATATCGGCATTTCGTCAGGGCTTATTTGAGGAGTCTTTCCGGGATCAGCTTGCGGATACGCAGGCCTGTGAACTGTACGATTTACTTGTGGAGAAGTACGTAACAAGCAGGCTGTCAGGTGCACAGACCGTAAACTTAAAGACACCGGTTACTTTTCAGGCACATGCGGAGGGGAATTACCTGGTTCCGGATGAAGGGGATCAGGGCCTGGCGGGACTGGCAAGCAGCTTCCATCTGGCTTATGGTGCATTTTATATGGATAATCCATCCGTGTTCTGGATGCAGGGGCTTGGATATTCATTAGGGAATTTTACATATGAGAGTAATAAAGCAGGGGGCTATACGGTAACTGTCACCAGTCTTTCATTTACCGTAAGGGAGTACTATTCCGGTGCTTCCAAGCAGATATCTGCCTATGATGCAGCAGTTAAGAAAGCAAAAAGTGACATAGAAGCAGGGCTGATAGAAGCAGATCGCTATGACCAGGTGAAAGCGATTCATGATTATCTCTGCGAACGCCTGGAGTATAATTATGCGGCGGCAGATGATCTCAATGCTTCCAATTATGGCTATGCACATACTTCGTCTACGGCATTTTTGGGCTATAACGGAAAGAAGAGTGTTGTGTGCGAGGGATATGCAAAGGCCTTTAAGGTATTGTGCGACCAATGGGGAATTCCCTGCGTGCTGGTGATTGGAGATGGGGGAACGCCCGGATACGCAGGACCTCATATGTGGAATTATGTACAGATGGAGGATGGGAACTGGTATGGTGTGGATGTCACCTGGGATGACCAGACCAGCGGGATCCGGTCGGAGTATTTTCTGGCAGGAAGCAATACCCCTGGCTTTGACTCATACACCTTTGCTGAGGAACATGTGCAGGATATGTACATTACTACCGGGGAGGAGTATCCCTTTGTTTATCCCGAACTGGCGGAAAGCATATATACTCCATTCTACCAGGGAAGGGTTGTAGATGAAGCAGGCGGAAAATGGCTGTATATCGATGAGACGGAATCAGAAGAACCTCTTTCGGATGCGGATATCGCCCGACTGATTCGGAGAAACGCACCCAAAGGTCCCTTTGCGGGAATTCGTATTACCCGAGCGAATGGGGAGAAAGTGATTCCTGCGAATCTGGTGAATGAAGCAATTCCCCATCTGGAGAGAAACGGAAAGCTGCATTTTGCTTTCGCAGATCAAACGGAGACAGCAAACCGGATCATTCAGTGGGAACTGACAGGTCCAAAGCGGGCACTTCAGGATCTGAACGGAGCAGTAACAGCAGCCAGGGGAGCAAACGGAAGATGGAATCTGACATTTTCCGATACGGGGTTTCCGGCGAAAGCAGTCAGCCTTATGTATGCGGATTCGAGGATGACGGAGTTTTACCAGCTACTGCCTGAGGAGGCGAAGGAGGAACAGCTTCCGGTCTACCTCTATACGCCGGCGATGGAAAATGGCGAACGGATGCTGGCCCTGGAGGGATATTATCGGTATCTCCCGATTCCGAAGGAGGAACTGACGGAGGAAGAGGATGGCGGACTTCACAGTCTGTTTATTTCCGATGCAAAAAAACTGGAACAGGGTATTACTTACACAGTGGAGACTTCCCGCTATGACTGGAGACTGGAATATGGTTATCAGGACGAAACGGACGGAACCGTTCTTTATTATACCTCGGAGGAGGAACTGATCACCGCATTAAATGGATTGGAAATTCGGGATACAAATATTCGAATCAGCAGCGAAGGGGAGGAACAGCCGGAGGTAATCGTCAAAGAATTGCTGGCAATCTGTGTGTCAAAGGGACTGAACCTGGAATATGTCTGCCGGGAGGAAGAGGACCTGGCTTATGGCTGGAATCTTAAGGGACTGAAAGCACCTGCAAATGGCGAATTCGAAGACTTTAATCTGCATGTGGATATCCGTATGCAGGGAGAGGATCTTCCTGTGGAGTTTTTGGAGCGTACCTATATTCAGGTAACACCGGGGCAGGCTGCACCGGATTGCGAGGAAGCGTCTCTAAAGCTTTATCAGGAGGGAATCAGCTTCCGGTTTGCAGGTACGGGAAATATCAGTCTGTGGCAGAAAAACGGAGATTCCCTTACGTATCTGAGAACGGCAGACAGAGATTCGAAAGATGGTAATTGGGTATCCTTTACCCTGAATCCAATTTCGGAGACATCCAAAAATGAGGTATACGTATTAAGTTCCCAGTCAAAATACGGCTGGCAGTCATTGGTGGAAGAAAACGGGGACTGGAAGGTTATTTATATTGAGAACCGTACCGGAAAACGTGTGATTGGCTGGGAGATTATAGAGGGAAGAAAGTGTTATTTTGATTCGGAGGGATATCTGTGTCAGGGACCCGTTAAGATCGGGAACGCATGGTATCTTTTCGGAGATTACAAGGATCGGACCCAGGGAATTCTAACGGGATATCAGACATATCCTCTTCAAAAAGAGGAAGAGGGTACGGAACAAAAGTTGTCACATGCTTACTATGCCAATGCCAGTGGCGTACTGCAAAAAGGATGGCAGAAGATCAGCAATGTCTGGCATTATTTCTCACCGGAGGAAGCATCTTATGGAGAAGAAATCCCCTCCGTACAGCAGGGATACTGGGTTATCATGGGAGAGGATGCCGGAGTGATGTCTGGCAGACGGTATTACTTTAAAAATAATACCACCCTTTTGAAGAACTGGCAGACCATTGATAAGAAGAAATATTTCTTTACCACTGAGGGCTATGCAAGGACCGGCTGGTACCCAAATAGTTCTACGAAGAATGCCTATTATCTGAATGATCTAGGTCAGATGGTGACTGGGTATGTGGAGATCGCAGACGGGGAAGAGATCTATCACTGCTTCTTTAACTCCAGCGGCATTCGTCAGTATGGCTGGCAAAAGTCAGGGAATACCTGGCATTATTTCCAGACAGATGCAAAGGCGGCGGATTATGGAAAGGAGATTGCTTCCGCAAATACATCCGGTTACTGGTATGAGATGGATGGAAATACCTATTATTTCCTGAATAATACCAGGCTCGCCACCGGCTGGCAGACCATCAGCGGTGGACGCTATTATTTTGACGGCCAGGGGAAAATGTATACGGGTACAAAAAAGATCGGCAGTGCATTCTACCATTTCCGGACGGAAGAAGGGCAGAAGGGCATACTGGGAATCGGTCTCTTTGTGGACGACAAAAAGACTTATTATGCCAACAGTTCCGGAGTGCTTCAGCGAGGCTGGCAGAGGATAGAGGGAATCTGGCGGTTCTTTAACCATGAGACAGGTGACGAAGAGAAAGGAAAAGTTGAGACAAATTACTGGGCGGCAGTCTATGATGAAGCCGGAAAAATAATAAAGGTTTCTTATTTTACCAATGGAACGAAAATAGCTACCGGCTGGCAGACCATTGAGGGCAGAAGATATTATTTTGACGGGAATGGTATCCTTAAGACGGGCTTTTTCAAGGTGGGAAGCAATACCTATTATGGCAGGGTGGCAGATACTCTGGAGGAATATCCCGGACAGGTAGTGACCGGCGAACAGGAGATTGATGGTGCATCTTACTATTTTGGCAGTAATTATGCCATGCTTACCGGCTGGCAGAAGGTTGGAGGCGTTTGGTGCTATTTCAGTACAGAGCCGGAAAGTCCGGTCAGAGGGCAGAAGCAGGATGTCTCAGGGCCGGTAGTAGAGGGATCTTGGCATTGGTATACAGTCAATGGGGAAAGATATTGCTTCCGCAGCAACAGCACCCTTTTGAAAGGCTGGCAGACCATTAACGGAAAACGCTATTATCTGAATCCATCTACCGGTGCGGCCACAACAGGAAAAGAACTGAAGATTGGAAGCTATACCTATTACTTTGATGCGGACGGCGTGATGCAGAAAAATGCGGTGGTAAATGGATATGGCTACAATGCAAACGGCTACAAGGTAAAGGGCTGGCAGAAGCTTGCAGGGGAATGGCATTATTTTGATGCACAGACCTGGCAAGAGGTTGCTGCAGAACGAAAGGCAGATTACTGGATTACTTTGACGGATGCCGGAAGTGCTTCCGGGACCTATTATTTCAAGAATAATGCAAGTCTTTTAAAGGGGTGGCAGACCGTTAACGGAAAGCGGTATTACTTTGACCCCAAGACCGGAGTACTCAGAACCGGTGATGAGAACGGGCTGTATGCTATCGGAGCCAATATGTACTATCTGGGACAGGATGGTGCACTTCGCTATGGCTGGATTCGGGAGACGGAAGGGAAAGTATATTATGCCAATACTTCCGGCGTGCTCCTTAGTGGCTGGCAGAAGATCGAGAATCTCTGGTATTATTTTGACAGGCAAACCAGGCAGCAGGATCCGAATGCCCGGGTGGAGGATGATTACTTTGCGACGGCCACGGATGGCAAGGTGACCAATACCTACTATTTTGTCAATGGAACAAGTCTGGCAAAGGGCTGGCAGACCATTAAGGGCTGCAAGTACTATTTTGATGCGTCTACGGGCGTGCTGAAAACAGGGTTCTTCCAGGTTGGCAAGGCATGGTATTACTTCAACGAGGATCGCACACCAATGACTGGCTGGTGGGAGAATCCGGATACGGGGAAAACGTATTATTTTAATACCAGCGGTCAGGCAGTAACCGGCTGGCAGACCATTGGTGGAGCACGCTACTATTTTGACGCTAACGGTATAATGCAGACCCAGCGGACGCTGGTTGGAAAGGTTTACTACTTCTTCGGACCAGATGGAAAGATGCGTACCGGTTTTGTGAAATATTGTGATACCACCTACTATTTCAACAGCAAGGGTCAGATGCTGAAAGGCTGGCAGACCATTGACGGTCAGCGTTATTATTTTGACCCAGAAGGAGCCATGCAGCTTGGGTTCTCAAAAATCGGGACCTCCACCTATTATTTTGACGAAAAGCGGGCAACTCTGGGGCGAATGCTGAAAGGCGAGCAGAGAATCGGGGAATCCACCTATTATTTTAATTCCAGTGGCGTGCTTCTCTATGGGTGGCAGAAAGTGAACAATGTATGGCGGTTCTTTGATCTGTCTACAGGAGAGGAGAGAGAAACAGAGATCGCCCTCTCTGGCTGGGCAACCATTTCTATATCAGATACACGTAAAGAGAAGTCCTTTATCAATAATGGAACCACCATTTTGAAAGGCTGGCAGACGGTAGAAGGAAAGCGTCGTTATTTTGATTCCAATGGATTCCTGTGGACCCGGGAAAAGGGTTGGCTGACTGTAAGCGGCAATCGCTTCTATTGCAACCAGGATGGTTCCGTGTACCAGGGCTTTCTGGAAGAGATAAATGCAGACGGGACAAAGAGCATCTACTATCTGAATGCAAATGGTCAGATGATGAAAGGCTGGCAGACCATCAAGGTGGATGGCGTCAGCGGAAAGTATTATCTGGATCCCTCCAGTGGTGCAGCGTGGACAGGACACAAAAAGATAGGAAATAGCTGGTATTATCTGGATCCGAACCAGCATGGGAAGATGGCTACGGGGTATCTTGAGACGTTGGAAAACGGGGCACTTAAGGGATACTATTATAATACCAGCGGCGTTCGCCAGACAGGCTGGCAGAAAGTTGGTGGAGAGTGGCGGTACTTTGACCCGGCAGAGGGCACTCGCTGCGACGTTACTGTGGGTGAGGACTACTGGGCAACAGTCACACTTTCCAATGGAGTAAAGGAGAGAGCATTTATACGAAATGGTTCTTCCGTACTGAAAGGCTGGCAGACCATCAATGGAAAACGTTACTACTTTGATGGGAACGGGTTCCAGTGGACAGAAAATAAAGGCTGGCTGATTATCGGAAGCAATCGGTTTTACTTTGATGCTAAGAATGATAATTCTGTACATAAGGGCTTTTTGAATCTGAAAGATGAGAATGAGGCAGAAACCCTGCATACCTATTATCTGAATGGAAGCGGTCAGGCCCTGAAAGGCTGGCAGACCATTAAGGTTGACGGTGTTAACGGAAAGTATTATCTGGATGCCTCTACGGGCGAACTTTATAAAGGACACCGGAAAGTAGGGAGTAGCTGGTATTATTTTGACCCGGAAAAGAACGGAAAGATGGCTGTGGGCCATATTCAGGATGAGAAAGGAGATTCTTATTATTACAACACTAACGGTACATTACTGACGGGATGGCGTAAGCTGACCGGAGAGAAGGATTACCGTTACTTTGACGGAGCCGGGGATAAGGAAAGCGGTGGCCGTATTGGTGTGGAACGGAAGCTGGAGCAGGAAACAACGACTGGTGTGACGGGAAAGAAAACTTACACCTATTACTGGTATACCATCAAGGATGAAACCTGTAAGGTAAATGGCAGTAAATATTGTTTCCAGAATAATTCAACTCAGTTGAAAAACCGGCAGAGCATAGATGGAAAGTACTACTGGTTCCACAGCAGTACAGGTGCCCTTTACACGGGATATTTTGCCATTGGACAGAACCGTTATCGCTCCAATGCTGATGGAAGTGTGTATACGGGATTTGACCCGGAGGATCCCGAATCAAATGGGGATATTTATTATTACAATGCTTATGGACAGCGTGTAACCGGCTGGCAGACGATTACAATAAAGGAGAATGAGAAAGAAAATAAATATAAGTATTATTTTAATGCCAATGGAATTATGCTGAAAGGCATCTGCTGGATTGGGAATACCCGCTATGTATTCCACCCACAGAATGGCCGCATGATTACGGATTCTGTGGAGATTGACGGGAAGACCTATTATGCCAATACCAACGGCACATTAAAGACGGGCTGGCAGAAGGTCTATAATAAGAGCAAAAAGGTTTATGAGAATTACTATTTTGGTAATGATGGGCAGCGTGCTACAGGCTGGCTGTCTATTAGTGGAAAACTCTATTATTTTAATGAAGATGGCATTATGCAGACCGGCTTCCAGGAGAATATTCCGGTGTTGGAGAGAAACGGGGAGACGGCTTCTTATTACTTTAATACCAGCGGTGTTTTACAAAAAGGATGGTTCCGCCTGAAGGTTGACGGAGTGACGGCCTGGTGCTATTTTGCCAGAGAGAATGGAGAAAGACTGTCGGTAGAGCAGGATGAGAATCATCTTCCGGTGGCAAAGTATCAGTGGTATCAGGTGACGGAAAATGGGAAACAGAATACTTATTGTATCTATAATAACGCCACTCTTCTGAAAAATTACCAGAATGTTGCTGGAAAGCGTTACTATTTTGATGCAGCTACGGGAGCACTGCAGGCTAGATGGTTCCAGGCTGGAAAAACAACCTGTTATGGAGATCCTGACACGGGAGTTATCACAGCGGGCATACAGGAGATTGATGGGGCGGCCTACTATTTGAATTCCAACGGTGTACCTCAAAAGGGCTGGCAGAAAGTTAACAAGAAGACTTATTATTTTGATTCTGCCGGACAGCTTGTTACCGGATGGCTAACCCTTAGTGGAAAGGATTATTACCTGGATGTTGACGGTGTGATGCAAACCGGGCTTAAGGAGGGCATCCCGGCACCAGGAACTTCAGGGGAGACGGGGACCTATTACTTTAACAACAGCGGCGTGATGCAGAAAGGCTGGTTCCGGTTCACAGAGAATGAGGTATATGTCTGGAAGTATTTTGGCACAGACGGGAAGCGGATTGAGCCTGTGGAAGAACGGGTGCTAAGCCCCAAAGGGGAGTCGGTGAAAGGCGATCCTTACCGCTGGTATGTGGTAGAAGAGCCAGGAGAAACGGATGGGGAAACCGTAAGGAACTGGTACTGCATTCAGAAGAATGCAACGGTTTTAAAGGGATTCTTTAATATTGGAACCTGGAGATATTATTTTGACAGTAAGACAGGTGTTCTCAGGAAAGGCTCTTTCCAGGTGGGAAATGCATGGTATTACAGCGAACCGGAGTCAGGAGCTATCAGTCGGTCAGGGCTTTTGCTTAAGAGTGGAGAGGGTGAAAACAGCAGCCTCACTTACTATGATGTCAACGGAAAACGATATACCGGAGGCTGGATTAACCTGAAAGACGCAGATAACAGTAAGATTATCAATCGTTACTATTTCTATGGTACGGGTAAGGCTGCTTCGGGCTTTACAAAGATAGGAAAATATGATTACTATTTTGATCCGGATACCTGTGTACTGCAAAAAAATGCTTCTGATAAAGTGGCAGGAGTAAATCCGGACGGCATGGCAGCTTTCTATTATACTGGCAAATATGAATATCTGTTGAGCGGCTGGCAAAAGATTAAAGGAGTTTGGTACTATTTTGATCCGGTAACGAAAGAGGGCAGTGTTCCGGAGAAAGCGGAAGATAATTGGGTTTCCTTAGATGGAAATCAGTACTATTTTATCAAAGGGGCAACACTGGCTAAGAATTGGCAGACGATCAAAGTAGACGGTGTAAATGGAAAGTATTATTTCAATGGTAAGGGGGTTCTGCAAAAGGGCCTGTTTGCTGTGGGTGCCAACTGGTATTACACGAATGAAGAAACAGGAAAAGCAGAAGCGGGATTTAGGACCTTTGAGGAGGGACCATTTGCAGGAAAAACTTGTTATTTTGATGCCAATGGCCTGATGAAAAAGGGCTGGGTTTCCCTGTCGGAGAAAGATCCGGATACCGGAAAGACGGTAACCAGGTATTATTATTTGAACGCCAATGGCATTATGCTGAAAGGCATCTCCTGGATTGGGAATATTCGTTATCTGCTGCATCCGGAAACCGGAGAGCGGATTACGACCTCTGTTGAAATCGCCGGGAAGACTTACTATGGGGATTCGGCCAGGGGTAAAGAGGGAAGACTGCTGCTTGGCTGGCAGAAGGTAGGAAGCAAATCCTACTATTATGGAACGGATGGACAGCGTTATACTGGCTGGCAGTTGATCAGTGGCAAATGGTATTACCTGAATGAGGATGGAGTACTTCTGACCGGACTTCAAAAGAATATTCCTGCACGGGAGCAGGCTGGAGAGAAGGCTGCCTATTATTTTAATGGAAGCGGTGTAATGCAGACCGGCTGGTTCCGATTTACGGAGAATAAGGCTTATGTCTGGAAATATTTTGGACCGGACGGCCGGCAGATAGACTGGGAGGGCGGTAAGACAGTCACCCCAATGAATGAGACAGATAAAAATTATAAGTGGTATCAGATCGATGATGACTGGTATTGTATTCAGAAAAATGCAACCTTATTAAAGGGCTTCTACAACATCGGAAAGTGGAGGTATTATTTTGATACCAAAACAGGTATTTTGCAAACGGGTGATTTCCTGATTGGAACGGCAAAATACCATAGCGATCCGGATACGGGAGCAATCAATCGCTCAGGTTTATTGCTTACGGATCAAGCAGGGAAACTGCACTATTACGATGGCAATGGGAAGTTGTATTCTGGTTGGATCAACTTAAAGAGCGGAACAGTAACTAACCGTTATTATTTCCAGGCAGGAACCGCCTGCTTTGGATTCAGCAAGATTGGAAATTATTATTACTATTTTGATCCGGATACTTGTGCTTTGCAGAAAAATGCGGCTGATAAAATGACAGGAGTGAATGCAAAGGGCGAGGAGGTATTTTATTACACAGGCAAGTATGAATATCTGCTGAGCGGCTGGCAGAAAATCAAAGGAACCTGGTACTACTTTGATCCTGTGACAAAGGAGGGTCAGGCATCGGAGAGCGTTCAGGGAAAGGACAGCTATTGGGTATCTTTGAAGGGTGAACAATATTATTTTCTGAAAGGAACCACGCTGGCCAAGAACTGGCAGACAATCAAAGTAGGCGGCATAAACGGAAAATATTATTTTAACAGTAGTGGAGTTCTGCAAAAGGGTCTGTTTGCCGTTGGGGCGAATTGGTATTATACAAATGAAGAGACAGGAAAGGCGGAAGCGGGACTTAAGATTTTTGAAGATGGTCCCTTTAAGGGGAACACCTGTTATTTTGATGGCAATGGCCTGATGAAGAAAGGCTGGATTTCCACAGGAGGAAAGTATTATTACTTTAATGCCAATGGATTTCTGTTGAAAGGCATTTCCTGGATCGGGAATGTCCGCTATCTGCTGGATCCGGAGACAGGTGAGAGAATAACCTCTTCCGTTACCATTGATGGGAAAACCTATTATGGGAACAATGCGAAAGGCAAAGAGGGACAACTGCTTCTTGGTCTCCAGAAGCAGGGAAATAAGACATTTTATTATGGAACAGACGGGCAGCGGTATACCGGCTGGCAGGTAATCAGTGGAAATACCTATTACTTTAAAGAAAATGGCGAAATGCATACGGGAATTCTGAATGTGACAGAAACAATACCCGGAGAGGAAGAAGGACCGGATCAGGAACTGACTCATACTTATTATTTTAATGGCAGTGGAATCATGCAGAAAGGCTGGATACGCTTTTCGGAGAATAAGACCTATGTCTGGAAATATTTTGGAGCGGATGGACGACAGATTGAACCGGATGAGAATACTTTCGTGAGTCCAAAAGGAGAAAAAGTTGCGAAGAATCCTTATCATTGGTATCGGGTAACGGAGCCAGGAACAGAGGAAGGCACAACTGTTCAAAACTGGTATTGTATTTATAATAATACAACTCTATTGAAAAAGTGTACAAAAATAGGAAACTGGAAGTATCTTTTCCATGCTCAGACAGGGGCACTGCAGAGAGGACATTTCACTGTAGGAACGACTGCGTACTACAGTGACCCAGAGACAGGTGCTATTAACCCAGCCGGTTTTCTGTATACGGATGAAGAAACTGCTGATCGCTACTATTATGATGCAAACGGTAAACGTACTACGGGCTGGGTAACCATTAAGAGCGGTATAGATGCAGGAAAGTACTATTTTAATACTCTGACCGGGGCGGCTTACCGGGGCGGCTGGTATTACGTGGATAATACCCGTTATCTATTTGATTTTTGGGGAAGAGTGAAAGTGACTCCGGAGATCTCTTCTTTGGCTGCAACGAATTATAAGACGGTTACGGTGAAATGGAAGAAAGTGGATGGAGCCGTTCGCTACATTTTGGAATATGATAGAAATGCATCTTTTACAGAGCCGGAGATTCTCACTTTTGAGGGGGACAGCATTTTATCAGAAGAAATCCGCGATCTGGAGCCAGGGGTACGCTATTATTTCCGGTTAAAATATGAACTGGATAGTAAGAATAAGAAAGAAGTGGATACGGAACAGAATATTGGTGAAGTGACAGATGAGATTACACCATCGGATGCTGGGGATAATCTTGCAGAGGAAGAAAGCATCTATACTTCTGTGGAAAGTGTGTACAGTGCTGTGAAAAATGTAGTGGTTCAGGATGAAGTGGCACCTACAGCAACATCTGCGTCCATACAGAAACTGGAACTGACTACATTGAGCAGTGGAGAAACCGGAATTCATGCAGAATTCACGGTGAAAGGCCGACTGAAGAGTTATGGAGGCGATGGAAATTACTATTTTGTTCGGGTAGACAGTTACAATAATAAGCGTCTCAGCGAAGGCTTGTATACGGTCTCAAAAGATGATGGTGTACAGAGTGGTGGTAACTTTAAGTTCACGGTTGATCTGCCCGTTTTAAAACAGTATGAAAATGACACCAATATCAATGCACAGGTGGTTATGAGCAAGTATGCACTGGCAGTGAAGAGCAGTGCAAGTGGATACACTTTGATCAGTAAGGGCAGTTATGTGGCGAATCCGGAGGTTGTGGCAAAATATACAACGGAGTATTTCATGCCCAAATCCAAGAAAGGAATTCAGGGAGCCAGGAACGAATGGGCTTATGATTCCGGTACGAAGAATACGCTGATCAATGTGGATCTTGCCAAAGTGGTCTTAAGCAAGAAAAAAGCGGGATGCGTGGAATATATTTACAAGGGAAAAACGTACTATTTTGATCCCCTGACGGATCTCAGGAGCACGGTATCCGATTTTAATCAGGACAAACGGGATCAATATGGCAGATTGAGATGCCAGGTGCAAGTGACCTTTGTGCTTCTTATGAGTTATGATCAGAGCCTTGTAGACATGATTCATCCCTCGGCAAGAGTCAGGGGTGCAGCACCTTACTACATGTTGAATACAACTTCACAATCATCTCAGGAACGTCTGGAGGCGGTATTCTCATATCTGGGAGAAGTCTTTGGGCGGGATGACTGCTTTGTGTCCAACTGGGTACTGGGAAATGAAGTAAATTCCTGCAATGCATGGAATTACAAGGGCAACTTGGGACTCTCTGAATATGTGAGAGGCTACGCAAGTGCTTTTCGAACCCTGTATTACGGCATTACGCAGACAAGACCAAGCTCCAGAGTCTTCATCTCTCTGGACAATGCATGGAACCGGGCGGTTGCAGGATATACCGGAAAACAGGTTCTGGACAGCTTTGCCTCTTATATTCAGGCAGAGAATCCGAATATTTCCTGGAATCTGGCGTTTCATCCCTATTCGGCACCCCTAACCAGAACAGAGTATTGGAATGACTATTCCAATACCACCAACAGTGTAAGCAGTCCGTACATCTCTATGAGGAATCTGAACTATCTGACAAGTTACCTGGGAACTGTGGAGAGCAAGTATAAAAAAGCTTCCAACAGCATCCGGCTGATTTTGTCCGAGCAGGGCTGGACTTCCTCCACAAGCGGAGAGTATGCCCAAGCCAGGGCCATTGCCCAGGGATATTATATCGCCCAGTTTAACAAACGGGTGGATGCGTTTATTATTCGGGCTGAGATTGATGATATGGAGGAGGCAAGAGGCGGTCTGCTCATGGGTCTGAAGGATCGGTATGAGACGAAAAAGACAGCCTACTATGTGTACAAGTACATGGATACGCCCCGGGTTCCATCGGCGGATCCTTCCGAAAAGATCATGAGCGAGTACCGCTTTGGTACTGGTTCCAAGCAGGCGAGACGGTTTACAGATGCACAGGCTATCTGGAAAATGAACTGGGCAGGACTGGTGCCAGGGTATTCCGTGGGAGAACTGAATCAGATGCCTTATGCGAATCCGGAGTAAATAATGTTTGCCAGAAGAGGGGGACTGGTGTATAATAGGTCCGTATATGTTCGGACGTAAAAGAGGGATATTATGAATCTGGAAAGGTTTATTGAGAAGAATGCACCCAGGAATCGGATTGCACTGCTGGCGATTCTGGATATTTTGTTAATTACAGTGTCGGGATTCCTGGCACTGTATATCCGGTTTGATTTTAGCTTCGGCAAAATGGACATGCAGTTTGTAGACTTCGAGTTACGTTATCTGCTGATCAATCTGGTTGTTACGATTGTCTTATTCATTTTATTTAGACTATACCGCAGTGTCTGGCGTTTTGCCAGCACTACGGAATTTTTGAACGTAATTGGAGCCTGTTCCGGAAGTATTCTTTCTCAGATTGTAGTGATGGCATTTTTAAAGATGCGCATGCCAGTGTCCTATTATTTGATGAAATATGTTATTTTGATTTTGGGAATTGGCAGTTTGAGGTTTGCCTATCGGATTCTTCGGATGTTTCAGGAGAAGCGGGTAGGCTTTCGCAGTGATGCCAGGAAAAATACAATGGTCATAGGTGCGGGCGAGGCTGGAGCCATGATTATTAAGGAGCTTCAGAATAGCCGCTATCTGGATCAGAAAGTATGCTGTGTGATTGATGACAATGAGGCAAAGCTGGGAAAATACATCCGGGGAGTAAAGATTATGGGACGCAGGGAGGACATCTGCTTCCTGGCCCATGAACTGCATATTGATGAGATTGTGGTTGCACTGCCTTCAGCTCCTCAGTCTGAGGTGAAAGAGATTCTGCAGATTTGCCAGGAGACGGGATGTGAGCTGAAAGTTTTACCTGGACTGTATCAGATGATTAACGGGGATGTGAGTGTTTCCAGGCTTCGCAAGGTTGAGATAGAGGACCTGTTGGGAAGGGAGCCGATTAAGCTTCAGGTTGAGTCTGTCATGGGATATGTGGCAGGAAAGACAATTCTGGTTACCGGAGGCGGGGGGTCTATTGGAAGTGAACTTTGTCGGCAGATAGCGGCTCATGAACCGAAGCGGTTGATTATTGTTGATATTTATGAGAATAATGCTTATGATATTCAACAGGAATTAAAATTTAAGTATCCTCACTTAAACCTGATCGTGCTGATCGCATCCGTTCGCAATACGCACCGGATGAATTCCATATTTGAAACTTACAGGCCGGAGATTGTATATCATGCTGCGGCCCATAAGCACGTACCCCTTATGGAGGACAGCCCAAATGAAGCAATTAAGAATAATGTCTTTGGAACCTATAAGACGGCTCAGGCTGCGGATAAGTATGGGGTAAAGAGGTTTGTTTTGATCTCAACAGATAAGGCAGTGAATCCTACCAATATTATGGGAGCATCCAAGCGGATCTGCGAGATGGTGATTCAGATGATGAATAACCGTTCAAAGACGGACTTTGTTGCGGTTCGGTTTGGGAATGTATTAGGAAGTAACGGCAGTGTAATTCCACTTTTTAAAAAGCAGATAGAGCAGGGCGGGCCGGTGACGGTTACCCATCCGGAGATTATCCGGTATTTTATGACAATTCCAGAGGCGGTGTCTTTAGTGCTGCAGGCAGGAGCTCTGGCAAAAGGCGGTGAGATCTTTGTGCTGGATATGGGAGAACCGGTTAAGATATTGGATTTGGCGAAAAATCTGATACGTCTGTCCGGATATAAGCCCTTTGAGGATATAGCCATTGAATTTACGGGACTGCGGCCAGGGGAAAAGCTCTATGAGGAATTGCTAATGAGCGAGGAAGGCCTGAAAGACACAGAAAATAAGCTGATTCATATTGGAAAGCCGATTGAATTTGATGAGGAAAAGTTTAGGCGGCAGTTAGAAGAATTAAAAGAGATTTCGGATAAGGATTCTGAAAAGATTCGGCAGAAGGTGCAGGCGATAGTGCCTACTTACGTAATGAAACGGGCAGAATAGACAGGGAAGCTATTTTTTGCTTGAAAAAAGCAGTATGTATTGGTACAATAGCGGGAGTGGAAAATGTAAAAGCCGGAACTTTGAAATCGTCGCTTCGCCGCGTTTTAAAGAAAGGGCGGATATAAAAAAGAATAAAGTTCACGCTATGGCGTGGAATGGCGAAGCATACTCAAATATAGAAAAGAGTAGGCATATGTGGTATGTGATACAGGTAACTACCGGAAAAGAAGAACAGATCCTGAAGATGATAAAGAGATACGGGGTCCAGGAGTATGTGAAAGAGTGCTTTATTCCCAAGTATGAACGCAGAAAAAAATATCTTGGGCAATGGCATCAGGAAGAGACTATCCTGTTTCCGGGTTATATCTTTATTATCAGTGAAAATGCAGGAGGACTGTATCTTGCATTGAAGCAGATCCCTCAATTGACGAAGCTTCTTGGGGTGGGAGAAAAATGGACGCCTATGACGAAAGAAGACATTGCAATTATAGAAGCATTGTCAGGAAAGGAACGACTGGTGAAATGCTCAGAAGGATATATTGTGGGTAGTAAAGTGACAATAACCAGTGGGCCTCTTATGGGAATGGAAGCGATGATTCGGAAAATAGACCGCCATAAAAGAATGGCCTGGATGGAAATAGAGATATTCGGAAGAAAAACGGAGATACAGGCAGGATTAGAAATTATCAGAAAAGAGTAAGGGTATGTATCAAAAATTAAAAAGAGTGTTGGATGTTTTATTATCAATGATGGGGCTGATAGTATTATCGCCTCTTTTTTGTGTTTTGATTATTTGGATTAAGTGTGATTCCAGAGGACCTATTTTGTTCCGTCAGAAAAGGGTTGGGATTCATAAAAAACATTTTTATATTTTGAAATTCCGTACTATGCGGATCGATACTCCAAAAGATGTACCTACGCATCTATTGGCCAATCCGGAACAGTATATCACAAGAGCAGGCAGGTTCCTCAGGAGAACTTCTCTGGATGAATTGCCGCAGATTTTGAATATTCTTAAAGGAGACATGAGTATTATCGGTCCCCGTCCGGCCCTTTGGAATCAGTATGACTTAATTGAAGAGAGGGATAAATACGGTGCTAATGATATAATGCCAGGACTTACCGGTTGGGCACAGATTAATGGAAGGGATGAACTGGAGATTCCGGTAAAAGCCAGACTGGATGGCGAATATGTGGAGAAGCAGGGATTTTTGTTTGATTTAAAATGTTTTATAGGAACAATCACCTCCGTACTGAAGCATGATGGTGTGCTGGAAGGCGGAACGGGAAGCTTGGAGAAGAAACATGAGCAAGAAGATTCTGATAACAGGAGCAAATAGTTATATTGGTACTTCTGTAGAAAAGTGGCTGAAGCAGTGGCCAGAGGAATATGAAGTGGATACGATTGATATGGTGGATGGATCCTGGAGAAAGAAAAATTTTTCAGGATATGATTCGGTGTTTCATGTGGCGGGGATTGCCCATGCAGATGTGGGACATGTATCCGAAGAAACAAAGGCATTTTATTATAAGATCAATACAGAACTGGCTATTGAAACGGCACAGAAAGCGAAAAAAGAGGGTGTAGGACAATTTATCTTTATGAGCAGTATCATTGTATATGGTGACAGTGCTTCCATGGGTAAAAAGAAAATCATTACAAAAGAGACGACTCCTCATCCTGGCAATTTCTATGGTGATAGTAAGCTCCAGGCAGAAAAAGGAATATTGAAGCTTAAGGATCATTCATTTAAAACAGTAGTGCTACGTCCGCCTATGATTTACGGGGGGGGGAGTAAAGGGAATTATCCTCTTTTAGTTAAAATAGCAAAAAAATCTCCAGTATTTCCGAAAATACAGAATGAAAGAAGTATGTTGTATATTAAGAATCTGTGTGAATTTGTACGATTGATGATTCAAAATCAGGAAGATGGGATTTTTTTTCCACAGAATCGGGAATATGTACAGACAAGCCAGATGGTGAAGCTGATAGGGGTTGCATATAAGAAAAGGATTTATTTTACACAGTTGTTCAATCCGATTTTGCGGCTTCTGGGAAAAACTTCCGGAAAGGCTGGAGGTATGGTAAATAAAGCTTTTGGCAATTTGGTATATGAGAGAATGCTGAGTGATTACAAAGAAGATTACAGAGTCTATAGTTTAGAAGAATCCATCAGGGAAATGGGAAGCTAACATGCGGTTTTCGATTATTACAATTGCGTATAATAGTCAAGATGACATTGTCAAAACAATAGAGTCTGTTTTGGGACAAACCTATTCAGACATAGAGTATCTGATTATTGACGGAGCCTCTCAGGATCGAACAATTGAGGTGGCTGAAAAATATAGTAAAAGATTTTGTGAAAAAGGGGTTGTATACCGGCTCTACAGTGAACCGGATAATGGAATTTACGATGCCATGAACAAAGGGATCCGTTTGGCTACAGGAGATGTGATTGGAATCCTAAACAGCGGAGACTGGTATGAGAAAGAGACGTTGCAAACGGTAGAAGAAGCCTTTACAAAAGAAGATCCAGGGCTTCTTTTTGGAAATATCAGAATCATGAAACAAGGTGGAAAAAACTTTGTCAAAAAGGCAAAGCTGCGGAAATTTCAGACCTCCAGGGACTGGAATCATCCAACTATGTTTGTGAAATCTGAGTTATACAAAGATAATTTATTTCCATGCAAAGGTCTACATGATGACTATGGGTTCTATTTGAAGATGCATAACAAGGGAACTAAAATTGTAGTTCTTGATAAGGTTCTTGCCAATTTTACGATGGGTGGAGCCAGTAATCAGAAAAGTCTAAGAATTGCTATACAACGAATAAAGGACAGATATTATGGATGCTACCGGGTAAACGGATATAGCAGATGGTATCTGCTAGAATGCATTGCCATAGAGGCGGCAAAGTGGATATTGGGATAAGAAAGGCACGACTCAAAAGAAAAATTATATTCGGGAGTAAAAAATATGCTAAAAGGTAAGTGCCATTTACCAAAATTATTTTTTAAAATAAATAAAATTAAATATGGAAAAAATTTGAGAATGGTTGGATGGCCCTTTATTTTTCGGTATTCACAGGCAACTTTGAATATTGGAGATAATGTTACGGTGAATAGTGGGTTTTTCTCAAATTTATTGGGACTTTATCAACGAACCATCATTATTGCGAGAGGAACCGGGAAAATTACAATCGGGGATCATGTGGGTATTTCCGGGTCCACAATCTATGCAAGAAAAGAGATTACAATTGGAAATAACGTTCTTATTGGTGTAAATACAAAGATTATGGATAATGATTTTCATCCCATAGATGCCCAGGCCCGAAGAGAAGGGGATTATTCCGTTTTGGAATTACGCCCTGTATGTATTGAAGATGATGTATTTATAGGCTGTAATTGCATTATTTTAAAGGGGACACATCTCAAAAAGGGATGTGTGGTGGGTGCGGGCAGTGTGGTTCATGGCGTGTATCCGGAAAAAAGTGTAATTGCAGGGAATCCGGCAAGAATAATTAAGTCTTTGGCATGAGGAGGAAGAAATCATTGAAAAAGAGAATTTTGATTATTATTGCACATTATCTTCCGGGTTATAAAGATGGTGGTCCCGTGCGAAGCATCCAGAACTTGACAGACCGCCTGGGAACAGAATATGATTTTTATGTTTTGACAGAGGATCGGGATCGGGGTGACGCAGAGGCATATTCGGATATTAATCATGAAGATTGGAATCAAATAGGGAACGCAAAAGTATGGTATGTTCAACCAGGAGGATTTACAAAAGCCACAATATATGAAAAAGCATTGGGGATGGATATCGTATATCTTTGTGGATGTTTTAATGATTATGCTAGAGTAGCATTAAGATTAAAAAAGCAGAAAAGGATAAAGGCAAGGCTGATTATTGCTTCTATGGGCTTGTTTGCACCGGGAGCATTTCATATAAAGTATATGAAAAAAAAAGTATATGTTGAACTGCTGAAAGCGACGGGATACTTTAAAGATGTGGAATGGTCAGCAACAGATGAGCATGAGGGTAAGGACATATATAAAAGAATTGGTAAAAATATCCTTTGCCATTATGCCCAGGATATACCGCGAAAGATAGAATGTGTTACAATAAATGAAGAGACTGAAGACGCAGGACTGCGAATTATTTTCCTGTCTCGAATTTCACTGGAGAAAAATTTACATTATGCATTAGAGATTTTGAAAGAATTGAAAGGAAATATATGTTTTGATATTTATGGAGCGAAAGTAAATGAGGCGTATTTTGAAGAGTGTAGTAATAAAATAAAAGAATTGCCTTCCAATATTATTTGCAGATATTGTGGGGAGATTCGGCCCGAGGATGTAATTGATACATTTTCACAATATCAGGTATTTTTCTTTCCGACAAAAGGGGAAAACTATGGCCATGTGATTTTTGAAGCCATGGCAGGGGGATGTATTCCTGTAATTAGTGATCGCACCCCCTGGAGTGAAATCGATACCAGAAAGATAGGCTGGACAATTCCCCTTGAGGATAGAGAAAAATATAAAGATGCACTTCAGGAATTAGTGAATATGGGAGCAGCAAGGCTGCGTGAGAAACGAATGCTTGTTGCTGATTATATTGAGAATTATAGTAAAAATATCGATTGTCAGGGGTATCGGGATATGTTTGATAAATGTATTTTTTAGAAGGGGTGTTTTATACTATGAAAGTATTGTATTTGACAAATATACCTTCTCCTTATCGGGTGGACTTTTTTCAGGAACTGGGAAGATATTGCGATTTGACAGTTTTATATGAACTGGACAGGGCAAAAGATCGCAATGAGAATTGGAAAAGCGGTGAAAAAAGAAAGACATATAAGGAAATAGTCTTAAAAGCAATCATAAAACTGACATCTTCGGCCTGGTGTCCGCAGGTAAAAAAGTATTTGAAAGACAGGAGCTATGACATCATTGTAGTTGGCGGGTACAGTACACCAACAGGGATGTATGCAATACAATATCTTAGGCATAAAAGGATACCTTATATATTAAACAGTGATGGCGGATTAGTCAGAGAGGGAGAGGCTTTTATTAAAAAGAAGATAAAGTCTTTTTTTATTTCAGGGGCAAAAGCATATCTCAGTACAGGAAAAGAATGTGATAAATATTTAATTTACTATGGAGCAGGAAAACAAAAGATATATCATTATCCATTTACTTCTTTACATGAAAAAGAGATTTTACATAAGCCGGAGTCAATGGCAGAAAAGCAGATTATTAAAAAAAATCTGGGAATGACAGAAAAAAAGACTATTTTATCAGTTGGAAGCTTTATCTGGCGCAAGGGATTTGATGTTTTATTATCTGCCGCCGGAAAGATGAATCAGACATATGGGATCTATATTGTTGGGGGGAAAGCGACAGAAGAATATGAACAATTAATAAAGGAGAATCACCTTGTTAATATACATTTTATATCCTTCTTAACAAAAGATCAGCTACGTAGTTACTATCAGGCATCCGATGTGTTTGTCCTTCCTACCAGAGAAGATATCTGGGGACTTGTAATTAATGAAGCCATGGCAGCAGGGCTCCCGGTAATTACTACAGACAGATGTGTTGCGGGATTAGAACTGGTGGATGGATGTGGGGAAATTGTTCCATCCGAAGATATTCAGAGAATGTCGGCGGCGATTCAGAAATACTTGGAAGATGAGGAGTTGAATAGAAAGGCATCCGAAATTTCTCTGAAGAAAATACAGGGATATTCAATTGAATGTATGTCCCGAGTTCATATAAAGATTTTTGAGGAATTATTAAATGAAGAAGCTGGAAAATAGCGAGAAAGAATATTTGTACATTGTAAAAGCTCTTGCAATACTGAGCGTAGTATGTGCTCATTGTGGGTCTGTACCAGAAGGATACTCTTTTGGAAATCAGATGGCTTCAGCATGGTTAGGATATTGCGGCACAATGGGAGTTCCTGTTTTTTATATCCTCAGTGGCTATTTTTTCGAGAATAATAAACGGGAATGGAAAGATTTTTGGAAACAAAAATTGTTATCAATTATAATACCCTGGATATTTGGTGCATCAATTTTGTGGCTTTATGTAGTACTCCGAAAAGGAGGAATATCCTTTGAAGGATGGATAAAGTTTATATTGGGAAATGGAAGTTCATTTTACTATCTTACAGTACTGGTCTTGCTCTATATCATAATGTTCCCAATAAAGAAAAAGCGGGGAGTGTGTGAGTTCTGGATTTTTTTATCTGCAATTAATATAATTACCACAAGTTTCGACATTAATTTTACCAATGGGATATTTATAAATGCATATTTGAATCCTTTGAACTGGGTTGGATATTTTTCAGCGGGTATTTTGCTGAAAAGGTATCATTATATGGAGAAATTCAAAAACATGTCAATTGCACTTCTGCCAGTGAGCCTGACTGCATACTTGATTTTAACTGGTGTTCATTATATGAAGGGCTGGACCTGGTCATACTGGTCAAACATGTCGGTTATAAATATTATTGTACAAATAATATTGTGTTTTGGACTTGCCGGATATATGATGTCAAAAGAAATTTTTGTGACACATTTGGTTAAAATCGGACAAGTTTCATATACGATTTATCTGTGCCATCAATTAATAGTAGGTGCTCTGGTGGCACTTACGAATTTATGGGACTGCTTTTTACTTACAATAATAAGGCCATTGGTTGTTGTAGTGATTTTATATGCTGTTCTTTATATGATGAAACTCTTTTTTTCAAAATACCTGTATAAAGGGGAACTTCTACTTCGGTTGACAGGAATAAGGGAGTAAAATTAGGGAGATTATTAAATGATATATTTACAATTGACAGGTGGTCTGGGAAACCAGATGTTCCAATATGCCTTTGCAAAAGCACTGCAATATCAGACGGGAGAAAAGATAGGAATAAATACCTATGGATTTCGATTTGATAATCAGAGAGATTATGCTTTATCTGCGTTTGCACTGTCTCCTGACGTGCTCGTGTTAGATGAGAAAACAGGTAAAAAACAATGGAAGTGGACACAGATATTCATCCGTTTATTATTTGTGTTAAATAAAATTAATGGTGCAGGCAACTTTTATAAGCTAACAAAAAGAGGTCTTTACTTTACTTACGATATATACAATTTTTATCAGTATATGATACCGGAGAAAAAAAATAAGTATGTATTTGGAACTTTCCAGTCAGAAAAATACTTTGCCCATATCAGAGAGAGGATATTGGAAGATTTTCGGATGAAAGTGCCTATGCGTAAAGAACTGGGAGATTGGGTAAAGCAAGTCAGTCAATGTGAATCTGTCTGTGTTCATATTAGACGGGGGGACTATGTTGCGGATGCGAAAAATAATCAAATTTTGAATATTTGTTCCGAACAATACTATATTCGTGCAATGGAACGAATCAAACAAAAGATAAATACTCCTCCTGTATTTTATGTTTTTTCTAATAGCCCGGAAGACTTGGACTGGATTAAGGAGAACTGGAATTTAGGAGATGAAAATATTATATATGTGGATATAAATAACAGAGATTATGAAGAATTATTGTTGATGTCCGCATGCAAACATTTTATTATTGCAAACAGTACGTTTAGCTGGTGGGCACAATTTTTGGGAAATTACCCGGGAAAAACAGTAATCGCTCCAAATAGATGGTTCGAGGGACAACAGAATGCATCGGATATTTATTCGGAACAATGGGAGCTTATTGAGGTGGAATAAATGGAACAGGAGATTTTAAAGCCCTGGCAGGAGAAAACGTTTATCTATATGTTGCTGCTTATGGCAGGAAATCCTATAATTATATTGTATAAAAGCTGGATTTATACAATATATAAAGTTTGTTTTCTAATAATTGTAATCATATGCTTATGGAAATACAAAGATAAATGGATACGGGTAAAAGCTGACAAGATAAAACTCTCATTTATCTTTATGGGGATGATTACTTTTTCGGCAATTATTAATATGGACCGACAGGGGATATCCAGCCTTATTTCTTACTATATATTTATTTTGCTGGGAATGTTGATATCCGAGTTGATCTTGAAAGAGAGTTTTAAAGTAAGACTTGGTCAAGTGATGCTTGTGGTTTGTGTTATATCGCTACTCTTTTTTTCTATTCAAATACTTGCACCGGAATTTTTAAACAGACTTTTTTGGACAAGCGTTGTCCCAAATGAGGATGCTACTTATCGTTCGAATCTTGTTTACAGTGCCATTCTGGAAACAAAATATTCAAAGACAGGCGGAAGTGGAAGTGTTGTATCTTTTTTAAAAAGAAACTGCGGCCCTTTTTGGGAGCCGGGCATTTTCCAGTGTTTTATTTCCATGGGTATGGTATGTCTGATTGAGAATAAAAATGCTGAAAAGTTTTTTCATTTAAAACTCTTGATTTTTTTGCTGGCATTTACCTCCACAGTATCTGTTGCCGGGGTGGCATCACTGGCGATTATTGTAATTGGATATACAATAAAAAATGTTAAGATATTTGGTGCATATATATCGGCAGCTTTATTGGGAGTTACGGTAATCGGAATACAAATGTTTGATTTTATTTTGAAAAGAGTCTGGGGAAAAATTCCAAAACTTGCATATAGAATCGGGCTTTTGGAATTATCATTTGAAAATGTAACAAAGTCTGCTTTATGGGGGCAGTCCTTTCGTGTATTTCAATCTTATAATGGATATATAAATTTGTTTTTGATGTTTGGTACATTATTTTTGGGATTTTGGCTTTGGAAATTATGGCAGGGAAGTAGGTCGGTTGCGGGTCCTCTGTTTTTTGGGGTTATAATGGTTGGACTGACATCTGAGCCGCTGGCATACAGTACAATTTTTTGGGTTTTTGTATTTTATAGTGTAGATAATAAAAAAACAATAGAAAGGAATTGGGTATCATGAAAGAAAGAGAAATAAGTCTCGTTAGTGTGCTGGGAGAGGTTCTTAGATACAGGTACAGAATTTTGATATTTTTATTCATTGGCATGGTTGCCGGAATTCTGATAGGAAACAGGAAAAGTGCTCCGATGCCTATAAAAAATGAACTAGAGTTGAAAGAGGAATTATCGTTTGAATCAAGAGAAAGGGTTCATTGGCTATGTAATATGGAGGAAGCGTATCAGAAAGCAGTGAAACAATATGAGGAGTCTCCGTTAATTTCTATGCAAGGTGAAGAAGCATGGCATGGCGTTCTTTATTATACAACACTGAATGTAGAGATAGCAAAAAATATTATTAAAGAAAGATTATATACGGATGGAGATAATGCACAGTCTTTTGCAAATATTTTGCCGTCTATTAATGGAGAATACTTAAAAGATTTGGTTTATATTGTTCAAAATAACGATAATGCTTTAAAGGATTTAGTCTATACGATTCAAAATGACGGAGGCTACAGCATATGCATTGAGGTAATTCAGGAGGATGAAAAAAATTGTCTTTTGCTTATGGAGCAGATTGGACAGATTTTATCTGATCTGGAAACTATGGAGGGAGTTGAACTAAAACTGCGTTATGAAAAGAGTCCATCAAATGATGCGGCGGATATTGTAAGGAAACATCAATTAGCGAAATATCAAGAAATTGTTGATCAGCAGGAGGATATAGATAAACTCAAAGATGAACTTACAGATAATGAGTTATTATATTATAATGCTGCCCAGGAAGCAAAGAACCCACAGATGACGCAAACAAATGAGGTACAAGAAGAAGTACAAAACTCCAGTTTCTCATATAAATATTTATTTATTGGCGGAATGGGTGCAGCTTTCATCTATATATGCTGGATTGCTTTTCATTATATATTAAATAATAAAGTTAAGTCTGAAGACAATATGCAGCAGATGTATCAAGTTTTAGAATTGCAGACAATCGTTCAAAACAGCGGAAAAAGACAGGGGATTTTTGATAAGCAAATATTAAAATGGCGGTGCCATTTATCAGAATTACTGGATGAGAAAGAAACTGTGGCCTTAGCTGCCCGGCAAATCATAACCCTATTGGGAAGCAGGCAGAAAGTTGCTATATGGGAGTGGACAAAGGACGAAAGAACAGAAACCATTGTTGCATCTATTTCTGATGATTTGAAAGCGGTGGGTAAACAGGGAATCATTGAGAACTTTCCAATGAATGACGCAAAAAAACTGGAACGCCTGGCAGAACCTGAGGATGCGGTGCTAATCATACAGGACAGGACAGTATCTTATGAGGAAATTGCAAAAACAGTGCGTTATTTGAAGATGCAGGAAAAGAGAATTTGGGGAGTAGTTAAAATTATCTAAATGGCTCAGACTAAACTTGATGAAATAAAAAACAATAAGGTATTAAAAGCCAGTACATGGTATATTATCTGCAGCTTTGCCACCAATGCACTGACTTTTATTACGGCACCGATTTTTACAAGAATCATGCCTAAAAGTGCATATGGGGAATATAGCAATTTTGTATCCTGGTATGGCATTATTGGCTGTCTGGCGACGCTTAACTTAGAGGCGACCTTAATGAGAGCCAGATATGATTTTAAGAATGAGTTCAAATCTTATGCGGCCTCAATGCTTCTTTTAGGTACAACGAATGCACTTCTTTTATATGTAATTGTATTAGGTTTTCAAAGCACCTTTGGAAACATATTTCATTTGAGTATATTTTATATCAGTCTGATTTTTGTCTGTCAGATTTTTCAACCGGCAAATGGTATCTTTCAGACCATGCAAAGGTTAGAATACAGATATAAGACGAGTGTATTTCTGACATTAACGACGGCTGTTTTTACTTCGCTGATATCAGTAATACTAGTTTTGAACTGGAATGATAAGCTGTTGGCAAAAGTGGTAGGAGCACAGGTTCCGGCACTTATTATTAATATCGGTCTTTATGGGTACTTTCTGTGGCAGGGAAAAAAAATAAGATGGCGTCATTGGAAATATGCTTATGTTATTGCACTGCCTTATGTACCGCATTTACTGGCAGGGAATATGCTGAGCAGTCTGGACAGGGTGATGCTTACCGATCTGCGGGGGGCAGAAGAAACAGCTACTTATAGTGTGGCAGGAAACTGCATGGCAATTATGAGTATTTTTTCTAACAGCATCAGCTTGGCCATACAACCTTGGATAGCTGAGAAACTGCATAAAAAAGAGTATGTGGAGATAAGGAAGATGGTAAATATTGCATTCGTATTGTTTACCTTAATATGCAGTTATCTTATTATCTTTGGAAAAGAAATTATATTTATTCTTGGAGGAGAAAAATACAGCAATGCTGTTGCAGTGATACCGCCACTGGTGATAGGATGTTTATATCAGTTTATTTATACATTTTACGCAGGTGTGGAACAATTTGAGAAAAAAACTGTGGGGATGGCAGCGGCAACACTGATAGCAGCTCTTTTGAACTGGGGACTAAATGGAATGTTTATTCCCCATTATGGTTATACGGCAGCTGCGTATACAACTTTGGCCAGCTACTTCTTCTTATTGCTGATGCACTACTTTTTGGTTCGCAGGTTAAAAATGCAGAATGTGTTTGATACGAAAATGATTCTATGCTTAATTGCAGCCATTTGTATTTTCAGTAAAGTAGTTGAAATGTTAAATAACTATGTAAGATATGGCTTAATTTTCATTATAACAGGAGCAATTATTTATATTGGGCTAAGACTTCTGAAAGTTGTGAAAAAAAGGGAGGCGGATGTTTGATGTTGAACAATAGTAAAAAGATTCTGGTAACTGGTTCTGATGGTTTTATCGGAAGCCACTTGACAGAGGAACTTGTTAAGAAGGGATATCAGGTAAAGGCATTTGTCTATTACAATTCTTTTAATAATTGGGGGTGGCTTGATACATTGCCCACTGATATTATGAAGAATGTAGAGATCTTTCAGGGAGATATTCGGGATCCAAATGGGGTAAAAGAAGCATTAAAAGGGTGTGATGCGGTATTTCATCTGGCGGCACTGATTGCTATACCATTTAGTTATCATTCACCGGATACTTATGTGGATACGAATATAAAAGGGACTTTAAATGTGCTGCAGGCATCCAGAGCATTAGGGACACAGCGGGTGCTGGTGACTTCCACTTCGGAAGTGTATGGGACAGCCCAGTATGTTCCAATTGATGAAAAGCATCCATATCAGGGGCAATCTCCATATTCGGCTACTAAAATTGGTGCAGACAGACTGGCAGAGTCTTTTTACCGATCTTTTGAACTTCCGGTTACGATTGTGCGTCCTTTTAACACGTATGGTCCCAGACAGTCAGCCCGGGCGGTTATTCCCACAATCATTACACAGCTTTTAGCGGGAAAAGAAGAGATTAAGCTAGGTTCTTTAACTCCTACAAGGGACTTTAACTTTGTAAAGGATACGGCTAACGGGTTTATATCCATATACCACTCGGAAAAGACGATTGGACAGGAAATCAACATAGCGACTCAAAAAGAGATTTCAATCGGACAGCTGGCAGAAGAACTGATTCGGCAGATTAATCCAAATGCACAGATTATTTGCGATGAGCAGAGGCTCCGACCGGAAAAGAGCGAAGTGAACCGGTTACTGGGCTGCAATAAAAAGATACTGAAACTGACGGACTGGAAACCCCAGTATACTTTCGAGGAAGGACTGAGGGAGACAATCGAATTCCTTCGCCATAATATGGACAAATATAAAACGGATATTTATAATCTGTAACCTGACAGGAAGGAGCAGCTGCAATGAGGGACAAATATATACCATTGTCAGTGCCGAATTTAAAAGGAAACGAATTAAAGTATGTGACGGATGCCATAAAAACAGAGTGGGTATCTACAGGCGGTGCATATGTAAATGAATTTGAGAAAAATATCGCAGAGTATGTTCATGTGAAAGGAGCAGTGTCCTGCCAAAACGGAACATCCGGTTTGCATGTTGCACTGCTTTTAACAGGGATCACACCAGAGGATGCGGTTATTGTTCCTACATTAACATTTATTGCCGCTGTTAATCCGGTTCGATATATTGGGGCGGAGCCGATTTTTATGGACTGCGATGACTCTTTATGTATGGATCCGATGAAATTAAATAAATTTTGTGCAGAAGAATGTACATTTGAATCAGACAAGCTTATTGATAAGAAAACCGGGAAACATGTGAAAGCTGTTTTGGCAGTTCATGTATTTGGCAATATGGCAGATATGGTTTCAATCAGGAATATTGCTGACAGATACCATCTTAAAGTGATCGAGGATGCCACAGAGGCCCTGGGGACCTACTATACACAGGGGGACTTTATAGGAAAATATGCCGGAACCATAGGGGATGTAGGAGTATATTCTTTTAACGGCAATAAGATCATAACTACCGGCGGAGGTGGTATGATTGTTTCTGACAATGAAGAATACCTGAGGCGTGCAAAGCATTTGACTACTCAAGCGAAAAGCGATGAACTCTATTATATTCATGATGAAATCGGTTATAATTACCGGATGACAAATCTTCAGGCAGCTATGGGGATTGCCCAGCTTGAACAACTGGAAGAATTTATTAGAATAAAGACAGAAAATTACTGGCTGTACAGACAGGGAACAGATAATTTGGAGGGAATAAAACTTCTGCCTGTGCGGGAGGGAATTCGAAGTAATCATTGGTTTTATGCTTTAGACTGTGCACAATATGGTTGGAAACGGGATGAATTAATACAATATTTAGCAGAACATAGAATACAGTCAAGGCCGATATGGGGACTGATTCATAGTCAAAAACCTTATGAAGGTGCAAGAACATACCAGATAGAGAAAGCAGAACAATACTGGTCAAGAGTAGTGAACCTGCCTTGTAGTACCAATTTAGGCAGGGAGGATGTGCTGGAAGTTTTAAAGTGCATTAGAGAAATGTAAGTTAATGAGTGTTAGAAAAGGATTTTGTATATTTGTGAGGAAGATATGGAGATAAAAGATTTCTTGATTGGAGAAGAATATACAATTCTGGAAGCGATGGAGAGACTGGATGCAGTTGCAAGAAAGGTTCTGTTTATTGTTAAGGATGAAAAACTGGTAGCGGCATTGACGGACGGAGATGTGCGCCGTTGGATTCTGAAAAAGGGCGAACTGAATGCGGTTGTGAGAAATGTGGCGAATTACTCGCCGAAATATTTGGAAGAGTGTACAAGAGAAGAAGCTCTGGCATTTATGAAGAAGCATTCTATAGAAGCTTTGCCGATATTGGAATCAGGAGGGAGAATAAAACGCATTGTACTATGGGATGAAAAAGAAGTCATTAGTCATCGGGAGTGTTTGGATTTACCAGTTGTAATGATGGCAGGGGGACAGGGAAAGCGATTATATCCTTATACGAATATTTTGCCAAAACCCCTCATTCCAATTGGAGAACTTCCCATAGCAGAGCACATTATTAATCAATTTTGTAAGTTTGGATGTCAGGAGTTCTATCTGATTGTAAATCATAAAAAAAATATGATTAAAGCATATTTTAATGAGATAGAAAAGGATTATTCCGTTTTTTATGTAGATGAAGAGATACCTTTAGGAACAGGCGGGGGATTAAGTTTGCTTAAAGGAAAAGTTGATTCTACCTTTATTTTAACAAATTGTGATATTTTAGTTGAGGAAGACTTCACGAAGATTTATAGATTGCATAAAGAACAAAAGCACATGATTACTATGGTATGTTCTCTGAAAAATTTTTCGATTCCATATGGAGTGGTAGAAATTGGTGAAGATGGAAATATTGCCGGCATGCAGGAAAAGCCCCATTTATCCTTTTTTACAAATACGGGATGCTACATTGTAGAACCTGAGGTTATAAGGGAATTAGAAGAAGATACGCCAGTCAGCTTTCCCGATATTATAGAGAAATATAGAAAGCAGGGCAAACGTGTCGGTGTTTATCCCATTGGTGAAAATGCATGGATGGACATGGGACAGCTGGACGAGATGGAAAGAATGTGCAGCAGAATGGAAAAGTAGATGGAAGATATTATATTAGTCGGATTTGGCGGTCATGCAAAAAGTGTTGTTGATACAATAGAAAAAGAGGGAAAATATCATATTGTGGGATTTACGGATCCCTTGCCGGACAGAGAGTATAAGGGTTATCATTGTCTGGGAAATGATGATGTTTTGGAAGAATACTTTTTGAAAGGCATCCGGTATGCATTTGTTACTCTTGGATATATGGGGCAGGGAAAAAACAGAGATGTATTATATAAGAAATTAAAAAAAATCGGATACCGGCTTCCAGTGATTATTGATCCATCGGCGGTCCTGGCAGAGGACATTAAAATTGGCGAAGGGACTTTTGTGGGGAAAAATGCGGTTATCAATGCAGCAGCAATCGTGGGAAAGATGTGTATTATTAATACAGGAGCTGTAGTGGAACATGAAAATCAGATAGGTGATTTTACACATGTCTCTGTAAACGGCACCTTATGCGGAAATGTTTTTGTATCAGAGCATTGCTTTATTGGTGCAAATGCAACCGTGATTCAGAATATAAAGATAGGTTCATGCAGTATTGTAGGTGCGGGAAGTATAGTACTAAGGGATATTCTATCAGGAGAAAAGGTCTATGGGAAATGTGTATGTAATAGCGGAAGCAGGAGTCAATCATAATGGTAGCATTGCACTTGCAAGACAGATGATACTGGAAGCAAAAAAAGCAGGGGCAGATGCAATTAAGTTTCAGACTTTTATTACTGAAAATCTGGTAACAAAAGATGCTCCAAAGGCTCAATATCAAAAAGGGACAACAGATCAGGCAGAGACACAATATGAAATGCTGAAGAAGCTGGAACTAAGCCTGGAGGATTACTACGAATTAAAAGCATTATGTGAATCTGTTCATATTGATTTTTTATCAACACCCTTTGATTTGGAAAGTATAGAGATTCTTGAAAAACTGGGAATTAGTTATTATAAGCTGCCATCGGGTGAAATCACCAACTATCCCTATCTTGTGCGGATTGCGGGAACTCACAAGCCAGTGATTCTTTCTACTGGAATGTGTACAGTGGAAGAGGTGGGACAAGCTGTACAGGTTTTGAGAGAAAACGGCACGGAAGAAATAATCTTACTCCATTGTAATACACAGTATCCGACACCTGTTCAAGACGTGAATCTGCGGGCAATGCAGACATTAAGGGACAGATTTCATGTGAGAGTGGGATATTCGGATCATACATTGGGAATTGAGATACCAGTTGCGGCGGTGGCATTAGGTGCGGAAGTAATTGAAAAGCATTTTACCCTGGACAGAGATATGAAAGGACCGGATCACAGGGCAAGTCTGGAGCCGAAAGAACTGAAAGAAATGATTTGTGCAATAAGAAATGTAGAAAAAGCATTGGGAAATGGAGTGAAAGTGCCATCACTTTCAGAGGCACCGAATATTGCAGTAGCCAGAAAAAGTATAGTAGCATTAAAAAAAATAAAAAAAGGTGAGAGATTCACAGAAGAAAACCTGACTACGAAACGGCCGGGAAAGGGGATCTCGCCTATGTGCTGGCAGGAAATTCTGGGAAAAGAGGCTGCCCGGGATTTTGAAGAGGACGAGATGATAGAACTATGAGAAAGAAAATTGTAATATTGACTGCAACCAGAGCTGAGTATGGTTTATTGAGACCAATTATACTGGGGCTTTCCGAATGTAGGGAGTTTCATGTAAAGGTTGTGGTAACGGGTGCCCATTTATCACCAGAGTTTGGTCTGACTTACAAAGAAATAGAAAATGACGGTATAGAAATTGAACGTAAAATAGAGATTTTGCTAAGTTCAGATACTCCAGTTTCCATTTCGAAGAGCATGGGTCTGGCAATGATTAGCTTTTCGGAGTATTTTGAAGAGAGTAAACCGGATGCACTGCTTGTTTTAGGCGATCGTTACGAAACCCTGGCAGTATGCTGTTCTGCTATGAATGCAAGGATACCAATTTTACATTTGTATGGTGGTGAGACAACAGAAGGAGCTGTGGATGAGGCAATTCGTCATGCAATCACAAAAATGAGTTACCTGCATTTCACCAGTACAGAAGTTTATCGGAAGCGGGTAATTCAATTGGGGGAATCTCCTGACAGGGTATTTGCTGTAGGTAGTATTGGCATTGAGAATGTATTAAAAATGTGTTTGTTGGATAAAGGAGAGTTGGAAAAATCCCTTTCATTTGCTTTGGATGTTCCTTATGCGGTAGTGACATTTCATCCGGTAACCCTGGAAAAAGGCCAGACAGAAATACAGTTTCATGAGATTCTCCGAGCATTAGACAGGCACAAAGAGATGAAATATATTTTTACAAAAGCTAACGCAGACACAAGCGGGAGAATGATTAATCGAATGATCGATGAGTATGTGGCAGAAAATCCAAATGCAGCAGCATTTGAGTCCTTGGGAACGCTACGTTATTTAAGTACCTTAAAATATGCAGCCATGGTAATAGGAAACTCCTCCAGCGGATTACTTGAAGTTCCTTCGTTTAAAATTCCGACTGTTAATATTGGTGACAGACAAAAAGGGCGGCTGCAGGCCGAAAGCGTAATTGATTGTCAGCCGACAGAAGAAGATGTTTGCAGAGCAATGGCACTTGCTGTTTCAGAAGAATTTCAAAAAGGATTGTCCAATGCTACAAATCCATATGGAGATGGCAATACAAGCAGAAAAATTGTAGAGATTTTAAAAGAAAATTTATTGAATAAAGAAATTAATCTGAAGAAAAAATTTTATGATATTTCTTTTGGAGCGAGATAGATGTGGTGCAAACTTGACATAAACGATATTGGGAAAATGGTAAACCGGCAGCTTGGCAATTACTGGGATATTGCCCCCCCCAGTGCAAAAACCAGCAAGAGCCTGCAAATTGCTTTGGAACGTTTGGAAAAAAATTATTCCAAAGTAAAATCAGATTACTTCTGGCATGGAGATGAGCCGGCGTTTCGCATTGAACATACCGTACAATATTCCATCTTTTTGTATTTGTTTTCCAATCAGCTATATAAGGATGGTTTTGAGGAGGAAGCGGCCTTTGTATACTACTTAAATAAGATTATGCATTCTGTTGACTGGTTTTATGCCATTGATTTGCCAGATAATTTTTGTGCAGAGCATCCGCTTGGCTCCATATTGGGAAGAGCCCGTTATGGAAATTATTTTTTTGTTTATCAGGGTGTGACAGTAGGCGGGAGTTTTGATCAAGACGGAAAAGAGAGTTATCCGGAATTGGGCGAATATGTCATTATGTATTCGGACAGCAAGGTAATTGGAAGTTCTAAGATAGGGAATCATGTTATTTTATCTGCAAATGCATATGTAAAGGATACAGATATTCCGGATTATTCCATTGTTTTTGGACAATCACCTAACTTAGTGATTCGGACTGGTGAGAAAAGCAGGGAAAGAGTCAGAAAACTTATAGGTGATACATGGAAGATTTAGGAGAGGGAAGCGATGAAAGGACTTGTGGTAGGGCTGGGCTCTATGGGAAAACGAAGAATCCGGCTTTTAAGGATGCTGAAGCCGGAGTTGGAAATAATAGGAATTGATTCAAACCGTGAACGTATAGAGGCCGTACAGTGTGAATATGGGATAAAGGCCTATGAGAAGCTAGAAACGGCACTGTGTGATGACACTGTGGAATTTGCAGTGATTTCCACATCCCCTCTTTCCCATGGAGGTATTATTTATCAATGTCTGCAGTCAGGACTGCATGTTTTTACAGAGTTGAATCTGGTTGCAGATAAATACAAAGAAAATATAAGGCTTGCGGTGGAAAAAGAGAAAACTTTATTTTTGTCATCTACATTTCTATATCGGGATGAAATACAATTTATTATGAAATGTGTAAATGATGCAGCAACAAATGTAAACTATAGTTATCACGTGGGACAATACTTACCAGACTGGCATCCATGGGAAAACTATAGAAACTTCTTTGTGGGAGACAAAAGGACAAATGGGTGCAGGGAACTTTTGGCAATAGAACTCCCATGGTTAGAGAAAACCTTTGGAAAAGTGACGGCATTTCATGTCGTAAAGGGGAAAAGTACTTCCCTAGAAATTGACTATATGGATCATTACCTATTGTTGCTGGAGCACGTAACGGGCAACAGAGGAATGCTGGCAGTAGATATCATGTGCCGAAAAGCAGTACGTAAGCTGGAGGTTTTTGGAGAAGAGTTGTATCTTTCCTGGGATGGTACACCAGAAAGCCTGAAAGTGTATGACATTCAGAATAAAAAGGAAGAGAATGTAGAACTTTATGAAAGTGTGGATCAGCTTTCGGGCTATAGTAATTTTGTAGTAGAGAATGCTTATAAGAATGAACTGGCTTGCTTTTTTGACGTGATAGCAGGAAAAGGAGAAAGTCGATATACCTTTGAGGAAGATCTGGAAACATTGAAGCTTATTGATGAAATCGAGGGATGTACACTTGGATAGGTTGAAGATTCTGTTTGTTGGACTTGGTTCTATTGCAAAAAGGCATATTGGAAATCTGCGGGAGATTTGCAGGGAACAGGGGAGAGAATATCAGATAGATGCTCTTCGTTCGGGAGTTGATAAGAACATTGCCTATGAGATTAAAGGTGATATTGCAAATGTGTATTATCAGGAAGAAGAAATCTCATCAGATTATGATATAGTCTTTATTACAAATCCAACAGAATTTCATCTGGATGCATTAAAAAAGGTTCATTTTAAAAGCAGACATTTTTTTATAGAAAAACCTGTATGCAGTGAGTCACAGATAGATGACATGCTATGGGGACCATGGAGAAAGGGGAGTATTTATTATGTGGCATGTCCCCTGAGATATACTGCTGTGATTCAATATTTGAAAGAAAATATTAATTTCGGCGAGGTATTCAGCGTTCGTTGTATTAGTTCCAGTTATCTTCCGGAGTGGCGCAGTCATGTAGATTACAGAAATACCTATAGTGCTCACAGAGATTTGGGGGGCGGTGTTTCTATTGATTTGATTCATGAATGGGATTATCTGTATTATTTACTGGGGAAGCCCCAGAAAGTATATGGTATAATTGAAAAAGTTTCTAATCTGGAAATTGATAGTGATGATATAGCAGTCTATATTGCCCGTTACAGAGGGTTGCTTGTGGAGTTGCATCTGGATTATTTTGGAAGAAATCCAATTCGACAAATGGAGATATTTATGAAAGAAGATACACTGCTCTGTGATTTAATTGAAAGCAGCATTGTCTTTATGAAAAGCGGAAAGAAGATTGGCTTTGGACAGGAGAGAAATGACTTTCAAAGAAAAGAGTTACTGCATTTTTTAGATATAATAGAGGGAAAAGCTGAAAATGAAAATGATATAAGGTGTGCATGCAGTACACTAAAATTGGCAAAGGGGATAACAGAATGAGAATATTATTTACGATCTGCGGCAGGGCAGGTTCAAAAGGGATAAAAAACAAAAATATTCAAAATTTTTTGGGGAAGCCGTTGGCATTGTATACATTATCTGCGATCCATTTGTTCTTAAAGGTTCATGAAGATATAGAAGCAGACATTGCTTTGAATACAGACAGCCCGGAACTGGTGAATATTGTAAAAAGAAGTGATATGTGTCCTGTGGATTGGATCCCAAGGAAAGAAAGTCTCAGCGGAGATACGGTTTCAAAAGTTTCCGTTATTCGGGACACTTATCTTGAGATGAAAACAGAAAAAGGTTATGACTATGACATGATCGTTGATATGGATATTACATCGCCCCTGCGGACACTAAGAGATATCCAAAATCTGATTGAAAAAATGGAAGAGGCGAAAAGCGATGTGGTATTTACGGTAACAGATGCCAGAAGAAATCCTTATTTTAATATGGTAAAGAAAAGTGATAAAGGTTATGTGAGGGTTATTAAATCAGATTATACAGCCCGCCAGCAGACACCGGCACTTTATGATATGAATGCTTCTATGTATGCATATAATCCGCAATTTTTGATATCCGGAAAGGAAATATTTCAGGGATATTGTGAAGTTGTTAAAATGTACGATACAGGTATACTGGATTTGGATCATGAAAATGACTTGGAATTGATGGAAGTGATTGCGGAGTATTTATATAGTAAAAAGGAAGAGTATGCCCAGGTAAAGAAAGGAATTTCATATATTTTTTAAAAATATACTTGTACTTAGGAGGAGATAAAATGAAATATTGTAAAAAATGTGTAATGCCGGATACAAGACCGGGAATATCTTTTGACGAGAGAGGGATTTGCTGTGCATGCAATAATCATGAACGCAAGGCGAAAGTAGATTATGTTGCGAGAATGAAAGAATTAGAGAAAATATGCAATCAATATCGTGGAATGAATGGGAACGGCTTTGACTGTGCAATTGCAGTCAGCGGAGGAAAGGATAGTCATTTTCAGGTGCATATTATGAAAGAAGTGATGGGAATGAATCCTATCCTGTTCTCTGTTGAGGACAATTTTCCAATGACAGAAGCGGGACAGCATAATCTGAAGAATATTTCAGAAGAGTTTGGCTGCCCAATTATTACATTAAAACCGAACAGAAAGCTACAAAAGCGGATCATGCGAAAGACATTTGAAAAATATGGTAAGCCTACATGGCTTGTAGACAGGCTGATTTATACATACCCGCTTTTGATGGCTCTTAAGTTTAACACACCACTTTTGGTTTATGGTGAAAATGTCAGTTACGAATATGGCGGGACCGATGCCGAAGAGACTTACTCGGCAAAAAATATTTTGCTGAATGGGGTAGCATCTGATATTCCAATGAGTGAACTTCTGGATGAAAACATTACGGAACAAGACTTGTCAATGACAATTGCTCCCTCAAAAAATGAATTGGAAAAACTGGCTCCCATTTATCTTAGTTATTTTGTGGAATGGAATAGCTACAAAAATTACATTTTTGCAAAGACAAGGGGATTCCATGACTTACAAAACGAATGGGATCGAAGCATGATGGCAGAGAACTTTGATCAGGTAGACAGTGCAGCATATCTAGTTCATGCCTGGCTAAAATACCCCAAGTTTGGGCATGCCTGTGCAACGGATTATGCTTCCAGATTTGTTCGCTATGGCTTGATGACCCGGAAAGAAGCGGTTGAAATTGTAAAAAAAAGAGATCATGATTTGGATTCCAGATGTGTTCGAGAGTTTTGCGAATTTTGTGGCTATAGTGAGACAGAATTTTGGAATATTATTGACACACTGTATAACCGGGAATTATTTGAAAAGAATGCATTTGGGAAATGGGTTTTGAAAAATCCGGTTTGGGAAGAGTAAATGAAAGCATTTGTTGTGTCATCACCGTATCAGATTTTGAATAGTCTGCAATTGCATTATCCTTTTCAGGAAGAGGCAGATATTTATGTTCTGGAACAATTTGGAGAATGTTCCTCACTGGTTGAATCATTAAGGGAGAGTAAAACATTTAAGAATGTAATACAGGTTCCTAATATGACAGACAGTTCCAGAAAGAGGGTAAAAGAGATTATAAATAGAAATATTGCCTATTCTGTGAAAACTTCCCCATTTGTTAAAAATCGGGTTTACGACAGAGCGTATTTTGCCAATATAGATATGACAGCATATATGCTATTGAAGTATATGAAAAAATGTAATCCTGATATTGCATTTGACAAGATCGAGGATGGACTGGGAGATTACACCGCTTTGGAGTGCCCTGATATTTCCAGCAGGATAGATGCGTTGTTCCATAAACTGTTTGGCGGTACAGAAATTTTTCAGAAAGAAGAACTTACGGATATTCAGCAGAGAATGTATGTCTATGCACCGGAGTTCTTGCCAGAGAACCGCCAGACAAGCAAGGTAAGAATGATTGCAGACCATAGTGACAAAAAAGACTTTCGAGAAATGATAAATAGAATCTTTGGAATTGAAGAAAAAGATAAGTTGCTTTACCGGATTTTACTGTTTGATGCGGCGGCAGCCAGTGCTTTAGATAACAAAGTAGATGAAATTCTACAGCAAACACTTGGGACACTTAACAAGTATTTCTTAAAGGAAGAAATAGGAATTAAACTACACCCAAGAAGGCAGCAGGACATATATCAGGGATACAATAAGTGGGGAAAGCAAAGTATACCTCCGGAAATGCTTTATGTCAATATGGGCGAAGAACTGTCAGATAAAATACTAGTTGGCTTTTTATCTACCGCAAATGTTACTCCCAAATTAATGTTTGATAAAGAGCCTTACCTTATTTTGCTTTATAAAATTATATATAATTGCGGAGATGTGGCAGATATAGACATTGAGGAATTTGACGGAATAACGGAAAGAGTAAAAAGAATATATAATGTAAAAGAAAAGATATTTGTTCCAGAAAGCATAGAGGAATTGGGCGGTATTTTGCATAGCTTAGCAAAATGTAAGAAGTATTAATGGAGAACAGCAAATGAAGATTCTTTTTTGCGGGACAATAGTTCCGGAAGAAATCGAATATCATACAGAGAATATATCTGCAGCCGGAAACAGATTTCAGAGTAATGTCGTAAGAAATCTTCAGGATATGGGGCATGAAGTATATCAGTACTCTTATGTGGGAATTGATATCTCAAAGGAACAGGAACAAATATTAGAAGATAGGTCTGAAAATAGCAGAAATGAATGTTATGTGATAAGGAGTAGAGGGATTCTAAAAAGTGTCGCAAAATATTGCAGGATAGTTAGACAAGCGATAAATGACATGGATATTGTAGTATGTTATAATATTATATACGCTTGGATTCTTTTACCTGTCTGGTGCGGAAATAAAGGTATTGCAATTGTGGCAGACTATTCCGAGAGCATAAGCTATAATAATATGATAAAAAAACTGTACGCCTGGGTACAATTATGGAGTATGAGGCGGTTTCATACGGTTATTGGGTTATCAGCTAATATTCGTTCCAAGCTGAGAAAAAGGCAGAGATTCCTTTTAATGGAGGGAGGCATTGATCAGGAATTTTATGATGCTTTCTCATATTGCCCATATCAAAAAGGGAAGAGGATGGTGTTCTTGTATTCCGGTTTGTTAAGTCGAGTTACGGGGGTGGATATTCTTTTAAATGCCGTAAAGAAAATAAAGAGAGATGACATTATCGTATCTATTACGGGAAAAGGGCCACTGGAAGAACAGGTGAGACAGATGGCAGCAGAGGACGAAAGAATTCATTACCAGGGACATCTGGTATATACAGAATATATAGAAACATTGCAGAAAGCGGATATTTTGATAAATCCAAGAAATATGAACATGCCAGAGAACCAGAATAATTTTCCGTCCAAAATTATGGACTATCTTGCAGCGGGGAAACCGGTAGTTTCTACAAAGTTTGTAGGATGGGAAAAATTTGTGGAAAATATTGCATTCTGTGAGAGCAATGAAGATGATTTGAAAGCATGTTTAGAAGATATGATAGAAAAGATTAAAAATGGCATTGACATTTACCATATAAACAGGGAGAAAGCAAGACAGTTTGAGTGGAAATATCAATTGAAGAGAATTTTTGGGGCATAATGTTGAGGACGGCCTTGAAAAAGAAAATAATTTGTGATATACTTTATCGAATTGAGAGTGTGTGTTTGTGGAAGGAAATGGGATAGAGGATGAGCAGTAAATTTGCAGAAAAAGTATGGATGTCATCACCAACAATGCATGGGGAGGAGCAAAAGTTCGTTAAGGAAGCTTTTGATACGAACTGGATAGCCCCTCTTGGAGAAAATGTAAATGAATTTGAGAAAGAAATGGCAAAATATTTGGGCATAGGCTATGCAGCAGCTTTGACATCGGGGACAGCAGCCCTTCATCTGGCGGTTAAGCTGGCAAATGTGTCTGCCGGTGATATTGTACTTTGCTCGGATTTAACTTTTGCTGCTACCGTGAATCCCGTTTCCTATGAAAATGGGATCCAGGTGTTCGTTGATTCTGAACGGGATACCTGGAATATGAATCCGGAAGCACTGGAAATGGGGTTGGAGAAGTACAAAGGGAAAGTGAAAGCGGTTATTGCCGCTAATCTGTATGGAACCCCTGCAAAATTAGATGAGATTGCAGAACTGTGTGAACGCTATAACGTAGTATTTATTGAGGATGCGGCGGAAAGTGTGTCGGCTACTTATAAAGGAAAACAGACAGGAACTTTTGGAAAGTATAACTGTATTTCTTTTAACGGAAATAAGATTATTACTACTTCCGGAGGCGGAATGCTGGTTTCGGACGATAAGGAAGCGGTAAAGAAATCCAGGTTTTGGGCGACTCAGGCCAGGGATGCCGTACCCTGGTATCAGCATTCAGAGATTGGTTATAACTATCGTATGAGTAATATTGTGGCAGGAATAGGCAGAGGGCAGTTGGTACACTTAGAGGATCACCACAGGAGAAAAAAAGAAATCTATGTAAGATACAAAGAAAGATTAAAAGATCTGCCAATTGAGATGAATCCCTATCTGGAGTGCTCAGAGCCTAATTTCTGGCTGAGTTGTATGACAATTGATAAAGAATTAGTGGAAAGTGGGAGAGTAACTCCGGAAAAGATCAAGAAAGCACTGGAAGAGAAGAATGTAGAATCAAGACCTATCTGGAAACCGATGCATATGCAGCCGGTGTTTTCAGGCAGGGATTATATACGTGCAGGCAAAGAGGACATAGGACGAGATATCTTTGAGAGAGGAATCTGTCTGCCCAGCGATATTAAGATGACAGAAGAGGCACAGAACATCGTGACAGATATTATTCATGAGTGCTTTGTGTAAGATGGGCACACACAAGCCTTGCGGAATTTATGAAAAATATTTAAAACGTCCTATAGATTTTGTATTATCTTTTTCTGCGATTATTTTGTTGTCGCCTATATTGCTGTTGACCGGAATATTGGTTAGGCTAAAGCTTGGCAGTCCTGTTATTTTCAGGCAATTAAGGCCAGGGAAAAATGAACGAATTTTTGAGATGTATAAGTTTCGTTCTATGACAGATGACAGGGATGAGGAGGGGAAACTCCTTCCGGATGAAGTCAGACTGACGACATTCGGAAAGAGGCTTCGCAGTTCCAGTCTGGATGAACTTCCCGAATTATTCAATATACTAAAGGGTGATATGAGCATTGTGGGACCAAGGCCGCAGCTTGTTCGGGATATGGTGTTTATGACATCGGAACAGAGAAAAAGGCACACTGTGAGACAGGGTTTAACTGGTCTGGCACAGGTGAATGGGCGAAATGGAATTCTCTGGGAGAAAAAATTGGATTATGATATTCAGTATGTTAAAAAAATCACGTTCTGGAGAGACTTTATAATTGTGCTTCGAACAATCGAAAATGTGTTTAAGAAAGAAGGAATTCATGCCGAAGGCATGGTGACTGCGGAGGATTATGGGGATTATTTGCTAAGAACTGGGAAAATAACAGAAGAGTATTATCAGGAAAAGCAAGAGACAGCAGATGTAATGATCAAAAAGTGCAGAAATGATTAAAAGGGATGGCTATTGGAAAGGTAATCGCATGAATATTTTATATATAAATCACTATGCTGGGAATCTTGAATTGGGGATGGAGTTCCGTCCCTATTATTTTGCCCGGGAATGGTCAAAGATGGGACATCATGTAACGATTATCGCCGGTGATTATTCTCATTTGAGGATAAAAAATCCGGATGTAAAAAAGGACTTTCAAAAAGAGAAAATAGACGGGATTTCATATTGCTGGGTGAAAACAGGTCAGTACAGTGGAAATGGAGTCAGAAGGGCTTTTACAATGTTTCGCTTTGTGGGGAAATTGTGGTGGAATGCAAGGCGAATTGCCAAAAGCATGAAACCGGATGTCGTTATTACATCTTCAACATATCCTTTGGATACCTTTGCAGGTCAGAAGATTCGGAAGCTGTCCAATGCAAAGCTGATTCACGAAGTTCATGACATGTGGCCGACCACCTTGATAGAACTGGGGGGGATGAAAAAAAGCAATCCCTTTGTAATGCTTATGCAGATAGGGGAAAATTCCGCATACAGACATTCCGATCATGTAGTATCTCTTCTTCCCTGTGCAAAAGAATATATGATGAGTCATGGGATGGCAGCCCATAAATTTGTAAACATTCAGAATGGAGTTGTTCTTGAGGAATGGGAATATGGGGAGCAGATACCGGGACAACATCAAAACTTATTGGAGACTTTGAAAAAAGAGGGGAAGTTTATTGTAGGATATTTTGGCGGACATGCTTTGTCCAATGCTCTGGACATTTTGCTTGATGCGGCAAAGACAACGGAGATTGTGAATGCAGCCTTTGTCCTTGTGGGAAATGGCATAGAAAAGCCAAGACTTATGGAAAGGGTGCAGACAGAAAAAATAAAGAATGTTTTTTTCTTGGATACAGTTAGAAAATCTTGTGTAGGAGATTTGTTGAGATATTTTGACTGTAGCTATATGGGGGGAGTGGATTCGAAGTTATATCGATTCGGGATAAGCCTGAATAAAATGTATGATTCCATGATGGCAGGGAAGCCTATTCTTTGTGCACTGAATGTGCCAAAGTGTCCGGTAGAAGTATATGAGTGTGGGTTTATGGTAAGAAGCGGGAAAACAATGGAGATACAGCAGGCACTACGGAATTTATATGACATGTCTCAGGAAGAGAGAAAAAAAATGGGACAGAGAGGAAAAGATGCGGTTATAAAGTATTATAATTATCATGTTTTGGCAGAAATGTTTGAAAAACTATTTTATTAACAATAAGGGGATGGATGAAAATGAAAGAAAAATTGTTAAAAAAAATAAAAAATAAAGAGATAGAGGTAGGGGTAGTAGGCCTTGGCTATGTAGGCCTTCCTTTGGCTGTAGAGAAAGCAAAGGCCGGATTCAAAACCATTGGTTTTGACGTTCAGTCAGAAAAAGTAGATTTGGTAAATAAGGGCCATAATTATATTGGGGATGTGGTCGACAGTGATTTAAAGAAGTTGGTTGAAGCCGGAATGTTAAAAGCGACAACCAATTTTTCTTTTGTGAAAGAAGTGGATTTTATTGCAATCTGTGTTCCTACACCACTGGACAAGCATCAGCAGCCCGATATCAGCTATGTGAAATCTTCTACAGAGGAAATTGCAAAGTATCTCACAAAAGAGACGATCGTTGTATTGGAATCAACAACCTACCCCGGAACTACGGAAGAACTGGTAAAGACGATTCTGGAAAAAGGATCCGGGCTGAAATGCGGTGAGGATTTTTATCTGGGCTTTTCTCCGGAACGGGTGGATCCGGGCAACTTAATCTACAAGACAAAAAATACACCTAAGGTTGTGGGGGGAGTAGGAAAGGATGCCACAGAGGTTATAGCGGCAATGTATCGGGCTGTATTAGAGGGCGATGTGTTTGAGGTATCATCTCCGGCCATAGCAGAGATGGAAAAAATCCTGGAAAATACTTACCGTAATATTAACATTGGCCTTGTAAATGAATTGGCGATTCTCTGCAATCGGATGGGAATCAGTATCTGGGAGGTAATTGAAGCGGCAAAGTCAAAACCCTATGGATTCCAGGCGTTTTATCCGGGGCCGGGTCTTGGGGGGCATTGTATTCCTTTGGATCCCTATTATCTGTCCTGGAAAGCGAGAGAATATGGCTTCCACACGTCCATGATAGAGAGTTCCATGATGATCAACGATCGGATGCCGGAATATTGTGTAGAGCGGGCGGGAAAGATTCTGAACCGTTTTAAAAAAGCATTGAATGGCTCAAAAGTGCTTGTGGTAGGGGTGGCTTACAAACAGGATATTGATGATTACCGGGAGAGCCCTGCCCTTGAGGTAATCGATGAATTTGCAAAAGTGAACGCTGAAGTCGACTTTTATGATCCCTGGATCCCTCAGTATAAGAGGCATGGAATAATTCATAAAGGAATTCCGGAACTGACCGGATCGGTAATTGAATCATATGATCTGCTGGTGATAACGGCAGCACATACGAATGTGGATTATGAACTGATACAAAAGCACGCAGTAGCTGTTTTTGATACGAAAAATGTAATGAAAAATATTAGGAACAGAGATAATATTGAAACGTTATAAATATTTCAAAAGCTTTTGAGTTGAGAAGTTTTGTATTTACAGGAGACAGAAAATGAGTAAAGGAATGAAAGTTCTTTCTATTGTAGGAGCCCGCCCTCAGTTTGTGAAAGAAGCAATTATTCAAAAAGAGATTAATAAATATGTAGATATAGAGGAAACCGTGGTGCATACCGGCCAACATTATGACAGCAATATGTCGGGGGTGTTTTTTGATGTTTTAAATATGAGAAAACCGGAATATAATCTTGGAATTTGCGGAAAAAGTCATGGGGAAATGACGGCTGAAATGATGATAGAACTGGAAAAAGTAATTCTAAAAGAAATGCCGGATATCGTTATATTATATGGAGATACAAATTCAACCTTGGCAGGGGCTTTAGTATGTGCAAAGTTAAAAGTAAAAGTTGCACATGTGGAAGCCGGATTAAGGCAGGAACCAAAGGATATGCCTGAGGAAATTAATCGGGTCCTGACGGATCATGTTTCTCATTATTTATTTGTTCCCAGTCAATCAGGAATAGATAATTTAAAAAGGGAAGGAATTTTTGAGAAAGTATTTTTTGTTGGTGACGTTATGTATGACGTATACAAAGAAATGGAATGTTCGTTCGACGATTCCCTTTTAGAACAGTTACATTTAAGGCCGGATAATTATTTTGTCATGACTTTGCACAGAGATTTTAATGTTGATAGGAAAGAAATCCTGGAAAGTATCTTGTCCGAAGTAAGCAGGGTGACAAAGGAAGTCCCTGTTGTATTTCCACTCCATCCACGGACAAGAAAAAAAATAGAAGAGTATGGGCTGGGGACATATTTAAGAAAAGTTATTGTAACAGAGCCAATTGATTATCTTAAACTGATGGGATTGACAAAGCATGCATTAAAAATCATTACAGATAGTGGCGGATATCAGAAAGAAGCTTACTTTGCAGGAAAAGAAGCATGCGTTTTGATGCCTGATACTAGCTGGAGGGAACTTGTAGACTGTGGTGCTAATGTGTTGGTAGATCATAATAATCTTTATGAAACTGTACTTATGAATAGTAATCCCTGTATGAAAACGGGAATTTATGGTGATGGACATGCTGCGGAAAAGATAATTCATATTTTACACCAGTAAAAAGATTTTGAGGAGATTAGAGTGAAAAAAAGAGTGTGTCATGTAACAAGTGCCCACGGCAGATATGATGTCAGAATATTCCAAAAAGAGTGCAGAAGCCTTGCAGCTAATGGATATGAAGTATACTTGATCGTGAATGATAGTCAGAATAATGAAATAATTGATGGTGTGCATATTGTTTCTACTAAATTTCGGCCATCTAGTCGTGTCAGGCGGTTCTTTTTCTCACAGGCTAAAATAAAGAAAAAGATACGGGAAATAGATGCAGAGATTTATCATTTGCATGATCCAGACTTGCTTCCGTTGGGGAATGCACTTGTTAGAAAAAATAAAAAAGTAATTTTCGATTCTCATGAAGATGTACCTGAGCAGATTAAAGATAAAGAATGGCTGCCAAGATATCTGCGCAAAATAGTCTCTGGAGTGTATTGTTGGTATGAGAAATATTCTTTGAAAAAATATGGGGCAGTTATTAGTGTAACACCACATATTGTAAAGCGACTGAGAAAATATAATAAAGAAACCATTATGATTACCAATTATCCGATTTTAGAAAAACGCTCGATTGATAGAAGCCCTAAGAGGAAAATATGTTTTGCGGGAGGGATTGATGCTCAATGGAATCATGATAAAATAATTGAGGCAGTTGGGCAAATGGATGACATTGCTTACGCTTTGGCAGGAAGTGGGAGTAAACAATATTTGGATTATTTAAAAACTCTCGATGGATGGAAAAAGGTTGAGTATTATGGGAAAATTTCGTTTGCAGAAGTTCAGTCCATCTATGCAGATTCTATGATTGGGATTGCACTAAATTATACCGGACAGGTAAGGGGGATAGGCACTTTAGGCAATACAAAAATATTTGAATATATGGAAGCCAGACTTCCGATTATATGTACAGATTATATATTATGGAAGGAAATAGTAGATAAAAACAGGTGCGGAATTGCAATAAATCCGCATAACATTTCTGGAATTGTAAAAACCATACAATATTTACTTGACAATCCGGAAAAGGCAGCAGAAATGGGACGAAATGGAAGAGAGGCAGTTGAGAGAGAGTACAATTGGGAGACACAAGTTCAGAAGCTTCTTGATTTATACAATCTTATGGTAAGATGAATTATAGATAATAGGGGATGAAAAAGATGAAATATGCACTCATCGGTTGTGGCCGTATAGCCATAAATCATATAAAAGCCGTATTGAAAAATGAATTAGAGTTTGTAGCAGCTTGCGATGTAGAGTTAGAAAAAATAGATATATTATTTAATAAAGCAAATTTGGAGAATTGTGAGTCAGTCAAAAGGTATACAGATTATAAAAAAATGCTGACGGAAAATGAGATAGATCTGGTAGGAATTGCCACAGAAAGCGGCGTTCACGCAGAGATCGCCTTATATTGTATTGACCATGGAGTAAACTGCATCATTGAAAAACCCATTGCCATGAGCATTCAGGATGCGGATGAAATTATCCGCCGATCTGAGGAAAGAGGCGTGAAAGTGGCGGCCTGTCATCAGAACCGCTTTAATGTGGCTGTTCAGGAACTTCGAGGGGCCCTGGAAGCGGGAAGGTTTGGGAAGCTGTCCCATGGCTCCATCCATGTGCGCTGGAATCGGAATGAGAACTATTATACCCAGGCTCCCTGGCGGGGAAAATGGGCTTCTGATGGGGGAGCACTGATGAACCAGTGCATACATGGGATCGATCTGCTTCGTTGGATGTTTGGGGACGAGGTGGAAGAGGTGTACGGACAAACCCGCCAGCAGTTTCATGACTACCTGGAGGCGGAGGATGTGGGAATGGCTGTGGTAAAATTTAAAAATGGAGCAATTGCTACTATTGAAGGGACCACTAATGTTTACCCACAGAATCTGGAGGAGACCTTATACGTTTTTGGAGAGAAGGGCACCGTAAAGGTGGGGGGAAAATCCACCAATAATATTGATGTGTGGCAGTTTACAGATGAAGATGCTGCAGATACTCATAAAAGGGGACTTCAGGAACAGACAAGCAATGTTTATGGAAATGGACACAGCAGCCTGTATGAGGATGTGATTCGGGCTATACAAGAAAACCGGAAGCCGTATGTGGACGCTGTGGCTGGAAGAAATGCTTTGGAACTGGTTCTTGCAATTTACAAAAGCCAGAAGACGGGTCTTCCGGTGAAGCTGCCATTAACGGATTTTGCTTCTACGGAAATGACAGGAGAATTTTCATAATGGAAAGTTATTTTATACATGAAAGCAGCTATATTGATACAGACGTTGAAATAGGGGACGAAACAAAAATCTGGCATTTCTGTCATATCCAGAAAGGTGCCAGAATTGGGAAAAGATGCTCTCTGGGACAAAACGTAAATATATCAAACAATGTTGTAATAGGCGACGAATGCAAGATACAGAATAATGTCTCTCTGTACGAAGGAGTAGAATTGGAGGATGGGGTATTCTGTGGTCCCTCCTGTGTATTTACCAATGATTTAACTCCCAGAGCCCGCTATCCGAAAGGAAGGGAATATTATAAAAGAACGCTAATAAAAGAAGGTGCAAGCATTGGGGCCAATGCAACCATTGTCTGTGGGCATACGATTGGAAGATATGCCATGGTGGCAGCTGGGGCAGTGGTTACGAAAGATGTACCGGATTACGCACTGGTGGCCGGAGTGCCGGCCAGAGTGATTGGGAGAGTGGATGAAAAGGGAAATATCATTAGCCGTCAAGCGTGAAGAACTTATTATATCAGAATCAGAGGTAGACAGGTGATTTATCAATTATTAGATGCAAATAAGGTACAAAACTATACAAAAGAAAAGAATCGCTTCTTTCGGGGACATCTTTATTATAAAGAATGCTTTTATAATGGAAATATAAATAGCATTTTGAATGAAATTAAAACAGAGGAAGAGTTCTTTGAAAGTCTGAAACAATTCAACGGGAACTTCTGTCTGATATTTAATTTCAATGGTAAAACATATCTTGTGGCAGACAGAATCATGTCGTTTCCTCTTTTTTATAGTAAAGCAGGAACAGATGTATATGTGGCTGACAGTATTGAACAGCTGAAATCTGCATTAAAAATAAATTCGGTGGACAAGCATATTGCAAAAGAGTTTCTGGCGGCAGGATTTGTTCTGCAGAATTCTACAGTTTTTGAAAATATAAAGTTTGTGCTTGCAGGTACGTGTGCTGTGATTGACAATCAAACTGGTCAGGTGACAATTAGGAGATACTTTAATCATGTACATAAAAATTATATACATGGTGACATGAATGAACTGGTATCAATGCTTGAACGGACTACGGATAGTGTTTTTAAACGTATGACGAAGGAACTGGACGGCAGGCAGGTAGCACTTTTTTTAAGTGGAGGATATGATTCCCGTTTAGTTGCAGTCATGCTGCATAAGTGTCATTATAAGAATGTCATTTGTTTTTCATTCAAAACCAGAAAAGGTAAAGAAGAGGAAGTGGCGAGAGGGATTGCTGATGATTTAGGATATAGATGGATACTGCTTGACTCCGTGGAGGTGTATAAAGAGATCACAAAGGATAGCGATTATGAAAGATATATGCTTGAAGCATCAGGAGGAATTACTCTTCCATATATGCAGGGATGTCTGATTAAGAAATACATTGAAAATGGAACATTAGATAAAGACTGCGTTGTATTGACGGGTAATTCGGGGGATGTGATTGAGGGAAATGATTTTTCCACGGCTTTAATGGGAAAGGAATATTATACAAAGGATGAGGTAGTTGAGGCAATCATAGATGTACATTGCTGTCAATACGGCATTAAATTTGGGCATCAGAAATATATATGGAACCTTGTAAAACATAGTATTCCTGATAAAGATCAATATACTTATGATGATGCTCAGGATGTGTTTGAGGCTTTTAACTGGCAGCACAGGCAGACAAAATATGTTGTAAATGATATCAGGTGCTATGATGCATACCTTGGTGTGGACTGGAGACTTCCGCTGTGGGATAATGAACTTGTGGATTTTTGGTTGAGAATTCCCACAAGAATCCGAGAAAAGCGGAAATTATATTATTATTACGTGAGAAAAGAAACTTATGATACGGCCAATATCGAATCACTTTATGGTAAATTTCGGGAATGGTTACGTAAAAAATTGAATTTTATACTGTACTTTTTATATCCAATACGGAAGATATACGAATTTAAAACACAGGAAAAATGGATGTTTTATGGGGTGAATTTCAGGGAATATCTAAAGATATTAAGAATGAATGGCGGATATAAAACAAATGCCATAACAACAAGGGCTATTAAGTTTTTTGATACTTACTACGGGCCTCTCATCAGGAAAGAAAAAAAGTAGCAATAGGAGAAAAAGAGAATTCATGAAAGTAGTTCATGTGGGATTTAATCACAGGTCAAATGATATCCGGATATTTTATAAGGAGTGCATGTCTTTAAATAATCATGGACATGAGGTATTTTACGTTACTTCAGACAAAAATGCAGGTACTGTGAATGTAAATCAGGATATAAAAGTTACGGTTATCCCTTTGCATAAGACAAACCGATTAAAGAGGTTTTGGAAATTCTGCAATGAACTGAAAAAAACATTATGCTTGTTAGATGCAGACGTATATCATTTTCATGAAGATATGCTATTACCCGTGCTCCTGTATATGAAAAGGCGTGGGAAGCGGGTGATATATGATGTACATGAGGATTATCCACCACCGTTTTTTCGCAGAAGATTTGGAAAGTTTTTAGGAGATATGCTGGCAGGTCTTTTTGGAGCATATGAAGAACATTGTATGAAGCGGGCTGATTGTGTGATTGCGGCAACACAGCATATCGAACAAAGATGTAAGAAGATTACACCTAAAGTGAGTCTGGTTGCTAATTATCCGCTTTTCCATGACCGAAGCGGCATTAATACTCCTTTTGTAAAAAGAGAAAAAATTGTCTGTTATACGGGCGGACTGGCAGAAATAAACGGAATATTTCAGATGACAGAAGCGATGGAGCAAATCCATGGAATACTGTATCTTGCAGGAAATCTATCTGAAAATCTCAAAAATGAACTGGTAAAATATTCAGGATGGAACAAAGTGAAAGAGCTGGGATATATCAGTCAGGAGGAAGTACAAAATGTATTAAGCAAAAGCAGGGTAGGTTTCGTAGTTTATATGCCATCAAGCGGAACGATTGCTGCTTTGCCCAATAAGATGTTTGAATACATGGAGGCGGGGCTGCCTATTGTTGTTTCTAATTTTCCGCTGTGGAAAGAGATTATTGAGAAAAACCAGTGCGGAATATGCGTCGCACCAGATAATCCAACCGAAATAGCAAATGCGGTCAATCATATTTTGGAAAATCCAAAATTGGCAGAAAAAATGGGGGAGAATGGAAAGAAAGCCGTTAGAGAGAAATATAACTGGCAAACAGAAGAAAAAAAGCTTTTGAGAGTATATGAAAAGCTGATTTTTGATTGATAGTTATATTTCAGGGAGGAATCATGAAGATTGTACATGTTGGTTATGCCCATAGACCCAATGACATAAGAATATTTCAGAAAGAATGTACCTCTTTAGCCAAATACGGACATGAGGTAATTTACGTTACTTCCGAAATGAATGGAGAATTTGTTAATGACAGCTGTAGTAATGTGGAAGTTATCACGGTTAAATTACAGAAAACAAATAAGAAATTGCCCTTTTTGCTTTATTGTAAAGATGTCAAAAAAGTGCTAGACTCACTAAATGCAGATGTATATCATTTTCATGAGGTGGTATTATTATCTGTGCTGTTATATATGCGAAAGAAAGGAAAACGAGTCATATACGATATGCATGAGGATTATCCGCGGCAGCTTCAACCGGGTCTGTACAGACGGCGGGGTAAAATCTTAGGAACATTGTTAATAACAATTACTGAGATATACGAAAATTATTGTATAAGAAAAGCGGATCATGTAATTACTGCAACACCACACATTGAAGAACGGTGCAAAAAACTGACAAATACCGTAACATGTATTGCCAATTACCCCATTATCTATAATGACAAAAATGATACGGAATCATTTCTGGAAAGGGAAAAAATCGTATGCTACACAGGGGGAATATCAAAGACAAATGGAGTATTTTCTATCGTAAAGGCAATGGAACAGATTGATGGAACTTTGTATCTGGCTGGAAATTTATCACAAGAATTACGAGAACAACTAATGGAATATGATGGTTGGAGTAAAGTGTGTGAATTGGGATATGTGAGCAGAGAAGAGGTTCAGAAAGTATTACAGAAGAGTATGGTTGGTCTGGTGGTGTATCTTCCCACAGGAAACACAGTGGAAGCTTTGCCGAATAAGTTATTTGAATATATGGAAGCAGCTCTGCCGGTTATTGTTTCTGATTTTCCCTTGTGGAAAGAAATAGTCGAGAAAAATCAGTGTGGAATTTGTGTGAATCCAAATGCACCAGAAGAAATAGCAGTGGCAGTTAACAGGATTTTGAGTAATCCCAAATGGGCGGAGGAAATGGGGAGAAATGGAAAGCGGATTGTACAAGAAAAATATAACTGGGGGGGGGTAGAAAAAGAACTAATCGAGATATATCAGAAAATCAATTAAAAAAAGCAGCACTTTGTTATTGTGGCGGAATGAGCGAGGAGCGAAATATTTCTATGTATATAAAAATGATGGAATATATTGAAGGAACGCTTTTTTTAGCCGGTTCTTTGGATGCTTCCTATCGACAGCAACTGGAGAAAATAAAGTCATGGAATAAAGTGGAGTATTTGGGATATCTGGATCCTGATGGAGTGAAGGATTTATATGAGAAAAGCTGTGTGGGATTATGTATATTGAGGAATACGCCTAATATATATTACAGCCAGCCAATTAAATTATTTGAATATATGGAGGCGGGGCTACCAATTGTGTGTTCAGACTTTCCCATTTGGAGAGAAATTGTAGAGGGAAATAACTGTGGACTTGCTGTTCCATATAATGATTTAGAAAGTGCAGTCAAAGCGGTACAATATATTTTAGATAACCCTGTGACTGCATTTGTAATGGGCGAGAACGGAAGAAAGGCCGTGAAAGAAAAATACAATTGGGAGACAGAGGAAAAGAAGCTTCTACAAATATATGCGTATTTGGGAAAACATATTTTAAAATAATTACTTATAAGAGGTCATTAAATGTTGGGTATAATTAATAAAATCCGTATGATTTTAAACAGGCAGCAGAGATTACGCATCGCCATTATTACTATTATGATGATATTTGGTGCATTACTGGAGATGTTGGGAGTTGGTTTGATATTGCCCCTTGTTTCTGCAATTACGACGCCGGATATTATAGAAAATAATGATAAAGCAAGAATCATTTGTGAAATGTTTGATATACATTCTGCCAGAACATTTATGATCTTGGTAATTGCAGCATTAATTTTTGTTTATATTTTTAAAAATGTTTATTTGTTTTTGGAATACTATGTACAGTATCGTTTTATCTGTAATAATCGATTTGCAGCACAGCGGCAGTTAATGGAAAAATATTTAAATAAACCTTATGAATTTTTTTTGAATGTAAAAAGCGGAGAAATCATGAGGCTGATCAATAGTGATACAAGCCATGCATTTACTTTACTGAATTCAGTGCTTAGTTTTTTTACAGAAGCATTTGTAAGTATTGCGTTAATTATAACAATTATTTTTACGGATCCATTCATGGCTTTTCTGTCAGCAGGGATATTGGGGATAGCATTATTAGCTATTGAAAAAATTCTAAGACCAATTTTGAAACGGGCAGGATTGAAGAATCAGAAAAACCACACAGAAGTATATAAGTGGCTTTTACAATCTGTAAATGGAATAAAGGAAATAAAAGTTACAGGAAAAGAAAAATATTTTTTAGATCAGTTTTCCGAATTTGGAAAGAAAGCTATTGATGCAGAGAAGATAAATAACGTGTTGGGAACGGTACCCAGACTTTCCATAGAGGCAGTCAGCATGAGTGCCATATTAGGGGTAGTAGCTATATTGCTGTACAGCGGCCGGGAGATAGACGCAATGCTGCCTCAGCTGACGGCTTTTGCATTTGCAGCCATTAGACTTATGCCAAGCGTAAATCGGATGAGCAGTGCTCTAAATGCCATAGCATATCAGGAACCGGCACTGGACAAATTAATAGAAGTTTTGAATATGAAAGATGAACCAATTCTTTTAGAAAGAGGAGAGAAAGGGACAGACTCTCACATTACACTGCGAAAAGGGGTGGAATTGAAAGACATAACATATAGGTACCCTGAGGGTGATACCCCAGTTCTTTTACATGCCTATATGAAAGTTCCCATAGGGAAATCAGTAGGCATTGTAGGAGTTTCAGGATCAGGAAAAACTACGGCTGTTGATATTCTTTTAGGATTGCTGCACCCTCAAGCCGGACAAGTTTTAGCAGATGGTGTGGATGTTTGCGGGGATTACCATAATTGGCTGACGCATGTCAGTTATATTCCACAGATGATTTTTATGCTGGATGATACCATACGAGCCAATGTTGCTTTCGGCAAATCGAAAGAAGACATTGATGAAAAACAAGTATGGAGAGCATTGGAGGAGGCACAACTTGCGGATTTTGTCAGAGGACTTCCGGAAGGCTTAAATACATCCATAGGAGAACGGGGAATTCGCCTGTCAGGGGGACAGAGACAGCGTATAGGCATTGCAAGAGCATTGTATACGGATCCGGAATTGTTAATTTTTGATGAAGCCACATCTGCTCTTGACAATGAGACAGAAATGGCAGTTATGGAGTCAATCAATAATCTTCATGGGAAAAAAACCTTACTTATTATAGCACATCGATTAGGAACAATAGAGGGATGCGATATTGTCTACCGTGTGGAGAATGGAAATATTATTAAAGAAAGGTAATAAGTGTTGTGGATCAGATAAAAAAGAATTTTTTGGAGTTTGAGAAAGAGAAAAGATTATTTGAAAGAAAGTATTGTGGAACATATTATTGGCAAACAATACGCTTCTCGATTGGGCGGCTAATAACCATGACTCCTCAGGGGAATACAAATTCAGTATCATGTTCTGTAAACACGAATAATCCAGGTGGGAAAAGATATCTTGCACTAGGAAAAGATTTTTTGAAAGAATTGTCCAATTATTGCCATTTAAAAAAGTGTGATATATTATACTTCGATAAAGGCATGAAGATGGCCTATAGAGATGTTGATGGAAAAAAAGAGGATGTGTATTTTGGGTACTTTGAATACGAAAAGAAATATCAGGTACAAAGATGCTATTATGTCAAAAAAAATGAAAAAAATCCTCAAAAGCCTGGTATAGGAACAGATTTGATCTTACCGGACAAATTGATATTGAAGGTACAGTTTTTACTAAGAAAGCAGAAATATATAGATCAAACAGAGGAAGCATTTATTCGCTCTTTATGTGATGAAATGAATGTAAGATATAATAAAAATATATCCCCAGATAAATTGATCAAAGAAATAAGAGAACTTTGTATAACTCATAAAATATATGAAAAGTTTTACAGTAAAATATTAAAAAAGACAACTCCTAGAGTGATAGTCGTAACGTGCCACTATGGTCCTATTTTATTTCCTCTTTATAATATTGCAAAAGAGTTTTCAATTCCGGTTATTGAACTTCAACATGGTTTGACATGTAGTCACTTGGCCTATAATTATGGCGATGTCAGCGAAAAAGGAAAAGAATTGCCAGATTACCTTTTTACCTACGGGGCCTTTTGGGAAGAATATATGAAGCTGCCTGAGAATTTAAAAACGGTACAAGTTGGAAATCCATTCTTGGAAGCGATGAAGGAGAAGTATAAACACACGGTTTTGAATGAAAAAGCCATTGTATTTTATTCAAGCAGTTTTTTCTATGATGGAGAAGAATTAGAAAAACTGGCAGTAGATTTTTGCAAAAAGTATAGCGATAAAGGCTATGAAATATATTTTAAATTTCATCCTGGTGAAATGGCTGTCTGGAAAGAACGATACCGACTGTTGCACAATTGTAAAGAGATACAAATTATTGATCCGTCTATGAATATCTACGAGATATTTGCCTTTGCGAAGCATCATGTGTTTGTGGCATCTACGGTAATGTATGAAGCAATGAACTATGATATTTGCAGATATGTTTACACTTTTGAAAGCGATTTAAAAAGTTCGATGCTGGAGAAGCAAATGCCATTAATGGAAAAAGGAGGAGGGGTAGAGTTTCATGATGCGGAAGAGCTTGAAGATTTAATCAATAAAGGTGTAAAGGCAGAGGCAGCTTTGACAGATGATATATGGAAACCCAATGCCAGAGAAAATGGACAGAAAGCGTTGGAAAAGATATTGAGTATGAGTCGTGCAAAAAATGGGAGAGTATAAATGAAGGTTCTATTGTTATCTCGCCCGGTTATTAATGCCGGAGATTTTTTGTTTACAGAAAAATCATTAGAAGCAATGAAAAGAATATGCCCAAATGCAGAAATAACAACCGGCCATATAGCAAATGAATACACAGAGAAATATGCTAATTCATTTGATTCTATTGTTGCAGCAGGGGGGCCACTTTATGACAGCCGGTTTCTGACGGCGGATGCATTTCCAATATTGGGGTTTATTAAAAACCTGAGGCCACAAGTATACTTCCTTTCGAATGGCTGGTATGGAAGTGATACGCTTGCTGAAAATGTATATAGCTACAAATTGGACAATGTAGTTTTGGAAACATTAAAACTAGTGGAAACTCATGGGGGGGGGTATTCATGCAGGGATGATGTAACGGCAATGGTTTTAAGGAATAACGGGTTTAGAAATGTAAGTATGGTGGGATGCACAGCCTGGTATGATTATGAGAATATAAACGTAACCATACCAAAATACCGGGGCAAAATTGAGAATATTCTTATTTCAGATCAGGGAATTACAAAGGATGCCAATACCTGGGATTGGAAATTCAAATCTGCAGAAAGGCTGATAGAAACAGTAAAACACGTTTTTCCAAGTGCTAAGCTTATCTATACTTTTAATGGCGGTATAGATACGAAGTATTCTGGGAAATACAATCATAGAATATGTGAATTACTTGACAGAGCAGGAATTCCTTATAAAGATATCTCTGGAAGTTCTTCTGGATTTAACCTGTGTGAAAATGCAGACTTGCACATAGGTTTTCGCATGCATACCCATATTTACTGTATGAGTAAGCGAATCCCAAGTGTTTTAATCGGGGAGGATGCCAGGGGTGCAGGGCTAAATCAGACACTGGGTGCACCTGATATATTGGACTATTCTTTCTGTGAAGGAAAGAAAAAGGAAAACGACTATTTGCCAAAACAATTGGAATATTATTTGGAAGAATTACTTAAAACAGATTTTTTATTATTATCCGGCTCATATATAAAGATGAAAGCAATATATGAAAAGAGTTTTGTGCCATTTGTGAAAGGAATATGTAATGATAACTAAGGAAGGAAAGATATGGTAAATCAGGTGAAGATTCTTGCTGTCATTCCGGCAAGAGGCGGCTCAAAAGGTATACCAAAGAAGAATATCAGGCTTCTTGCAGGTATGCCACTTATTTCATATGCAATAAAAACAGCATTGAAATGTAAAGAGATTACTGATGTTTACGTCACTACGGATAGTGAAGAAATAGCAGAGGTGGCAGAAAATTATGGGGCACAAATTGTTGAAAGGAGCAGTGAATTATCCGGAGATCAAGTGACGCTTGATCCGGTTATTTATAATGCTGTATTGAGGGCTGAAAGAGAAAAAGATTTTAAATATGATTATGTGATTACAATGCAGCCTACATCGCCGTTATTAAAACCGGAAAGTTTATCGGCTGCACTGGAAATGTTGGAAAAAGAAAAAAGTGATTGTGTAATTAGTGTAATTAATAAACCACATCTTTCGTGGAAGCGGCAAGACGGGAATATAGTTCCAAATTATGTTCAACGATTGAACAGACAGGATTTACCTCCCAATTATATGGAAACGGGGGCATTTGTCATTACCAAGAGATGTATGATGACAGAAAAGACAAGAATGGCCGGTAAGATTTCGGTCTTTCAGGTTTCGGAGGACGAAGGAATCGATATTGATGATAAGAATGACTGGATTCTTTCAGAAGCATTACTAAATAGGAAGCACATTATCTTTCGTGTGGACGGATATGCTTTGCTTGGCATGGGGCATATTTATAATTGCATTACACTGGCATATTCCATGATTGAACATGAAGTTTTGTTAGTGATTCAAAAGGACTCTTTAGAAGGAATAAAGAAGATACAGGAAACGAATCTACCCTATAGAGTAATTGAAACAGAAGATGAGATAGAGCATATAATTAAAGAATTCAGGCCAGATATATGGGTAAATGACAGGTTAAATACAACGGAAGAATACATGCGATATATAAAGACGTTGGTTCCAAGAGTTGTCACCATTGAAGATTTGGGAGATGGAACCAGGCATGCAGATGCTGTAATTAATGCTTTATATACAGATGAGGAACTCAGTGGACAGAATATTTATAGCGGATGGAGATATGTTTGCCTTCGGGATGAGTTTCAAGTTGAAAGACCAAAAGCATTTTCTAATGAAGTGAAGAATGTTATGGTAATGTTTGGAGGTACAGATCCATGTAATTATAATCGTATGCTCTATGATATTATTCTGCATATTTCTGACAGATATCCGAATGTGAGATTTAATTTTGTTGTAGGAATCGGTTATGATATGGAAAAGAATAAGTTGATTACGGTTGAAGAAAAAAGGGTATATGTTTTCCCGAATGTGCAACGTGTAACTCGCTTTATGCGGGAGGCTGACCTGGCAATTACCAGTCAGGGACGGGCCATTTTTGAATTTGCATCTATGGGTGTGCCTGCCATTGTTCTTTCCCAAAATGAAAGAGAAAAAAAACATAGTTTTGCAAACATGCGAAACGGATTTATTAATCTTGGGATAAGAGAAGGGATAGAGCCGGAATTGATAGAAAACACATTGGACTGGTTGATAAAAACACAGGCTGTACGAAGAAATATGTACGATCTGATGATTAAGTATCCGTTGCGAGAGGGACTTGAACGCGTAAAAAACATTATTGTAGGAAGGGACAGGGGAATATTTTGAAAAAGCCATATGTGATTGCAGAAATTGGTGTTAATTTTTATGATACAGCAAGAGTAATGGGGATTGCCCCATTAGAAGCGGCGAAGCTCTATATTGATAAGGCGTGGGAAGCAGGAATTGACTGTGTAAAATTTCAAAGTTATAAGGCAGGGACAATTGTATCAAAAAATTCACCGGCCTATTGGGATTTGAATAAGGAACCAACTAAAACACAATATGAGTTGTTTTTGAAATTTGACCATTTTGGAGAAGCAGAGTATAAGGAACTTGCTGATCACGCCCATTCAAAAGGGATGGATTTTACTTCAACACCTTTTGACTATGAATCCGCAAACTATTTGGAGAGTATGGTTGATTTTTATAAAATCTCTTCTTCCGATCTTTCTAATCTTCCATTTATAAAGTATATAGGGGCAAAGGGAAAGAAAGTTATATTTTCTGCAGGAGCAGCTTATCTATCAGAGGTTGATGAGGCTATAAGAGCATTGAAAGAAGTCGGCTGTAAAGATATTATAGTTCTTCATTGTGTTCTTTCTTATCCTACGGATCCGAAGAATGCAAATTTGCGGGTAATTGAGACATTAAGACGTGACTTCCCGGATATTGGTGTCGGGTTTAGTGATCATGTGGCACCAGACGAAACGATGATGACTCTTGCAGCGGCCTATATGATGGGGGCAGAAGTTATTGAGAAACATTTTACCTTGGATAAAACACTGGAAGGAAACGATCACTATCATGCTGGGGATCCGCAAGACTTTAAGAAAGCAATTGCAAATTTTCACTGGATAGATACGGTCCTTGGATCTGGTGAAAAGACAGTTCTTGCGTGTGAAAATGTACCCAGACATGAGGCAAGGCGGTCTCTGGTGCTAACCAGAGATATGAATGCTGGAGATGTGATAAGCGAAAAGGATATTATGGCAAAGCGTCCTGGAACCGGTATATCACCACAATATACAGACATCATTGTTGGAAGAAAAGTAAAAAGGGATTTATTAGCGGATACGATATTACAATGGGAAATGGTATAAATCATAATATTAATAGAAAGGAAGTTACAAGGGGAATGAATGATACCTAACCAAATGATATGCTAGTTGAAATCACAAATAGATGTAATCAAGCGTGTGTTTTTTGTGCTCATTGCAAGATGCATATGAAACAGGGCGAGATTGCTCCAGACTTAATGAAAAGAGTTTTACAGGAAGCATATGATATGGGAGTGCACCGTGTAGGTTTATATACTACAGGAGAAATGTTCCTTTGCAAAGAAATTGAAACCCATATCCACAATGCAAAGAAAATTGGATTCAACTATGTTTATGCAGATACTAATGGGACATTAGCCACAAAAGAAAATATGAGAAAAGTTGTACTTGGGGGTATTGATAGTATCAAATTCTCTATTAATGCAGGAACAAGAGAAACTTATCGGTATATTCACGGCAGGGACGATTTTGATGCTGTTTTTAAAAATTTGGTGGATTGTCATGCATTGAAAAAAGAGTTGGGATTAAATTTTAAGCTTATGGTTTCTTATGTAATGACTAGCAAAAGCGAGGACGAAATGAGCGATTTTCGAGACCGCATTTCACCTTATATTGATGAATTTGTACCACATAGTGTGAGGACGATGTTGCTACAAGATCCAGAAGATTTAAGAGAACTCACTCCACACAAGTGGGAAGAATTCAAACCAAGAATCCAAACCGAGAATCTGTGCCCTATGGTTTTCAATCGTATTCATGCTACATGGGATGGATTCTTGACCGCCTGCTGCATCGATTTTAACCATGATTTGCTATTAGCAGATTTGAAGACAATGTCCCTTAGAGAGGCCTGGAATAGCAAAAATGCTGTTTTATTTAGAAATAGGCATCTGCAAAAAGAGTTAACTGGAACAATGTGTTATAATTGTGTTGTTAATGAATATAATTCATACTCTCCTTTGATTCCTTAAAGAAACAATATTATTTGCCACACATTTGAAACATGATTCGAATGTGTGGCAAAGTTGACATGCTTTACATTATACGAAAGTAAGGATTTTATGATAATATTGTAATACGGAGAAGATTATACGCTGCTTCTATTAGTAAAGGAATTCAAGGATACAATTTTGTGTTCAAATTCTGAAGTAGTATCTTGCATTTCAGCTATAAACGTATTGATGAAATTATCTGTTTTGACTCTATTTAATTCTTTCGAAAGTGCTGTTAATAAATGCTCATATAGAGGCATCAATTCTTCAGTATTAGAGCTTTTCAGTACTGGGATGGAATTGGCAGAGGCCAGCACATAAAAGGATAGCTGCAGAGATGAATTCACCTGGTTAATTTTTAGAAAGAAATACCCATTATTGACAGAACAATAGAAGCAATCCGCCGTCGGCTCATCTGTAATGAATGACAGAGATGAGACGGGGAGGTTGGGAGGAAGCTTATGGCTGTTAAGCACTTCCCAATCTATATCAAAATGAAGACTTTTCTTGTATAAAATGTTGAGCAATGTACTTATTGCTCCAGTCTTATTGGTTATACTTACAGAGGAGCCCAAAATGGCATCTACAGGGACATGGAAGTAGTTGGCAATATCAACGATTCGATCTAATGTGGGAACATTCTTTCGCCATCTGGAGATAAGGCCCGAAGACATATAAAGATCTTGTTCAAGCTGAGAGATGGATACATGGTTTTCACGGCATAAGGTCTTAATATTGTTAACTATTTTATTATTATCCACTGTATGAAACTCCTTTCTGTAAATTTTCACGATTTGAAAAAAAAGTAAAAAAGCATAATGTTTGAATTAATAGACATTATAGTTGAAATATGTTACAATGTCAATATTTTTGGTATCGGGACGAAGCGGCATTTAATAAAATGTAATCGTCAGGGTACAATTATTTTATAATGAGGTGTGTCGATGCGAGTGATTAGATTTACGTATGACAGTGTACAAGTAGAAATTAGTATTTTTGTGCTTCTGTATTTTCGCATGAACGGAATATATGTTTTTGAAAGATTTTTCAATTTTGAAGATTCCGTACGTAATAGAATGATAGCTGCTTTGCCGGAATTGAAGAAGAGTAAGGCTCCAGAACAGTATGATGAGTACGATATGGAGCTTTATTTGCTTACAAAGGAAGAGGAGTACCAAGCTTTTAAGGGGTACGGTGGGTATTCGGAAAAGGCGATTGTCTTTGCAATTGGAACCTGGCAGGATGATCACATAGATGAATTAAACGAGAAAAAGACAATTGATGGAAGAAAGATTGCTATGCAATCACGGCAGGAATTAAATGCTTTATTAAATTGTATGAAGAGCAATAATCTTATATCACTACAGACATATGCTGCAATGAGTGAGACCGCAAGTATCTATGATAAGAATAAGGTGCCGCAGATTTTCTTTTTGAGTAAATATTTTTATGTTGCTGAAAGTGATAAGGTTTTTTTAGGAGTTCGCAGAAGCTATATGGATGTTGCCAAAGCTTTATTTGGTGCGTTAACACGATTAAACTGTGAATGGGGAGAGGTGTCATCTCTCAATCTCCAGTATGCAGCTTTATATATGGCATATGAAGGAAATCTATATTGCCTGAGGAATAAGAAGCCGTTTTTATATACACCGGAAAGTATTATTACAGTTTGCGAACACATATTGCTAAAGCGGGAGACAAGGATGGTATTGGGTGAGAGTTTCTATCTGCTTTTGGCTGAAGTATATGGTGATCTTTTAAAAAATGCAAATAGTGCATACAAGTATTATATTGAGGCATGTCAGGATTATAGTGCGTATGCATATTTTAAAAAGGGAACTTATCTATTGGATGTAGAAGGTGATTATGCTGGTGCACAGGAATATTTGGTTAAGAGTCTGCTTATTTATCCCAATTATTACAGGGCATGGCACATTTTGGGGATTTGCTTTGTGAATTTGGAAAAATGGGAAGAGGCTGTTGAAGCTTTTGGAAATCTGGAAGTAATTTTACGGCCTCGAATAAAGAACAATATGTTGCGGCCAATGGAAATAGAATATCTTTTTAAAGCAATGAATCAAAGTGGAGATATATTATTTTTTAAGATTCAAGATGCCATAAGGGCAATTGAACAATATCTGGCCGCAGAGGAGATTTGGGAAAAGATTGATAAAACCCAATTTATGAATATGTTGTACCAGAATGATGGTAAGGAAACACTTATTAAAGGAAGATTAAAGCGGGAATTGAATATTAACAGGGTATATGAAAGGCTGGCAGAGCTTTATCGTCAAATAGGTGATATGGATAAAAGTAAGGAATACGAAAGAAAAGATGCATAGGGGGAGAAAAACATGGCGGACAAAAGGAAAAAACTTAATATCACTTATGTGAATAAGGTAAAGTACGAAAATCATAAGGATTTTGGCAATTCCATTTTTAGCTATGTCTATTATAGTGCAAAGCGCATGGTAAAAAGAATTATAAAAGAAAATGAGGGATTGGAAGACAGTGTTCCGGATAAGGAGTACAGTACAGATGAACAGTTTAATAATGTAATTGCATTTCTTGGAGAGCGTGGCATGGGTAAGTCGTCTGCCATGCTTTCTTTTGCACTTTCCTTAAAAGAGCAGCCGGGTGAATATGGGAGTGATATTGCCTTTACTGTTCAGCCGAGAATGGATGTGGCAATGATGGTTAAGGGTGAGAACATTATGGATATTGTTCTTGCCAGGTTATGGGATGTGTTTGAACGTAAAAGTGAGATTATTCATAGAAGCGAGATATACTTTGAGGAGGTGAAAGATGATTTTAAAAGAGTAAAGAAATCCTACGAGATGTATAAGCAGACTTTGATGGGAAAAGAGATTATACATAATATGCCTTCAATTCGTGAAATGCGTGAATTATCTGTTTGCTTGAATCTTCGGGAAAATTTCAAAAAATTAGTAGAGGATTATTTGAAGTATGAGATGGATGAAGAAGTCTGTCATAAAAAAAACAGGTATCTTGTTCTCTCTATCGATGACTTGGATATGGCTTCTGGGGATATTTATAGAATCCTAGAACAGATTCGTTTATTTTTGATTATACCTAAAGTCATTGTACTTGTTACCGCTGATATTAATAAGTTATTTATGGCATGTAATCGTAACTTTTCGGAACAATTGATGTACAAGGAGCAGCATGATTCATATGAAATACGCCAGATGCGGGGATATGTAACCGATTATCTGGCAAAGCTTTTTCCAAGCAATATGAGAATACAGATGCCGGAACTGGGAACTGTGCATGGAATAGACTATGAGATAGAACTAACACCTGATATTCGTAAGGTATTAAATATAAAAGGTAAAAGTGCAGAAAGTCTGGATGAAAAGAAATTATTATTTTTGCTGTTAATCAAGTATTCTAATATTATTTTTTTGACGCCCAGCCAGGGAAAGCATTTTTTGCAGAAAAGATCTTTGCGTAGAATCGTCAATAATTTATATAACCTGATTAATATTTCCGAAGAGCCTCATGAAGAATGGTTTCATTCAATATCTGGTTGGTATTATACAGAATTGGAAGAATATGGAAAAGAAATGGAAAATACCGAGTTAGGACGGAGATTACAGAAGCTGTTAAATAGCAGCAGTGAGTCACTGCCTCTTTCAATTGCCAATGTTTTGCAGAGTATGAAAAAAGATGATAGTTTAGGAAGCGTAGGAACAGATTATGGAGAGATTCTCTTAGCCCTTTATTTAATTATGGATAAGGAAGAAGTATACAATTTTATTTCTTTGGTGTATAGCATATATATACAGAGCCTACAGGAACAAAGGAATTCCCTATTTAATTCAGAAAAAAGAACATGGTGTAAGATATTTAACCCTATGCTTTCACGGCGTGAATATGTTGGATCAAGCAGGTTCAGAAGAAGTCTGGTCAGTCTGGAAAGCAGGCGACTTATTTACAATTTGTTTGATATTAAAATGGAGTATAGAAAGAAAGACAATTTTGACATTTTAGAGATTCTTAAAGATAATCAGGAAGCCATTGTTCAGATTTTTCGGTTGGCAAGTTTATGTACATGTAATTTGTGGGATGCTAAGAACGAAGATTATTGTGAATGGGAAATTTACGAGGGAGGGATAGCCGGGGAAACCATAGAAATAACTCTTTCGCCTAAAAACAATAAGAAAAGACAAGAAACCTCTTTTTTACTTGCTAGTATCGATTCTAAGAAAAGGATTATCATATCTTTGGATATGGTATTTCATTCTGCGATTTACTATGAGGAATATGTAAAGGGATTTTGTCAGAATTTGTACAAAAGTATAAGTAAATATTTTGAAATAAAGGAGGAAGAAGAAAAAATAAGTAAAATTGTATCAAAGATGCTTGCGTTTCCCGTTTGGAAGCTTGCCGAATATAGAAAATGGAAACAAACGTATCATATATGTAGTGTTACGGACCTTTTGCCACTGCAGAGCGTTGATTTAATGCGGTGGATAGCAGAAACCTTACCAAGTTGGAGAGATGTGCCGCCTCTTAAATTATCAGTTCCAGGAATAACCGTTTCTCTTTTAGATTGGCAATTGGAAGATATAGTTAAGAAGTTGCAGATGGTAGAAGAACGTTATGGATATGCCAGGTTGAGGGGAAAAGGATATTCAGAGAGATTATTGGAATACTTTGATATTATTCAGGTTACACAGTTATCAAAGGAAAACCAGGAACGGCTGGACAAAAGATATGATGAATTTACAGTACAGCCGGCAGTTTAGGGAGCAATGTAATGGATAATTTGCGAGCGGTTATTGTAAATTTGTTTTGCAATATATCTCCAGAAGAAATTTTACAGGGAAATGCCAAATATGATAATTTGAGTGAAAAAACGTTTATGAAGCTTGGAAGCGGATATATAACGAAATATTCTGTGGATGAACTCCGGAATATGTATAGTTATTTGGAAACAGAGTTTCTATGGCACAGGCTTAAAATGCAGGATAAATTATTGCCTGCAGAAAAGACATCAGAAGTTTGTTTTAATGTTTTTGATGTTCTTGCTTTGTTTGGGGATGCGGTTTTAACAGAAGAGGACGAGGAGCCGAAATGTCTGTATACACAATTACTCCGTTGGCGGGAAAGCATTATGGAGTTGGAAGAGGATTTGTTTATTACATCTTCCCTGGCATATAAAGACAGCATGAGAGCACGAGTAAGGGAAAACTTTTTTTGGAAACCAGTAATTGGACATAACAATAGAGAATTAAATACAATTTTATCCCAGGGTGTAGCAGAGAATCATTTTCATTTAAAAGGCTCCGCACCACATTTTCACTTATCATGGATAAGTATGATGAATCATGTGGACAATAAAAACTTTCAGAAGTTGTTTGAAAGCTATGAGAGCAATAGACTTCATAGCAATTTGGCTTATGATGTACGTTATGGAATAAGAGATTTGGCTCATATGTGGCGTCAGGCGGCTTTGATAAGGCTGTTTTTATTCAGCATATTGCAAGATACTTATTTAAAACTGCCCAAATATATATTGTCAATTCGGGAATTTATGACTTTGTGTACCTGTAAAGAGAAAGAACGTATTCGGGAGATTTATAGTAATCGATGTTCAGATTTTTTGGACTTAAAGAAAAGAATCTCACTAAATGAAGTGCAAGATAAACTTTCCCAAAGGGCTAAAGAAAAAGGAGAAGCAGAAAAAGAGGGGGAGCTGGAGTATGGAACATGGTTTGCGGTAAAGCAGTATTGTTCCCGAAAATGGGTTAGCGAATTATTGAAAAAAGAAGAAGAACTAAAAGATTATGTGGGGATAATTCAAGAAAATATTGTATATTTACAAGAAGAGTACGGGGAGATTAATGCTGATTATACCTTATGCAGGAGATTTTTGAAGAATAATCCCAATAAGCATCTGAATGAAATTCTAAGTGGAGAAAGATGGCTTATGTATACAATATTCCGCAGGGCATATATGCATAGGGAGATAACAGATGCAAAGATGAAGCCATATTTTAATTTGTTTTATATGTATCTGGTTTTGAAAGCCAACATACGAAAAGAATTGGTGCAGGCAAACACAAACGTTGGTTTTTCAAATTTTCAGTTATATCAAGAAAGAAAAGATGTATTCATTGATAATACACCTTACGAAAAGATGTATGTAAGGATGGCTGTAAGGGATACCATTTATAATCAACACATCATGAAGTTAGAAGCGAGAATTGCACCACGAAAGACGGCCTTGGATAATTTGAAAGCAGTTCAAAAGTATGATTCGTTTATTTTGGAGGGGCTGGAAAGAAAAGAAAGAGAACATTTAAAAGAAAAATATTTTTATGTCGTACATTTTATTAAAGAAGAAGAGCATTGGAGTTGGCAAAGCGATTCGGGAATAAAGGATGAATGTCGTCATTATAAAAAAAGAAAAGAGGTAGAAGAGCAGGCTTTGGCTTTGGCTGAATTTCGGGAGAAAAGTACTTGTGAGGCAGCAAGAATCAGAGGAATTGATGCTGCAGCATCTGAATTGTGGTGCAGACCAGAGGTCTTTGGACAGGCTTTTCGTTTTTTGAAGAAGCATCAGATTAGTGATGAAGGCAGACGTTATCAGGAGGCAGAAGGCAGACAATTGCTAGCCAGTTATCATGCCGGGGAGGACTTTTTAGATGTTGTTGATGGTCTTAGGGCAATTGACGAGGCGATCCTGTTTTTAAATTTGCATTGTGGTGATAGACTGGGACATGCATTGGCTTTGGGAGTAGACATTTATGACTGGTATGAAAGCAAAACAAACCAGATTATTATTAACAAGATAGGGTATTTGGATAATTTGGTATGGCTATATGAAAAAATCCGCGAGTATAGAATTGAGGGTTGTGAGAAAGTAATTTCTTATATTGAAAAACGTTTTGATGAGTATTTTAGGGAGATTTACTATAATAATATTACCGGAGAGGAAATAACATACATTTGTAAAAAAGCACAGAAATATTTTGAGGCATACAATTTGTCCCATAGCTATCAGCATTATAATCTGATGTTCAATATTAATGTATATTATGATGCATGGAAGCTTAGAGGAGATAATCCACAATATTACAGAGAGGGATTCTTTAAACCATACGGAAATATGTTAAGTGAGTGGGATATGTATGCAGTTAATAAAGAGTATCCTCGTAATTATCGTATTCGTTATAATCCCGAAACAGCATTATTATACTATATGTACCACTATAATTATCGTGTGAAAGTAATAGGGGATCAGATGATAGAAGTAAAAGTTTTACCCTTTATGAAAGAAGCGGTGAAAAAGGTTGCAAAAGCAATGCAATTTAATATTTGTAATCGGGGGATTTGTATTGAGACAAATCCATCTTCAAATTATTTGATAGGTACATTTCGACGATATGATAAACATCCGATCATACGATGGTATAATCACGGTTTGACAAAAGATTTGGAAGAATTGGAGAATTGCCCTCAGATATCAGTATCGATTAATACAGATGATCAGGGTATTTTTGCCACCTCTATCGAAAATGAATATGCATACCTTGCACTGGCATTGGAGAAAGCGATGGAGCCGAATGGAAATAAACGCTATAATCGGACTATGATTTTTCAATGGCTGGATCATATCCGTAGGATGGGGCTGGAACAGAGTTTCGACGTGAATAACATTTAACAGCAAAAAAGGGGTTGCATTTGACAGCTTACTATACTATTATTAAAGCTGTGATTAGTTGAGGAGAGGATATGCAAATGCAATTTCGTGATTTACAAAAGCAGTATCAGATATTGAAATCAGATATTGATCATGCAGTAATGGACGTAATGAATGTCGGAAATTTTGTTTCCGGGGAGCAGGTATCGGCACTGGAGTCCATGCTAGCAGAGTATGTGGGAACAAAATATTGTGTTACATGCGGAAATGGGACAGATGCACTGTCGCTGGCTTTAATGGTTTGGGACATAGGGCCGGGTGATGCTGTATTTGTTCCTGATTTTACGTTTTTTGCATCCGGTGAAGTGGTGGCATTTGAGGGTGCTATCCCTGTTTTTGTAGATATAGAAGAAGATACGTTTAATATATCCCCATCCTCTTTGGAAAAGGCTATTCAAACAGTAAAAAAGGAAGGGAAGTTAATTCCCAGGGCAATTGTGGCGGTAGATTTATTCGGTCAGCCGGCTGACTTTTCAGAGATTCGTAAAGTTGCGGAAAAATATCAGTTGTTGATTTTGGAAGATGGGGCCCAGGGATTCGGAGGGAGTATCGGTAAGAAAAAAGCATGTAGTTTCGGAGATATTTCTACCACATCATTTTTTCCGGCAAAACCATTGGGGTGTTATGGAGATGGAGGTGCAGTATTTACGGACAATGAAGAATGGGCGGTACTGCTAAAATCTTATCGGGTTCATGGAAAGGGAAAGGATAAATACGATAATGTTCGGATCGGAATGAATTCCCGATTGGATACATTGCAGGCGGCTATTCTACAGGTTAAGTTAAAGGCATTTCAGGAATATGAATTAGAATCAGTTAATCGGGTTGCCGACAGATATACACAATTGCTGAAAGGACTTGTGAGAACACCTTTGGTAAGGGAAGGATTTTATTCCAGTTGGGCCCAATATTCTGTTTTATTAGAGAATGAAGAAGAAAGGAATGGCCTGCAGATATATTTGAAAGAGAGGGGAATTCCCTCTATGATTTACTATTCCAAATCCATGAGCCGTCAAATTGCTTTTGAAAATATGGATTGTGTGAAAGTAGATTTACCGGTGACGGCAAATATATGCAAAAGAGTATTGGCTTTGCCACTTCATCCCTATATGGAACAGGAAGAACAGGATGATGTGGTTGCCAACATGAAAGAGTTTCTGGAGAGTTCTTGTTGATTTTAAAGTGGCTGTTGCTCCAGTGGAGGTATTACTGAGGCAATGGCTATTTTAATACATTTTTTTTCGTGCAAATTTTGTAAAGAATTGTATGATATTCTACAAAAAATGGGCAATATTTTATTAAACGATTAAAATAGTGCACACAGATAGAATGGGTCGAGGACGAAGAGGATGAATAAAAGGATAACATTTAATGTACCGCCCTATACAGGAAAAGAAAAAGAATATGTAATCAGGGCCATTGATAATCATAAAATTTGCGGAGATGGGGAGTTTACAAAAAAATGTTCTGAATGGTTTGAAAATCATACCAGTTCACCCAAAGTTCTTTTAACGACATCATGTACCCATGCCACGGAAATGGCTGCGTTGCTTGCTGATATAAAACCTGGGGATGAGGTAATTATGCCATCTTATACATTTGTTTCTACAGCAGATGCATTTGTTCTTCGAGGTGCCCAAATTGTGTTTATAGATATCCGGCCTGATACCATGAACATGGATGAGCAGTTAATCGAGGATGCAATAACGAATAAAACCAAAGCAATTGTCCCTGTTCATTATGCAGGTATAGCATGCGAAATGGATAAAATAATGGAAATTGCCAATAAATATCATTTATTTGTTATAGAAGATGCGGCCCAGGGAGTCATGGGTACATATAAGGGGAAAGCACTTGGGGCAATCGGAGATTACGGTTGCTATAGTTTTCATGAGACAAAGAACTTCTCTATGGGAGAGGGAGGTGCTTTGCTTATAAGAAACAAAGATATGATTGAACAGGCCGAAATAATCCGGGAGAAAGGAACTAACCGCAGCAAATTTTTCCGGGGACAGATTGATAAATATACATGGGTTGAGGCCGGCTCTTCGTATCTGCCAAGTGAAATGAATGCGGCATATTTATATGCAGAACTTGAAATGGCGGATGCGATAAATAAAGACCGGCTTAATTCCTGGAATGGTTATTATACAAAATTGCAATGCCTGGCCAAAGAAGGTCATATTGAATTACCTTTTGTTCCGGAAGCGTGCAGGCATAATGGACATATGTTTTATATAAAAGCTAGAGATATCCAGGAAAGGACAGAATTAATAAAGCATTTGGAGAAAGATGGAATTAAGGCGGTGTTTCATTATATACCGCTCCATTCTGCTCCGGCAGGAAAAAAATACGGGAGATTCCATGGCAGGGATATTTATACAACAAAAGAAAGTGAAAGACTGCTGCGCCTCCCTATGTATTATGGATTGACAGAACAGGATCAGGACTATATATGTAACTCATTAAAAACTTTTTATAAAAAGAAAAATAAAGTGGGGATTTGGAACAGACAATGAAAAAGCTGATTAGTTTTGTTATTCCATGCTATAGAAGTGAAAAAACAATTGCTAAGGTTCTTGAGGAGATACGTTATGTGGTGAAAGAGAACCCCGATTATAATTATGAAATAGTGGCGGTTAACGATGCCTCACCTGATAATGTATATGATGTGCTAATAGATGAACAAAAAAAAGATAATAAAATCACTGTAATTGATTTGGCGAAAAATTCAGGAAAGCAGTCTGCTGTTATGGCCGGACTTTCAATGGTAAGTGGAGAGGTTATTGTATGTCTTGATGACGACGGACAGTGCCCTATGCCAGAACTATGGAAACTCATAGATGGCATTGAAGAGGGGTATGATATTGTCATGGCACAATATGGGGTAAAAAAACAAAGTATTTTTCGTAACGCAGGAAGTCTGATGAATTCGCAGATGTTTAACTGGCTTCTTGACAAACCTAAGGGACTGCAATTAAGTAATTTTTATGCAATAAAAAATTTTATTGTAAAAGAAATGTTACAGTATAAAAATCCATACCCATATATTCATGGTTTAATGCTGCGGGCAACCCAGAATATTTTGGGAGTTCCAATGGAGGAGAGAAAACGCGAAATCGGCAGAAGCGGATATACATTTAGAAAGCTTCTTAATTTCTGGCTGGATGGTTTAACGGGTTTTTCGGTGAAACCATTAAGAATTGCCATTACATTGGGCATAGGCAGTTCATTTTTGGGGATTATATATGGAATATACTTAATTATCAGGAGAATACGAAACGTTACAATGATTACCGGATGGACATCGTTAATGGCATTGATGTTATTTCTGGGAGGGGTCATTCTGATTGTACTGGGACTTATCGGAGAATATATTGGCCGTATATATATATGTATGAATGCTTCACCACAATATGTAATAAGGCATGTAGAAAAAAATATTTATTCAGGAGGAAGCAAAAGGGATGTATAAAAATATAGTAGGTATTATTGGAGCACCAAGATCTGGAACATCATGGACCGGACAGATTTTTGACAGTGCTCCGGACGTGTTGTATCGCATGCAGCCGTTCTACTCCTGGGCTTTCAGAGACAGAATACACGTTCGCTCCACAAAGGAAGAAATAAAAGATTTTTTTGATGATATGTATTTATCCAAAGATCCATATCTGGAGCAGAGAGACAGAAAGGAACAAGGAGTATATCCTGTATTTGAGGAAAAATCGAAATGTCCTCGGGTAATGGTATTTAAAGAAGTAATGTTTCACTATATGATGCCTGTAATATTAAGAAATGTTGATAACCTAAAGTTAGTTGCAATTGTCAGAAATCCCGTAGATGTTATTACATCTTATTGGAATGCACCCAGAGAATTTGCCCCCTTTTTGGATATTCAGAAAGAGTGGTATTTTGCACAGACAAGAAATGAACTACTTCCGGAGAGGTATTTCGGATATCATAAGTGGAAAGAGTATATTAAAATTGTAGAGGTTTTGGAGAATACATTTTCGGATAGAGTGAAAATTATTAGATATGAAGACTTACGGAAAGAACCTGAAAAAATGACAAAAGAATTATTTGAATATTCAGGTATTGCTTATACACCCCAAACCGAGAGATTTCTATATGATTCGCAAAATAAAACTGTAGATGATCCGTACAGTGTGTTCAGGAATAAGCATGAGCAGAGAGAAAAAAAGAGTTTACCGGAGAACATTATTAATCAAATATATGATGACTTGAAACATTTTGAAGAAGCTGAGCGATATGGGTATACGAGAGAATGTTAAAAAACAAAATAAACATATGGCATCAGTTGCATGGAATACAATTGGCTGTGGATTAAATGCTGGGCAAGCGGCAATACTTCTTGTATTTATATCCAGAAGATTCGACACAGGCATGGTAGGAGTTATTACGATTTCTTATGCGATAGCGAATCTTCTTTTCTCTGTTGGAAAATATGGAGTGCGGAATTTTCAGGCAACTGACAGAGAAGAGAGTATAAGTTTTTTAACTTACTTAAAAGCCAGAATGATTTCGGTGAGTATATCTTTATGTGCAATCATTGCATTTCTTGCGTTCTTGTTCATGAATGGATGTTATAGCTGGGAAAAATGTCAGATTGTATTTCAGATTGTATTTATGAAGCAGGTAGATGCATTTGAAGATGTGTTTCTGGGGAGATTACAACAGGTAAATCATTTCGAGATAGGAGCAAGAATTATGGCTCTGAGACAGATTGCAGTAACAACTGTAATCTGTGTTGCCATTGTTTTCGGAGCATCTATACAATCGTCACTGCTGACAGGGATAATTGTATCTTTTCTTATAGATATTTATATGCTGACTTCAAAGAAAGATTTAATAAAGGATAAGGTCAGGAAAAAAACGGATGCAGATTCTCTTCTATATCTTATGGGTGAATGCTTCCCCCTTTGTGTGGGAACAACGTTAGCCATATATGTTGGCAATGCACCCAAATATATAGTCGATATGCATATGAATGAATATACACAGGCAGTATTGGGATATATGATGCTGCCTGTGTTTATGGTTACGTTGGTTAACCAGTTCATCTATCTGCCATTTGTTAAGAATTTGGGAGATCTATGGAGTGAACATCGTGTTCAGGAATTCAAAGATAAAGTGATAAAGCAGTCTTTGTTCATTGCCGTTATTGCAGTCGTGATACTTTGCGGTTCGATTTGGGTAGGGCTACCTTTGTTATCCGCTTTATATAATATTGATTTGAGCAAATATTATCTAGAGTTTGCAGCAATATTGGTGGGGGGAAGCTTATATGCGTTGTCATCTTATCTTAATATACCAATCACTATCTTACGTAAGCAGAATTTTATAGCATTTGGATACGGAGGAGCAGCGGTGGTATCTGTTGCCCTTGGAGGCTTATTATGCCAAAGAGGCGGCATGCTTGGGATTGCACTGCTTTATATGGCAATAAATGGGGGATTGGTTGTAATATTTGGGATATTGTTAAGAAGTGAGGTTAGATAGAGGTTTATGATGAAACAGTTGATTAGAAAAAATTGGTCATTTATACTGATAGGACTATTCGTGATCATAACACTTGTTTTTGTACTTGTAAAAGGTGAGGGTATCTATATACAAGTACATGACACATTGGACAATAATATTGTTTGGCTGAAAATGTTAAAAGACAACCATTTGTTTTGGGAAAAGAAGGCATCAGTTCCTTTTCTGGGAGGTGCAGACAGAAATTATTTATATTCTCCCTTAAAAGCCTATGTTTGGCTGTATATGATATTTCCTACGTTTCCCGCATTGATTATAGGATGGTATTTAAAAATTGCAATATCAATCTGCGGTTTTGTTTTTTTGGCAAAAACTGTTTGCAAGGATATTGGGGATAATTTTAATTTAACAGTAATTGTGGGATTTTTATATGGAATTTTGCCAACAGTACCGGCATCTGCATTTGAGTTTGCATCTTTGCCGTTCTTACTGGCTTTTTTAATATTATTTTATAAAAAGTTTAAATGGAAATATTTATGCTTCCTTTTCCTGTACCCGGTCTTTTCCAGATTTGTCGTGTTTGGAATATTCATTTGCGGATATTTAGTAATATTTTTTATGATTGACTGGTTTGCTCAAAAAAAACCAAAATGGAGAATGCTAGTATCCATGGCAACCTTAGCGTTGGGATATATTCTGTCAGAATGGCGTCTTTTTTATATGATGCTTTTTTCAAGTGAAGAAAGTTTACGTTCAATGGAGATAATAAAATATAAAAGTATCCCTGAGGCTGTAAAAGATAGTTTACAAGCATTTATATATGGTGTCTATCATTGTGAAGCTTTGCATAAATATATTGTTTTACCAGTATGCGTAATATACTTTGTATATATAAATTATAAATACTTTAGAAAACATAATGTAAAAGGGATTTTTTCGGAACGATTTAATTGGATTATGATGCTGATAGCATTCAACTCTGCTGTAGTTGGGGTGTCCAGGTTGGAGGCATTTAGGAAATTAATTCATGTATTGATACCACCATTAACAGGATTTAATTTTTCAAGAACAATTTGGATGAATCCATTTTTGTGGTATTTTGCCTTTTTCCTAGTGTTGTACAAGATACCCAGACAATCCATAAAATATGCTTTATGTTTTGGGGCCTTTTGCATAATATGCTTTAAAGGGGGGACATATAATCACCTATATTTAAATCTTATGCCATTGGTATCAGAAACTGCCAGAAAAAATGCATATAATAACTTGACATATGCTGAATTTTATTCTGTAAATTTGTTTGAGAAAATAAAAGAAGATATTCAATATAGTGGAGAATGGTCCATTGCATTTGGAATGCATCCAGCAGTAATTGAATATAACGGAATAGCAACATTAGATGGATACTTATCATACTATTCCCTGGACTATAAAAATCAATTTCGGAAATTAATTGAACCAGAACTTAATATGGATGAAAGTAATGCTCAATATTATGATAACTGGGGAGGTAGAGCATACGTTTTTTCCAATGAGATTTCTTTTAAACCATCTAGAAAGACAAGCACAGATACTGCTTCTTTAAATATAGATCCGGATGTATTCAGAGAACTTGGGGGAACATACATTTTTTCAAGAGTAGAAGTAAGCAACATGTCTGAACTGGGGATTGAAGAAATGGGGGTATATCGATCGGGGGATTCTCCGTATACCATTTATGTGTATAGGCTCAAATAAAAAATGTCAGGAGAAGCGAAAAGATGGATAGAGATGTTTCGTTTGATTTTCTTAAGGTGGTTGCTACAAATTTAATTGTATGTCACCATTTTCAACAGGCCCTGGAAGTTAGGTGGCAGTATCCTTTTATTAATCTTTATGGCGGCAGATTTTATTTTGGATATCTGGTGGAATTGTTTTTTATAATTAGTGGAATGTGTGCAACAAGATGGATAAAGGATATAGGGGAAACCATAACGTTTCCGGAATATTTATATAAAAGAGCGAAGCGTTTGTTACCATTAAGCATGTGCAGTGTAATTGTATTTTCTGTATTAAAAATTATTTATTTTATAACTAAACATATATGGCTTTATGATATTGAATTTAGTATTTGGGGGGGGGGTATCAGCGTGTTTAGGTATTCAGGCGGGTTGGGCAACCTCGAATCCCATGTTGAATAATCCAATTTGGTATATTAGTGTTTTGCTGTTGTGTTATATATTAATGTATTTTGCTACTTGGGTAAGTAAGAAATGGGGGATAAATAAATACTATTTTTATATAGGTATTATTTTTATGGGAATGGGGATAGAGACATACAGTATAAAACTTCCATTTCTTAATGGGCATTCGTCAAGGGGGTATATGGCATTCTTTTTTGGGATTGTATTTTGTGGATTATGGAAATACATTGATGTGAAGCAAAGATGGATTCAGTTACTTTCATGGTTCATGTTTATAAGCATAATAATATCTGCTGCATGCGGATATAACAGCGACATGAAATTCAATGTTGTATTTATCCTGTGGCCTGCTGTAATTATAATTTGTCATTCAAAAGGTTTTTCTCAAATAATAGGCCGAAAATTCTGGACAGACTGGGCGAAAATTTCTTTTGACATTTATATCTGGCACCGCATTTTATTGACATTATATTTATTTATTCCAATAGAAAATAGAGGTTGGCTGATTTCTGTTAGGGGAATGCTTTTAACACTTTGCTTTATGCAGATAATAGGGGTGCTATCTCATTACTTTATTGAATTGCCTATGGATCGGAGAATTGAGAAATTATTTAAAAGAAAGCATAGTGAGATTTGCTATTAATATGTGTTTTATTTTTTAATCTAAGGGAGAATCTATAATGACAGAAAGAAAAACAAACAACCATTTAGACGCATTAGAAGCAGAAGCCATTTACATCATAAGAGAAGTGGCGGCGGAGTGTGAAAAGCCGGTGATGCTCTACTCCATCGGAAAGGACAGCTCCGTGATGCTTCACCTGGCACTGAAGGCGTTCTATCCCGAGAAGCCGCCTTTTCCGTTTCTTCACATTGACACTACGTGGAAGTTCAAAGACATGATCGCATTCCGTGACCGTATTGCAAAGGAAAAAGGCATTGAAATGTTGGTCTATACTAACGAAGAGGGCGTGCGTCAGGGCATCAATCCTTTTGATCACGGCTCCGCCTACACGGATATTATGAAAACTCAGGCTTTAAAACAGGCCCTTACCAAGTACGGCTTTACGGCAGCCTTTGGTGGTGGCCGACGTGATGAGGAGAAGTCCAGAGCCAAGGAACGGATTTTTTCCTTCCGCAACAGTGAACAGGCCTGGGATCCAAAGAATCAACGTCCGGAGATGTGGAAACAGTATAATACACAGATCCATAAAGGTGAGAGTATCCGGGTATTTCCCATTTCCAACTGGACGGAAAAGGATGTCTGGCAGTATATTGAGAGAGAAAACATTGAGATTGTGCCCCTGTACTTTGCAAAGGAACGTCCGGTTGTGTATCGGGATGGCAATATCATCATGGTGGATGATGACAGGATGCGTGTGCGTCTCCGTCCGGAAGAGAAGATAGAACAAAAAAGCGTTCGCTTTCGGACCCTGGGATGCTATCCGTTGACCGGAGGTGTGGAATCCACGGCGGATACCTTGGAGGAGATCGTAAAGGATACCCTTGGAGCAGTTACCTCTGAACGGACAAGCCGTGTGATTGACCATGAGGCGGCAGGAAGTATGGAAAGACGCAAACGGGAGGGATATTTTTAGTATGAATGGATTATTAAAATTTATTACCTGCGGAAGTGTGGATGATGGAAAATCAACACTGATCGGACATATGCTGTATGATGCCAAGCTGCTTTTTGTGGATCAGGAGCGTGCCCTGGAGCTTGACAGCCGAGTGGGAAGTCGTGAGGGACAGATTGATTACTCTCTTCTGCTGGATGGGCTGATGGCAGAGAGAGAGCAGGGGATTACCATTGATGTTGCATACCGTTATTTTACCACCGAGAAAAGAAGCTTTATTGTTGCGGACACCCCCGGCCATGAGGAATATACCCGGAACATGGCAGTGGGAGCCTCCTTTGCGGATCTGGCAGTCATTCTTGTGGACGCATCCCAGGGAATTCAGGTACAGACCAGACGCCATGCCAGAATCTGTGCCCTTATGGGAATTCGGCATTTTGTATTTGCCGTTAATAAGATGGATCTGGTACGGTACGATCAAAAGCTCTACCGAAAGATAGAAAAGGATATCAAAAAACTGGCAGTGGATCTGGAACTTGACCATGTGAACGTCATTCCGGTTTCGGCCACGGAGGGAGACAACGTCACCTTGAGGTCTTCCAATATGCCATGGTATCAGGGGGAGCCCCTGCTTGGACACCTGGAATCGGTGAATGTGGAGGATGAGACGGAGGAACGGGGGTTCGTTCTGCCGATCCAGAGGGTCTGCAGGCCCAATCATACTTTCCGGGGCTTTCAGGGGCAGGTTGAATCCGGAAAGGTTAAAATGGGAGAAGAGATCACGGTTCTGCCAAGCAGGGAAAAGGCCGTCATACAATCGATTCTGGTGACGGATCAGGAAGCTTCCGAGGCCTCGAAGGGGCAGGCCGTGACGGTGACTCTCGACAGGGAAATAGACGTTTCCCGGGGGTGCGTACTGGTGAGGGATGCGGATTTGATCGCCAGCAGCATGTTTACGGCCACCATTCTCTGGATGGATGACACAGAGCTGACCCAGGGGAAGAACTTCCTAGTTAAAATAGGTACGAAGCTGATACCTGCGGCCGTCATGGATATCAAGTATCGTGTGGATATTAACACGGGAGAGCATCTGGCTGCAACCCGTTTGTACAAAAACGAGATTGCCGTTTGCGATATTGCGGCGGCGGAGGAAATCGTGTATGACACCTTTCGGAAGCATAAGGGGGTTGGCGGCTTCATTCTGATTGACCGGGTGACCAACATGACGTCCGCCTGCGGCGTGGTGGAGCACTCCTTAAGGAGATCGGAAAACATCGTGTGGCAGAAGCTGGACATTACACGGGAGATCCGGGCGGGAAAGATGGGGCAGAAGCCGTTGACCCTGTGGTTTACCGGACTATCCGGTTCGGGGAAGTCCGCTTTGGCCAACGAGATCGAGAAGCGTCTGAGCGTTGCCGGAAAGTACACCATGCTTCTGGACGGCGATAACGTCCGCATGGGTCTTAATAAAAATCTTGGTTTTGAGCCAGAGGATCGAATTGAGAATATAAGGAGAATTGCAGAAGTAGCAAAGCTTATGAATGATGCGGGACTAATCGTCCTCACCGCGTTCATCTCCCCCTTTTCCAGTGACAGGCAGAATGCGAGGGACATCATCGGGGAGGGGAATTTTGTTGAGATCTATGTGAGCACTCCTTTGGAGGAATGCGAGCTAAGGGACATCAAGGGCCTGTACCGGAAGGCCAGAGATGGCAGGATACCTAATTTTACGGGTATTTCAAGCCCATACGAAGCCCCTGAAAAAGCAGAGATTGTCATAGATACCAGCAGGCAGTCCATTAAGGAATCAGTGGACATGGTCCTTGAGGAATTAGAGAAGTATTTTTAGTCTGAAGATGGAATTGATAGCGAAATGTAACCATTTATATACGGAAACAACTGTCCCGTTCCACGATGTGGCATGGAAATTCCACCCGCAGCTTTTCCGCATGTCCATGGAGAATCCGGTCATGCAGAATCTCGACAGCCATATGGGCCATGGTTTCTCTGGGAATGTGGACGGTTGTCAGCAGCGGCTTTGTCATTTGAGCTTCGCTCGTGTCGTCGATGGCAATGACTGAGATTTTTCTGTTTCGCTGTTTCTTATGAACACGCAGTGCCTCCAGGGCACCCACGGCGGTGATGTCGTTGGCACATAAGACGGCGGTTAGCTTCGCATCTTCAAGCAGCCGTTCCATGGCCTGAAAGCCCTCTTCTTTTGACTGCTCCGTGGGGACGATGCAGGAGTAATCAATGGGGAGGTGATGGTTGATCATAGTCTCACAGTATCCGACATAACGGCTCTCATAAGAACAGTCCCCGATATATCCAATTTTTCGATGGCCGTTTTGAATGAGGTAGGAGACGGCGGCCTGTGCGGCTTTTTGACCGTCACATACGATTTCGTCTATCTCATAATTCATGGGATTTCTCCAGATTCCAACCAAGTTTTGCGTAAGACTTGAAAGGGTATGTATTATTTCTGAGGAACATCGCCCAAGGATAATGGCACCGTCACAGGTAAGGGATTTTGACTGGATAGTGTCGGTCTGGGTAATGACGCAGTCGGTAGTGAATCCTTTTTTGAACGTTTCAATCTCAAGATTACGGTAAAGATCCCTGAAAAAGGGATCCTGTTCCAGTGTTTTTACTCTTGCCAGAACGATCGAGATATGCAGTCTTTTTTCCTGACCTGACTGACCGGATTTTAGGTTTCGGGCGAAGGCGTTTGGCACATAATTAATTTCGTGAGCCGCTTTCCAGATTTTTTCTTTTAATTCCTCCGATGCACAGGTTGCGTAATTATTGTTTAAAACTCTTGAGACGGTGGAGGTGGAAGTCCCGGTCATCTCGGCAATCTTTTTTAATGACATGCTTTGCTCCTTTATATAGACAAACGTTTGTGAAATAAGAGGTTGAAAGGAAACGGTTTTTATGCTAACATCCGTATATAAAATATATTATATCTCATTTTTGCGAGTTTTCAATAGTATTATATAAGCAAACGTTTGTGTAAACGGTGCTGTTCAAAACGGGATGTATTTGTGTGAGGAGTGGTTGGCGTATGAAGAGAAAGATTGTAACAGGGGCATTCATTATGACGATGGTGTTTTCCGCCTTATTGTCCGGATGCGGGAAAGGCTCCAAGGCCAGTGAAAACGGGAGCGTGGAGCTTTTGAATGTCTCTTATGATCCTACCAGAGAATTTTATGCAAAGTACAATGAACTGTTTTCGGAATATTGGAAAGAAAAGACGGGCGAGGAGATAACGATAACCCAGTCCCATGGCGGCTCCGGCTCCCAGGCACGTTCTGTAATTGAGGGAAACGAGGCGGACGTGGTAACCCTGGCACTGGCTCATGATGTCACGGCCATTGAAGAGGCCGGTCTTATTGAAAACGGCTGGATTGAGGAATTCGATCGCAACAGTGCACCCTATACATCGACCATCGTGTTCCTAGTTCGGAAAGGGAATGAAAAAGGAATTCAGGATTGGGACGATTTGGTGAAGGATGGCATTGAGGTAATCACCCCCAATCCGAAAACCTCCGGCGGTGCCTGCTGGAACTTCCTTGCGGCCTGGGCTTACCAGCAAAAGCAGGATGGCGGAGATGAGGAAGCCACCAGGGCCTTTATGAAAAAATTGTATGAGAACGTACTGGTTCTGGATTCCGGTGCCAGGGGAGCCACCAATACCTTTGTGGAAAACGGACAGGGTGATGTGCTGATTGCATGGGAAAATGAGGCTTATCTTTCCATGGAACAGTATCCGGATGAGTATGAGATTGTAACTCCCAGCATCAGCATTCTGGCGGAACCCTCCGTGGCGGTGGTAGACAGCAATGCAAAGGAGCATGGGACAGAGGAGCTTTCGAAAGCTTATCTGGAATATTTGTACAGTGCCGATGCCCAGAGACTGGCGGGGGAGAATTATTACCGTCCCTCTGACCAGGAGATTCTTAAGGAGTTTTCCGACCAGTTTAATCTTGATATGGATTTGGTTACCATTGATGACTTTGGAGGGTGGAATGCGGCATATGATACATATTTTAATGATGGTGCGGTATTTGACCAGATTTACGAAAGCTAAGTATCCCGGGAAAGGAACTGTTGCTTTATGGAACAGCAGATTGTAAAAGTAAAGAATAAAAAGGGGGTCAGAGTCATTCCCGGCTTTGGCCTATCCCTGGGTGTGACGCTTGCCATGCTGAGCTGTCTGGTTTTGATTCCTCTGGCATCTATTTTCTTAAGTGCCAGCCAACTTGGAGTTCGTGAGTTTCTTGCGGTGGTCACTGCCCGTCAGGTCGTTTCGGGTTATGCGGTCAGTCTCTCCTGTGCCTTTTTTGCGGCTGTGGTCAATGCCGTGTTTGGGCTGATTCTCGCATGGGTGTTGGTGCGATATGATTTCCCCGGGAAACGGTTTATGGACGGTCTGATTGAACTGCCCTTTGCCCTGCCTACAGCGGTGGCCGGAATTTCCCTTACTTTTCTTTATTCGGATAAGGGGTGGATTGGGGCCTTGTTTGATAAGGCGGGAATCCGAATCGCATATACCCGTATCGGAATTACGATAGCCATGATATTTGTGGGAATTCCTTTTGTGGTGAGGTCTGTGCAGCCGGTATTGGAGAAGCTGGACCGGCAGTATGAGGAAGCGGCCATGACCCTTGGGGCGGGCAGGACGTATACCTTTTTTCGAGTAATTCTGCCGGAGTTGTTTCCGGCATTGTTGGCCGGATTTGGTCTTGCATTTGCAAGGGGGATTGGGGAATATGGCAGCGTCGTATTCATTGCCGGAAACATTCCCTATAAGACGCAGATCGCACCGCTTCTGATTATGACGAAGCTGGAGCAGTATAAGTATGCGGATGCTACGGCGATTGCGTTGGTATTGCTGCTGATTTCCTTTGTGCTGATGTTTTTGATTAATTCCGCACAGATATATATGCAGAGGTTCAGTAAATCATAGTAGATTTCATATTACGGAACTGGAATAGGAGGACTGTGGTGTCAAAAAAGATAGAGCGAACCTATGAACGGGACGTGGTGGGAGATGACATTCATTCTATACGAAAAGTGTTGGAGCCGCCCCGGAGGGATTCGGATCGGGCCGTGAAATACGTGTTGATATGCATAAGTGCCCTGTTCCTGTTTTTGATGTTGGTTTTGCCATTGATTGTGGTAGCTGCCAATGCCTTGCGGGATGGATGGGACGCATATAGGGAAGCCGTTTTTGATGAATATACCATAAAGGCACTGCGGTTAACCCTGTTGGCAACACTGTGTGCCGTTGTGGTGAACACCGTATTTGGAATCTTTGCGTCCTATCTGTTGTCCAAATATTACTTTAAGGGCAGACAGCTATTGGCAACTTTGATTGATATTCCCTTTTCCATTTCTCCCGTTATTGCAGGTCTTCTTTTTATCCTGACCTTTGGAAACGTGGGATGGATGGGAAGCTTTTTGAAAGCAAATGATATTAAGATTGTCTTTGCCGTGCCGGGAGTGATTCTGGCTACTGTCTTTGTGACTCTTCCTTTCGTGTTCCGTGAATTGTTTCCGGTGATGAATGCCCAGGGAAAGGATGAGGAGGAAGCGGCGGCACTTATGGGGGCCGGCGGCTTTACCATTTTCCGAAGGATTACCTTTCCACATATAAAATGGGCATTGCTGTATGGCGTGATTCTGTGTACGGCCCGGGCAATGGGAGAATTCGGGGCTGTTTCTGTTATATCAGGGCATTTAAGAGGAAAAACGAATACACTTCCTCTTCATGTGGAGATTCTTTATAATGAATTTAATACCACGGCGGCTTTTGCTGTTTCTTCCATATTGGTGATTCTGGCGGTGTTGATCCTGATAGCGAGAAATCTCGTGGAGTGGAAGAAAAAGTAATAAGATTGCAGAACTTTATAATGGAGCGTATTTGTTATGTATGTGGAAATGAGACATGTAAATAAAACTTTTGACGGCTTTCACGCATCCAGGGATGTGTCTTTTGGAATAGAGAAAGGACATATGGCCGCACTCTTGGGTCCCAGCGGAAGCGGGAAAACGACGATTCTGAGAATGATTGCCGGCCTGGATCGGCCGGATTCGGGGGATATTCTGATTAATGAGGTCCGGGTAAATGACTTGCAGGGCAGCAAGCGGGGGATTGGCTTTGTCTTTCAGAATTACGCATTGTTCCGTTATATGACCGTGGCTGATAACATTGCTTTTGGACTGCAGGTTCAGAAAAAAAGCAGGGAGGAGATAAAAAACCGGGTAGAAGAACTTTTGGAACTGATTTCTATGGAGGATTTGGGAAAACGCTATCCCCACCAGCTATCCGGCGGACAGCGTCAGCGGGTGGCATTTGCCAGAGCGTTGGCACCTAATCCACAGCTCCTTTTGCTGGATGAACCCTTTGCGGCCATTGATGCGAAGGTGCGGAGAGAGCTTCGTACCTGGCTTCGGGAGATGATTGGCAGAGTGGGTATTACGAGCATTTTTGTGACGCATGATCAGGAGGAGGCCATGGAGGTGGCGGATACGATACTGATTATCAATGAGGGAAGTATCGAGCAAATCGGTACGCCGGAGGAGATCTGTCATCATCCCGAGACAGAGTTTGTGGCTGATTTTGTTGATGCGAAACGGTTTGAGGCTTTGACGGCAGTCAGGGAATAGCGGATGTAGAAGATATAGTAAGAGATATTATGACATTTTGTACAGAAGGAATTTGAAATCATATGGCATGGATGAAGGAGCTTGAAACCGCAAAAACCGCAGCGGTGGAGTCTGGAAAGATAATTATGGAGATCTATAATTCTGCAGATCCGGTTAAGGTGGAGTATAAAGGGGATCATTCGCCCTTGACAGCAGCGGATAAAGCAGCTAATCAGATAATTGTGGAGACTCTTAGAAGCAGCTTTCCTTGGTATGCGGTTTTGTCGGAGGAAGAGAAGGATAATAAGTCAAGACTGGAGAACGCATACTGTTTCGTGGTGGATCCTCTGGACGGAACGAAGGAGTTTTTAAAGAAGAACGGGCAGTTTACGGTGAACATTGCCCTGGCATATGAACACGAGTCGGTTATGGGGGTTATTTATGTACCAGCGACGGGAGATTTGTATTATGCCGCCAAGGGGTACGGGGCATATAAAAGGGACTCTCAAGGTAAGGTCGAAAAGCTGCGGGTTTCAGACAACATGGATCCGGCATCCCTGCGGGTTGTGGCCAGCAATTCCCATGAATGTGCACAGATGAATGAGCTGATAGAGAAATATCACTTTAAGAATCTGGTGAAAATGGGCAGCTCTTTGAAGGGCTGTCTGATTGCAGAAAATAAAGCGGATGTGTATTACCGTTTTAATCCCACTATGGAATGGGACACTGCAGCCATGCAGTGTATAGCAGAGGAGGCCGGGGCCGTCTTCCGTCAGATGGACGGCTCGGCGATGACTTACAACAGGGAGGACAGTCTGAATTCCAAAGGGTTTTATGTGATTAACAGGGAGGAGAATTTGTTAGTTTAGATGAAATTAATCCTCCGCAATGTAAAAATGACTGTTTTCATTAACGAAAATAATACACCGATTATCACCGCGATAAAAATGGAAGCCGTACTCTTCCCAATCTCCAATAATATCCATGTTCCTATCTTGTCCAAGAGCAATAAAATCACAATCGTAAAATTGAAGTAATGCACAAAGAGTTGCAGCGGAAGGGTGCTCTTTGTCTAATTCTCCAGAAAGAACAATGTGTCCCTGTCTTGTATTTAATAGAGTAATAGCCGGATTATACTGCCTGATAAAAGGTACCAGCCAATTGTCGCCTACGATTAATGCTCCATCTGGAATCCAGTTGGTGGTGTCAATACTTTCCTGAGGAAGTTTGTATGGGTTGGTAACTGCATGGAAATTAGGCTCTATTAACATAAAGGAGCCGCTTTGGGTAATACATAACAGCAGGGCTAAGAATAGAAAAAATCTTTTTAAACCACATAAATGTGAAAGCATATGAGTTGCTGTATAACAGATGAGAGGTATAAATGGAATCAACCAGAAAAGGCGATAGTATGTGTTATTACCCAAACAAAAAAACAGTATCTTCCCTGATATTGGGCATAAATATAAGAATAACAAGAAAACAGTTCCCCAAAGGAAAAATGTTCGTTGAGGGGATTTTTTTTCTTTGAAATAGAGCCACAGAAAACAGGCTGGAATGAGAAGATAAATGTAGCTGGTTTCAATAAGTACTTTTAATTGTCCCAGGGCAATGGAAAAGATTTCTTTCATTTTAGACGATTCTCCTATCTTATCAGTAAGGAAAAGATTCCTAATATAAGGCATGGGGTACAGGATAATACAGTTTTAAAAAAGAAAGCAGGCTTTCTGGTTTTTAAGGTCCATAGCAGTGATAAAGAACCAGCGAAAACCGGAACAAAAATAATACCCATAGATGAGTGCAAACAAGAACTTAGAGCATGTAAAGACAGCAATATCCAGTTACCGGGAGCATCCATATCTTTGATTAACCGTTTTATCAGGTATAGAATTGCGGGGAGAGAAATATTTGCCATAATTGCTTTCCCAACCCATGGGGCTAAAAGAAGATAGATTCCACTTAATATGCGTATATTAGGTAGAAACATATAGATGACAGTGGAAAAAATTAGATAGTATCCTTGAAGTTCCGTATCTTTTGAAAAAAATATTTGTCCTATCAGGAAATGCACAAGATAAGCAAAAGGAATAATGATAAAGGGCAATATGGTATGAGCGATTATAGCAGGTGGGATTTGCGTCCAATTTGATAATACAGCATAAAAAACAGGCCAAAGAGAAAATACATAGCGGGTAGCGAAGATTTCACCAATTCCGGTTTCGGGATTGGTGCCAAAGATTACATTTGTCTGCAAAGCTTCATTGGCAAGAGTTACATAAAAAGCATCATCCCACTCATAATATGTATAATGATGCACATAGTATAATTGACATAAGATTATAATAATAGCGACAATTGTAGTCCAGGCAATGTAGTTTTTCCAATTTGTTAAAAAATCACAAAGAACACCTTTCATTTTTCTCCAAAATAAAAAAGAAACACCACAGCCAATTATTAATAGGATGCCGTATACCTGGGACAGCGTTTGAAAGGGTAGCTTTAAAAATGTCATGGGAACAAGAAGCAGTTCAAAAAGTCCCCATATGGTGATAACGCCGCTGAAAATATTGAGAAAGATATTTTGGTCTTTCAGGCGACACAGGCAGTTTACCAAATGTCCTATTAAAAAGGAAGCGATAAAAAAGATAAAGCTTATTGAAATAATTTCCCATTTCATCATTGTGCTGGATGCCTTTCATTCGGATCTATTATTGATTCAATATAGCATTTGGCATATGAAAAGTCAAGGTTAAGCCCTATAGGGTAAAACAATTTAAGGTCAAAAACAGACAATTTAAGACTGGGGACGCAGGATAAGTTTGGAATGTGATATAATATCAAAAAGTATGCTGTAAAGAGGAGAGGACGTTGCGTTTATGGCTGAATATTACATCTCATACAAAGAATTAGAGGAACTTATAAATGAGTATATAGAAACGTCACCGGAGGATTCCCAACTGATAGAGCATAAGGCAGAACTATTGGCTGCACTAACGGGGGACTACGAGCAGGGAGACTGGGATTCTGCAAAGGAAATGATTTCTTTGTGGAAAAATCAGATAAATAAACCCAGCCAACTCCTGCTTGGTTCAAGATATATACGAGTGCAGCAACTTATGCTGGATTTTTTAAAAATAGCTTGTACATCGGGATTGATTGACGCTTTAATCCTATATATTTCACAAGGAAACCTTACCGGTTTTACAGTTTCTGTCGGTTCGGCGATTACGATTGCATTGTGGGAATTATTTACTACTGTTAAAAAGCTTGATGATTGGGATTTTTGTGTATATATGCAGGCAACAACACATTTTAGAGAACACAAAGAATTTACATTAGATGAATTAAAAAGCTGGCTTCCGAATGGAGAACATCCTGCCTGTAATATGCATAATGATACATGGGAGTGCGATTACCTAAAAGATGATGATACTTGTGGTATATTTCTAGAACAAAAAACAGAACAAGCTTTAAAATCGTTGTATGATAAGGGACTTCTTATGTTAAGAAAAGATGATCATAAATATGTTTATAAATTTAAGAAGTAGATGTAGTTTGATACAAAGGGGATAAGAGTATATGAGCGATATAGAAGAACAAATTCATTTGGCTTTATATGAGAATGGGGAAGATATAGAAAGTTTAGAATATGATGAGGATATTTTTACAGTTATATTAGAAGAAGATTACAAAGAAATTATTTCCAATTTCTGTGAGGCAATATTTAGAAATACTTTATTTGGGACTACGGATATAAATAGTGATGTTGTAAATAGATATATGCATGATTTGAATGCATTGCTGGAGTGTTTGCCACGACCATATACTATAGTTCAGGAATTCTACCATATTGATCCGAGTTATAGGGATACTTATTACACATATTTTTCAAATCAACATTTTCAAGTGAAAAGATATTCTCGAAGATTGTCTTTTTTTACTGAAGTAATGAGCGAACAAGAATTTTTTATGCAAGATAAAGTGGTTGAAAAGAGGATTGCAGATCGCTTTATGGGGGCTTGTGTTATTAATCCTTTGACTACAGGAACGATTGGACGGACACTAATAAATCCTAAATACATTTTGAAGTCAGAAACCTGGCCTGTTTATGTACGTTTGTCTAAGTTCGAACTAAATATTTATGGAAAGAAATTTAATGTAAATGCTTTCCCATACCGAATGCAGGATGAGGAGACCATGAGATGTGCGGAAGTATCTTTGTTAAACTTACTGGAATATTATTCCAATAGCTACCATGATTATAGAGCGATTGTCCCTAGTGAAATATTGGAAAATGAGAAAAAGCATAATCATGAACGGGTGTTGCCTTCCAGAGGAATTTCATATCCGATATTAACGAAAGTATTATCAGAGTTCGGCTTTTCTCCAAGATTGTATAATCTGTCTTCCATAGACAGATATAGCTTATCCCAAATTACGCAAGAAGATGAATTAAAGAGGTGTCTGCACTATTATATAGAATCAGGCATTCCTGTTGCACTGAATTTATTGCCAGTTGGAAATAATGGTTCAGGGCATTCTATGATTTGTATAGGGCATGGTGGAGCTAATAAAGACTTGGTGAAGAAAGCAAGAAGAAATAAGTGGATTTCTTGGGAAAATAAGGAGCATTGTCATCCAATTATAAACTCGGCAGATTTTTATGATAGTTACGTGGTGGTGGATGATAATCAACCAGTTTATCAGGTTAGGCCTTTTAGCTATCTTTCATTGTATCCGGATATGAGAGTTGAGAATATTGCAGTTCCTTTATATAAAAGAATGTTTTTGGATGCATTTGATGCAGCAGCGATAGTTAGGTCTGTTTTACATCATAAACAGTTTGGAATTGATATTTGGTGTGATAAATTACTTAATACTGGAGAAGATGTGGTCATGCGTTTGTTTATGGCATCTTCTCGAAGTTTAAAACACTTTCGTTCAAGCACAATTGAAAATGTTTATGCGAGGGAGGTATATGCTATTGTACCTATGCCACGTTTTGTATGGATCTGTGAACTTTATAGAGTGGGGGACTATGAACAATTAAAGGCTTTTGGAGAAATTGTAATTGATGCAACTGCAGCACCTGGAAGAGGGCGTAGTGCTTGTAGTCTGATACTGATGCATTATCCAAATGTAATAGGAATTCGTTATCCGGAACAAACAGAACCAGAATTTGATGAGATGATCGAATTGGATAGAGATGGATTGTTTGATGGATACCGTAGAAATTTGCATAGAATTACATCCTGAAATTTCCATGAAAGCTTACAGGCGAATCTTCATATACTATATTAAAAGCGGCGATTTTGTAATTTTAGCAACTATTGACTTGGCTAATGATTTATGCTAGAATAAGACCTCGTAACGAGGATAAATTCAATAAACTCATAAGGCCGTCGGAGATTAGAAGTCGTTTGTACGACGGAGGGTGATTGGTTATGAATATAAGAAAAATATTAAGTAAAGAGATGAGCAAGAGTGGAGGAAGTGCGAGGTTAGTCAAGGTGCCGGCTAATCGGCGCCCAACGGCTGAAACGCTTGAAAAGTTTGAGAGAGAGATTTCTGCACAGATAAGTGCAAATGAAGCTATGCGTAGCAGAAGTATGCATAAGGCTTCAAAAGAATCAAGGAGATAATGACCGAATTGTAAATGGCCCTGGTAGAAGAGTGATCTTCTATCAGGGCCATTTGAGCATAATGAGTTTGACAATTTAGGCTTAGGAAAGCAGATGAATCTGAAATATGGTAAAATACTAAAAGAAAATTACAGTAAATGTTGCTTTATAAAGACTAAAAAAGGAGAATAATTATGAGAATGGGAGTAGAGATTACGGATGAGATGGTGCACGGGGCGGAAATGGAAGCAGCTCGAAGAGAGCCTCATATCTTTCATCACTTTGATGTAAAACACATGTCAGAGAACCAGAGAAATGAAATTGGATTTCTTGGGGAGTTTGCCTGTTGTGAATTGCTTGGTATTGACTGGAAAAGCAATATCAGAGACAATTACCTGACGATTGATAATGGGGATATCAGATTTGGAAAATATTTAATTGATGTAAAAACTGAAACGATCCCTCAACCATATTTTGACAGGGTTTTTAACAGAAAAGTAGATGATGATAAACCTATCCAGAGCCGGCAATTGCTGTACGCAACTCTGAACTTCATCAGATGGATGAATTAATCCGGAGCATGCAGTGAGAAAGGGTGTTCCATAGTCTCCGGTATTCCTACATATGTCTTGAATGTGTGACATGAAAGGCGGGAACTGTCATTATTTAATGACGGTTCCCGCACTCTTTTAAGGGGAAATTGCAAATTCGAGGTCAAAAACAATCAATTCGAGGACAAATATGCAAAAAAATGAATAATATGGTATAATTCCTTTATATTCCATTGGTTTTAAAAAAGAGATTTTTATTACAAAATGATAAAATCTATCCCTTGGGATAGAGAGGAAAGTTGAAGAAGATTTTATGCTGAAGATAGCGGTGTTAGATGATCAGGATGTGTATGTAAAGCAGATCCGGGAATTAACGGCCCAGAGCATGCAAAAATTAGGTGTTCCCTATAGATTTAAGAAATATACTCAAGTGAAAGAATTGCTTTCTGATTTGCAGGAAAAAGAATATTTTGATATCTATTTGCTGGATGTGGAGATGCCGGATATGTCCGGGCTGGAGGTTGCCAGAAGCATTCGGAAAGAATGTTGGGGACCTGCTATTATATATATTACGAACCATGTGGAATATGCGGTGGAGGCATTTGAGGTAAATGCATATCGGTATATACCCAAAAGTATGTTGGAGGAGAAGCTGCCAGAGGCTCTGGCAACACTGATTGCACAGATGGAGCAGGAGGAAGAGGAAGTCTATAAGATTGAGAGAGGATATCAGTTTGAAAGAATTCCATTCCAGGAAATCTATTACCTGAAAAAGGAAGAAAAATATGTGCAGATTGTTCATAAGAGGGGACAGAGCAGAATAAGAAAGACCCTGGCGGAGATGATGGACGAGTTAGGCCATAGTGATTATTTTATAAAAATTGACAGAAGCTACGTGGTCAATGTCCTGCATATTATGTCATTGAAGAATCAGCAGATTCTGTTGCGGGATGGAAGTACATTGCCTGTAAGCAAACCAAGGCTAGTACAGGTAAGAAATGAAATTTTGGAATACTGGCGGTGAGATTTGGGGTATGTTATTTGTGTGTTATAGCCTTGTCCAGCTTATAGAACAGTTTTTGGGGATTTGGATTCTGCATAAAGTATACCCAGAAGCAAGATTTCATTCTAAGGCAATGAAAGCGTTGGGAGGAAGTTTGTTTTTAGCGACAATGCTGTTGTTTATGTGGAATGCATGGGGATCTTATATATCGAATCTTATGATTTTGATTGGAAATACTTTTTGGGCATTTTCTTATTCTTTTTATTTTAAATGTTCATTTGATGTGGTATATATTTGGGAAAGCTTTTATGGTGTTATGATCTCGCTTTTGAAGATGCCAGTGTTAATTTTAATGGGACTTTTACAAAATAGAACTTTAAATCAGGTTAACAGGAGGGCTCGAAATTATACAGAAATAATTTGGTGTTTAGTAATAGAAATTTTAATAGTTGCATTGATTAAAAATAAAAAAAATATTATTCGACTGGTAAGAATGCTGCTATCAAAATATAAAAAGCTTTTGTTTATTATATTCGTAATAGAATGGTGTATGTTAACTTACAGTATGTTCTTAGGCAAAAAAGGGTTTGAGCCAGTTGATTTTGTGTTACATTTAATTTTCATTGTGTGTTCTGTTTTCCTTATGCTCTATTTGATATTGAATGTCCTTTACCAGGAAATAAAAAATGAAAATATTATATTGGATACCATACAGAACAATTTGCAGAGTCAAAATGACAGACTGGAGGCTTTTTACAATCAGCGAAATCAGCAGATTCATGACATTAAGCATGTAATGGGTTACCTCAGAAATTGTTTGGAAAATGGGAAGACAGAGGAAGCGTTGACTCAGGTCTGCGATTTTACGAATGATTTGTCAAAAATGGAAAGAAAGGTGTGGACGGGCTTTTCCTATCTTGATTTTGTTTTGAATTATAAAAAGTTGGAGATGGACGAAAACGAAATAGATTTTGAACTGGAAGTGGACTTATATGAGATTCCTTTAAAAGATGCTGAACTGGGTATAATACTTGGAAATTTGCTTGACAATGCTATTGAGGCAACACGAAAATGTGAACCAGATAGAAGAAAAATTTTCTTAAGGGTGTGTAATCCCAATGAAATGTTTTTACTATGCCTGCGTAACAGCAGTGCAAAGATGCCGGTAATTGTAGATAACAGATTTATAACAACCAAAGAGGATCGTTATGCTCATGGATTGGGGGTGGAGAGTGTAAAACGTATTGTGGAAAGATATAATGGCAACATTAGCTTTCAATACGATGACGAGCATTTTGAAGTTGATATTTTAATATGAATTTAGGAGGTATATGACTATGAAAAATGAGAATGAAGCTATTGGAAACCTTTTTCTAGAACTGGAAGAAACAGATAAAGTTGGCATAATGCCAGAAGAAGGAACTTATTCAATTACTTATTCTTATGGTGCCTTTATTACTTTGCTATGCTGTAATCCATAAAAGATGAGTTCCCTAAATAATCATTATTAGTAAAGAACAATAAGTATTTGAGAAGAGATATTAGTGAATCACATCCTTCCTTTTGTAATGCAGGATTAAACAGTATTGTAAAAGGAAGGACTTTTTTAAGCAGAAGCAACTTATGGTGGCCAAATTCTAAAAAGCATACCAGTGAAACAAGGAGAACCTATGAGCTACACAAATGAGATAAAAGAAAACATTGATTTTTGGCAAAAGGTTTTAGGAACAGAGATTTGTAAGTGTATATTACAAGAGGAAATGGAAGGAGCCATGCCAACGGAAGAACAGGAAGAAGAGACGCATATATCAATGTTGATAGAACCATGCTACAGGAAGTCTCTTACAGAAAAGGTGGCAGGAGAGAGCGACTTATTGCCGAATGGTTCATTCTCCGGATTCTATCGCATATTTATAAAAGCTGCCTATTTTTATTGGATTACAAAAGATACATCCCTTTTGGAGAATGCATTGCAGGATATTGCGGAAAACCTGTATAAAAGAATTGAGAAAATACCACTGAAAGTTTTGATTCAGGACATTCATGAATGTAAGAAAAAGGGGCTTTTGAAAGGAAAAAACAGCGAAGAAGAATACACGGATTACCAGGAGCGATTTTTGGAGAATCCGGATTATATAGATAACCTTTGTGAAAATTATTTAGAGATGAAAAGGCTGCTGTTTCTACAGATTTATCAGACTATAGGACTGATGTGGGAGGTTGGGGCGGCGTTACAGAGAGACAGGGGGTCCCTGATAAAGCAATTGTGCTCTGGACGTGATTTTCAGAGCATGATTCACATGGATACCAGATTGTCCGACTGCCATCGGGGAGGGAGAGCGGTTACAAAGATCCTGCTGGATAATGGCTGTACGCTTATCTATAAACCTCACAATGTGGGGAAAGAGATTTTGTTTGAGGAAATATATGGGGACCTTATGAATGGCTGTGGCCTATCGGGAAGAAAGCTTCAGATTGTAAACTGTGGCGACTATGGCTGGGAGGAGTTTGTAGAGAAAATCGACTGCAAAAGCATGGAAGAGGTAGAAAGGTATTTTGAACGAACCGGAATTCTTCTGTTTCTCTGCTATCTTATGGGAGCAACGGATATTCACGGGGAGAACCTCTTGTCAGTGGGTGAGTATCCTGTGCTATTGGATCTGGAGACATTCCCTGGATGCCGACAGCAAAAAGATATTCACAATGCGGAAGAGATGGTGCGTGATGCAATCGGTGATTCTGTATTGTATACGGGTCTTTTACCGGTAATGGCATGGGGAGATCAGGAAGCGGGGGTGATTGTAAGTGCACTCCATAAAAACAGCAAGGAGATGACCCCCTTTCGCCTGCCTGTGATCTGTCGGCCCAAGAGTTCAGAGATTCACATTGAATACAAACCAGTAGAGATCGGGGTCAGCGGAAGTCTTCCTACATATCAAAATAGGGAAGTAAATCCCGCAGATTTTGAAGAGTGGATATGCAAAGGCTTTGCAGAGGCATATGACTACGTGCTGGATCAAAAGAAAGACATAATGGAAAGGCTGGAAAAATTCTTTGTATACGAGGGCCGAGTTTTGCTTCGCCATACACAACAATATAGTATGGATCTGAATATGTCCCTGTTTCCGGAATTCCTGAAAAGCAAACAGAAACGGGATTTGTTTTTGCATATATTGGATAAACAGAATATGCAAACCTCCGTTCATGCTTATGAACGCCAAGCATTGGGGAGGATGGATGCACCCATTTTCTATGTAAGGGGAAAGGGAAAAGCTTTATTGGACGGGGACGGGGGAGAATATCCGGAGTTTTTTGCCGAGTCTCCCTATGAAGTTTGGAGAAAAAAGGCGGAAACATTAAATCCGGAAGACAAGAAAGAACAACTACGGTTTATAAAATTGTCATTGGCCTTACTGAGAGAGAGAAAGGAAGTTCACCGGAATGACGATATGGCAAATGAGCCGAAAGCTTCCGTTTCAAAAGAGAACATGATTTGGCAGATAGCAGAGACCATTTGCCGAATGGCTATTATTTATGGGGAGGATGAGGACATAAACTGGAGTGGTCTGCGGTTTTTTGATGAGAAAAGCTGGGGATTTGTACCCCATGGTATGTATTTATATGATGGAATTGGTGGTGTGGCTGTATTCCTTGCAATGGCTCTCAAAAAATATCCGGAAAGTGCTATTGAGAGGATCTACGGTTTGGTGATGAAGAAGCTTTTTGCCTATACGGAAAGACTTTTGAAAGATGGGGAAAAGTCAGAATCCGTCCATACAGGGGCATTTATCGGAGAAGGCTCGGTAGTTTATACGTATCTGCTGCTTTACCAGATCACCGGGGAGCAGGTCTGTCTGGACTATGCCAAAGCCCACAGTCAGATATTGTTTAAGAAAATAAAAGAAGATGAAGCATCTGACTTCCTGTCTGGCCTTGCGGGGGCGGCTGTGGTGCTGCTAAAGCTTTACAAAGAGATCAATGATAAACAATATCTGGAGGCTTCCGTGGAACTGGGGGAGCGTATCTGGGAACGGGCAGAGAAGCAGGAAACAGGGTATGGATTCTATGGTGCAATGAAGAAAGCTTTGGCGGGAATGGCCCACGGGAACAGTGGGTATATTCTGGCTTATTCTTATCTGTTGGAGATTACAGGGGACAAACGTTATTACGAAAGAATCTGTGAACTTCTTGATTATGAAGACTGCCTGTATTCAAAAGAGTCTGGCAATTGGAGGGATCTGAGAAATGAGGATTCGGACAGAAAGGATCTCAATGCATGGTGTCATGGGGCAGCAGGAATCCTTTTGACCAGGATGAGGTTGAAGCATTTGAAAGAATTCCGGGAACATGTGGGGGTTCAGAAAGATATTGAACGGTGCGTTAGGGCACTGTGCTTATATCCGGAGACAGAATCCGTATGTCTGTGCCACGGCCTTTCCGGAACTTACTGGATTATGGGGCATTATCTTAGGGAATATCCGGATAAGAGATTGGAGGAGAAGAGAGAAAAGCTGCTTGGCCGGATCTTATGGATGTGGGAAAAGGAGAAAGGAATGCTTCCCCAGGAGTATTATCAGGTTTCCCTAATGACTGGGATAACGGGGGTTGGAGTGGCTTTGTGTGAGGAGGATTATGAGTTGTTGTGTTGATGGGAATGTGAGTTTGTAATGGGATAAAGAGATAGATAAGAGATAAGGCCATTCACAGGAGGAAAATTAATGCATGAAGGAAGGGATAAAAGATGGTGGAAAATAGGTTAGTAAGCGTTATTGTTCCAACATGTAACAGAGATTTATGTTATATTTCAAAGGCAATTAAAAGTATTATGCAACAAACTTATAAAAACATTGAAATCATTGTTGTTGATGACAATATGTGTAACTCGAAGTATAGTATTAAAATTAAAAAATATTGTGCGACCAAAAATATCACATACCTTACAACGAAAGGCAAACAGGGGGCAAATGCAGCAAGAAATATTGGTGCATACTATGCAAAGGGAGTTTATTTGGCTTTCTTAGATGATGATGATATATGGCTGAAAAATAAATTGGAAATACAGTTGTCATATTTCACTGATAATATTGGTATGGTTTATTCTAATGGTTATGTAATTAAATCAAACATAAAACGCTTATATACTAAACCGGAGAATTTTGTAACAGAAGGGAATTTATATAGGCTAATGATTTATAATTATATAGGTCCAACAGTTACGGCACTAATTAAAAGGGATTGTTTTTTTGATGTTGGAATGTTTGATGAAACAATGCCATCGAAGCAAGATTATGATTTGTGGATAAGAATGATAAAAAGATATAAAGCAATTGGAATTACGCAACCATTATTTATCTATACACGGCATGATTCATTTCAGATAACCAAAGATTATAATTTGATTTTAGAAGGTTACAAAAAAATATATGATAAAAATAGAAATTATTTAAAAAATGATTTTATTATTAAATTCTTTTTCTATCTAAAGATTGCAAAAATATATAGAAAACAAAAAAGAATTATTAAATACTGTAAATATCTTTTGGCAGCCCTGTCACAAATAAAATATGAAAATTTAAAGATAATTTTTTAAGAAAGTATTTTGCAATAATCGTAAGGCCTATTAAAAATTCAAATACAGAAAGATTAACAATTTACGGTCAAAAACAATCAATTGAAGAACAATCGCCCAAAAATATGATAAAATGTGTTGTAATAAATATAAGTGTATTAAATTGCAATTTTTATAAATATGGTAATACAATAAGAGAGAAAACAGAATAATACAATATATTGATAATTTGTAGTTATCCGTTGAAGTT